>NZ_JBVKBV010000008.1:0-338185 GCF_055635345.1 Streptomyces sp. NPDC111516 | reverse complement strand
GCACGGCGGACGGACCTTCGAGGGCGTCGCCGTCCGCGTCGCCCAGCGCATCCTCGCGATGGCAGCCGCGATCTGGCGCAACCACAAGACCGGCGCCCCGACCATGCGGTCGCTGATCGCATTTGATCACTGAACACATCGGACTTACTCGCCTAGGTGCGTGGCGGCCGCTGGCAGCGCGGGCAGAAGTAGCTGGAACGGTTCATCCACGCTTGGCGGCGTATCGGCGTACCGCAGCGGTGACACGGCTCGTCCTCCCGCCCGTACGCGTCGAGGGAGCGGTCGAAGTAGCCGGACTCGCCGTTCACATTGACGTAGAGGCTGTCGAAGCTGGTGCCGCCCTGGTCGAGCGCCGCGTTCATCACGTCGCGGGCGTGGCCCAGCAGCTCGGCCGACTTGGGGCGGGTGAGGGTCGAGGTCGGGCGGTCGTAGTGCAGCTTGGCGCGCCAGAGCGCCTCGTCCGCGTAGATGTTGCCGACTCCGCTGATCAGCGACTGGTCGAGCAGGGCGCGCTTGATCGTCGTACGGCGCAGTCGCAGGGCCGCGTGGAACGCCGTGTCGTCGAAGGCCGGGTCCAGGGGGTCGCGGGCGATGTGCGCGATGGTGTCGGGCAGCCCGTCGGTGCTGTCGGCGGCGCATTCGTGGAGCGAGAGCCCCCCGAACGTCCGCTGGTCGACGAAGCGCAGCTCGGTGCCGAGCGAGTCCTGGAAGCGGATCCGGATGCGCAGATGCTTCTCGTCGGGGGCGTCCTGCGGCTGTACGAGCAGTTGGCCGCTCATGCCGAGGTGGCCCAGCAGCGAGCTCGACGCATCGTTCAGCGGCACCCAGAGGTATTTGCCGCGCCGCATGGCCGGGCCGAGGCGGGCGCCGCCCAGCCGGGCCGCGAAGTCCACACCGCCCGCGAGGTGGCGACGGACCGCACGCGGGTGCAGCACCTCGACGTCTCCGACGATCCGGCCGGTGACCCAGCGCTCAAGACCCCGCCGTACGACTTCGACCTCGGGCAGCTCGGGCACGGTGTGGCTCCTCAGGGACGTTTCCAGGGTATCCGGGCAGCGAAAACCCCCCGATGCGCTGGGCACCGAGGGGATTTCCGGGTCAGGCGGGAGCGACGTCCGGGGACGGCGACGGGTCGGCAGGGGTGTCGGCGGCCCCTCCGCCGGCAGCGGCCTTCGCCGCTGCCTCCCTCGCTTCCGCGGCGGCGCTGATCTCGCGCCAGGCGGACTCCGCCGCCTGCTGCTCCGCTTCCTTCTTGCTACGGCCGGTGCCGGTGCCGTACGAGACACCACCGACGCGAGCAGCAGCAGTAAAGGTCTTCTCGTGGTCCGGGCCGGTCTCCGTGACGAGGTACTCGGGGACGCCGAGGCTCTCGCTCGCGGTGAGTTCCTGGAGGCTGGTCTTCCAGTCCAGGCCGGCACCGAGGTTGGAGGACCTGTCGATCAGCGGGTCGAAGAGCCGGTGGACCAGCTCCGAGGCCGCGCTGAGGCCCTGGTCGAGATAGACCGCGCCGATCACCGCTTCAAGGGTGTCGGCGAGGATGGACGCCTTGTCCCTGCCGCCCGTGCCCTCTTCACCGCGGCCGAGCCGGATGAAGGAGCCGAGTTCGAGGCCGCGGCCCACTTCCGCAAGTGCACGCGAGTTGACCACCGCGGCCCGCAATTTGGCCAGCTGGCCTTCGGGCAGGTCGGGGTGGGTGCGGTACAGCGTGTCCGTGACGACCAGGCCGAGCACCGAATCCCCGAGGAATTCGAGCCGCTCGTTGGTCGGCAGACCGCCGTTCTCGTACGCGTACGAACGATGGGTCAGCGCACGCACCAGAAGGGCGGACTCGAGGTGATACCCGAGCCGCCCTTCCAGAAGCGTGTGGGACGAGGCTGTGTTGACGTTGTCTGCCTGCTTCTTGGCGTTGGACAACTCAGACATCGGGCCTCTCACCAGCCGCTCAGACCTCGAGGACCTGGCGCTTGTTGTACGTGCCGCAGCTGGGGCACGCGATGTGCTGCAGCTTCGGCTCCTGGCAACGCTCGCACGAAACCAGGGTGGGGACCGCAGCCTTCCACTGCGACCGGCGGTGGCGCGTGTTGCTGCGCGACATCTTCCGCTTCGGAACAGCCACGGCTACTTCTCCTGCTTCTCGTCGACGCCCGCTTCGGCGCCGCCCATGTTGTCCTTCTCGCCGTCCTGAACGGTGTCGGCGAGTCCTTGCAGTGCCGCCCAACGGATGTCGACGGCATCGTGGTGGTGACCGGGATTCTCGTCCAGCCTGATTCCGCATTCGGAACACAGGCCGGCACAGGACTCCCGGCACACCGGCTGCATCGGCAGTGCGAGCACCACCGCATCGCGCAGCACTGGTTCGAGGTCGAACAGGCCGTCCTCGATGAAGAGCCTGTCCTCGTCTTCATCGGCGTCGTCGGCCGGTTCCGCCTTGTGGCTGCGGCCCCGGTCATCGGCGTCAGGGTACGAGAACATCTCCTGGAAGTCCGCCGCAACCTCGTGGCGCAGCGGCTCCAGACACCTTACGCACTCCCCCTCGGCCGACGCACGGGCGGTGCCTGTGACAAGCACCCCCTCCATGACCGATTCGAGACGGAGTTCCAGCTCCACGGGTGCGCCTTCCGGCACACCGATGACCTCGTCGATGCCGAGGGCCGGTGAGCCGGGTGCGTCCACCGTGCGGGTCAGCCGCTGCAGGGCACCGGGACGCCGACCCAACTCGTGCGTGTCGAACACGAGGGGGTTTCGGTGGTCGAGGTGGCCGTTCAGGGCTTTTCCTGCTTTCGAAATCATGTGCATCACACAGCGTGGGGAGGGCCGCCCGGTTTCGGATGCGAAACGGGCAGCCTGAATCGCGGACATACGCGACCGAAGGGTCCAGGATACTGGACGCGTCGCCCAGCTCCCAATCCGGTCCAGCGGACTCCTGTGCGGCCCGGACCGGCGTGGCGACCGGATCGTGGTCGCGAACGGTCAGCGTTCCTGCTCGTACCGGCGCAGCTGGTCCAGGTCGATCATGCTGGTGTCGAACAGGCTGGTCTCGTCGAGGGCGCTCTCGCCCTGTGGCTGGAGCGCCTGCTGGGGCTGCATGGGCTGCTGCTGCCAGCCGTCGTACCCCTGGACCGGGATCTGGACCTGGGCCTGGCTCTGGTCGTAGCCCTGTTGCTGATAGGCGGCGTACGGGTCGGGCTGCTGCTGGTAGCTGTAGACGTCCTGCTGCGGCTGCTCCTGGTACGCGTACGTCTCCGCGTAGTCTGGCCGGTCCTGGGCGGGGTAGTGCGGCTGGAGTTGCTGATGGACCGGCTGCGGCTCCGGGGTGGCGAGCTCGGCGAGGCCGGCCCAGTGGTCCTCGTCGCTCATGCGGACCTGGTTGCCCGCCGCGTCCTGGGCGGCCATGTGCGCGCCGAGCTCGTCGGTGGCGACCCGGCCGTGCAGCTTCTGCCGGCCGCGGCCGACCGCCTCCAGGGTCTTGGCGAGCACGGCCTCGAAGGCGCCGAGCTTGGTGTCCACGTACTCGTCGGCGCGGCGCTGGAGCGTGGCCGGGTCCGTGCTGCGCTCGGGGGCCTCGGCGAAGTCCGGGTCCTCGTATCCCTGCTCGTCGAAGGCCTGGCCGCGGCCGAGGAGCTTCTCGCGGCCCCGATCGACGGAGCCGATGGTCTTGGTGAGGACGACCTCGAAGTTGGCGAGCTTGCTGTCGACGTACTCGTCGGCCTCGGCGCGGACCTCCTCGGCCTCCCGGCGGGCCTCGCCGAGGATGCGGTCGGCCTCGCTGCGGGACTGCAGGGCGACCTCGGTCCCGGAAATCAGCGAGGCGCGTTCGGCGTGTGCGGCCTCGATGATCCGCTCGGCCTCCTGACGGGCCTGCTCGGCCAGCTGCTCCCGGCCGCCGATGAGCTCCTGGGCGTGGGCGAGCGAGCCGGGCAGGGCCTCGCGCACCTCTTCGAGCATCGCGAGCAGCTCGGCGCGGTTGACCACGCACGAAGCCGACATGGGCATGGACCGGGCGCTCCCGACCACCTCGACGATTTCGTCGAGCTTCTTCTGCACGTCCACCGTGTGCTCGCCACTCTCTACAGCCGATTGGAGACGGACGGGACGACTGTACGGCCAGTCGGCGCCCGCCCGACACCTGGTGACGGTCCGTCAGATACTCGGCGCCGGATCAGCGCTCCCGCAGGCGCTCCACGAGGGCTGCGTGGACCACCGGGGGAAGCAGGTGAGAGACGTCGCCGCCCCAGGTGGCGACCTCCTTGACCAGGGAGGACGACAGGAAGCTGTAGGTGGGATTGGTCGGTACGAAGAGCGTTTCGACGCCGGAGAGGCCGTTGTTCATCTGGGCCATCTGCAGCTCGTAGTCGAAGTCGCTGACGGCCCGCAGGCCCTTCACGATCGCCGGGATGTCGCGCTGCTTGCAGAAGTCGACCAGGAGGCCGTGGAAGGACTCGACCTGGACGTTGCCGAAGTCCGCCGTGACCTGGCGGATCAGGTCGATGCGCTCGTCGACCGTGAAGAGGCCCTTCTTGGACTGGTTGATCATCACCGCGACATATACGACGTCGTACAGCTTCGAGGCGCGTCCGATGATGTCGAGGTGTCCATTGGTGATGGGGTCGAACGACCCCGGGCAGACGGCGCGGCGCAACTTGATTCCCTCGCTCTCCGGTCCGGTCATCGTGCGTCTTCGCACGTAGAGGCGGCGCGACCGTACCAAAGCGTTCCCTCGCCGTAGCGACGGGCCCGCAGTGGCTCGAATCCCTTGGGCCAGTTGAATTCTCCGCCTCTGGTGCTGCGTTCCACGGTGACGAGCGCATCGGCTGCGAGCCACCCCTGGGCACGGAGTGTGAGCAGTATCTCGCCGAGATCGTCGTCGGTCACGGCGTACGGCGGGTCCAGGAACACCACGTCGTAGGGCTCCGCGGGGGCCGACCCTGTCACGATCTGTTCGGCTTTGCCGGTACGGACTTCGGCACCGGGCAGGCCGAGCGCGCGGACGTTGTCCCGGACGGTTCGGACGGCCCTGGGGTCGGTCTCGACGAGCAGGGCGTGGACGGCGCCGCGCGAGAGCGCTTCCAGGCCGACGGCTCCGGAGCCGGCGTACAGATCCGCGATACGGGTGCCGTGGAGGCTGCCCAGGAGGGCTTCCCAGGTGGAGAAGAGGCCCTCGCGTGCACGGTCGGAGGTGGGGCGGGTGCCGGTGCCGGGCGGGACGGCCAGGAGGCGTCCGCCGGCCGAGCCGGCGATCACGCGGGTCATGGGTGTCTGGTCCTCGGTTCGTGGGTGGCCCGCAGGATGCTGCGGCGCCGTGGCATCCACGATATGGCGTCGCGGCGGATCGGGCCCACGCACCCGTCAACCCTTGTCGAGGTACTGTTCGCGCTCCTTGTCGAGCAGTGCGTCCAACGCGGTCCGCAGCTCCGGCAGGTGTTCCAACTCCGGGTCGGCGGCGACGGTCGCCGCGGCCTCCTCCCGGGCGGCGGCGATGACCTCCTCGTCGTCGATGACGGTGAGCATCCGCAGCGAGGAGCGGACCCCGGACTGGGCCTGGCCCAGGACATCGCCCTCACGGCGCTGTTCGAGGTCGATCCGGGACAGTTCGAAGCCGTCGAGGGTGGCGGCGACGGCGGACAGGCGGGCGCGGGCCGGACTCGCCTCGTGGGCCTCGCTGACCAGCAGACAGAGTCCGGGGGCGGAGCCGCGGCCGACCCGGCCGCGCAGCTGGTGCAGCTGGGAGACCCCGAACCGGTCGGCGTCCATGATGACCATCGCGGTGGCGTTGGGGACGTTGACCCCGACCTCGATGACGGTGGTGGCGACGAGGACGTCGACCTGGCCCGCGGCGAAGCGGCGCATCACGTCGTCCTTGTCGTCGGGGTTCATCCTGCCGTGCAGCACCTCGATGCGCAGCCCGGCGAGCGGGCCCTTGGCGAGCTGTTCGGCGATCTCCAGGACGGCGAGCGGGGGGCGCTTCTCGCCATCCTCCTCGGCCGCCTTCTTCTTCCCCTTCTTCCCTGCCGCCTCGTCCTCGGCGTCGTCTCCGATGCGGGGGCAGACCACATAGGCCTGGTGCCCGCTCTCCACTTCCTCCCGGACCCGTTCCCAGGCGCGGCTGAGGAAGTGCGGTTTGTCCTTGGCGGGGACGACGTGGCTGGCGATCGGCGAGCGGCCGGCGGGCAACTGGTCCAGTACGGAGGTCTCCAGGTCACCGAAGACGGTCATGGCGACCGTACGGGGAATGGGGGTGGCGGTCATGACCAGCAGGTGCGGCGGCTGCTTCCCCTTGGACCGGAGCGCGTCGCGCTGTTCCACCCCGAAGCGGTGCTGTTCGTCGACGACGACCAGGCCCAGGTCGTGGAACTGCACCTTGTCCTCGATCAGCGCGTGCGTACCGATCACGATCCCGGCCTCACCGGTGACGAGGTCGAGCAGCGCCTGACGGCGGGCCGCGACGCCCATGGAGCCGGTGAGCAGCACCACCTTCGTGCCCTGCTCGGAGCCGCCCGGCATGCCCGCCCGTCGCCCGCCGCCACCCTTCTGGGGAGGCGCTTCGCGCCACAGTCCCCAATTCTCGGCCAGCTCGCCCATCATTTCGGTGATGGACCGGTGGTGCTGCTGGGCGAGCACCTCGGTGGGCGCGAGCATGGCGGCCTGTCCGCCCGCGTCGACCACGCCGAGCATCGCACGCAGCGCGACCAAGGTCTTCCCGGAACCGACCTCGCCCTGGAGGAGCCGGTGCATAGGGTGCTCGGTCGCCAGGTCGTCGAAGATCTCCTTGGAAACCTTGCGCTGGCCGTCGGTGAGGGTGAAGGGCAGCTTGGCGTCGAAGGCGTCGAGCAGTCCGCCGTGGGCGGGCTTCCGGGCGACCGCCGGGAGCTGGGTGTCCGCGTATCTGCGGCGGGCCAGCGCGACCTGGAGGACGAAGGCCTCGTCCCACTTCAGCCGGTCCCTGGCCTGGGCGATGTCTGCCTTGGTCTGCGGGCGGTGCACCTTCAGCAGCGCCTCCGGGAGCGGGGTGAACCCGCGGCCCTCGCGCAGACTCGGCGGCAGCGGGTCGACGGCATCCCGCGCGCTGGGCAGCACGGTGTCGACGGCCTTGGCGATCCGCCACGAGTCCAACTGCTTGCAGGCCGGGTAGATCGGCAGCAGTCGCCCGGCGAAGGCGTCCACCGCTTCCGTGGCCTCGGCCCCGTCGATGGACTCGGCGTCCAGTAGCTGGTACGTGGGGTGAGCCAACTGCATCTTGCGGTTGAAGACGGAGACCTTGCCCGCGAACATCGCCCGCCGGCCGGGCAGCAGTTCCTTGTGCGGCTTGTGGACGCCATGGCCGAAGAAGACGAGCTGGAGACGGCCGCTGCCGTCGGTGAGGGTCACTTCGAGGCGCTTGCCACGGCCGTTGTTGAACATCATGATGCGGGCGTCGGCGACCTGGGCGACCACCGTCACATGCTCGTCCAGCGGGAGGTCGGTCAGCGCGGTGAGCCGGCCGCGCTCCTCGTACCGCCGCGGGTAGTGGTGCAGCAGATCACCGACCGTGTGCAGGTCGAGATGGTCGGCCATCACCTTCGCGGTGGCTCCGCCGAGCAGCTTCTTGAGGGGTTCATCGAACGCAGACACGCGATCCATTGCACACCACACCACTGACAGATGTCGGGCGGGCACCGCCCGGAACGCCGGAATACCCTGGTCGCGGGCCGCCGCCGGGACCCGATGACGCCGGGCTGCCGTGGTGCGCTGTCGACTAAGACCGACCGGCAAATGGGGGGCGGAGTTCGTCACGGCGCTCGGAAGGCCCGGTCGTACCTTTGGCTCGCCGAAATCCTCCGTGCCACCGGACAGTTCGAGGACGACCAGGCATGCGCCGGACGCCTCGCACCGGGCGGACGAGTCGGGCGAGAGCGCGACGCTCGGGGTCCACACCCGCCATCAGCTCGGCGGGCGGGGCTGCTTCGGCTGGGCAGGCCGCGGAGGCGGCTGCCGGACGCGTCCGGCGCCCGAGGGGCCCGCGCGTCCGGTGCTCAGGTGCCGAGATCGGGCGCGTCCGGCGCTCGATGGCACCCGCGTCGGCCGCGCGCCGCCCTACTCCACGCCGATCAGCAGCGGGGCGCACTGGTGGCCGCCCCGGTACACCACCGTGTCGACCGCGAGATAGCCCTCGCGTACGTGCTCCTCCAGCGCGTCCGCGAGGCTGTCGGGGACGTCCTCGCCGAGGACCAGGGTGACCAGTTCGCCGCCCGCCGCCAGCATGCGGTCCAGCACGTTACGGGCCGTTTCCGGTACGTCCTCGCCGATGACCGCGACGTCGCCGTCGATCAGGCCGAGGATGTCGCCGGCCTGGCAGATGCCCGCCATGGTCCAGGACTGCCGCTCGGCGACGGCCAGTTCGGCGTAGCGGGTGGCGCCGGCCGCGGCGGTCATCGCGACCACGTCCTCGTCGAAGCTGCGGTCGGGTTCGTGGACGGCGAGGGCCGCGATGCCCTGAACGGCGGCCCGGGTCGGGATCAGGGCGACCCTGACCCCCTCCGCGCGGGCCTGTTCGGCGGCGGCAGCGGCGGTGTGGCGCAACTCGGCGTCGTTGGGCAGCAGGACCACCTCGCGGGCGTGCGCCCGGCGGATCGCGTCGACGAGTTCGCCGCTGGCGGGCGGCTCCCCGGGGCGCGCCAGGACCGTCGTCGCCCCGGCCTCCTTGCACAGGCCGCGGAGCCCGTCGCCGGGAACCACCACGACGACCGCGCGCTGCACAGGCTCGGCGTGGGGGTGCACCCGGTCCGCGCCGAAGTGGGTGATCCGGATGCGGTACGGCCGCCCCGCCTCGACGCCGGCCTCCACCGCCGCACCCGCGTCGTCGACATGCACGTGGACGTTCCACAGCCCGTCGCCGCCCACCACCACGAGCGAGTCGCCGAGTCCGTCGAGCCGGGTCCGCAGCCGGTCCACGGCGCCGTCCGTGGCCTCCAGCAGGTAGATGACCTCGAAGGCCGGTCCGCCCTCCGCGTCGGACACCGCGCAGTCGTCCGGCACCGGAAGCACGGGCGCGGCCACGTGACGGCGCTCGGGCGCCCGCCCGGAGACCGCTTCGACGAGCGCCCCGAGCACGGTCACCAGGCCCCGTCCCCCGGCGTCCACGACGCCCGCGCGCCCGAGGACGGCGAGTTGTCCGGGGGTTGCTTCCAGGGCCGTCCGCGCTCCCTCGTACGCCGCTTGTGCGACCGCCGCGGTTCCGGCGTCGTCCGCCGTGCGTCCGGCGGCCTCGGCGGCGGCAGTGGCCACGGTGAGCACGGTGCCCTCGACGGGGTGGGCGACGGCCTGCCGGGCGGCGGCCGCGGCGCTCGTGAGCGCCCGGCGCAGGTGGTCCGCGCCGTGCCCGCCGGCCAGCACCCCGGCCATCCCGCGCAGCAACTGGGCCAGGATCGTGCCGGAGTTCCCGCGGGCACCGATCAGCGCTCCGTGCGCCATGGCCCGTACCACGTCGGCGGCGACGGGCACGGTCGTGCCGGTCTCGTGGGCGGCGAAGACCGCTTCGACGGCCTGGTTCGCGGACTCGACGGTCAGATAGAGGTTCGTACCGGTGTCCCCGTCCGCGACGGGGTACACGTTGATCGCGTCGATCGCCTCGCGCTCCCGGCCCAGCGCCTCCAGCGCCAGTGAGCACCAGGTACGCACCGCGACGGCGTCCATCTCGTCGGCGGTCTGCGGCACCTGTCGGTCCTCCTCGAAGATCGGCCGTGGGTGGCCGGCTGCACCGCAGAGTAGTCCCCGCGCGCCGGGTCCGGCGGCGACAGGGGCGGGACGGGGGGCGGCGGAACCCATGGTAGTTTCGTTCTACCGACGCGGCCGTTGTATGCTGCTTCGGTTGCCCGACGAGAGTCGGGCCATTCCCCCGGTGCCGCCACTTCAGTCAAATGAATCCGGCGCGCCGGAATTCACTGTAAGTGCACCTGAAGTCTTTGGAGTGACCCGTGGCTGCCAACTGCGACGTCTGCGGCAAGGGGCCGGGCTTCGGCAACAACATTTCGCACTCGCACCGCCGTACGTCCCGTCGCTGGAATCCCAACATCCAGCGCGTGCGTGCCGTGGTCGGTCGGACGCCGAAGCGGCTCAACGTCTGCACCTCGTGCATCAAGGCCGGCAAGGTCGCGCGCTGACGTTCCCGTCGTAGCGCAGCCTTCCGGTTGCCCAAAAAGCCGGTCCATCTCGATGGACCGGCTTTTTGCTGTGCTGCGGGGCGTGCTCACCCAGTGCGCGTCCGCCAGCCGTGGTCGACGGGACCGATCCCGGCGCCCAGCGGGAATCCGGCCGCGATCGCGCCGGTGACGTACGCCTTCGCGCCCCGTAGGGCCGTGGGCACGTCCTGGCCCAGGGCCAGTCCGCAGGCGATCGCCGAGGCGAGCGTGCAGCCGGTGCCGTGGGTGTGCCGGTTGTCGTGCCTGGGTTCGCGCAGCCAGTGCTCCGCGGTGCCGTCCGTCAGCAGATCGACGGGCTCGCCGGGCAGATGCCCGCCCTTGATGACGACCCAGCGCGGCCCGAAAGCCAGTATCCCGGTGGCGGCCTGCCGCATCCCGGTCTCGTCCGTGACGTTCACGCCGGTGAGCTGCGCCACTTCGTCCAGGTTCGGGGTGGCGACCGTGGCGACCGGCAGCAGTTTCGTCCGTACGGAATCGAGCGCCTCGGCGGCCAGCAGCGGATCTCCGTGCTTGGAGACCCCGACCGGGTCCACGACGACCGGGGCCGCGGTGCCCGCGAGGAGTTCGGCCACGGTTTCCACGAGCGCGGCCGACGCCAGCATGCCGGTCTTCACCGCCTGCACACCGATGTCGTCCACCACGCTGCGGTACTGGGCGCGTACGGCCTCGGCGGGCAGTTCCCAGGCGCCCTGCACACCCAGCGAGTTCTGGGCGGTGACGGCGGTCAGCACGCTCATTCCGTGCACGCCGAACGCGAGCATCGTCTTCAGATCGCCCTGAATGCCCGCACCACCGCCGGAATCGGATCCGGCGACGGTGAGCACACGGGCGGGTACGGCAGCAGATCGGGGCATACGCCGAATCTACTGGGCGTCCTCGATGCCGCCGAAATGGTCCCAGCCGCCCTTGCTGGTCCAGGGCGCCCCGTCGACCGTCACCTGCGGCAGCGCCGAGGGGTTGAGGACCTCGCCGATCACCTTCCAGCGGGCGGGCAGTTTCACGTCCGGCGGGAAGGTGGCGACGATCGCGTGGTCCTCTCCCCCGGTGAGCACCCATTGCAGCGGGTCCACGCCGACGGCCTGCCCGATGTCGGACATCTGCGAGGGGATGTCGATGAGTCCGGAGCGCAGATCGATCCGGACCTTGCTGGCCTCCGCGATGTGCCCGAGGTCGGCGACGAGTCCGTCGCTCACGTCCGTCATCGCGGTGGCGCCGAGCCCGGCGGCCGCCGGGCCCGCGTGGTACGGCGGTTCGGGGCGCCGGTGGGCCTCGACGAAGGCGCGGGGCGAGCGGAAGCCGCGGGAGAGCACGGCGTACCCGGCGGCGGACCAGCCGAGCCAGCCGGTGACGGCGACGACGTCGCCGGGCTGGGCGCCGGACCGGGTGACCGGTTCATGGTTGCGCAGATCGCCGAGTGCGGTGATCGAGACGGTGATCGTCTCGCCGCGCACCACATCCCCGCCGACCACGGCCGCGCCGGCGACCTGGCACTCGTCACGGATGCCGTCCATCAGCTCACCGGCCCAGGTGACCGGGAGTTCGGCGGGGACGACCAGGCCGAGCAGCAGCGCGGTGGGCACGGCACCCATGGCGGCGATGTCGGCGAGGTTCTGGGCGGCGGCCTTTCGGCCGACGTCGTACGCGGTCGACCAGTCGCGGCGGAAGTGCCGCCCCTCCAGCAGAATGTCCGTGCTGGCCACGACCCTGCGGTCGGGAGCGGACACGACCGCGGCGTCGTCGCCGGGGCCGAGCCGTACCGCCGGAGTGGTGGTGAGCCGGGAAGTCAGCTCCCTGATGAGCCCGAACTCCCCCAACTCGCCCACGGTTCCCTTCACCGAGTCTCACCTCTCATCTATCGCGCCGGACGTCCGTCCGGGCTGCTTCGGCGGCCGGGGGTCCGGACCGTGGACCGGCCGCCGCCGCAGAGAGCAGTCTGCACCGGTTCCCATCGCCATGCCCGTCCCCCTTTCGCCCCGTCGCGCTTGCGGTCGCGGGCCGTCTCTGCTGTCGGTACTGTCAAGAGATACGTCAACTTGTGCTGTGTGTGCGCCACGCTGTGGACGTCAACCGCCCCGCAGGTCTCCCCGCGGCCCGCGGCAACGCGATACCGTGGCGTCCCTTTCCCATCCCCACACGATCCTCGTGGCCGCCCTGGAGGTTCCGTGGTACAGGCGTACATCCTTATTCAGACCGAGGTGGGCAAGGCGTCGACCGTCGCCGAGACCATCGCCAAAGTTCCGGGAGTGATACAGGCAGAGGACGTCACCGGCCCCTACGACGTGATCGTGCGTGCCCAGGCCGACACGGTCGATGAACTCGGTCGCATGGTGGTCGCCAAGGTCCAGCAAGTGGAAGGCATCACGCGAACCCTGACCTGCCCGGTCGTTCATCTGTAGTCCCCGTCTACGCTGGGCCGGTGACATCATCGCGCCGCTTCCGCCATCCCGTGTTTCTCGGTCCGTCCGTTGCCGCGCTGCTGCTGGCCGCGGCGGGCTGCTCCTCAACGGACGCCGCCGCGTCGATCACGGTACCCACACCGTCTCCGGAAGCCGCAGCCTACTGCCGCGCACTGCACAAGGAGCTGCCGAAGACCGTCGCCGGACTCGGCCGCGATGACAGCGGGACGGAGTCCGAACTGATCGCCGAGTGGGGGGACGGAGCGATCGTACTGCGCTGCGGTGTCCCCCGGCCCGCGAAGATGGACGACCCCATGGCGAAGGGGACCGAGGCGGACGGCGTCAACTGGCTGCTGGAGCAGCCGGACGACGCCGGTCCGCGTTTTACGACCACCCTCCGCAAGGCGTACGTCGAGGTGAGTCTCTCGACGGCGTACGCGCATGACGCGAGCCCGTTGGCCGCGTTCGCCCCGGCGATCACGAAGACGGTGCCCAGCCTGTAGGGCGTACCCTCCGCGAGGGGGTGCACGCCCTACGGCACGGGACTCGTCTCAGCGCAGGCCGGTCGGCCGGTTCAACGCGGCCTGGATCAGCCGGTCCACCAGCTCCTGGTAACTCACACCGCTCTCCTGCCACATCCGCGGGTACATGGAGATCGGAGTGAAGCCCGGCAGGGTGTTGATCTCGTTGATCACGAAGCCGCCGTCCTCGGTGAGGAAGAAGTCGGCGCGCACCAGGCCCTCGCAGGACACGGCTTCGAATGCCTCGACCGCCAGCCGCTGGACCTCGGCGGTCTGCTCCTCGGTGAGCGGGGCAGGCACGATCCCGGAGGCCGAATCGATGTACTTGGCCTCGAAGTCGTAGAAGTCGTGCGAGGTGACCGGCGGGATCTCGGCGGGCACGCTGGCGCGCGGGCCGTCCTCGAACTCCAGCACCCCGCACTCGATCTCGCGGCCCCGCAGCAGCGACTCGACGAGGAACTTGGGGTCGTGGCGGCGGGCCTCCTCGATCGCCTCGTCGAGACCGGCGAGGTCGTCGACCTTGGTGATGCCGATGGACGAGCCGGCCCGGGCGGGCTTGACGAAGAGCGGCCAGCCGTGGTCCCCGGCGAAGTCCACGATGCGCTTGCGGGCGGCGGACGGGTCCGTGTCCCATTCTCGGGCGCGCACCACTACGTACGGGCCGACCGGCAGTCCGAACGAGGTGAAGACCCGCTTCATGTACTCCTTGTCCTGGCCGACGGCCGAGGCGAGCACCCCGGCGCCGACGTACGGCACTCCGGAGAGCTCCAGGAGCCCCTGCAGGGTGCCGTCCTCGCCGTACGGGCCGTGCAGTACGGGAAAGACGACGTCGACCTCGCCGAGTGCCTTGGGGACCGAGCCGGGCTCGCTGTACACCACTTCACGGCTGCCGGGGTCGACGGAGAGCACCACGCCGCCCTCTGTCGACTCGGCCAGCTGCGCCACATCGGGCATCCTGCGGTCCGTGATGGCCATGCGGTCGGGCTCGTCGGCGGTGAGGGCCCAGCGGCCGTCCGTCGTGATGCCGATCGGCAGGACGTCGTACTTGGTCCGGTCGATGGCGTTCAGGACGGCGCCGGCCGTGACGACCGAGATGCCGTGTTCGGAGCTGCGGCCGCCGAACACGACGGCCACGCGCGGCTTGCGGAGCTGCTGCTCCGGGCTCTGGGGGAGGTTCTCGCTGCTCATATCGCGTTGAGCGTACCTGCTGGTACCCCTCGCGTCAGCGTGGCCGGGGCCGCTGGAGCGGTGTGTGCGAACGTTCACCGCCCCGCGCGCCTCGGTGCCTGTCGTCAGCGGCGCTCGGGCTTCGCGCTGCGCGACATCAGCTCGCTCAGCGCGACCACCGGCGGCTTGCCCTCGTGGACGATGCCGACGACCGTCTCGGTGATGGGCATGTCGACGCCGTGCCTGCGGGCCAGATCGAGCACCGATTCACAGGACTTGACGCCCTCCGCGGTCTGCTTGGTGACCGCGATGGTCTCCTGGAGCGTCATTCCGCGGCCGAGGTTGGTGCCGAAGGTGTGGTTGCGCGAGAGCGGCGAGGAGCAGGTGGCCACCAGGTCGCCGAGGCCCGCGAGACCGGAGAAGGTCAGCGGGTCGGCGCCCATGGCGAGGCCGAGCCGGGTCGTCTCGGCGAGGCCCCGGGTGATGAGCGAGCCCTTCGCGTTGTCGCCGAGGCCCATGCCGTCGGCGATGCCTACGGCGAGACCGATGACGTTCTTGACCGCGCCGCCGAGTTCGCAGCCGACCACGTCGGTATTGGTGTAGGGGCGGAAGTACGAGGTGTGGCAGGCGCTCTGGAGGCGCTGGGCCACGGACTCGTCCTGGCAGGCGACGACGGCCGCGGCGGGGCGGCGTTCGGCGATCTCCTTGGCCAGGTTGGGGCCGGTGATGACGGCGACGCGGTCCGGGGTGACTTTGGTGACGTCCTCGATGACCTCGCTCATCCGCTTCGCGGTGCCGAGTTCGACCCCCTTCATCAGCGAGACGAGGACAGTGTCGGAGCCGAGGTGCGGGGCCCAGTCGGCGAGGTTGGCGCGGAGGGTCTGCGAGGGCACCACGAGCACGGCGTAGTCGGCGCCGTGCAGCGCCTCGGCGGCGTCGGTGGTGGCCCGGATCGACGCGGGGAGTTCAATTCCCGGCAGGTAGTCCGGGTTGGTACGGGTCGTATTGACGGCCTCGGCGACTTCGGCCCGGCGGCCCCAGAGGGTGACGTCGCAGCCGGCGTCGGCGAGAACCACGCCGAAGGCCGTACCCCATGAACCGGTTCCAAAGACGGCTGCCTTTGCGGGGTGCGTCACTTGGGTCCCTTTCCTTCGGCCTTGCGCCGCTGTTCTGCACGGGCCCTGCGGTGATCGTACGGCTCCGCGGGGGCCTTCTCGCCCCGTACGATCTCCAGCTGCGTGGTCACCGCGGCCATGATGACCTCGGTCGCCTCGCGCAGGAGCTCGGGCGTCGGCTCCTCGTCGTAGAAGCGGGAGAGATCGACGGGCGGTCCGGCCTGCACCTGGAGGGTCTTGCGAGGGAAGAGCCGGAGCTTGTTCTCCTTGGCGTACGGCGGCATCACGAGGTTCGCGCCCCACTGGGCGACCGGGATGACCGGGGCCTTCGTCATCAACGCGACGCGGGCGGCGCCGGTCTTGCCGGCCATCGGCCACATGTCGGGGTCGCGGGTGAGGGTGCCCTCCGGGTAGAAGGCGACGCATTCACCGCGCTCGATGGCGTCGACGGCGGCCCGGAAGGCGTCCAGTGCGTTGGTCGTCTCGCGGTACACGGGGATCTGTCCGGTGCCGCGCAGCATCATTCCGACAAAGGGGGTCTTGAAGAGGCCGGCCTTCGCGAGAAGCCGCGGCACACGGCCGGTGTTGTACTGGAAGTGACCGTAGGAAAGCGGGTCCAGGTACGAGTTGTGATTGACCGCAGTGATGAATCCGCCGTCGGCCGGGATGTTTTCCATTCCCTGCCAGTCACGCTTGAACAGAACCACCAGCGGCGGTTTTGCGATCACCGCCGCCAGGCGGTACCAGAAGCCGATTCTGCGGCGGGACACTCGGACACCTTCCTCTATGGACCTGAACTCTGCCTGGCTACCGACGGTCAAGTCTCGCCCCAGGCCCCTGCTCTGTCGAGAACACCGTACGCCCCGCTTTCGGGGCCGACCGTACGCGTTCTCGCACCGGCAGGCGAGAATAAGCGGCGATGCGCATCGAGAGGGAGTTCGCCACGAACACCGACCCGGCCGGTTCTTGGACCCTGGTCGTCCCATTGAAGCCCTTGGCCCGGGCCAAGAGCAGGCTCGCGCCCGCGACGGGTGCCGCGCTGCGCCCGCGCCTCGCCCTCGCGTTCGCCCGGGACACCGTGGCCGCGGCCCTGTCCTGCCGGGCGGTCCGGGATGTGGTGGTCGTCACGGACGACACGGCGGCAGGGGCGGCTCTCGCGGCCCTCGGGGCGGGCATCGTGCCCGACGTACCGGATCGCGGGCTCAACGCCGCCCTGGCACACGGTGAGCGGACCGTGCGGGCCGGGCGGCCCGGGGCCGCGGTCGCCGCTCTCAACGCGGATCTGCCCGCGCTGCGCCCCGCGGAACTGGCCCGGGTCCTCGATTTTTCCGCCGCTTTTCCTCGCGCATTTGTCACCGACGCGGCAGGAATCGGAACAACATTTCTTTCGGCTGCGCCGGGAGTGGAATTGCGTCCGGATTTCGGCGGCCATTCCCGGGCTCGGCACCTGGACTCCGGCGCCGTGGAAATCACGCTGACCGGCATCGATTCGGTCCGCCAGGACGTGGACACCGGCGACGATCTGCGCGCGGCACTGGCCCTGGGCACCGGCCCGCACACCTCGGTGCACTGGGCCGCGGGGGTCTCCTCGCCGGACCGATAGGCTTCCGTACATGCAGGCGACCTCGTACACGTACGACCCCGAGACCCGCACCGGCAGTGTGCTGCTCGACGACGGGACCCCGGTGGAGTTCGACGCCCGGGCCTTCGACGCGGGCGGGCTGCGGCTGCTGCGTCCGGGGCAGCGGGTGCGGATCGAGGGCGTCGGCGAGGGGGCGGATCTGCGGATCACCCTGGTGACCCTGCAGACGTTCTGAACGGCTGCGCGCGCTCTGCCCGCAACAGCCCGCGGGCCGGGCTCCCCGAGGGGAGCCCGGCCCGGCGCGTGTGGGCAGCTGTGCGCTGCCGGCCTCACTTCTTGCGTGCGGTGGCCTTCTTCGCCGTGGTCTTGCGCGCCGTGGTCTTCTTCGCGGGCGCCTTCTTCGCCACGGCCTTCTTGGCAGGCGCGGTCTTCTTGGCGGCCGCCGCCTTCTTCGCCGCAGCGGCCGTGGCCTTCTTCGCCGCTGCCGTGGTCTTCTTCGCCGCCGGAGCGGCCTTCTTCGCGATGGCCCTCTTCGCCGCGGTGGTCTTCGCGGCGGGCGCGGCCTTCTTGGCGGTGACCTTCTTCGCCACGGCCTTCTTGGCGGCGGCCTTCTTGGCGGCCGCCTTGGTCGTCGCACGGGCGGAAACACCGCCGGTCAGGCTGCCCTTGGGCGCCTTCTTCACGGCCACCTCGCCCTTGGGGAGCTTCTTCGAGCCGCTCACCAGGTCCTTGAAGCCCTGTCCCGCGCGGAAGCGGGGAACCGAGGTCTTCTTGACCCGCACCCGCTCACCCGTCTGCGGGTTGCGGGCGTAGCGGGCGGGGCGGTCGACCTTCTCGAACGAGCCGAAGCCGGTGACCGAAACCCGGTCGCCCGCGACAACCGCACGGACGATCGCGTCGAGCACCGCGTCAACGGCGTCCGCGGCCTGCTGACGGCCGCCGACCTTGTCGGCAATCGCTTCTACGAGCTGCGCCTTGTTCACGTCTTCCCCTTCGGAGACATTGCCAGAACGAAAGTGTTCAAGCGTTTTCGCACGTTAGGCAGATATATACCGCAAATCAAACACGAAACGGGCTAATCACCCTAGTGCCGCAACGAAGTCGACCGCTGCACAGTTCCGCAGAGTCAGTCACCTTCGGGGAATCGGCCCTCATCGAGGTCCTTCATCAACCGGTCCAGACGCCTTGCCGCGTCCGGGAGATCGTGCTTCGCCGCGGCCGTGATGACCAACAGCTTCCGGGACAGCGCCATCCTTACGCCCTCCGGGACTTGCAGTGTGCGCACTCTTGTGTGCGCTTCCTTCAATCGGTCGGCGACTTGGCCGTAAAGCCTGAGTTGGCTGTCGCGTTCCATGCACCGATTGTGCCATCTGGGGCGAGTTGTCGCCCGAGGGGGTCTCAACAAGCGACTGCGCCCCCTACCAGAAGGCAGGGGGCGCAGTCCTGGAAACGCGCTGCTCAGGCGCGAATTGTACGTGGCTTGAAGCTCGGCCTCGCCGCCTCATAAGTCGCGATGTCCGCTTCGTTCTGAAGGGTGAGGCTGATGTCGTCCAGCCCGTTCAGCAGGCGCCAGCGGGCGTTCTCGTCGAGCTCGAAGTCGGCGGTGATGCCCGCGGCGCGGACCTGTCGCGCCTCCAGGTCGACGGTGATCTCGGCCGTCGGGTCGGCCTCGGTCAGCTCCCAGAGCGCGTCGACGGTCTTCTGGTCGAGTACGACGGTCAGCAGCCCGTTCTTCAGCGAGTTGCCGCGGAAGATGTCGGCGAACCGGGAGGAGATGACGGCCTTGAAACCGTAGTTCTGCAGCGCCCACACGGCGTGTTCGCGGGACGATCCGGTACCGAAGTCGGGACCGGCGACCAGCACCGTGGCACCGTTGCGCTCGGGACGGTTGAGGACGAAGTTCTCGTCCTTGCGCCAGGCTTCGAAGAGTCCGTCCTCGAAGCCGTCGCGGGTGACCTTCTTCAGCCAGTGGGCGGGGATGATCTGGTCGGTGTCGACGTTGCTGCGGCGCAGCGGGACGGCCCGGCCGGTGTGTGTGGTGAAAGCTTCCATGATTCTCAGACTCCGGCGGGCGTACGGGCTTCGGACAGGTCGGCGGGCGAGGCCAGGTGGCCCAGCACGGCGGTGGCGGCGGCGACCTGCGGGGAGACCAGGTGCGTGCGGCCGCCCTTGCCCTGCCGGCCCTCGAAGTTGCGGTTCGAGGTGGAGGCGGAGCGCTCGCCGGGGGCCAGCTGGTCGGGGTTCATGCCGAGACACATCGAGCAGCCCGCGTGCCGCCATTCGGCACCCGCGGCGGTGAAGACCTTGTCCAGGCCCTCCGCGACGGCCTGCAGAGCGACCCGGACAGAGCCCGGGACGACCAGCATCCGTACGCCTCTCGCGACTTTGCGGCCGTCCAGGATCGCGGCCGCGTTACGCAGGTCCTCGATCCGGCCGTTGGTGCAGGAGCCTACGAAGACGGTGTCCACGTTGATGTCGCGCAGCGGCTGGCCGGCGGTCAACCCCATGTATTCCAGGGCCTTTTCGGCGGCGTTGCGCTCCGAGGCGTCCTCGTACGAAGCCGGGTCGGGGACGTTGGCCGACAGGGGCGCGCCCTGGCCGGGGTTGGTGCCCCAGGTGACGAACGGCGCCAGTTCGGCGGCGTCGATGACGACCTCGGCGTCGAAGACCGCGTCGTCGTCGGTGCGCAGCGTCTTCCAGTACGCGACGGCGGCGTCCCAGTCCTCGCCCTGCGGGGCGTGGTCGCGGCCCTTCAGGTAGTCGAAGGTGGTCTCGTCCGGGGCGATCATGCCCGCCCGGGCGCCGGCCTCGATCGACATGTTGCAGATGGTCATCCGGGCCTCCATCGAGAGCTTCTCGATGGCCGAGCCGCGGTATTCGAGGATGTAGCCCTGGCCGCCACCGGTGCCGATCCGGGTGATGATCGCCAGGATCAGGTCCTTGGCCGTGACATCGTCGGGCAGTTCGCCGTCGATGGTGATCGCCATGGTCCTGGGGCGGGCCATCGGCAACGTCTGGGTGGCCAGCACGTGCTCGACCTGGCTGGTGCCGATGCCGAACGCCAGCGCGCCGAAGGCACCGTGCGTGGACGTGTGGGAGTCGCCGCAGACGACCGTGGTGCCGGGCTGAGTGAGACCCAATTGCGGACCGACCACGTGCACGACGCCCTGCTCGACGTCGCCCAGCGGGTGCAGCCGCACGCCGAACTCCGCGCAGTTCTTGCGCAGGGTCTCCAACTGGGCGCGGGAGACCGGGTCGGCGATCGGCTTGTCGATGTCGAGGGTCGGGGTGTTGTGATCCTCGGTGGCGATGGTGAGGTCGAGGCGCCGCACCGGGCGTCCGGCCTGCCGGAGGCCGTCGAAGGCCTGGGGGCTGGTCACCTCGTGCAGCAGGTGCAGATCGATGAAGAGGAGGTCGGGCTCACCTTCGGCGCGCCGGACGACATGGTCGTCCCAGACCTTCTCCGCGAGTGTCCTACCCATCGCTTTCCCTCCGGCCGGCGTCTTCGCCGGCCCAACTAGAGATTCGGTGCGCCGCCGTCCGGACCCCCGTGCGGGGCGGTGGCTACGGGGCCGTTGTGTGGCCGCCCGTACAGGTTCGCAACTTCCGCCGAAAATTGAACTTGCGTTTCACAGAGTGAGACGGGAGTATCGTCGTATGGACAACTCTAGCGGCGTCGGCGTTCTCGACAAGGCAGCTCTGGTATTGAGCGCCCTGGAGTCCGGTCCGGCCACCCTCGCCGGGCTGGTCGCGGCGACCGGGCTCGCACGACCCACGGCCCACCGACTGGCCGTGGCACTGGAACACCACCGGATGGTGGCGAGGGACATGCAGGGCCGTTTCATTCTCGGCCCCCGGCTGGCGGAACTCGCGGCGGCGGCGGGCGAGGACCGTCTGCTGGCCACGGCGGGACCGGTGCTCACCCACCTGCGGGACATCACGGGCGAGAGCGCGCAGCTCTACCGGCGCCAGGGCGACATGCGGATCTGCGTGGCGGCGGCGGAGCGGCTGTCCGGCCTGCGGGACACCGTGCCGGTCGGCTCCACGCTCACTATGAAGGCCGGCTCGTCGGCCCAGATCCTGATGGCCTGGGAGGAGCCGGAGCGCCTGCACCGCGGCCTCCAGGGCGCCCGTTTCACGGCGACGGCGCTCTCGGGAGTACGGCGCAGGGGCTGGGCCCAGTCGATCGGCGAGCGCGAGCCGGGCGTCGCCTCGGTCTCGGCGCCGGTGCGCGGCCCCTCGAACCGGGTGGTCGCCGCCGTCTCGGTCTCCGGACCGATCGAGCGGCTGACCCGGCATCCGGGCCGGATGCACGCCCAGGCGGTCATCGACTCGGCGGCGAGGCTGAGCGAGGCCCTGCGCCGCAACGGCTGACGTCCATCCCCCTCCAGGCCGCCCCAGCGTCGTGGCGGCCTTCATCAAGTCCCGGTACAAACCGCGCACTTGACGGGGCGACATACCCCGAGGAACACAAGCAGAAGGGCCCCTCACCGAAGTGAAGGGCCCTTGCCTGCCGTGCTGTTGTACCCCCGACCGGATTCGAACCGGCGCTACTGCCGTGAGAGGGCAGCGTGCTAGGCCGCTACACAACGGGGGCTTGTTACTACTCTTGCATTTCTGCGCTGGGCTACCAGGACTCGAACCTAGAATGACGGTACCAGAAACCGTAGTGTTGCCAATTACACCATAGCCCATGGTGTTACAAGTACCCCCGACCGGATTCGAACCGGCGCTACTGCCGTGAGAGGGCAGCGTGCTAGGCCGCTACACAACGGGGGCCCTAGCGATCCTGCATCGAGAGCGTGGGTGCGACCCAGATGATCTCGCGGGAAGGATCTGTACCCCCGACCGGATTCGAACCGGCGCTACTGCCGTGAGAGGGCAGCGTGCTAGGCCGCTACACAACGGGGGCTTGTTACTACTCTTGCATTCCTGCGCTGGGCTACCAGGACTCGAACCTAGAATGACGGTACCAGAAACCGTAGTGTTGCCAATTACACCATAGCCCACCAAAACTCAACCCCTGGAAGGGATTTTGTTCGGCTTGCGCTTCCCGTTCGGATCTTCCGTCCCGCTCGGGCGGCGCAGGAAGAACATTACCCGAAGGTGTCCGGCGCTCCAAAACGGGTATTGCCCGCCAGCAGGCCGGGCAGCTGATCGAGCCCGCTGATACGGACGAGTTCGGGCCGGCCGCCTCGGCCGCCCCGGTCCAGCCAGATTCCCATCAGCCCCGCGGCGACCGCACCACCCGCGTCGATGTCCGGTTCGTCCCCCACGTACGCGACCTCCTGCGGCTCCAACGCAAGCGCGTCGCAGGCGGCGTGGAAGGCGCCGGCCTCGGGCTTGGAGACGCCCAGTTCCACGGCGCACACCACGGCCTCGAACCGCTCCCGCACGCCGAGCGTGCGGAGCTTGCGGTCCTGGTTGTGGATGCTGGAGTTCGACAGCACCCCGTGCCGGAACCCGTCCGCCAGCCGGTCCAGGGCGGGCACCGCGTCAGGGAAGAGCGACCAGGCGGCCTCGTAGTGGGCCACGTGCCGAGCAAACCAGTCGTCGGCCTCGCCGTCGTCCAGCGCCCGCGAGAGGAACTCCCGGACCCGGTCCCGGCGCTGTCCCCGGAAGTCCGTCTCCCCGTCGGCGAACCGCCGCCAGTGCACATCGGTGAGAGCCCGCCACGCGACGAGGGCCTGCTCGACGGAGTCGTATCCGCCGGGCAGGCCCTCCTGTTCGAGGTGCTTGCGCATGCCGACGCGGTCGGCACCCGTGTAGTCGAAGATCGTGTCGTCGATGTCCCAGAGAACGGCGCGAATGACCATGCTCCCGAACCTACCCGGAGCCTGCTTCCGGTCCACCACCCCAGCCCCGCCGGAGAGTTGACAACCGTCAACTCCACGTGGCGAAGAGCGGGCGCCACGGCGCCGGGGCCCGGTGTGGCTCGCTCAGGTGGTGAGCAGGACGCCCGCGTAACTCACCGACGCGATAACCACCCAGGAGGCGAGGCCGAGCATGGCCGTCCTGGCTCCGGACCGGGCGAGCGACGGCAGATGTACGGCGCTGCCGAGACCGAACAGTGCCGCGGCCAGCAGAAGTTCCTGCGCGGTGTCGGCGGCATCGAGCACACCGGCAGGCAGCACACCCGTGCTGCGCAGGGCCGTCATCGCCAGGAAGCCGATCACGAACAGCGGTATCAGGGGCGGGCGGCGGGTGCCCACCGCCTGTCGGCCGTCGGCCGCTTCGTGGGCCCGCCGCCGGTAGGCCACAGCGACCCCGGCGACCAGCGGTGCGAGCATCGCCACCCGGATCAGCTTGACCATCACGGCCTCGCCGAGCGCGGTCGGTCCGGCCGTCTGGGCGGTGGCCACGACCTGGCCGACGTCGTGGACGCCGGCGCCCACCCAGCGGCCGAACTGAACAGCGTCCAGGCCCAGCGGATGGTGCAGCAGCGGCAGGACCGCAATGGCGAGGGTCCCGCACAGGGTGACCAGCGCGACCGAGGTCGCCACGTCGGCCGCGAGCTGCTCGTCGTCGTCCTCCTTGCCGAGCGCGCCGCTGACCGCGCCGATGGCCGAGGCGCCGCAGATCGAGTAGCCGGTGGCGATCAGCAGCGGCTGGTCGCCGGGCAGGCCCAGCTTCCGGCCGAGCCACCAGGTCCCGAAGAAGGTCACGAGGACCACGCCGAGCACCATGGTCACCGTCGCCCAGCCGAGCCCGAGCACATCGCCGATGCTGAGTTTCAGCCCGAGCAGCACGATGCCGGCGCGCATCAGCCGCTTGCCCGCCGTCGAGAGCCCTGCACGGCCCCGGCCGCGTACGAACGAATGCACCCCGGGAAGATGCGCCGCCACGACCCCGAGCACGACGGCGGCGGTCAGCATCGGCACGGCGGGCAGCAGGGCGTGCACCCCCTCGGCCAGCCCGAGCCCGACGACGGCGAGCGCGAGGCCGGGAGCGTTGCGGCGCACCGGGCCCGCTGCGGACGCGCTGCCTCCGCGTGACGGCTTCGCCGACTGTCGCCCGGGGGGTGGTGACTGGGGGTGTTCCGTGTCCAGAGTCATGATCACCAGCGTGCTGGGGATCCGCGCCGCCCGGTAGACGCGAATCGGAGCCCAGGTCATAGGGTTGCCCTATGAAGGGTTTCCTATGAGCGAGCGCGGCGAGAACCGGGACAGCGGGCAGCGCCCGCTGCCCGACCTGCAGTCACTGCAGCTGCTTGTCACCGTGGCGGAGACCGGCAGCCTGGGCAGGGCGGCGGCGCGGCTGCTCATCAGCCAGCCGTCGGCCAGCGCGCGGATACGCACGCTGGAGCGCCGTCTCGGGCTGCAGCTCCTGGACCGCTCCACCGCGGGATCCCGCCTCACCCCGGCCGGAGCGGTGGTGACCGACTGGGCGCGGGCGGTGCTCGAACAGGCCGCAGCGCTGGTCGAAGGGGCCGCCGCGCTGCGGTCGCGGCAGGACAGCCGACTGCATGTCGCCGCCAGTCTGACCATCGCGGAAGAGCTGATGCCCGGCTGGCTCGTCACCTTGCGGGACAGCGCCCCGGACGCCCACGTCGGGCTGACGGTGACCAACAGCTGGGGCGTGGTCGAGGCACTGCGCCGCGGGGGCTGCGATCTGGGTTTCATCGAGGGCCCGCAGGTCCCCGACGATCTGCACCGCTCAGCGGTGGGGCGTGACCGGCTCGCGGTCGTGGTGGCTCCCGGCCACCCCTGGACACACCGTCGCAGCGACCTGACCGGACGTGAGCTGGCCGACACCCCGCTGCTGCTGCGCGAGGCGGGCTCCGGTACCCGGGAGACGCTGGAGCGGGCGCTGCGTCCGTACGACGGAATCGCCGTCCCGGTCCTTGAACTCGGTTCCACCGCCCCCCTGCGCAGCGCGGCAGCCCGGGGTCTGGCCCCCGCGGTGCTCTCCGCGCTCGCCGTGCGCGAGGACGTGGCATCGGGCCGCCTGGTTGAGGTCGAGGTCAGCCCCGCTGTGCGGCTGGACCGCGTCCTGCACGCGGTCTGGCCCAAGGGCCGCGAACTACCGGAGCCGGCCCTTCATCTGCTCCGGGTGGCCAAGCACCGGTAGTGCGCAGGCAGAGGCAGGGGCGCCGACGGCGAAGCCGGCCCACCGCACATCCGGGATGGTCTTCCACGCGTCGAGGGCCTGCCTGAGGGAGGCGTATCCCTCAGGCAGCCCCTCGGCCTCCAGGTGCATACGCATGCCGACGCGGTCCATGCCGGAGTAGTCGAAGATCGTGCCGTCGATGTCCCAGAGCACGGCGCGGATCGGCATGTCACCAGCGTATGCGTCTACGCGGCCAGCATGGTGGGCTTTGCGGTGCTTTGCAGGCCGATGAAGACAATCTTGAGGTCATCGATCTGCTCAAGAGAGAACAGGTCGTCCGGGCCGCCGGGCGCACGGTCATGGAAGGGGCTGCCGACTTCGTACAGATCCCCGACGTCGAGCACACCACGCTTGGTGACCACATCGACGATGAGCATGATGAAGTCCAGCTGCGCGGCGCTCAACTGCATTCCTGCGATGAAGCCCTCGAAGGCCCGCTGGGCGGCCTGCCGGTCCAGTCCGCACAGAGTGCGGACGAACAGACCAAGACCTCCCGTGGCCCGGACCTCGTCAAGATCCTCGGGCGAGGCCACCGCCTCGGCAAGGAAGATCTCCTCCAGACCGGCCAGTTCGTCTTCGGTGATCTGCTCGTTGTGACGCAGCTTGTAGACGGTCGGTTGGTCCTCGTGACGCAGCAGATATGCGCGGGCCTTCTGGCGGAACCTGTGCTCGTCCGCGCCTGTCGGCATGTCCTTGATATCCGCCTCGGAGATCTCGCCGAACTCGTCCTCGAAATCGGTGTAGACGATCTTCCGCCTGGCCTTGGCGTCCACCAGTTTCGCCAGCCCTCGCAGCCTTCTGCGCAGGTCTTCCAGCATCGGCAGAGTGGCGTCCTGCCACCACTCTTCGCCCGCTACCGCCTCCAGCAGCTCCAACTGTTCGGCGACGGCCGGAATATTGGTCTTCCCGAGCAGCAGCCTCGCTCAGGGTTGCATCCCAAGGCTCTCGTTCTCCTTGATCGATGCGACCAGAGCGGACAGGCCAGCCCGGGTTGCGACGAGTATCACGTCCGGGTCGTCGCTCTCACGCAACCGGAGCGTGCCGTCGGGTGCGGTGGCAACGTTGACACAGTTCGCTCCCTCATTGCTGTACGAGGACTTCTGCCAGTTGTAAGCGTGCATGGTTCCGGCGTCTCACAGACTCTTGGCGATCTTGTGGATGAAATCACGGCTCTTGGCCTCACTGAGCGCACACCGCTCCATGCGGTCCAGGACCGCCCGGTAGCGAGCAAGCTGCGCCTCCGCATAGAGAAGGTCGCACCCATGATCGGAATCCAACAAGACCGTGTCCAGTTGTGGCACGGGGCCGCTTGCATACGTGATCGGCTGACCGGACACGGGGAAGTCGGCCCGTTCGAACGGGATGGCCAGGATCGTCACATTCTCCTGCTCTCCCACATGGACCAAGTGCTCCAACTGTCCGCGCACAACGTCCGGACCACCCACCCCCATACGAAGCGCTGCCTCGTGGATGACTGCTGTGTACGGCAGGGACGATGTCTCATAGAGGACGCCTTGCCGCCTCACACGGAAAGCAGATCTGTGCTCAACCTCGTACGGCTGGAGCACCGGAACGTTCTGGGTGTAGGACGCTCGCGCCTGCTGAGCTGTTTGCAGAAGACCAGGCATGGAGACAAGCACGGCAACCCTCAGGGCCGTCGCCTCCGCCTCAAGCTCTGCAACCTCCACAAGGGCCACAGGCAGCAGTTCTCGGTACTCATCCCACCAGTTACGTCCTCGCCGCCCCGTCATGTTGCCCAGCGCCTCGATCAGCGCAGCGTCTCCACATGCGTAGCTGTGCGCCATGGCTCGCACACGATCCGCGCTCACGCCGTAGCGCCCAGCTTCGATCATGCTCATCCTGGCTTGCTGAATGCCAATGCGTGCGGCCGCCTCCGTCGAACTCAACCCAGCCTGCTCGCGCAACTTTCTCAGTTCCGCACCAAGGCGCCGCTGGCGCAGCGTCGGCGGCGTGGAAGCAGCCACCACATCCCCTCTCCACCCACGGTCGCCCTTGTCCCCCACATCAGTGAACATGCAAGGTATTCCTAAGTTTTCGCGATAGATCTATCGCGATTCCGATAGCGTTCTATCACGCATCAACTCCTCTCGGTGACAGGAGACTTCGCATGACCACCGTATCCCCGCAGCCCCCCAACCCCGCCCCTCCCGACAGCTTCGCCGACGAGATCCGCGCCCTCGTAGAAGCCACCGCGCCCCGCCTCTTCGCCGTGGTCGAGCAGTTCCGTACCTCCGACGGCGATCACGATGCCCGCGTCGCCGCGTGGGGACTCGCGCACGACGACGGGAGCGCCCAGGTCACCGCCGTGGACGGCGGGTTCCGGATGTCGCTGCGCACTCCTGACCGTGCTGCCCACATGATCTCCATGCGCCCCGGAAGCGTCGGCTGCCTAGTATGGCCCGGCTCGGCAACTGCCCCTCTCACTCCAGAGGGTTGAACCCGGTCAACTCAGAGCGACGTCGCGCTTGCCCCTGTGCTCCGGCACCTGGCAGCATCGGAAGCAGCAAACAAAACATCGCGCATATGGCTGCGCAGACCCTGTGGCCGTCCCTTCGGGGGCGGCCACAGACGTGTTTCAGGGGAGGTTCGGTGCATCTCTGCTACATCGACGAGGCCGGTAACGGGCAGACGCTCGATCCGGCCAAGCCGGATGCGCCGCCCGTACTCGTCATCGGCGCATTCACTGTTCCCCGCTCCCAAGTCAAGGAGCTGACCTGGGACTTCCTCAACGTCAAGAAGCACTACCGGCCCCAGTTACAACACGTCATGCATCTGTCCGAGCTGATCCAGCACGAGATCAAGGGGTCCGACGTCCGCAAGAACCTGCGGGCCGGCAACCGCAACTGGCGCCGGGCCGCGATGGAACTCGTGTCGCCCCTGCTCGACATACTGGAACGCCACGACGCACGGCTCCTCGCCCGCGTCTGGGTCAAGGAGGAGGGACTCGCCTTCAGCGAGTCCGGTGTCTACCCGACCTCCGTGGGTTCGTTGACCGAGACGTTCCAGGCTCAGCTGGCCCACGAACATTCACGCGGGATGATGGTCCTCGACAGCCGTACCAAGGTGAAGAACGCGCCCAACGTGCACTGCGTGACCACCCGCAAATACCGCACGGGTGGGGACGGTCTCCGGGGGATCATCGAGTCCCCCGTCTTCGGTCACAGCGATACGCACACCCTGTTGCAGGTCGCGGACCTGGTGGTGTCGTCCTTGCTGTTCCCGATCGCCTGCCATGCCTATCTCAACGACCTCACGTGGAACGTGCACTGCGACGGCGCCTACGCGCCGCTGCGGGAGGAGTTCGGTGAGCGTCTGAAGAAGCTCCAGTTCCGCTACCAGGATCCGAGCAGGAAGTGGCGCGGCGGCATCGTGGTCTCGGACCGGCGCACCGCACAGTCGTCCAGCCTCATGTTCGGTGCCGCGAAGTCTGACGCGACGGGCTCGATGCCACCCGCAATGATTCCGGGACAGCAAGCGAGCGGCAAGGCTCTGCCGATCGTCCAGTAGCGAGCACGGCGGGGGGTCGGCAGCCCGCTGGCTGCCGACCCCTCATGCAGGCATTACCGACGCTCAGGGCTTGCCGATGTCGACGGCCCACACCCCCGTCCCGATGTACGCCTCGGGGGTTGCTGTCAGCAACAGGCTCTCCGGCTCACCCGACGCCGCCGCATACACCGCGTGCGCATGCTGCCAGTCGACACCCGCCGACACAGCCTGTTCAACGGCGGCTGCCGCGGCGAAGTCCAGTGGCAGGAATTCCACCGCAGGCAGGGCTCCCATGTGCGCGGTGGCGCCAGGCAGTTCAAGACTCGCCGCCAGCAGGCAGAGCGCGGGGACGTGCGCACGCTGGCCGGGCTCGTCCGCCCCGATCACCGCGACCCCGGAAAGCATCCGATGCCCTCGGCAGAGCGCGAGCACCGCCGTATGGTCGAGAACGATCACCGACGCTCACCGAGCCGCCGGGCCACGAGATCCGCCCGCCATTCCTTCGCGGCTCGCAGATCCTCGTCCGAGAGGTCCACTCCGAAATTCGCGCGAACATATGCGACAGCACGCGCTGTCCGCTCAGCCTGCTCCGACTCCGTAGGCGTGGCCGCGACCACACGCTCGACGTACGCACGCGTGCTCATGCCGCGCTCTTCCGCCAGGGTACGGAGGCGATCCCTTATGCCTTCGTCGATCTTGATCGTGGTGTCAGCCATGAAGCAAGGATACAAACGAATACCGATGGGGTGGCTGCTCTGTGGGAACAGCCACCCCATCGTGTGACGCGAAGCCGCTACGCGGCCAGCTTCGCCAGTGCCGCGTCGATGCGGGCCAGGGTCTTCTCGCGGCCCAGGATCTCCAGGGACTCGAAGAGCGGCAGGCCGATCGTGCGGCCGGTGACCGCTACGCGGACCGGGGCCTGGGCCTTGCCGAGCTTGAGGCCGTGCTCCTCGCCCGCGGTGAGGATGGCGTTCTTCAGGGCGTCCGCGTGCCACTCGGCGTCGACCAGCTTGGCGCGGGCGGTGGCGAGCAGGGCGTCGGAGCCCTCCTTCATCGCCTTGGCCCAGGACGCCTCGTCGGTCGCCGGCTCGTCGAGGAAGAGGAAGTCGACGTTGGCGGTGATGTCCGAGAGGACCGTGACCCGGGTCTGGGCGTGCGGGGCGATCGCCGCGAACTGGTCCGCGTCGAAGGCCTCCGGGGCCCACGGGGCGAACGGGGCCTTCAGCCAGGGGCCGCAGGCCTCGGTGAACGTCTTCACGTCGAGCATGCGCAGGTGCTCGGCGTTGATGTGCTCGCACTTCTTCAGGTCGAAGCGCGCCGGGTTGGCGTTGACGTCCTTGATGTCGAACGCGGCCACCATCTCCTCGACGGAGAAGATGTCGCGGTCCTCGGCGATGGACCAGCCGAGCAGGGAGAGGTAGTTGAGCAGTCCCTCGGGCAGGAAGCCGCGCTCGCGGTAGAGGTTGAGCGAGGCCTGCGGGTCGCGCTTGGAGAGCTTCTTGTTGCCCTCGCCCATGACGTACGGGAGGTGACCGAAGGCGGGGGTGCCCTTGGCGATGCCCAGCTCGATGAGCGCCTTGTAGAGGGCGAGCTGGCGCGGGGTGGAGGAGAGCAGGTCCTCGCCGCGCAGGACGTGGGTGATCTCCATCAGCGCGTCGTCGACCGGGTTGACCAGCGTGTAGAGCGGGGCGCCGTTGGCGCGGACGATGCCGTAGTCCGGCACGTTCTCCGGCTGGAAGGTCAGCTCGCCGCGGACCAGGTCGGTGAAGGTGAGCGCCTCGTCGGGCATCCGGAAGCGGACGATGGAGGTGCGGCCCTCGGCCCGGTACGCGGCGATCTGCTCGGCCGTGAGGTCGCGGCAGTGGCCGTCGTAGCCGGACGGCTTGCCGGCGGCGCGGGCGGCTTCGCGGCGGTCGTCGAGCTCCTCGGTGGTGCAGTAGCAGTGGTACGCGTACCCGCCGGTCAGGAGCTTCTCGGCGACATCCTTGTAGATGTCCATGCGCTGCGACTGCCGGTACGGGGCGTGCGGCCCGCCGACCTCGGGACCTTCGTCCCAGTCGAAGCCGAGCCAGCGCATCGAGTCCAGGAGCTGGTTGTAGGAGTCCTCGGAGTCGCGGGCGGCGTCGGTGTCCTCGATGCGGAAGACCAGGGTGCCGCCGTGGTGCCGGGCGAAGGCCCAGTTGAAGAGGGCGGTGCGGACCAGGCCCACGTGGGGGTTGCCGGTCGGGGAGGGACAGAAACGTACACGGACTGGTGCGTTAACCACGCTTGATCACCTTGTTGGTGAGAGTGCCGATGCCTTCGATGGTGACGGCGACCTCGTCGCCGACATGGAGGGGTCCGACCCCTGCGGGAGTGCCGGTGAGGATCACATCGCCCGGGAGCAGCGTCATGGCTTCCGTGATGTGGACGACCAGATCCTCGATCGAGCGGATCATCTCGCTCGTACGGCCCAATTGGCGTTGCTCGCCGTTGACCGTGGCCTGAATGGTCAGGTCGCTGGGGTCGAGGTCGGTCTCCACCCAGGGCCCGAGCGGGCAGGACGTGTCGAAGCCCTTGGCCCGGGCCCACTGCTTCTCGCGCTTCTGGGCATCGCGGGCGGTGACGTCGTTGGCGCAGGTGTAGCCGAAGATGACGTCCTTCACGCGCTCACGCGGCACTTCACGGCACATGCGGCCGATGACCACGGCCAGTTCGGCCTCGTGGTGGAGCTCATTGGAGAAGGAGGGGTACTCGATGGCGTCGCCGGAGCCGATCACCGAGGTGGTGGGCTTGAAGAAGGCGACGGGGACATCCGGCACCTCGTTGCCCAGTTCCGCGGCGTGCTCCGCGTAGTTGCGGCCGATCGCCACGACCTTGTTGGGGAGCACGGGCGGCAGGAGGCGGACCTTGCTCAGCGGGACCTTCGTGCCGGAGAGCTCGAACTCGGCGTACGGAATGCCCTTGATGATGTCGAGGACGAGACCATCGGGCCCGTCGCCCTCGACGGCGCCGAAGGCGACATTGCCGTCGATGGAGAACCTGGCGATGCGCACGGGATGCTGTCGCCCCTCACTTGCTTGCTGGCTGAAGACTGACGCTCCAGGCTAACGCGGGTGAGGGGGGACGACGTGCGCATTGCTCCGCGGTTGCCTACTCCGCGGCTGCGACGGTTGCCGGGGCTTCCATGAGGATGGTGCGGCGGGGGTTGGCCGTCTGGGTGGGCAGATCGAGCGCGTGCTCCGGCAGCTCCGGCGTCCGCAGCTCCTCGGCGTCCTTGAGGTGCGCCAGCGTGGTGCGCCGGGGGTTGGCAATGTTGCGGAACATCATCGTCGTCTTCATCTGCCGTTCGGACCCTGTCGGTACGGGCGCCGCCCGGAGGGGCGCCGGTTGTCGGATTTGCCATCCCTGTAAAGCGTCAGGCTAAACATCGAATTCCCTTCGGAAGCCTGGATGAGACGGCGATCAACGTGTGAGTTTTCTCACGACTGCGTCGACAATTACCTCATTTCGGGCGGCCGATCCCCCCGGAAGAAACGGACATTGCAGCACTGAATCAGCCATTCCGCTCCTGATTATGTCGACTGGGACACCCTTCACCCTTCGTCGATTCACCCGTAATGATCCACTTTGACCGCGAACATGCTCCACGGCTTGTTATGCAGCCATCACAACGCGTCATCCAGGTCACGGCCGGGTACGGGGCCCTTGTTGGAGATCCGGCACTGTGCTGGAATTCCACGCACCGCCGCGGGTTTTCAGGCCGGCGCGCAGGGGGCGCAACGCAGCGCCGAGTGGCGGCGGGAAGGGGAAGAGCGCCGGTCACTCACGACCACCATGGGGCGGATACAACGCCCCACGACGCCGACACCGTCCCATCCGCCTCGTGCGGAGGGACGCCTGGTCCAGAGGTTGCGACGCTAGTGCAGGGACGTTTCAAGAGGGATGGCAGCGCTGCGGCGGAACAGGAGCCGCAGGGCGGGACCGACCGCGGATCCTCGCCCCAGCACGCCCAGAACCCCGGACCGGCCTCGGCCGGCGAAAGCAGCGACCGTGACCGGGGTCCCGGTGCCACGGCGGCCGCCGGCACCGACCCGATCTCGTCGCTCAAGCCCCGGGGCTCCGTCAACACGGGCTCGCGAGTGGCTCTGCGCAACTGGCGCATCAGCACGCGTCTGGTCTCCCTGCTCGCCCTTCCCGTGGTCGCCGCGACCACGCTGGGCGGGCTGCGGATCAACGACTCGATGAACGACATGCAGCAGCTGGACCACATGCAGCTGCTGACCAAGATGACCAAGCAGGCGACCACGCTCGCCCAGGCGCTCCAGGAGGAGCGCGACCGCTCGGCCGGTCCACTGTCCAACGGGGTCAAGGCCGACGACTTCAAGGTCACCGAGCCCCGCAAGAAGACCGACCGGGCGAAGACGGCCTTCCTGGATGCGACGAACTCGATCGGCGACCCCTCCGGCGACGAGGCCCTTGAGGGCATCAATTCGAGCGTCCAGCAGATCGCCAGCCAGCTGACCAGTATCCGCGAGATCCGCAAGACGGCGTACGCCAAGGACACCCCGAGCCTCCAGACCGTCGACCAGTACAGCCAGCTGATCACCTCACTGCTGAGCCTCTCGCAGGACATGGCGCAGGCGACCAGCAACTCGGAGATGATCAAGCGGACCCGGGCACTGGCGGCCTTCTCCTCCGCCAAGGAGTACGCCTCGGTCCAGCGGGCGATCATCGCCGCGGCCCTGCCGGGCGGCAACGACAAGCAGCCGCACCTCGATGAGAACGACCAGCAGTTCGGCCGCGCCGCGCTGCGCAAGGAGACTTCGGCACGCCGTTCCTTCGCCGCCGTCTACGCGGCCACCGGCAACAACGCCGACGAGCTGACCGCCACGCTGGACGACGGCAACCCGGAGATCAAGGCCGCCGACACCTACGCGAAGAAGGTGCTGGACAGCCCCTCGGGGATGACCGGCATCCCGAAGCGCTCCTACCTGGACTGGTACGACCAGAGCTCCACCAAGATCCAGGCGATGAAGACCATCGAGGAGACCCTCCTCAGCGACATGGAGGGCAAGGCCCGCGAGCTCCGCGACCAGTCGAAGAGCGAAGCGATCATCAGCGGTGCGCTCATCCTGCTGGTGCTCGGTGTCTCGCTGGTCGGTGCCTTCGTCGTCGCCCGGTCGATGATCCGCTCGCTGCGGCGGCTGCAGGACACCGCTACGCGCGTCGCACAGGACCGGCTGCCCGAGCTCGTCAAGCAGCTCTCCGATGCCGACCCGCAGGACGTCGACACCTCGGTCGAGTCGGTCGGTGTGCACTCCCGGGACGAGATCGGCCAGGTGGCCGCGGCCTTCGACGACGTGCACCGCGAGGCGGTCCGCCTCGCCGCCGAGCAGGCCCTTCTGCGGGGCAACGTCAACGCGATGTTCACCAACCTCTCGCGCCGCAGCCAGGGCCTCATCCAGCGTCAGCTCTCGCTCATCTCCGAACTGGAGTCGCGCGAGGCCGACCCGGACCAGCTGTCCTCGCTCTTCAAGCTCGACCACCTCGCGACCCGCATGCGCCGTAACGGCGAGAACCTCCTCGTCCTCGCGGGCGAGGAGCCGGGCCGCCGGTGGACCCGCCCCGTCCCGCTGGTCGACGTGCTCCGGGCCGCAGCCTCCGAGGTGGAGCAGTACGAGCGCATCGAACTGGCCGCGGTGCCCGCCACCGAGGTCGCCGGCCGCGTCGTCAACGACCTCGTGCACCTGCTCGCCGAGCTGCTGGAGAACGCCACGTCGTTCTCCTCGCCGCAGACGAAGGTGCGGGTCACCGGTCACGCGCTGCCCGACGGGCGGGTGCTGGTCGAGATCCACGACACGGGTATCGGCCTCTCCCCCGAGGACCTCGCGGCGATCAACGAGCGGCTCGCCTCGCCGCCCACCGTCGACGTCTCGGTCTCCCGCCGCATGGGTCTGTTCGTGGTCGGCCGGCTGTCCCTGCGTCACGGCATCCGGATCCAGCTGCGGCCCTCCGACTCCGGTGGTACGACCGCGCTGGTCATGCTGCCCGTCGATGTGGCGCACGGCGGCAAGCAGCCGGCCCCCAAGCAGGGGCCGGGACAGCAGTCCGCCCCCGGCGGCATGCTCGGCGGTGCCGGCGGTCCGGGGCAGGGCAACGGTTCCCGTCCCGGCGTCGGCGGCGCTCCGGCGGCCCCGGCCGGCCGGCTCGCCTCGGGTCCGGGCGCCGCGCGTGGTCAGGTCGGTGCGGGCTCCGGTCCGCGCGCCGCGCTGCCCTCGCGGGACGGCGGACCCCGCCGGCCGCAGAACCAGCAGGGTCAGCCGGGTCAGCAGAACGCCGGCTTCCAGTCCACCGGACCGGCCGACTCCGGTCCGTCGGACGACGCGCGCCAGGAGCCGCAGCGTCAGGGCGGCGGCCTCGCCGGTGCTTTCGGCAACGGCGCCCGGCTCGGTGCGCGCGGCCAGGGCGACGGAACGGGCCGTACGGACTCCGGACGGGCCGACCTGTTCGGCCAGAACCGCCAGAACCAGAACCGCCAGAACCACAACGACCAGAGCTACCACGACCAGGACCGCAACGACCAGCAGGGACAGGCCGACGGCCCGGCCCCGTGGGGGGCGCCGCAGCCGCAGCAGGCCCGGCAGAACCCGGCCGGCCAGAGCGGCTTCCCGCGGTCCGGCGGTCCGGTCGAAGCCGGACGTCAGCTGCCGCCGGTCGGCGGTCCGCGTGCCGAGCTGCCCGGTGGCTATCCCCAGCCGCAGCGCTCGCAGACCACCAGCTGGGGCACCGACGAGCCGTCCGCGCCGCGGCGCACCCCGCTGGACGCCCCGCGCGGCCACGAGGAGCCCGAGTCCACCGGCCAGTTCCAGCGGCCGATGAGCCCGCCGCTCGCCCCGCGGCCGGCCATGGACGACCGGCAGGGCCCCGGCTCCACCGCCGAGTTCGCCCGCCCGGACTTCTCCGGTCCGGCCCCGCAGGCTCCGTCGCCGCTGGACCCGGCGAGCACCTCGCAGTTCGCCCGCCCCGACTTCGGCCGGCCGCAGCCCGCGCAGGACCAGGACCTGCCGGCACCGCGTCAGCGCGACCGGGACAACGGGGACTTCGGTGCTCCGCGTCCGCCCGTCGCGCCCCACGGTGACGGGCAGTACCGTCCGGCACTGCCGCCGCAGCCGCAGCCCGAGGCGCTGCCGCCGGCCGGGCCCGGGGACGGTCGTACGCCGCTGTACGACACCCTGGAGACGAACTGGTTCCACGGCCCGCAGCAGGGCGGTCAGCAGCCGCCCGCCGAGCCGCAGCCGCCCACGTCCGCCCCGCAGCAGCCCGGCCAGGAGCTTCCCGCTCCTGCGCCGCACCGCACCGGAGCCGACGGCGGCGGCACCACATCTTCCTGGCGCCCCTCGCCGAACGACGAACTCGTACGGCAGGCGGAGCGGGTCAAGAAGCCCGCGGCGGGCGGAGTCACCACTTCCGGACTGCCTCGCCGGGTACCTCGCGCCAATCTGGTTCCGGGCACCGCCCAACAGCAGAACCATCAGTCCGGTCCTCAGGTGTCGCGTGCGCCCGATGATGTGCGCGGGCGGTTGACCAATCTCCGCCGGGGCATCCAGCAGGGACGGCAGGCCAACAACGGCCAGTCGACCGGCAGTTTTCCACTCGGCCCCACTCACCAGCAGGAGCGTTAGTTGAGCCCGATGAGTCAGGCCGCGCAGAATCTGAACTGGTTGATCACGAACTTCGTGGACAACACCCCCGGGGTGTCGCACACGGTGGTGGTCTCCGCCGACGGACTCCTGCTGGCCATGTCCGAAGGTTTCCCCCGTGACCGCGCCGACCAGCTGGCGGCCGTCGCCTCCGGTCTGACCTCGCTGACCGCGGGCGCCTCGCGGATCTTCGAAGGCGGCGCCGTCAGTCAGACCGTGGTGGAGATGGAACGCGGGTTCCTCTTCCTGATGTCCATCTCCGACGGCTCCTCGCTGGCCGTTCTCGCCCACCCGGACGCCGACATCGGTCTGGTCGGGTACGAGATGGCCCTCCTGGTCGACCGGGCGGGCACCGTCCTCACCCCGGACCTCCGTGCCGAGCTCCAAGGCAGCCTGCTCCACTAGGCGGCCGCGGATCGATGACAGATTCGATTGCCCCAGGTAATGCCCTCATCCCTCACCCGTCAGGCCGCTTAGAGCCCCCACCGGCCCCTTCAGACGGCAAGCCGACACTCTGCTGTCACGCCCGGAGGATTCATGACCCCGCCACCCGCCTCACCCGATCCGTACGGCGCACTGCACCACGCGTCGTACGACGGTGAAGGCGACCAGCCGCTGGTCCGTCCGTATGCCATGACCGGCGGCCGGACCCGGCCCCGCTACCAGCTCGCGATAGAGGCGCTGGTCTCCACCACGGCCGACCCCGCGCATCTGGGGACGCTGCTCCCCGAGCACCAGCGGATCTGCCACCTCTGCCGTGAGGTCAAGTCGGTGGCCGAGGTCTCGGCGCTGCTGTCGATGCCGCTCGGTGTGGCCCGGATTCTTGTCGCGGACCTGGCGGAAGCCGGCATGGTGGCCATCCACCAGCCGGGCAATGGAGAGGCCGGCGGCGCGCCGGATGTAACACTGCTCGAAAGGGTGCTCAGTGGACTTCGCAAGCTCTAGTGGCGGTGCTGCCCGAGCCACCACCTCGGCGAAGATCGTGGTGGCGGGGGGCTTCGGCGTGGGTAAGACCACGTTCGTCGGTGCCGTCTCGGAGATCAACCCGTTGCGCACCGAAGCCGTGATGACGTCCGCGTCCGCGGGCATCGACGACTTGACGCACACCGGTGGCAAGACGACGACGACCGTCGCGATGGACTTCGGCCGCATCACCCTGGACCAGGACCTGATCCTGTACCTCTTCGGTACGCCCGGACAGGACCGCTTCTGGTTCATGTGGGACGACCTGGTCCGCGGCGCCATCGGCGCCGTCGTCCTCGTCGACACCCGCCGCCTCGCCGACTGCTTCCCCGCCGTCGACTACTTCGAGAACAGCGGACTCCCCTTCGTCATCGCCCTCAACGGCTTCGACGGGCACCAGCCCTACACCCCCGACGAAGTCCGCGAAGCCCTCCAGATCGGGCCGGACACCCCGATCATCACGACGGACGCGCGACACCGCGCAGACGCCAAGAGCGGTCTGATCACGCTCGTGGAGCACGCGCTGATGGCGCGGCTGAAGTAGCCACAAGTCTGTATTGACATACGGCAGTTACCGTAACTAAACGGGGGCGGGCTGTGTCCTTTGACACGATCCGCCCCCGCGTTCATAACGTTTCGACAGAGAATTGTCCTGCGTTCAACACCCGATGCGTTCAATCGGTATCGCTGCGCTCACATGAGCCCCGCCTTTTGGCGGGGCTCGTTCTTTATGCCCGTTTTATCTGAGGCTTGGACCACTCGGAATGGCTGGTTCCGACTGTTTGGAACGCGACCGGTCCCCGTGCTGGAATTCGACGAACTCCCGAGTAGTACGGCCCTGAACGAAACACGGCACAACGTAGGTGCCGACGCCGAGAGGTTGTTGGTCGAGTGAGGCGAAGCAACGAGGGCTCCGTGGCGGAGCCGGAGCGGGGCGTTTTCACCCCGCCGCCGCGCGCCGCGGCGTCGCCCGCCGATATGTCCCGAGCTGCGAAGTCCGGGGGCAGCTCGAGCCGGCTTTCCCCGCGCAACTGGCGGGTGCCCACTCGGCTGAACGCGATCCTCCTGATCCCGGTGCTGGTCGGCCTGGTCATGGGCGGCTTCCAGGTGAAGGGCTCGATCGACACCTGGCGGGAGGCGCAGGAGGCCGAGAAGACCGCACTGATCGTGCGCGCGGCCTCCGCGTACGGCCAGGCACTCCTCAATGAGCGTGACCTCTCCGCTCAGCCCCTGCTGTCGAACAAGCGGGACGCCACCGTCATCGGCGAGGTCCGGGCGACCACCGACGCCGCCGCGGCCAAGTTCGACACGGCCGTGAAGGACATGCCCAAGAAGCAGGGCCTGGAGCGGCGCCTGCAGCTGTTCCGGCTGGAGGAGCCCAAACTCCCCGAGCTGCGCAAGGCCGCCTTTGCCGAGGGGATGGACCCGGTGAAGACGGAAGAGGGTTATGTCCAGGTGCAGCACTCCTTGATGGAGTTCTGCAACGAGCTGGGTCTGGGCACCGGCAACATCACCAGTTATGGCCGTACGGTCTACGCGATCGAGCTCGCCAAGGCTGCAGAATCGCTTCAGCGCTCCATCGGTATGCACCTGCTGGTGCGTCCGAGCCAGGAGAGAGCCACGTTCGACGCCCAGGTCAAGGCCTTCGGCTCGTACAACTACCTGGAAAAGATCGCCCTCCAGGAGTTCGTCTCCGGCGGCACGGAGGCCGACGCGGCCCGGCTGAAGCAGGTCATGACCGCGCAGTCGGCCGACGGCGCGAAGAAGCTGAAGAAGGCGAAGGAGCAGGCCGACGCCGCGGGGATCCCGTTCGTCGCGCCGCCCAGTGTCGACGGCTCGGTCTTCGACGGCATGGCCCAGCAGATCGGGGAGGGGAAGTCCCCCCAGAAGCTGGCCGCCAAGGGCATCACACCCGAGACCTGGATGGCCGCCGCCACCGCCAAGTTCGACGGTTACACCACGGTCGAGGACGAGCTCGTCGACAAGGCCGTGACCGAGGCCGCGGACATCTCGTCCAGCGCCAGGAACGACGCCTTCATCAACGCGGCCGTCGTGATCGTCGCCCTGCTGGCCGCCTTCGTCCTGGCCGGGCTGATGGCGCGGCAGATGAGCCGCTCGATGCGCCATCTGCGCACCGCCGCCTTCGGCATCGCCGAGCAGCGGCTGCCGATGCTGGTCGACCAGCTCTCCAGGACCGATCCGGGCCGGATCGACACCCGCGTCCAGCCGATCCCGATCGACAGCCGCGACGAGATCGGCGAGGTCGCCCGCGCCTTCGACCAGGTGCACCGCGAGGCGGTCCGGCTGGCGGCCGAGCAGGCCATGCTGCGGGGCAACGTCAACGCGATCTTCACCAATCTGTCGCGTCGCAACCAGTCGCTGATCGAGGGCCAGCTGACCCTCATCACCGACCTGGAGAACAACGAGGCCGACCCGGATCAGCTGGAGAGTCTCTTCCGGCTGGACCACCTGGCCACCCGGATGCGGCGCAACGGCGAGAACCTTCTCGTGCTGGCCGGCGAGGAGCCCGGCCGCCGCTGGAACCAGCCGGTTCCGCTGGTCGACGTGTTGCGCGCCGCCGCCTCCGAGGTGGAGTCGTACGAGCGCGTCGAGCTCTCCGGGGTGCCGGAGACCGAGATCCACGGCCAGTCCGTCACCGACCTCGTGCATCTGCTGGCCGAGCTGCTGGAGAACGCCACCACGTTCTCCTCGCCGCAGACCAAGGTGCGGGTCACGGCGACCAGGCTGCCCGACAGCCGCGTGATGATCGAGATCCACGACAAGGGCATCGGTCTCACCGCCGAGGACTTCGCCGACATCAACCACAAGCTCGCCAACCCGCCGACCGTGGACGCCGCGGTGTCTCAGCGGATGGGCCTCTTCGTGGTCGGCCGGCTCGCCGACCGGCACGGCATCCGGGTCCAGCTGCGCCCCTCGGGCGAGCAGGCCGGGACCACCTCGCTGGTCATGCTGCCGGACGCCATCACCCACGGTGGCGGCGGCGAACCGGACGCCGCACAGGACGACTTCACCGTCTCCTCGATCATTCCGCAGCAGCAGGGCTTCGAGCAGCCCGCGCCCCCGCAGATGCGCACGGCGGCGGAGCTCGGCTTCGACGACTCGCGTTACGAGCAGCCGTCGGCGGGCGCCCCGCAGCTGGACCCGGTGGGCCGTTCGCTGATGCGTGAGGAGCGTCGGGCCGCGCTGGAGGCGCAGGCGACGGGTGAGCACCCCCAGTTCGCGCAGGATCCGTACGCCGGGAACGGATATGCCCAGGAGCCGCAGCAGTACGAGCAGGCTCCGTACGAGGGTGGTTACGCCCCCTACGGCGGTGACGCAGGCTTCGCCGAGCAGCCCGGCCACACCCGGCAGGGCGGCTATGCGGAGGCGGCATATACGACCGGCGAGACCGCGCAGCCGTCGCCCGAGGAACCGTTCGCCCCTCAGCCCCACCAGGACGAATGGGCGAATCAGGGCGCGTATCAGGATGCGTACGTGCCGCCTGCGCGGGTCCAAGCGGAATCTGCCCCGAGCGCCCCCGCCGAGCCTCAGGAACGCGTAGGCTTCGACCGTCCGGGGCCCACCCCGAACTCCGGCCACGAACTGACCGAAGCCGGTCTGCCGCGCCGGGGCGGTCAGCAGCACTGGCAGCCCACCGGCCGCGGGAACAACCGGCCCGCAACCGCACAGCAGGAACTGCCGCAGCAGCAGGAACTGCCGCAGCAGCAGCCGTCCGCACCGCAGGACGAGAACGCCTCCGACGACTGGCGCTCGACGAACGACGAGCGCTGGGAGCGGGCCGAGAGGCTCCGGGAGCCGAAGGCGGGCGGGGTCACCCCGTCCGGGCTTCCCCGGCGGGTACCCAAGGCCAATCTGGTCGAGGGTACGGCGGAGCAGACCCTGCAGGGCGGCCCTCAGGTCTCCCGCGCCCCCGAGGACGTCCGCGGCAGGTTGAGCAACCTGCGGCGGGGCGTGCTGCGGGGACGTAACGCGGGTTCGGACGCAAGTAATACCTACAACCAGGAGCGTTAGTGTGAGCCCGATGAGCCAGGCGGCGCAGAATCTGAACTGGTTGATCACCAACTTCGTGGACAACACCCCCGGGGTGTCGCACACGGTGGTGGTCTCCGCCGACGGACTCCTGCTGGCCATGTCCGAAGGATTTCCGCGCGACCGCGCCGACCAGCTGGCGGCCGTCGCCTCCGGTCTGACCTCGCTGACCGCGGGCGCCTCGCGGATCTTCGAAGGCGGCGCGGTGAATCAGACGGTTGTGGAGATGGAGCGCGGATTCCTCTTCATCATGTCCATTTCCGACGGATCTTCACTGGCCGTTCTCGCCCATCCGGACGCCGATATCGGTCTTGTCGGGTACGAAATGGCCCTTCTTGTCGACCGCGCGGGCGGCGTCCTCACCCCGGACCTCCGCGCCGAACTTCAGGGAAGTCTTCTTAACTAGCAGACAGACAGTGCGTTTCGCGCCACCGCACCATAAAGTGCGGTGGCGCGGACCCACTGGGATCGGGACCGGCAGGCGTAGGAGGAATCGTGGCAACACCCCCAGGCGGACACCGGTACGACGGTGGCCAGAACGTACCGGGTGAGCACGGGGACAACCGGTTCAACTTCCCCTCCACACCCAGCAGGCAGGGCGCCCAGCAGCCGTATCAGCCCTACCAGCAGCCGCAGCAGCCGCAGCAGCAGCCGTACGGCGCCCGGCAGGGCTCCGGGTGGCACCCGCAGCGGCCGCACCGTTTCGACTCGCCCCAGTCGCCCCGCATCCAGCCCGTGCAGCCGCGGCAGGCCCCCGAGCCGGCCGCGCCGGCCGCACACAATCCGCTGGTCCGTCCGTACGCCATGACCGGCGGCCGGACCCGACCGCGCTACCAACTCGCCATTGAGGCGTTGGTCAGTACCACGGCCGATCCGTCCCGGCTGCAAGGGCAGTTGCCCGAGCACCAGCGGATCTGCCGGCTGTGCTTCGAGATCAAGTCGGTCGCCGAGATTTCGGCACTGCTCTCGATCCCGCTCGGCGTTGCCCGGATCCTCGTAGCCGACCTGGCTGAGGCCGGACTCGTCGCTATCCATCAGCCCGGCGGCGACGAGTCCGCCGGCGGCCAGCCAGATGTGACACTGCTCGAAAGGGTGCTCAGTGGACTTCGCAAGCTCTAGCGGCGGAGCGGCCCGCTCCACTACCTCCGCGAAGATCGTGGTGGCAGGGGGCTTCGGCGTGGGTAAGACCACGTTCGTCGGTGCCGTTTCGGAGATCAATCCGCTGCGCACCGAAGCCGTGATGACGTCCGCGTCCGCGGGCATCGACGATCTGACGCACACCGGGGACAAGACCACCACGACGGTGGCGATGGACTTCGGCCGCATCACCCTGGACCAGGACCTGATCCTGTACCTCTTCGGTACGCCCGGACAGGACCGCTTCTGGTTCATGTGGGACGACCTGGTCCGCGGCGCCATCGGCGCCGTCGTCCTCGTCGACACCCGCCGCCTCGCCGACTGCTTCCCCGCCGTCGACTACTTCGAGAACAGCGGACTCCCCTTCGTCATCGCCCTCAACGGCTTCGACGGGCACCAGCCCTACACCCCCGACGAAGTCCGCGAAGCCCTCCAGATCGGGCCGGACACGCCGATTCTCACGACGGACGCGCGGCACCGCGCAGACGCCAAGAGTGCGCTGATCACGCTCGTGGAGCACGCGCTGATGGCGCGGTTGCGTTAGCGGTCCTGCGGGGGCCCGGCAGACATGCGGAAGGCCCCGCACTCCTTCGGGAGTGCGGGGCCTTTCGGTGTGGCGCTTCGTCCTGGGGCCGAAGAGGACTCAGCCCTGCCAGGAGTGCGGGGCGCGGAAGCCCGGGGTGCGTTCCAGGCGGCGCCAGCCGGCGGTGTTGCGGCCGCGGTGGGCGGGGGGCGCGGCGGGCTGGGCGGCTGCGCGGGCGAGCAGGACCGCGGTTATGGCGGCCAGCTCCTCGGGGTCGGCAAGACCCTTCTCGACACGCAGCACGGACTCGGTGGCAGTGCTCATGGGCGGTTTCTCCGTCTTCTCGGCAGGTCTTCGCGGGTCCGGCAGGGTTGCTGCGGGGGCCGCGGACTACTGCGGGGGGTTGCCGTGCTTGCGGGACGGCAGGTCGGCGTGCTTGGTGCGGAGCATGGCGAGCGAGGCGATCAGCACCTCGCGGGTCTCGGCGGGGTCGATGACGTCGTCGACCAGGCCTCGCTCGGCGGCGTAGTACGGGTGCATCAGTTCGGCCTTGTACTCCTTGACCATGCGGGTCCGCATGGCTTCCGGGTCCTCGGCGTCGGCGATCTGCCGGCGGAAGATGACGTTGGCGGCGCCTTCGGCGCCCATCACCGCGATCTCGTTCGTCGGCCAGGCATACGTCAGATCCGCACCGATGGACTGGCTGTCCATCACGATGTACGCACCGCCGTAGGCCTTGCGCAGGATCAGCGAGATCCTCGGCACCGTGGCGTTGCAGTACGCGTAGAGCAGCTTCGCACCGTGCCGAATGATTCCACCGTGCTCCTGATCGACCCCGGGCAGAAAGCCGGGTACGTCCAAAAGAGTGACGATGGGGATGTTGAATGCATCACACATCTGGACGAACCGGGCCGCCTTCTCCGACGCCTCGATGTCCAGGACACCGGCGAGGGACTGCGGCTGGTTGGCGACGATGCCGACGACCTGGCCGTCCAGACGGGCCAGGGCGCAGATGATGTTGCGGGCCCAGCGCTCGTGGATCTCCAGGTAGTCGCCGTCGTCGACGAGCTCCTCGATGACCTTGTGCATGTCGTACGGGCGGTTGCCGTCGGCCGGCACCAGGTCCAGCAGGACGTCGCCGCGCCGGTCGGCCGGGTCGTCGCTCGCCACGGCGGGCGGGTTCTCCCGGTTGTTGGACGGCAGCATCCCGATCAGGTAGCGGACCTCGGCGATGCAGGTCTCCTCGTCGTCGTACGCGAAGTGCGCGACGCCCGAGGTCTCGGCGTGCACATCGGCGCCGCCGAGGCCGTTCTGGGTGATCTCCTCGCCGGTGACCGCCTTCACGACGTCCGGTCCGGTGATGAACATCTGGGAGGTGTCGCGGACCATGAACACGAAGTCGGTGAGCGCCGGGGAGTAGGCCGCGCCGCCCGCGCACGGGCCGAGCATCACGCTGATCTGCGGGATGACGCCGGAGGCCCGGGTGTTGCGCTGGAAGATGCCGCCGTATCCGGCGAGCGCGCTGACGCCCTCCTGGATACGGGCGCCCGCGCCGTCGTTCAGCGACACCAGCGGGGCGCCGGCCGAGATGGCCATGTCCATGATCTTGTGGATCTTGGTGGCGTGGGCCTCGCCCAGGGCGCCGCCGAAGATCCGGAAGTCGTGCGCGTAGACGAAGACGGTACGGCCGTCGACCGCGCCCCAGCCGGTGATGACACCGTCGGTGTACGGCTTCTTCTCCTCCAGGCCGAAGCCGGTCGCCCGGTGTCGGCGCAGCTGCTCGACCTCCTTGAACGAGCCCGGGTCGACCAGCAGCTCGATGCGCTCACGCGCCGTCAGCTTGCCCTTGGCGTGCTGCGCCTCGGTCGCCCGGTCACTCGGTCCGCGCCGGGCCTGCTCGCGCAGTGCCAGCAGTTCGGCCACACGGCCACGGGTGTCGCTCGGCTCGCCCGGGGTTTCGTCCACAACGGTCATGTACCGACCCTACGAAGCCCGGCAAGAAAATCCCGCCGTCGACTCCGCACAGTCTACTGACCCGTTTCCTGGCGGAGCCTGACAGAAGTCCGGACTCATGCAGGCGATGTACCAGCCCCCGTACCTCCGTCTTTGTAAGGGTCCGACAAGGACTCACTGTGGTCTGCTGCACACCCTTGTCAGCCTCGGGGTGTCCGCCGGTTGGGCGTTCTGCACCTTCTGGATCGCCTCCAGACGCTCCCGCACCGGGTCGCCGGGGTGAGCCATGGTCAGCAGCACGGCCTCGTAGAAGGCATCCCGCACGGCGGCCGGCATGACGTCGGAGGCGTCCAGGCAGAGCGGCACCCGATGGTCGGTGAGCCGGGCGCTGATCTGCTTCTCGACCTCCCCGTTCTTGGCGTGCACGGCGGAGTTCGGCGAGAATACCCCGGCCTTGCGGCCCCACTCCTCCTGGGCCTCGCGGGAGGTGAGCCGCCGGAGCAGATCGCGGGCCTGGCCGGACCGGCCGAACAGGGCGGCGAAGTCGGCGGACACCTCACGGCCCTTCATCGAGGGGCCGCCGGGCAGCAGCGGCGCGGAGTCCGTGAAGGCGGCGCCCTCCTTACGGTCCCCGTAGAACGAACGGGCGAACGAGCCCTGGTGTTCCAGATCACAGCCGCCGCCGAAGAGCAGTCCGTGCCCGCCGGGGCTGCCCCGGTGGTCGAAGAGCAGTGCGCGCTCGGCGGCCGCCGGGTCCTGGGCCAGCAGCCCGGCCCACCTGGTCCAGGCGTTGATCACCGGAGCGTCCACCCAGGCGATGGCCCCGGTCGCCCAGCGCTCGTACAGCACCGGCCCCGCGCTCTGCAGGATCAGGTCCTCGATCCAGTCGCTGCCCGGCCAGCCGGAGGCCCCGTCGTCGCCCATGCCGACGCACCAGGAGGTCAGCGGCGCGGGGTAGGAGGGCGGGGGCCGGTCCTTGCGGTACCAGACGATGCTCTTGAGGTCGGCCTTGAGCGGCACCCACAGATCGTCGGCGATGCCCTGTGCCTCGGGCTGCCAGGGCTTGCCGTACTCCGTCGGCTCGTACAGGCCGCGCAGGGACCGCAGCCGGTTCTCGGCGGCGTACTCGACGAGTTCTCCGACGCCCGGCAGGATCGCGATGTCGGGCGGATTGCCCGCCTGCACCTCGGCGAGCAGGACTTCCCGGGTGGCGGCGGTGCCCTGGTAGGTGTAGGGGATGCCGAACCCGTTCAGGACGTCCTTGAACTGCTTCTCCTGGTTGTCGGTCCAGGGGCCGAGGATCGTGACCTCGGGCTGTTCGTCGCTGCCGCCCGGGGCGGCGAGCCCGCAGCCCGCCGCGGCCAGGAGCAGGGCCACCACGAGCAGGACGGCGCGGGCGCGCGGGATCATCCGGCCCTCCAGTAGTCGGCGTTGAGGCGTCGGCCGATACCGACGGCGGGCAGCAGGACGATCAGCGCACCGCCGCCCAGCGCCCCGTAGTAGGTCCAGCTCTGCCAGCCCTGGGCGGCGAGATCGGCGCGTACGCTCGCCGACTCGTCGGTGACGTACTGCTGGGACTTGGCCAGGTCACCGTCGGCGTGGGCCCGTCGCTCGAGCCTGACGAGCCCGGCGTGGGCGCTGTCCAGCCGCTGCTGGGTGTTCGTGGTCGCCCACAGCGGGAACACCGCCAGCACGACCGTGACCATCAGCGTGGTCAGCAGCCAGGGATCGAAGCTGCGCCCGCAGCGACGGCGCAGCACCCGGAGCGCGGACAGGGTGGTCAATGCCGTGGCCAGCAGGGCGAGTTCGGCGATCGCCCAGCCGGTCCGGCGAAGGGTGCCCAGGGAGCTGACGCTGTCGATCCGTTGCATCTGGTGTTCCTGGAGGACGTCGAGGCGGGGCACCACACCGGTGCCCTCGCGGCTGAGGATCGTCTCGGCCTCCGCGAACTTCTCCAGCTGCATCGGCTCGTCCGACACGTACTTCACCGCGCCCGGGGTGATGGAGCCGCTGTACGAGGTCAGCAGGCCGTTGACGGTTTCGAGCACCCCGCGGCCGCGGTCCCCGTCCAGCTGAACGTCGTTGAGCCGGGATAGGCCCTGGGCGGCGGCGGAGAGCTGGTTCTCGTACCGCGCGCCGGCCCCGACCACGCCGTCGATGTCGTGGCGGACGGAGAACTGGGCCTCCTGATGGGCGCGCAGCAGGGCGAGTTGGGTGGCGGCCACTCCCTGCACGGCGGGCGCGCCCCGGGTGCGCATCTCGCCCGCCGAGATCTGCACTTCGCGGTACGAGACGAGCAGGACGCTCATCGAGAGCAGGGCGAGCGCCAGCAACACGGTCAGATGCCGCTCCAGGAGCCGCCGGGTCCGTGACCCGCCGGACCGGCGGGTGCGCAGCGCGCCGATCCACCGGGTCGGCCCGGACATCACAGCCGCCTCCCGCAGGCGATGCAGAACAGGGCGGCGGGACCGGCCGGGTGATCGCACTCCGGACAGCGGGCCGTCGACCCGGCGGGGCTCTCGGACGGTTCCACCAGGTGTGCGGAGGCGATGCTCAGCCGCCCCCGGCGGACGGTGCCCCGGTCGACGGTCGGCCCGATCCTGACCCGCCCCTGCCGCTCGTCGACGATCTCGGCGACGTTGCGGACCTCGGCCCGTACCCAGGAGGCGCCGATCTCCGCAGCCAGCCGGACCGCGCGTCCGAACTGTTCCTCGGCCTCCGCACGCCGCTCCAGGTCGAGGGCGTCGTACGCACGCCTGAGGGCGGCCCGGATCTCGGTCGAGGCGTTCATGGCGTGGACGCTGCGGTCCGCGCCGCCCGCATGGCCGGCCGTGGCCTCGGCGGTTCCCGACGGCAGCCAGCGGACGACGACCGGTTCGGTGAGGTCGCCGACGGTGACCGTGGCGAGCTGGAGCGGCACCCCGAGCGGGTCGTTGCTCGCGTCCACCCGGAGGGTGAGGAGGTAGTCGCGGGTCTCCGGCTTCCACTGATGGGTGAGGAATTCCAGCCGGCGCGGATCGTCCCCGTCGCCGGCCGGTTCGAGCCGCTGCTGGCGGGGAGCGGTCTCGGTGAGCGTCACCTGGCGGACCGCCGGTCGTACCGTGACCGTGAGGGGAAGCGCGGGGCTGCGGATCCGGCGCAGTCGGACGACGGCCGCGGCGACGGCGGGGGCGAACGCATCGGGTCCGTACGCGGCGTCGCCGTGCAGCCGTTCGGCGACCGCGAGCAGCGGAGCCGGCTCCCAGGACTCCCCCAGCGCGATCACGTCCGCGGTGAACTCCCCTTCGCAGGCGGTGAGTTCGGTCCGCAATGCGCTGTCCTCGCGGTAGGCGTCGTCCTCGTCGCCGCGGCCGCTCCCGTCGGTGATCAGCACCAGATGCCGTACCGGGAGCTCGCATGCGGCGAACAGTTCGCGCGCCCCGGCCAGCCAGCGGGCGTATCCGGGCGGACGCCGCCCGGCGGCGGCCGCGGCGATCCGGCCGACGCTGAACGCGGCGTGGCGTCGGTCGTCCGGATCCGCGATCGCCAGGCGGCCCCGCAGCGGGTAGCACCGGGAGGCTTCGCCGCCCAGCACCGTGTAGGAGATTCCGTCCGGCAGCGCGCCCACGACGTCGGCCAGCGCGTCGACGGCCTCGGCGCGGCGCGAGGCGGCGACGTCCACCGCGATGACCAGGGCGAGTTCGACGGCCGGAATCGCGTCCCGGGGCCCGACGGCGACCGCCTCGACTCGCACATGGGCTTCGATCCGGACGTCGTCGCCCGGCGGATGCTTCTCGGGGACCTCGACGAGCAGACCGGGTTCGAGGCCGGGCGAGGGAGCGGTGCGGCCCATTGAACTGCCTCCAGTGATACGTCGTCGGGTTCGGGTTCAGAAGCGGGTCTGCGGGCGGACCGCGTGCGAGAGGTCGATCAGCCGCTCGTACTCGGCGGGTTTCTGGCGCTGCCGGGCCAGCCAGCGGTAGCACTGCTCCAGTTCCTCGCGCACGGCCCGTTCCCCGGGCACCGGCGGCGGGGGCAGTCCCCGGCGCCACCGGCCGCGCCGGGTGGCGGGGGCGGCGGCGCGGACGGCGTCGAGCATCCACTCGAACAGTTCGGTGCGCAGCAGCCGCGCCGCTTCGTCGCCCGGCACCACGGACGCCGGGTCCGGGCCGCCTTCGCGGAGCGGGACCGCGGCGAGACCGGCGTCGATCTCCCGCACCTCGGGCAGCGGCCGCGCCCCCGTCGCGAGCCGTGCCGCCCGGATGCGCAGCGCGGCCACCCGGGCGACGGCGTGGTCCCGCGACTCGTCGGGCACCAGGTCCAGGACCCCGGCCGCCGCTTCCCGGTCGCCGCGTGCCAGGGCCAGCCTGGCCAGGCCCAGCGCGGCGCCGACGTGCGAGGGGTTGCGGGCGTGCACGGCCCGGAAGAGTTCGTACGCCGACGGGGCCGCCCCGGCCGGGAGGTCCGGGCCGAGCTGTTCGGCGACGTACGCGAGCGCCAGCTTCGCCGCGTACTCGCCGGGCAGCGCCCGGTGGACGGCCGCGAAGTGCTCCAGGGCGGCCTCCAGCATCTGCCGCCGGTCGTCCAGCACATCGGCGCTGCGCAGTGCGACGAGCCCCCAGTGCCAGCTGAGCCGCCACTGCCGCACCGGGCCGGGCCCCGGTATGGCGTTCGCCTCCTGCACCTGCTCGCGCGCCTTGGCCAGCGCTTCCCTGCCCTCCTGGCCGAGCAGCAGCCGGGCGTTGTGCAGACAGATCTCCACCGACCGCTCCCCCTCGGCACGCTGGGTCAGCGGCCGGCCGGGGTCGTAGCTGCTGACCAGGAACCGGGCGGCCGCCGGGTCTCTGCGGTAGGGCCTCGGCACCGGCAGCCGCCGGGAGATCTCGGTGGGGGTGGGCAGCCCGGCGTCCAGGGCCGGGGCGTCGGGTGTCTCGTGGCGGCGGTAGAGGGGGCGGCGCAGCCAGTGCGTGGGGTCGGGCACGGAGCCCAGCCGGGCGCCGAGCAGTTCGGTGGACGGGGTGAAGTAGTCGGAGGGCTCGGGCTGGTCCCGTTTCCCGCGCAGTGCCCGGATCTCGCGCAGCACGCCGCGGAGCTGGCCGGCCATCTCGTCGGCGGTGGCGAACCGGCGTTCCGGATCGCGGGCCGTGGCTCGTTCCACCACCAGGCGGAAGGAGCTGATACCGAGGCCGGGTACGTCGTCGCCGACCGCCCAGCCCGCGAGTTCGGCCAGGGTCATCCCGACGGTGTGGATGTCGTGTGCGACGGTCAGCGGTCTGCCGTGGTCCGTCTCGGGGGCCGCGAATCCGGGGGTGATCACGGGGGGTGGCTCGGTGACCCCGCTCCTGCGCACCCCGCCGAGGTCGATGACCTTGATGCCGTCGTGCCGGTGGACGACGTTGGACGGCTTCATGTCCCCGTACAGGAATTCCATGCCGTGCAGATGGGCGAGGGCTTCGAGGATCTGACAGCCGTAGGTGATGACGTGTTCGATGTCGAGGACGAAGGTGCCCTGCCGGGTCGATTCGATGACCGCGGAGAGCGTACGGTCGCCGACGTCGTCCATCACGATGTAGCCGCCGGACACGGTTCCGTCGTCGCCGCGGGTACTGACGAAGTCCCGGATGCGGACGATGCGTTCGTGCCGGATGGCGACGAGGCTGCGGCGTTCCTCGTCGGCCTGGGCGGCGCCCCGTTCCGCGTAGCGGTTGAGGAGCCCCTTGACGGCGACGTACTCCTCCAGGTGGGTGTCCTCGGCGAGGTAGACCCAGCCCTGGCCACCGTGGGCGATGGGGCCGCGGATCCGGTACTGGTCCTGGAGCAGCGGCCCGTCCTGGTCGAGTTCGGGCCGGTAGGCGTACGGGGCGCCGCACTTGGGGCAGTGGCCCGTGTCCGGCGGTGGGGCGGCGGTGTTCGGGGCGATGAAGTAGGTGGGGCAGGACTTGGCCGAGCAGCGCATCAGGATGCGTGCCTGCGAGGTGGCGGCGTCCAGCCGTTGGTCGGGGCTGCTCGGTTCGAGCGGGGGCAGCTCCAGCAGACCGGCCGGCCCGTACTTCTCGGGGGCGGTGGGCAGCGGCGGGAGGCCGGGGTCCGTCCTGGAACGGCCGCAGGTGTCGCAGTAGCCGGTGGGCTGTACGGTGCCGCCGCAGGGGGCTCCGGTGAACCGGCGGTGCGGGCAGCCGGGGCCGCTCGTTCGGATCACCGGTGCTCCGTCCGTCCCCGGTCGGTGCGCGGCCCCAAAACGTCCGCCCGGCCGGCTCACGCGTGCCGGTCCAGGTCCGCCTCCAGCTCGCGCAACAGGGCGCGCAGGGCGATGAGTTGTTCCTGCGGGTCGGTGAGAGCGCGCAGTCGTTCCAGCTGCCGGTGGCGGCGGGCGGTGTCGACCCGGGGCGGCGGGCCCAGCGAGGCCGACTCCACTATGCCGTGCAGCCTGGCCCTGTTCCGCTCGACGGCCTCGATGCGGCCGATGAGTGCCGTGGCCCGCTCGTCGAGGGCCGGCAGGAGCAGCTGCCGGCCCACCTCGGTCACGCCTTCGCCCGCACCGTCCCTGACGACGACCAGCAGCCGGAAGCCGAGATCGCGCACGCGGGCGAGTAACGGCACCAGTCGGCGCGGCTCCCGGTCCTCGTCGAGTCCGATCACGGCGAGCGTGGGCCCGGTGGCCCCGGGCAGCCCGCCCGCCGCCGGGTCCGGCGGGGTGCCGCCGTCCAGCAGCCAGTCGCGGTAGGCCCGGAGCTGGTGGCGCGGCGGGTGCAGCCGCGCCACCAGCTCGTCGACGAACTCCTCGGGCGTGGTGCGGCCGCCCCGGTAGACGAGGTGGGCGCGGTAGAGCTGGTGGCGCAGAGTGCGGTCGCGGCCGCCGCCGTGCGGTACGACGCTGAGGCGCACCGTGGGCTGTTCACCTCCGGCGAACCAGTCCCGCAGCCGCCGCGCCAGCCCGTGGTCCCAGCCGTTGGGACCGGCCAACTCGGCTACCAGCGGTACGAGTTCGGCGACCCGGTCGATGGGGATCATGTACGAGAACGCCAGGTCGTTGTCGGCGGGCACCGCCAGGTCCAGGTCGCCGCGCCAGCTGACCACCATGCCGACGACCTGCTCCGGCCGCCCTTCCCCGTCGCCGCGCAGCTGTACCGCGGCGCCGCTGAACCCCGGCCGCACCACCTGCTCGTTCTTCCCGGCGTCGAGCTGGATCCACGCACCGTGCGCGCCGCTGATCCGGCCGGTCAGCCACATGCCGTCGGCGAAGCTCCGTGCGTATCCGCCGATCCACACCTCGCGGTTCCGCTCCAGGCTCCGGGCGAGCGTGGCGGGGGTGGCCTGCGGACGCGGGCTGTCCAGGGCGAGCACGGCGATGTCCTCGCGGGTCGCGCCGAGGCCGGGCAGCCACCCGTCCTCGGCGACCCGTGCCCCGACCGGGGCGATGCCGGGGTTCTCGGCGAACTCCACCCACATCCGGGCGTCCGGCTCCCCGGCGACGTGCGCGCAGGTCAGCGCGCGGTCCTGGGTGAGCAGCACACCGGCCCCGCACACCGGCCCGTCCGGCTCGCCGCGACGCAGCCGGAGTCGCCAGTCCGCCCTCAACTCCCCCATAGCGCCGAAGAGTACGCGCGCATCAGGCATCGAGCCCAGTCCCCGGACACACTCCGGTCACCCGGTGTCTACCGGACGTCACACCGCAGGGTGCCTCCCTCCGTCCCCGGGCGGACCCTCAGCACCAGCCGCCGGCCGGTGGTGCGCACCTCGATCCCCGGGTCCGCCGTGACGACCTCGCGCACCGGCCGCTCCCACACCACGTCCACCGGCGCACCGCTGCGGTCCGGCCCGCTGATGCACAACGTCGTCCTGCCCCGCCCCTCCCGTACGAGCACGCTCGCCGCGGCCGTGACGGAGAGCGGACCGGCCGCGCCCGGCTGCCAGAAGTTGGCGGCGGTCACCCCCTGCGAGCGGATCGCGACCGCCTGCGCGGCAGCCGTGTTGGCGAGCACGGTCAGCCACTGCCGGTCGGCGGCGCGGGCGGTGACGGTACGGCGGGAGGCGCCGGGCATCAGCAGGTAGACGTAGTCGGCGTCGACCGGGTCGGTGCCGTGGTCGAGCCAGAGCGTCTGGTAGCGGCGGGTGCGGCGCTCGGTGGAGCTGGTGGTGTTGATGTCGGACCAGGCGCCGGCGCGGTCCTCGCGCAGGGTGCGCAGGCCGACGCCGCCGGGGAGGACCCAGCCGCCGTGGCCCTCCAGGTGGGCCCAGCGGGGGCTGGTGCCCGCCTCCACGGTGAACGGTTCCGTGCCGCCCTCGCCGAGCATGCGGTTGTCGAGGATCGTCTCGACGGGCACCTGGTCGGTCCCGGTGATGCCGGCGCCGAGGCAGATGACCGTGTCGGCGACGCAGAACCACGACTTGCGGGCCTCCAGGGTCGAGCCGAGGCCCTTGAGGTGCTGGCCCACCGCGCCGAATTCGCCGTCCGTGGCGCCGCCGACCCACTTCACCGCGGGCTTGGGCGCACCCCATTCGCCACCCGCCCTGTCGGCGAGCCGCTTGGTGGACACGGTCGTTCCGGGCAGCCGGTAGGGGTCGACGGTCGGCCAGAACCAGTCGGTGTACTGGTCGTTCTCCTTCTCGCCGGGCCACCAGTAGAGCATTCCGGCGCCGGTGTGCCAGCCGCGCGGATTCTCACCGTTGCCGCACTCGTAGTGCGCGATCCGGTCCGAGGCCATGGAGATGCCCGCGGCCCAGCCCGGGCGCCGGTGGACCGCGCGGGCCATGCCTGCGAAGAGGTGGTGGCCCACCCGCTCGGGCGCGGCCGGCACCGCGGCGGCCTGGACGGCGTGCAGCCGCGCCAGGTCCGCGACGCCGAACTGGCGGGCGGTGAGGATCGGGCTCGTCCGGTCGCGGGCGATCCAGCCCTTGATCATGCCGTGCCACCGGTCGCGCTCGGCCGTGGACGCACCCGCGGCGAGGAGGGCGATCCCGGCGATGATGCCCTGCCCGTGGAAGTGGTCGCCGCGCATCACCTTCAGATCGTCGTTCTTCAGGTAACCGCGGCTGATGGCACGGCCGTTGACGCTGTCCATGACCAGACCGTTGTAGATCAGCGGCGCATAGGCGTGCTCGACGCTGTCCAGGATGACCTGCCGACCCGGGTCGGTGACGGCCCAGGTGGATCCGGCGAGCAGTGCGAAGAGGCGACCGAGGCCGTCGAGCATGACCTGGCCGTAGGTGCCGGAGTAGGCGACGGTGGTGTGCTGGATGAACGACCCGTCCGCGTACAGGCCGTCTCCCTCGGTGACGTACGGGAAGACGGGGGACAGCGCGTCCCTGGCCAGGGCGATCTTCGCGGGCGCCCGGCCGAGGACGCCGCGCAGGGTGACGGAGCGGCACAGGTCGACGCGGTTGGCGCCGGTGGAGTGGCCGCTGTAGTCGCGGAGTTCGGAGTCGGGGACGAAATGGTCGACGGCGGCGCAGGCGGCCTCGACCCGGGCCGTGCCCAGGTGCTCGTACAAAACGGACGTGATGTCCATGAGGAGGCGCGGGCTGCCGATCTGCCACTCCCACCAGTTGCCGTACGGCGTGACGGAGGCGTGGTACGCGGTCGCGGCGAGGTGGTCGTAGCCGCGGATGATGTCGGCGAGGAGCGTGGCGTCGCCGGTCGATCCGGTGCCCGCCTGGGCGTACGCCTGGGTCATCGTCCACAGGCGGCTGTAGCTCTGGCTGATGCCGGACGGCGGGTCGTACGCGAAGCCGGGCCACAGCGAGTCGGCGGCCGGATTCATCGTCGACCGGAACTCCCGTGCGAGCGTGCCGGTTTCGGCGAGGCGGGAGGCGAAGGGTTCGGCGGCCGCGTCGTAGCCGGTGCCGAGAGCGATGTCGGCCCAGCGCAGGCGGAGGGCGTCGAATTCGTCGGCCCCCGCGTCGGCCGCGGTGGCCGTCGCGGCCGTCGCGGCTCCGGGGAGGGAGATCGCCAGGGCGGTGGCGGTCGAGAGGGCGAGCAGGGTACGGCGTGACAATACGGGCGGGTTCGGCATGTGCGGCTCCAGTTCGTCGGAGGAGGAAGGCCATCGCATGCAGGTGCGGGAGGGGTGCCCACCATGCGGCACCCCTCCCGCATCCTGCGCTCTCAACTACCGCAGTGGAAGCGCGCGTCACCCCAGTCCGCGTGGTCGTTGCCGTTCCCGTCGCCACCGTCGCCCACGACCAGGTCGACGTACTTGGCGCCGGTGATGTCCGCCGTGAGCGACCAGGCGTCGTCGGCCGCCTTCAGGACCGGTGACTTCACCTTCTCGGTGCCGTCGGCCAGGACGCTGAACTGCACGCTGCCGCGCGAGGTCTGCACGTCGTCCACGCCCACCTGGGCGGTGAAGGAGGTGCACTTGCCGCCGAGGTAGTAGCGGATCCTCGCCGGGGCGTGGCTGCCGAGGCCCTTGGTGTAGACGGTGCCGCCGATCTTCAGCGGGGTGCCGTCACCACTGCCCTGCTCACCGTTGGAGAGGTCCCGCTCGACGGGCCCCCAGCCGTTCTCCGCGGCCGTCCAGTCGAGGTCGCTCGCCCAGCTGTCCGTGGTGGGCGGCGGCGGCAGGGTCCGTACGGAGGCCTGCGCACCGAGCGCGCGCTGCGTGGATCCGACCGTGTACGTCGCCCGGGAACTCAGGCTGTACGTCCGGTACTTGGCGTCGACCGGCGGGGTGACCTGCCAGCTGCCGGTGACCTTCGCGCCCGCCGCGACCGAGTCGAAGGCGACGGCGCCGACGGGCTCCGCCTGCCAGCTCTCGGGGACGGTCAGGCTCAGCGCGACACCGGTGGCCGCGGTGGCCTCGTAGTTGGTGAAGCTCGCCTTGACGGTGTTGGCGACGCCGGGCTCCAGGGTCTCGGCGGCCGGGTCGACGGTGAGCGTGCCACAGGCGGCGATGTCACCGGCCGGGGCCGGGCCGAGGTCGGTCACGGTGAACGCGTCGAGGACGAAGTCGGCGCCGTCGGGTGCGTCGCCGCGCTTGCGCAGCCCGGTCCAGGTGTCGCCGCAGCCCGCGGTGACGGTCTCGGTGAAGTGGCCGGTGGTGCGCTGCTGTCCTAGGGGGGTGGTCCGGGTCTCGACCGAGTCGGGCTTGCCCTCGGCGGTGATCCGGTCGTAGCCGTCGACCCACTCGTAGGCGCCGGAGTGACTGGACTGGTAGTCGTACTCGACCTGGTAGCGGTGACCGTCGGTCATCGGCACGGTCCAGGGTGCGGTGCGGTAGACGAGTCCGGTGTTCTCCTCGTGGGCCTTGAGGGACTCCTTGCCGCCGATGACATCGTCGATGAGCTTTCCGTTCCAGCCGGCCTGGGTGTACGGGGCATGCAGCTGGGAGATGACGGTCCGGGGGTCGGTGGAGCCGCCCGCGTCGCCCTTGAGGAAGGGGCCCCAGCCCTGGTCGACGTCCTCGAAGTCCTCGTGGACGACGGTGTTCTCGCGGGTGGCCGGGGCGTTCGCGACGATGCGTACGTCATCGGCCCGTACCGTCGCCGCGCTGCCCTTGGCCGCTTCGATGCGGAGCGTGGCGCGGCCGTTCGCGGGGGCGGTGAAGTTCACCTTGGCGCGCTGGAAGTACGTACCGTGCCAGTCGGACGCGGCGACGTAGTCCTCGGCGGTGGAGCGGTCCACGGCGACGGACTTCCCGCCGATCGAGAGCGTCGTGTGCCGGGTCTTTCCGGGCTGGACCTCGATGAGGGCGGACGCGGTGTAGCGCGTGCCGGGCTCGAGGCCGGTGATGCTCTGGGCGAGCGCCGCCGTGCCGGTACCGGAGAGCCTGGCGCTGTTGCGGCCCATGTCGTCGGTGTCGCGGGTGACGGTTCCGGTCTTCGACCAGGCGGTCAGCCCGTTGCCGTTGAAGCCGGGGTCGTCGACCCGGGTGCCCTCGCCCCACTTGGCGTCGGCGGCCTTGGGTGCCTGGTCCGGGTAGAGGACGTAGGGCTGACCGGCCTCGGCGGTCAGCGTGATCTTCCCGCCCACCGGGCGCACGGTGCCGGTCTTGACCCGGCCGTTGTCGGTGAGCTTGTAGACGGTGTACGTGCCGTTGGACGGCACCGCCCAGCTGCTCGTACCGCCGGACTTGCTGTAGTGGTACAGCTTCTTGCCGCCGTCCCACGGCAGCAGGTAGTCGGTGCCGTTGAGGACCTTGCGGCCGTGGTCGTAGAAGGTCCGCCTGCCGTCCTCGACGGTGCCACGCACATCGCCGGTGAAGGCGATGTCGTTGCCGTTCCAGCGGGTGATCTTCTGCTGCTGGAGGTACTTGGCGGGCAGGTCGCGCTGCCAGATGTTGTCGTAGAAGGCATTCCAGTCGGTCTCGTTGGTCCAGCCCTCGAACTCCTCGATGGCGGTCTGGCCAAGGACCGGATCGTTGTTCCAGACGTCCTTCTCGTCGTTGCGTATGAACCGGATGATCTTCGAGTTGAGGCCCTTGTTGGTGGCGCCGCCGTAGTCGAGGTCATTGGCCCAGTGCGACCAGAGCGAGCCGCGCTCGAACTTGTCGGCCCATTCGGTGGCGACGTTCCAGCCCTGCTTCTGCACGGACTGCAGGGTCTTGTCGGCGATCCAGCCGTGCGTGTAGTAGACGTCGATGTAGAGCAGGCTGAGGTTCTGGTCGGTCTCGTCGCGCAACTGCTGGAAGCGCTTGGCCAGGTCACCGCTGTTGATGTCGCGGCGCTGGTCGATGTAATAGCTCTGGCCGAGCCAGTTCCAGCCGGGCCTGGTCTTGTCGACGAGCTTCTCGTCGAAGGCCTTGGCATCCGGGTACGCCTCGGTGGCGTTGACGTGGACGCCGAAGGTGGCGCCCCACTTCTTGCCGTCCTTGAGGAGCTCGTTGAGGTCCTTCAGCCCGCCGGCGCGCGTGTTGTAGTTGCCGCCGTAGTCGGGGTGGGCGGAGTCGTGGCCCTCGGAGGCGTACCCCTTGAGCAGGGCGAGCTGCCCGAGGCCGTCCGTGGACAGCGAGATCCGCTTGACGTCGTCCAGCGTGCGCAGGAAGGGGTGGGTGGCCTGGCTGGCGAAGTTGAACGGGATGTGGGTGATGACCCGGTCCGGGGTGTCCTTGCTGCCGGGGGCCGTGATGCCGATGGAACGGAACGCGACGGCGCCGTCCTGCCAGTCGACCTTCTGGTCGCCGTTGGCGTCGGGGGTGACGACGACCTTCGCCCAGGGGAGGTTGTCCCCGCTCTCCGGCTTCGGTGCGCCGTCGCCGCGGTAGGTCCACTGCCCGGACCAGACGCCGACCCGGACGCTGCCGTCGTCGGCCTTGCGTGCCTGGTGCCAGAACCGGGCGTCGTCGCCGCCGGTGGCGCCGGAGGGCTTGTCGTACGAGGAGTTGGACTCGACGGCCGCGGCCAGGGAGCCGGTGTTGACAATGGCGTACGAGGCGCCGACCGGCGCCTTGTCGGCGGCGGTGTCCGGGGTGACCGCGGCGAAGACGTCGGCGGTCTTCGTCGAGTCGTTGTCCAGCCGCGTGAAGGCGGTGGCGGCGCCGGTGTCCGTGGAGCCGACGGAGACCAGGTCGTGGCCGGGGATGTCGATGGTGCCGACGCGGAACGCCTCGGTGTCGCGGACGGCCGTCACCTTGAAGGTGGTGGCGCGTCCGGAGACGGAGAGCGAGGCGTCGATCTCGATGCCGGGCAGATCGGTGAAGGTGAGCGTGTAGCGGGCGGCCGAGGCGCTGACCTCGGGGGCGCCCTTGAGCTTCACGGGGTGCGTGGTGCCGTTGAGGGTGACCTCGGTGACCGGCCGCGTGCTGCCGAGCAGCCGGTCGCCACTGGCCTTGTCGGTGTACGCCAGAACGCGCGGGAAGTCGTCGGCAACGGCGACCGAGAGCTGCGCGGACTGGATGACGGCGGCGTCCGCGGGCACGGCCGACTCGACTGCGGCGGGAGAGGGGGCGGCGGCGGTGGCGGGGAGCGCGGTCCCCACCAGCGCCAGGACGGCGGCTGAGGCGGCGGCGACAGCGCCCGCCGAAGTGAATCTTCGCGACATGTGCCCTGAGTAGTCCCCGTGCCGGGACAGCGTCAACGACGTACGGCCCCGAGGGGCGTTCCAGTCCAACAACCGCGTTGCGTAAGTCCAAGTGGACGGTTCACGTCCATCGGCTCACGCCGCCTCACGCACCGCGCCCCGACCTGGCGTTCAGGATCCGCTCGGCGTTCACTCCGCCGCGTACAGCCGCCGCAGATTACGGAATCACACTTCCCAGAAGTACGTTTCCGTTAACGACTCCTCGGGACACGGGGCCGGCCCACGCACCGGGGCGGTGACTGCGTCCAGGTCCACCCACCCCGCCGACGCGTGACTCAGCCGTTTCGGCCGGCTCCGTCCGGCCACACCACGTCCACGGGGATTCCAGCTTCTCGGGCTTCGAGGACCGTGTCGGCGGTGCCGCCTCCCTTGCCGCTGGGCGGTTCGCCGTTCCATACGGCGACGAGGCGGTCGGCCCGTGCCAGAAGTACGGCGTTGGCGGCCTCGTACGCCTGCCGATCGGCGGTCTCGTGGGGCAGGACGAGGACTTCGTCGGCGGCCTCGACAAGACGGTCGAAGAGTGAGACGTGGTCGGGCGTGACCTTGTTCTTCCGGTAGTCCTGGGAAGGGATGACGATGATCAGGCGTCCGCTGAAGGCGAGGACGGCTTCGGCGAACAGGGAGTCGGAGCCCCTGGCGATGCACGAGACACCGACGAGCGCTCCGTCGTCGGCGTACTGCTTGAGCAGGACGTCCAGAGCGGCGCGGACCAGAGGCGTGCTGTCCTCGGTCAGGTCCATGTGCCCGGTAACCGCGATGGTCGTCACGGCCCCTCCCTTCAGCTCGCCAGTCGATCGGGGATCCTATCGCGGGCCTCGCACAGCGGTCGGGACGCGCTGTGCCCGACAGGGTACGGGTACGACTCGACGAGCTGTGTGCGCCCCGCTCCCTTGAGACGGCTGCAGGCCCGGCGGTCGTCAGCTGTTGCCGGGGGAGGGAAGGTCTTTGATCTTCTCCCACTCGTGCTGCAGTTTGTCCCCGGAGTCCATCATCTGGGTCAGGGCCTCCAAAAGTGGAAGCCCGCGGCCGATGAGCATGTACACGGCTACCGCGGTGAGTGCGAAGAACCCCACGCGCCGACACCAGAAGAGCCACCGATCCTTGTTGAAGTCCTCCAAGTCGGGGAGGAGTCGGAAGACCAGGGACCACTCCAGAGAGAGGAAGCGCAGTGCGGGCGGCAGCTGCAACGAGACGACCCGTGGTCGCCAGTCTGCCGAGAAGCGGACAGCGGCCACGAGCCGTTGGCGCGCATGGCGCGGGATGGCGAGCACGGGAAGGGGATGCGGCATGATTCCCGTCGCCCGCTCGCGGAAGGTCTCGTAGAGACCCTGGTCCCTGGGCACCAGAATGACGAGTTGCTCCGGCCGTAACAGCCGTACCGCTTGTTGGAGTTCCCAGTACAGCGACTCGCCCTCGCCGCAGCGCATCACGGTGAGGCTGCAGCAGGACAGCAGCGTCGTCACCGCGGGACGCCAGTCCTTGTCCGCGACTCTGGCCTTTGCCGCTCCCAGCACCTCGATCTCCCTGTCCAGGCCGACGAACGGCCCAATGCCTGCCATGGCCGTGGCGACCGCTTCCTCCTCGGTGACCAGAGAACCGAGCCTGGTGGGCCTTCTGGCCTGCTTGTCGTCCCGGAACGACCGTAGATAGAGGACCGGCGGACGGGGGTCTTCCGCCATGACGGTGCGTGCGTCCTTCGCCTGCTGCAGCCACTGCGCGCGCACCGTCGCACGGATCCGTGGCCAAACGGCCGACGTGATCAGCAGAGCGAGGGCGAGGGATCCCAGGGAGACACCCGCGATATGCGGCCACTCGGCCAACTGATAGGCGCCTGCCAGGATGATCAGCGCGAAGAAGAGGAAGCCACCGAGGGCCCAGGAGCCGAACCCGGCAGCTCTCCTTCGCCGTGGCGAGACATCCTCCAGCACGCTGAGCACGTCATGTTTCCGATGGGAGACGTACGACGTCAGGGCGAGGGACAGCCGCGGGGCTTCCCCGGCCCGTCCCGCGGTGGCGGTCTCACCGAATCCGTGGCGCCGGTAGAGGTCCCGGCGCCCGGACTCGGCGGTGCCCCGGCTCGTAAGGTACGTCGCCCCTGACACGTAGGCCCAACGGAGGACAGCTCGCAGGAGCGCGTCCTCCACGGCGCGGACGCGGCTGATGCCGACGGACCGGTCGACCTGGAGGTTGCCGATCTCCCGTATGTGCGGTGCGTCCGACGGAGTCCCGGCCCGGACCGAGCCCGCGGCCCGCTCTCCGTCCAACTCGGCGTGGGCGGCGAAATCGGTGGAGCTGTCGGCAACGCACTCGGTCCGTATCGTCACAGACGCCCTGGCAGCGGCCGCTTCGACCGCGGCGCGTCCCTCCACCAACGAGGCCGCGAACAGCACGTTGGCGCGCTCCCGCAGGCCGTTGAGGACCAGGGTGTCCGGATCGAGGAGCGGGTCCGCATGCGGAGCTCCGGCGCCAGGGAGATGGAGGCGGAGGGTGGGAGCCGATTTGGTGGAGTGGGCATAGGTGACGCCATCGAGGGCCGCGAGTGGGATGACGCGTGCAGAACCGTCGGCGCTCTGGTGCGCGCCCCCGGTGAGCCTGATGGCTCGGCCGTCGAACTCTGCTGTACCCCTGATGGTCCGGAGCACCCTTGGAGGGGACGGCACAGGCATCAGCGGACCGGAGCCACTGTGCGGGGTGGCGGCGTGAATCGCTTGGATCAGCAGGCCGTGCAAGCGTCCGGCCTGCGGGAGCTCCCTCCGGTGGAAGCGGATCAGACAGGGGTCGGCCGGCTCGGGTAGCTGGTCGCCCAGCACATCGGCCACGGGGTCCGCGCCGGGGCGCAGAATGAGCCGTAGGGTGCCCCATGCGGTGCCCTTCTCCGGAGGACGAAGGACGGCGTCGGAGAGCGCCAGGACGGGGATCGGGCGGCCATTGAGAGCGTGCAGCAGCGACCCCCGGCCCCACCCATAGCTGATGATGCAGTGCCGCCCGTCGAAGTCGAGGTATCCGCTGTGTCCCTCCAGTCGCACCGACGGCTCCGGGGCTCTTGCATTCTCCGGGCCGCCCCGCGAGTGCAACGGGTCCATCGTCGCCCCCTCCACCCTTCTCGCTTACATTCCCACCGGCCTTGCGGCGATGGCACAGAAACCCACAAGGTAGGAAATACCGAAGATGACCGGCACCCACTGCTCGACGTGCGTCAAAGGCAGGTACCTGCGCCAGTCCCGGCCCTCACCAAGCGCCCCCCACTCAGCCCGGGAGTACGCGAAGGCCGGCAATCGCTCCTCGAAGGCTCCGATCACCGCGTACTTGGCGGCGTTGAGCTGCCGATACGAGCGCACCATGACGAACCACGCAGCACATTGGGCGAGCAGGATCACCAGTCCGGCCAGAAGCACCCAGACCGACATGTCGGCCAGGGTGCCGCCCGAGACCGCCGCCACGATCGCCACTACCGCACTGTTGAGCGACAGAAAGAAAGTGTTGGTCAGGTTGCGCCGGGAACTGACCCGGTCAGCCATCTCCACGCAGAGTTTGTACTGGTCGAGTACCGCCTGCCGGTACCGATCATCGGCCTCCGAGTAATCTGACGGACCGACCGCTGTGTTCCACAACGCATCCCCGATATCGCTCATGTCACCAGCATGCCGAACGGTGCGGGACACCGGGGCCGATTCACTTACTTGAGGAGTGGCTTGGTGGGTGAGGGCACGGTGGTGCCGGGGTCCACCCCGGGCCGGGCAGCCCTCCGTAGCGGTCCCGGATCTCGCCGGAGGCGGAGGCGGGCGATTTGGACGCGTGGGGGATCTGTCACGGACGGCGGAGAGCCGTGGTGTGATGGCGTCGTGAGCCGCGCCGCAGAAGAGACCAACCGCCACATGCTCCGGGCACGGGATGCGATGGACCGCGCCTACGCCCAGCCGCTCGACGTCCCGGCCCTGGCGCGGATCGCCCATGTGTCCCAGGCGCACTTCACCCGCACCTTCCGGGCCACGTTCGGCGAGACCCCGCACCGCTACCTGCAGCGCCGCCGTGTCGAGCGTGCGATGTTCCTGCTGCGGGAGACCGAGCGCAGCGTGACGGACATCTGCTTCGAAGTCGGCTTCGGCAGCCCGGGCACCTTCAGCCGCACCTTCCGCGACATCGTCGGCCGGTCGCCGAGGACGTACCGCAAGGAAGCCGCGACCGCGGACGTACCGACGTGCTTCACGATGGCATGGACGCGTCCGAGCGCCTGACCGCCCCGCACCACCGGCACCGTCCCTCGACTGAGCAGTTTTGGATAAGTTTTCGGCCGGCCCGCCCCGTAGCGTGATGCACATGTTCAACACCATCACGCATTCGCAGATTTACGTCCTCGACCAGGACGAGGCCCTCGACTTCTACGTCGGCAAGCTCGGCCTGGAGGTCGCCGCCGATGTCGACATGGGCGTCATGCGCTGGCTGACCGTCAGCGTCCCCGGCCAGCCGGAACGCGAGATCCTGCTGGAGAAGCCGGGCGCTCCGGCGATGTCCGAGGAGACGGCGCAGCAGGTCCGCGAACTGGTGACCAAGGGCGCGATGGGCGGCTGGCTCATCCTCACCACGGACGACTGCCGCAAGACGTACGAGACGCTGCTTGCCCGGGGCGTCGAGTTCACCGAGGAACCCACCGACCGCCCGTACGGAATCGACTGCGGACTGCGCGACCCCTTCGGCAACCGCATCCGCTTCACCCAGCTGAGGGCCTGAAGACCGTCCGGCCCGGTCGGCCGGCACGACAATTGCCTCGGGTCTGCTGGTTCCTGAAGCGCGACGAACGAGGTGCAGGCGTGCGCCGCACGGTGCGACAATCAGGGGTGCACGGGAGCTGAACTCCCGTGCACCCCTGCGGTGTTGACGTGGTGCGTCGTCCTACTGGCGGGCGCTGATGACGTCCGCCGGGCGTCCGCCGAGTGCGACGCGGCCGGGGACCAGCGTCGCCACCGCGGTAAGCACCGCGGCGAAGCCGAGGACCCCGAGGAACATCGGCAGGTCGACGGACGGCTGGGCGGCGCCCGTCATCCCGACGCTGAAGGCGGTGAGCACCGCGAGCGAGATGGCCGTGCCGAGCACCGCGGCGACCAGGACGATCAGGGCGCACTCGATCCTGAGCATCGACATCACCTGGCGGCGGGTCGTGCCGACGAGCCGCAGCAGGGCGAACTCGCGGGTGCGGTCCGAGACCGACATGGCCAGGGTGTTGACCACGGCGATCGCGGTGAACGCGATGATCAGGCCCATCGCGAGGTAGTTGACCTCGGCGTTGGACTGCTGCACGTCGGCCTGGAGGTCGTCGACCTGGGTGCGGTCGAGGACGCCGGTGCCCGGGAAGCGCTTGAGGGCGCCGGTCAGCTGCTCGCGGCCCGCCTTGCCGTCACCGGCCGTCTTGACGAGGACGGAGGACGCGAGCGGGTTGTCGACGTGCCGGGCGACCAGGTCGTGCGACATGGTCAGGTCGCCGAACCCCAGTCCCCGTTCGTAGACGGCGGCGACCTTCAGCTCGGCCACGGTGGCGTCGCCGAGCGTCACCTTGAGCGTGTCGCCGGGCTTCTTGCCGAGGTGGTCGGCACTGACGTCGCTCATCGCGATGCTCTTGTCCCCGAAGCCCTTGAGGCTGCCCCGGGAGACGTCCGGGTCCCAGTTCGTGGTGAGTCCCTGCGCGGAGATGCCTTGCGCCGGGTACTTGTCGAGGCCGACGCGGACCTGGGTCCGGACGATCTCGGTGACCTGGGTGACTCCCGGTACGGCGCGCAGCGCGTCCGTCGCCTCGGCGGGGACGCCGGGGCCGTTCGAAGCGACCACCCAGTCCGCCTTGTTGCCCGCCCTGGCCTGGGCCGAGGCGGCGTCGCCCATGGTGGTCTGTACGAACAGGACGGTGCAGGCCATGCCGATGAGCAGGACCAGTGGTGTGACGGCAGCGGCCATCCGCTTGGCGTTGGCCCGGGCGTTGGCGGTCGCGAGGTGACCGCCGACGCGCGAGAACTTCAGCGGGATCCCGAGGATCGCGACGGCGACCCGGGCGATGACCGGGCCGAGCAGCGAGACCGCGACCGCGAGGACCACGACGGACAGGAACGTGACGGGCTGCGAGGCCGGTTCGGTGCGCAGGAAGCCCAGCAGGACGACCACACCGATGCCGAGGACCAGGACGAACATCCCCACGCCGAGCCGTCCCCACGCGAAGTGGCGCTGTTCCATGGACGCCTCGGACAGGGCCTCGGCCGGGCGGATGCGGGCGGTGCGGCGTGCGGAGATGCGGGCCGCGACCCAAGCCCCGAGCAGGGCCGCGCCGACGGCGGCGGTGAACGGCACGAAGCTGAAGGTGAGTTCGAGGGTGTCGGGGATGGCCTTGAAGTCGATGAACTTGCCGTGCAGCCAGTACGCGATGGGCAGACCCGCGACCGAGCCGAGTCCGCCCGCGAGGCCGCCGATGATCAGGGCCTCGCGGCCGATCAGCTGACGGACCTGCTTGGGGGTCGCGGCGATGGCGCGCAGCAGGGCGAGCTCGCGGTAGCGCTGCTGGATGGAGAGCGCGAACGTGCCGACGACGACGAGGATCGCGACGAGCAGCGACGTACCGCCCATGGCGCCGCCCATGGAGACGAGCTTGACCCGGGCCTTGCCCGCGTCGAGGAACTCGATGGGGCCGCGCTCGCCACCGGTGGCGACGGCGTACTTGCGGCCGTCGCCGGCGAGGGCCTTCTTGGCCTGGTCCGCGAGTTCGCTCGCCGAGACGCCGGGCTTGGGCAGCAGGCCGATCGTCGCAACCTGGCCGGCCCGTCCGGAGAGGTTGCGGGCGGTCTCGTCGGAGAAGAACAGCGAGGTCTGCTGGTGCAGGTCGCCGCCCTTGGCCGCCGCGATGCCGCTGACCTTGTACGTCGTCGGGGCGCCGGTCGACTGGACGACGAGGCTGCTGCCGGTCTTGAGGCCGGTGCGGGCCGCGAGTTCCCGGTCGAGGACCACCTCGTCGGCGCCCGCGGGTGCCTTGCCGTCGGTCAGCTCGAACGGGGTCAGTGCGGCGGAGGACCAGGCGTGGCCGTAGGACGGCTTGCCGTCGATGCCCGGCACGATCCGGCCCTGGGGGCCGACCGCGTACGCCGGGAAGTTCGTCTCGGGCACCGCCTTGCGTACACCGGGCAGGCCGGCGAGGGTCTCGGTGGTCCCCGCGGGCAGCCAGACCCGCTCGGCCAGCGGCTTCGCCTTGTGCTTCTCCTTGACCTTGCCTTTCTTCATCTTGGTGGTGGTCTGGTGGACGTTCTGGTCGGCGCCGACGATCACCGGGGCGGCGGCGTAGCGCTCGGTGGCGATGGTGCCGCGCAGACCGGTCTCCAGGAGGATGCCGCAGGCGGTGACCAGGGCGGCGGCGCAGAAGAGGGCCAGGAAGGCGCCGATGAAGCCGCCCTTCCTGGCCTTGAGCGTCTGCAGTGCGTAGCGCAGCATCAGGCCCACGCTCCCAGGCGTGTCATGCGCTCGGCGACGAGGTCGGCGGTCGGGGCGTCCACCTGTCCGGCGATCTTGCCGTCGGCCAGGAAGAGGACGGTGTCGGCGTACGAGGCTGCCACCGGGTCGTGGGTGACCATGACGACGGTCTGGCCGGTCTCGTTCACGCAGGCGCGCAGCAGGGAGAGGATCTCCTTGGCGGTCACGGTGTCGAGGGCGCCGGTCGGCTCGTCGCCGAAGATGACGTCGGGCCGGGTGATGAGGGCGCGGGCGATGGCGACGCGCTGCTGCTGGCCGCCGGAGAGTTCGGCGGGCCGGTGGGCGGCCCGGCCGCTCAGGCCGACGCGGCCGAGGATCTCGTCGAGCCAGCTCTCGTCGAGGCTCTCGCCCGCGAGCCGCAGTGGCAGCTCGACGTTCTGGCGGACCGACAGGGAAGGGATGAGGTTGAACGCCTGGAAGACGAAGCCGATGCGCCGCCGGCGCAGCTTCGTCAGCTGGGTCTCGTTCATGTCGTTGAGCTGGGTGTCCCCGATGTAGGACTGGCCCGTGGTCGGCTTGTCGAGGCCGGCCGCACAGTGCAGGAACGTCGACTTGCCGGAGCCCGACGGGCCCATCACCGCGGTGAAGGAGCCGCGCTCGATCCCCACGGAGACCCCGTCCAGCGCGCGGACGCCGCGGCCGTTCCTGCCGTACACCTTGGTCACATCGGCCAGACGAAGGGCGTGCCCCCGGTTGACCGCGTTGCCGCCGTCGTCGAGGGAAGGGCGGCTCGTCTCGGTCACCATGTTGCGACGTGTCCTCTCCATAGTGCGATTCCGGGTCTCAGGGGGATGATTTTCGAGCGTATACGGCATCGAGCCGAGCGGGGTCCGTAGTTCTGTATTCGATCTACTTCCGTGCCGGTAGGGGCAGTTGACCCGGTGCTTGCCGGTGGGCCGCGGCCTGTCCCAGAAGTACGTTTCCATCAATGGGCCCATCCGGCCGGGCACACGGGGCCGGCCCGCGCACCGCGAATTCGCACCACACCACCTTGCCGGGGTTCCGCTCCCCCGCCCCCCACTTGTCGGCGAGCGCCGCCACCAGCAGCAACCCACGCCCGCCCTCCGCGTCGGGCGTCGCGCCCGCATCGGCGAGACGCACCTCCCCGTCGCCGCTGTCGTGGACCTCGACACGCAGGACAGCGTCGGCCGGCTCCAGGTAGAGGTGGACACGGAAACCGCGACCGGGCGGGACGCCGTGCAGCAGGGCGTTGGTGACGAGTTCGCTCACGCAGAGCAGTACGTCGTCGGCGCGGGACTCGCACGACCAGTCGACGAGGGCCTCGCGGACGAACTGCCGTACGAGTGGGACGGATCGACGCTCCCTGCGGTGGAGCGTCTCGCGGAAGTAGGGGAGTTGAGTTGGTTTGTTCACCCGACCAAGGTCACACAAAGTCACTATCGTTGATCAGTGCGTAGGGTCGTACAACGCACTTGTACGGCTCCCGACGGGTCATCCGGGTTTCGCGACGGGGAGAGGCAGTTCATGCAATCGGCAAAGAGGAACAAGCGGATCACGTCCTGGCACCTGATCGGCGCCCAGTTGGCGACCTTCCGCAGGGCGGCCCGGATGACACAGACGGCGCTGGCTGATCAGTGCTGCGTTGGCGAGGACACCATCGCGTCGATCGAGCAGGGCCGCAGGCCGCTCCAGGCGGACTTCGCGGCCCAACTGGACGAACTGTTCGATACGAGGGGGGTGTTACAGGTCGCGGTATCGAAGGTGCCGCAGAAAGAGCGGTTCCCGGCGTTCGCGCAGGACTTCGTGGAGTATGAGCAGGAGGCGGTGACGCTGCTCTCGTACCAGAGCCAGGTGGTGCCAGGGCTGCTCCAGACCGAGGAGTACATCCGATTCGTCTTTTCCTGCCTGTATCCACCTCTCGAAGAGGACGAGCAGGAGGAGTGGGTCGCGGGCCGACTCGACCGACAGAGGCTCCTCGAACGCAAGCCCCGCCCCATGCTCCACTTCCTGCTGGAGGAGAGCATTCTGCGTAGCCAGATCGGGGACCCCGCCATGCTGCGGGACCAGATCCAGCATCTTCGCCGGTGCATGGAACTCCCCTTTCTGGGCCTCCAGATCATGCCGATGAAACTCCCGAAGCATGCCGGGCTCGCGGGTCCGATGGTGCTGCTGGAGACTCCCGATCACGACCAACTCGCCTATGTGGAGGGTCAGCTGACCAGCTACCTGCACGAAGACCCAGACGACGTCAGCGTCCTCCAGCAGAAATATGGGATGCTGCGTTCGCAGGCGCTTTCCGTCGAGAAGAGCGCCCGCCTACTGGACGAACTGCTTGGAGAGTCATGACCCGCGCAGCACACCCGGACCCCAGCTCCGCCACACTCGCCTGGTTCAAGTCCAGCTACAGCAGCGACCAGGGCGGCGACTGCATCGAAATCGCCTACGACTGGCACAAGTCCAGCTACAGCACCGACCAGGGCGGCAACTGCGTGGAGGTCGCCACCCACCCCGCCGCCGTCCACATCCGCGACTCCAAGGTCACCGACGGCCCCGTCCTCACCGTTCCCCCCGCCGCTTGGACCGCGTTCCTGGACGCCACGGCCTGAGACCGAACACCCAGCAACGTCGCCCGCAACGCCCGCACCGGCACGCCCCGCCCCCGCCGCTTCGAACCCCTCACCACCGAAGAAGCGCGCGTTTTCCTGGCCGCCGCCAGCAGTCACCGGTTACAGCCACGGTTCGAGTTCGCCCTGCACACCGGACTCCGGAAGGGCGAACTCCTCGGCCTGCGCCCGGAGACCTCGACCTCGACCGGGGCACCTCCGCCATCCGCCGCACACTGCAGCGCTGCGGTGATCGAATGGGCTCATGAGAACCATCTGACCCTCTGCCGCTCCCGAGGCTTGACAGCACGCATATCGCTTTTCGATAATATCGATAAGCGATATGGTGCTGCGGATGGCAGGGGGAACCATGGGTACGAAGTCCTGGTGGAGCCGGACCGACAATCGGCTGCTGGAAGCAGCTCTGGGCCTGGCCGCTCTGCTGGTCGGCGTCTTCGGGGCGCTGCTCCCGGTCCTCGGGGTGGTCGGCCTCATCGACCCGGTAGGCACCCGCGAGGTCGAGGTCGAGACCACGACCCGGGTACCGGGCACCGTGACCGACGCGGTGGCGGGCCACGGCATGACTCTCACCGGCACTCACCAGGCCGACCTCGTCCTCACCCATCCCGACCTGGGCCAGCGTCTGTTGCTCGCGCTGCCGGAGTTCATCGGCAGCCTGCTCCTGCTCCTCATCCTGGCCCTCCTCTTTCAGATGGCCAGGACCCTGCGCGGCGGCGACGTCTTCGTACCGAAGAACGCCCGTCGCCTGAGCGTCATAGGACTCACGGTGCTGGTGCAGGCCGTCCTCTCCCCGGTGCTGCCGGCGCTCACCACGGAGGCACTGGTGAGCGGCACCACCATGGCCGATCAGATCCCCTTCTCAGTAACCTTCACCGGCGAGTACGTCCTGCTCGCCTTCCTCATCCTGGCCCTGGGTGAGGTCTTCCGGCGCGGTACGAAGCTACGCGCCGACACCGAGGGGCTGGTCTGATGCCGCCGGAGGAAGAACATCGGGTTCAGGTCCACCTGGACCGTCTGCTGGCCGAGCGCGGCATGACCCTGTCCGAACTAGCAGCCAGGGTCGGGGTGACGGTGGTCAACCTCTCCGTTCTGAAGAACGACCGGGCGAAGGCGATCCGCTTCTCCACCCTCACCGCGCTCTGCCGCGAACTGAACTGCCAGCCCGGCGACCTGCTCAGCGTTCGCACGGACTGACACCCCCGGCCACTGGCGTTGTCAGCGTTCCGTGAGAGAGTGCCGCGTACCGTCAACCGCCAGTACATGGTTGTGCTGCCTCAGGGGCCGGCATGGCGCGCCAGAACCGAGTGGAACCGCACCCTCACGATTTCTGCAGCACCGCGCCGGGGTGGCAGGCGTCCTGCGGTGTTGCCTCGACCGAAGAACGCCCATAACTACGCACCTGGATAAGGGATGACTCATGGAGATGACCTCTGGCCGACGTCTGGCACAGGTCGGCGTGATGGCTGTGTGTGCTGCTGCTCTTGCGGCGTGCGGGACTTCGTCGCGTTCTTACAACGTGTCGGGGGCTCCGGGGGGTGACAGCGCCACGTGCTCCAGCCTGGTGGGCAAGGCACCGCAGAAGCTGGGGGGTTATGAGCGCAACGACTCCGGCCCGAAGGGGACGGCCGTGTGGGGGGACGGTGATGTTGTTCTCCGGTGCGGGAACATCTCGGATGTTCCGGAGTCGGCTTCGTGCACGTCGGTGAAGGGGGTCGACTGGGTCGTGAACGAGAAGAAGACCCACGGCGGAGTGAAGACGGTTCTGTCGTATGGGCGTAGTCCTGCGGCCGAGGTCACGGTGTCGGAGCGGATCAAGGACAAGGACGCCGTCATCGGCGAGCTGTCCGGAATCGTGTCGGGGCCGGCGAAGCGGAAAGCGTGCACGAAACGGAGCTGAGCTTCTGTGGCCCCGGCTCCCCTTCCGCTTGTGCGTGAGGACGAATTCTGCTGCATCGTCAGAGGGTCGGCACGGCGTACTGGCCGTGTCGGCGCCGGGCGGCGCGACCCGCGAGCCCGGCCGAGGTCCTCTGCGCCCAACGGGCACGACGGAAAGCCTGCGCCGCGCCCCGCTATCGGGGCGCGGCGGCACCCGCCTCGCCCGGGTGGATGACACGGGCGAGGAAGGCACGGGTCCGGGGATGCTGCGGGGCCCCCAGTACCTCGTCGGGGCGGCCCTGCTCCACGACCACGCCGCCATCCATGAAGACCACCCGGTCGGCGACCTCCCGTGCGAAGCCCATCTCGTGGGTGACGACCATCATGGTCATGCCTTCATCAGCGAGACCACGCATCACACTCAGCACATCGCCGACGAGTTCCGGATCGAGTGCGCTGGTCGGCTCGTCGAACAACATCAGCTCCGGTCCCATCGACAGCGCCCGGGCGATCGCCACCCGCTGCTGCTGTCCGCCGGAGAGCTGCGCGGGGTAACTGTCCGCCTTGTCGGCGAGTCCGACCCGGGCGAGGTTCTCCCGTGCCACGCGTACGGCGTCGTCCTTCCCGCGTCGGAGCACCCGTCGCTGTGCGATCGTCAGGTTCTCCAGCACACTCAGGTGCGCAAAGAGGTTGAACTGCTGGAAGACCATGCCGATGCGGCGTCGTACCCGGTCGATGTCCGCATCCGGGTCGGTGATGTCCGTGCCGCCGACGACCACCCGCCCCTGGGTGGGCTGTTCGAGGAGGTTCGCGCAGCGCAGCAGTGTGGACTTCCCGGAGCCCGAGGGGCCGATGACGCAGACCACCTCGCCGGATTCGATAGTGAAGTCGACGCCCCGCAACACCTCCAGATCACCGAACGACTTGTGCAGTCCTTGGATCTCGATCGCTGCCGTCATGTGTGTGCCTTCGCCTCTTCCGGTTGTGGTGTCGCTCAAGGCCTGCGTGGCTTTCACCCGTCATCTGGCTTTCGCGTGGCGTGCCTCCAGGCGACGCACCACATATCCCAGGGGGATGGTGATGAGCAGATAGCACAGACCGGCGGTGAAGATCGGAGTGGTGTTGGCGGTTTCGCTGGCCAGATCACGCCCGAACTTGGTGAGTTCGCGGGTCTCCAGCGTGACGCCCAGGAACAACACGAGAGAGGAATCCTTGAACAGCAGCACCAGTTCATTGGTGAGGGGCGGCACGATGATCCGGAAGGCCTGCGGAATGACGATCGAGCGCATGGCCAGGCCGCGTGACATGCCCAGTGTCCGCGCCGCCTCCATCTGGCCGCGCGGCACGGCCTGGATGCCGGCCCTGATGGTCTCGGCCATGTACGCTGCCGCGACCAGGCCGAGAGCGACGGCCACCTGACCGTAGGCGCCGCCGGGGATCATCACGCCGGGGAAGGCGAGCGGAACGCCGACCCCGATGAAGATGAAGATCAGCAGGGCGGGCAGACCGCGGAAGAACTCGATGTAGACGCAAGCCAGCCAGCGGTACGGCGCCACCGAGGACAACCGCATCAAGGCGATCACCAGACCGAGGACGAGACCGACCCCGAATCCGGACAGGGTGTACGCCACGGTGTTGGTCAGCGCCACGGTGATCAGGTCCGGGAACATCCGCCGGGCCACGGAGAGTTCGAGGAACTGGTGCTGCAGCTGATGCCAGTCGGTGAGGGTGGCGACGAGGAGTACGGCGACGGCCAGGAGCGCGTACTGGATCCCGCGGGCGATGCGGCGCCGGCGGCGTGGGGACAGCGCGGGCCGCGGCGCGGTCTTCTTCTCCGGCCGGGTCGGTGTGGTGGAGGTCTGGGCGGCGCTCACCGGGCCATCGCCTCCTCGGGCATCGGGCCGATCCACTGCTCGTAGAGTTTCTTGTACGTCCCGTCCTGTTTGGCCTTCTCGATCGCCTTGTCGATCGCCGCGAGCAGCTTGGGATTGCCGCCCTTCTTCACCGCGAAGCCGTACCGTTCGCCGGTCTGCACGGTGCCGACCAGCTTGAGCCGGGCTGCGGTCGCGGGGTCCTTGAGCCAGTTCTGAACCACCGGATAGTCCAGGATGACCACATCGACCTGCCCGGTGCGCAGCCCGTTGAGGACGGCGTCGGAGCTCTCGAACGACTGGGGGTCAAGACCATGCGCGTGCGCCTGGTCCTCGCCTGTCGTGGCCGACTGGGAACCCAGCTTCACCTTCCCGGCCTTGATCTCGTCCAGTGAACCGGCGGTCACCCCCTTCCGCGCGAGCAGCGCCTGAGTGGCGTTGAAATAGGGGGTCGAGAAGTCGATGTTCCGCTTGCGCTCGTCGGTGATGGTCATGCCGGCGGCGGCCACATCGCAGATGCCCGCGTTGAGGTCGGCGCCCGTCTTGATGGTCTCGAAGGACTTGTCGACGATGGTCTGCTCGACGCCGAGGTCCTTGGCGACCAGGTCGATCATGTCGGCGTCGAAGCCGACGACCTTGCCGTTCCGCTCCGACTGGAAGGGCGGGTAGGGCAGGTGGGTGCAGGTGGTCAGTCGACCGGCCTTGACCAGTTTCACCCCGCCCGCTGTGGTCGCTCCCCCGCTGCCGCCGCTGCAGGCCGCGGTCACCATGGCCAGGCAGGCGACGAGTGCGAGGGGGGTGGAGCGGCGGGCGAGTCTTCCGTACGAGTTCACAGGGCTTCCCCTTGTGCGTGGAGGGACGGTGACGCTGCTGGTAAGGAGCCGCAGCCAGGCGTGGGCAGGCGTGGACGTATCGAGAGCGCACGGATCGGAGTGGTGGCCCGATGCCGTGATCTCGAGCGAGCGGTGGGTCGGCCCACCGTGGCCCAGGCCGGAAGGAAAGTCCACCGTTGATCTTCTTTACCCCTCCCCAAACTCTCCTTACTGTTGGCGGATGTTTGACTCACGGCACGTCCAGACGTTCGCCGAGGTCGTGCGCACCGGCTCCTACGCGGCAGCGGCCCGGAGTCGGGGCTACACGCAGCCGGCCATCAGCCAGCAGATGAAGGCCCTTGAACGAGCCGTCGGAACGCCGCTGTTCGTCCGGGTGGGCCGCGGGCTGCAGCTGACGGACGCCGGCGAGGTGCTGGCCCGCCACGCCTCGGGCATCCTGGGTCAGATCGAGGCCGCGCACGAGCAGATGAACGCGATCACCCGCCTGAAGGCCGGGCGGATACGCATCTGCGCGTTCCCCAGCGCCAACGCGGCCCTGCTGCCCGCTGCGGTCGCCCGCATCACCGCACACCACCCGGGGATCCGCATCGAGCTGCAGGAACAGGAGCCACCGCTGTCCCTCAACGCGCTCGGCCGCGGCGACTGCGACATCACCCTGGCGTTCTCCTACGGGGGCACGGCCGAGCAGCAGATCGAACAGGACCTGATCGAAGTGCCGTTGCTCGACGATCCGTTGGTGGTGTTGCTGCCGGCCGGGCATCCGCTCGCACGGCGCCGCACCGTGGAGCTGCAGCAGTTCACGCACGAGCGTTGGATCGCGGGATGTCTGCGCTGTCGCGGTCACTTCGTGGCGGCCTGCGCCGAGGCGGGTTTCGAGCCCGACATCGCGTACACCACCGACGACAACCTCGCGGTGCAGAGCCTGGTGGCCGCGGGAACGGGCATCGCGCTCATGCCCGGCATGGTGCTGTCGTTCATGCGCCACCCCAAAGTCGCAGGACGTCCGGTCGTCCCCGCGGACCACCGCAGAGTGTCCGCCTACACCCTTGCCGGCCATCAGGAAGTACCGGCCGTCAGGGTCATGCTGGACGCGCTGCGGCACGCCGCGGCCGAGCTTCGCCCCGGCTGCCGGATCACGCATCCATAAGCAGATTCTTGATGGATCGCAAAACTTCCCCAGTAGACCGCATAGATGCGGGCAGTCACGCTGCTGGGCATGGATCAGCCTCACGCCTTCGAAACCCTCGCCATCCACGCCGGTCAGGCCCCCGACCGGACCACGGGAGCAGTGGTCCCGCCCATCCACCAGACCTCGACCTACCAGCAGGACGCGGTCGGGCAGCTGCGCGGCGGCTACGACTACAGCCGCGCGGGCAACCCCACTCGCACCGCTCTCGAGGAGTGCCTCGCCGCCCTGGAGTCCGGCGCATGCGCGACGTCCTACGCCAGCGGACTCGCGGCCGAGGACACCGCGGTCCGTGCCGTCTGCGCCCCCGGCGACCATGTGGTCATCCCGGACGACGCCTACGGCGGCAGCCTGCGGCTGTTCCGCAAGGTGCTCGCGGGCTGGGGACTGTCGTACACCCCCGTCCCGCTCCGTGATCTCGACGCGGTACGGGCCGCCGTACGCCCCGAGACCCGGCTCATCTGGTGTGAGACCCCCACCAATCCGCTGCTCGGCGTCAACGACATCGCCGCGCTGGCCGGCATCGCCCATGAGGCGGGCGCGCTGCTCGCGGTCGACAACACCTTCGCCTCGCCGTACCTGCAGCAGCCGCTGACGCTCGGTGCGGACCTCGTGATGCACTCCACCACGAAGTACATCGGCGGCCACTCCGATGTGATCGGCGGGGCGGTGGTGGTACGGGACGAGGAACTCGGGGAGAAGATCCGCTTCCACCAGTTCGCGGTCGGGGCGATCCCCGGTCCCTTCGACGCCTGGCTGACGCTGCGTGGCATCAAGACCCTGGGTGTACGCATGGACCGGCACTGCGACAACGCCGAACGGGTGGCGGCGATGCTCGCCCAGCACCCGCGAGTGACGCAGGTCCTCTACCCCGGGCTGCCCGGCCACCCGGGCCATGAGGTCGCGGTCAAGCAGATGCGCCGCTTCGGCGGCATGGTCTCCTTCCGTCTCGCCGGAGGTGAGCGTGGCGCGCTCGACGTGTGCGAGCGGACCCGGCTGTTCACACTGGCGGAGTCCCTCGGCGGTGTGGAGTCGCTCATCGAGCACCCGGCCCGTATGACGCACGCCTCCGCGGCCGGGACCCCGCTGGAGGTTCCGGCCGACCTGGTGCGGATCTCGGTGGGCATCGAGAACGCCGACGATCTCGTCGCCGACCTGGCCGAGGCGCTGTCCTGAGCCGCGGAGCACCGGTCCGGCAGCCGCCCGCACCGCCCATCGTGTCCGGGCCACGCCCCCAACAGCCCCGAAAGAGAGGGAGAACATGGCATTCCGCATCGCCACCGCACCTTCGACGCGACTGGACGAGCTCGTCGAGGCGGTACGCGACATCGTGCGGCTGGAACGCACCCCGGCCGAGACCGCACACCTGGTCGCGGCTCGGCTCGAGCCGTTCCTGGCCCTGCCCGACCTGGTGCCCCCGCAGTTCCGTGCCGGCGACCCCGACCGCTATCGCCAGCATGTGGTGCACGCCGAGGACGACGGAAGTTTCTCTCTGGTCGCACTCGTCTGGGAACCCGGGCAACGCACCCCGATCCATGACCATGTGGCGTGGTGCGTCGCCGGGGTCCACGAAGGCGCCGAGACCGAGGAGCGCTACGAAATGCGCGACCTCGACGGGCCCATCCGGCTGGTGCCCGCCGGGCGGACGGTCAACCCGGCCGGCACCGCCGTCGGTTTCGCACCGCCGGGTGACATCCACTCGGTGTGCAACGCCGGTGATTCCACGGTGATCGCCATCCACGTCTACGGCGCCGACATCTCCCGACTCGGTACCAGCGTGCGCAGGCTGTACCGGTACCCGGTAGAGGATGCCCAGGCGCGCGGCGAGTCCTTCGGATGAACCGCATCCGGTAATGCCGCCGACGAGCCGCGTTCGGCCGCGCACGCGCTCGCACGAGTGCCCCCGGCCCTTGCGTACCTCGTAGCCCGTCGCATCCGCTGGGTTGGGGGATGGCAACGGCCACGGGAACTCGAGGACGGACGGGGGCACTTGTGCGAGCGGGTTCGGGGCGCGGTCAGCAGCCGCCGCAGTTGTAGTACGTCACGTCCCAGTGGTTGCCCTCGTCCGCGTAGATGTTGCCGGAACCCGACTTGTACTGGGGTGCGCCGTCACCGCGCAGCCCGATGTAGGCGAAGACGCCGTGGACGTAGTTGGTGAGGCAGGTGGACTTGCCGAAGTCGAGCTTGTAGCCGTTCCAGTGCGAGTACGTACCACTGGCGTGCCCGGTCTCGGTGCCGCCGGTGATGTTCAGCGCGCAGCCCGTGGCGCTCTTGAGGGTCTGGGCGCCCTGCGCGGTGGCCAGGTTGAGCTGGTCGAACGAAGTGCAGGTGGCGACGTTGCGGTTGGAGCAGTTGCCGGAGGACGACCAGGTGATTCCGGAGGAGCTGAACCGGGCGGTGGCCTGGGCGTGGGTGAGTTTGGTGACGGCGTGGGCCTGGGTGGCGCCGCTGCCGAGGACACCGATGCCGGGCGCGAAGAGGGCACCGAGGACGAGGGCGAGGGCGGTCAGGACGGGGCGCAGTGTCATACGGGACACCATGGGGGGACTCCTCCTGCTCATGACAAATAAGGGCACGGAAATACTGCCCGAGTTCTACGCGCGTCGCCAGAGGGGTGACGCGCGAACGCCCCCTCCTTCGCAACAATCCACAAGCCTGATGTTGAACTTTGAACTAGATGCCGCTAGAGTCAATCTCGTTGAAGGTTGAACAACCGATTCGACCGTCACCCGATCACGTCCCCCGAGGAGGAGCCATGGCTCTGTTCAACCGCAAGAACAACGACGCCCCGTCCGCCACCACCCCCGCCGTGGATCCGGCCCTGGCCGCCCTCACCGGTGATTACACGATCGACCCGGCGCACAGCAGCATCGGCTTCACTGTGCGCCACGCCATGGTCACCAACGTGCGCGGTTCCTTCGGCGAGCACGAGGGCAGCCTGAAGCTCGACGGCCACAATCCCGCGAACTCCGCCGCCTCCATCGACGTCAAGATCGCCAGCGTCGACACCGGCATCGCCGACCGCGACGGCCACCTGGTCAGTGGCGACTTCTTCGACGCCGAGAAGTTCCCCCTCATGACGTTCCGCTCCACGCAGGCCGAGCAGCTCGGCGGCGACAAGTACCGCGTCACGGGCGACCTCACCATCAAGGACGTCACACGCCCCCTCGCCATCGACCTGGAGTTCAACGGCTCCGCCACCGACGTCTACGGCAACGAGCGCGTCGGCTTCGAGGGAAGCGCGGACATCCTGCGCTCCGACTGGGGCCTGACCTGGAACGCCGCGCTGGAGACCGGCGGCGTCATGGTGAGCGACAAGGTCAAGCTCAACTTCGACATCTCCGCCATCAAGGCCGCCGCACCGCAGGCCTGACGCCCCGCCGCCTCACGCCTCGGCCCGAGCCCGCCCGCCTTCCCCCTCCCCCGCCAGGGGCGGAAGGCGGGCGCTCGGCGTCGTGGGCGTCGAGCCCACGTCCGACCACATCGGTTCGCGCGCACACGTGGGTCAGGCCGTCAGGCCTGCGTCCGCTTCTCGGTGCATGCCCATGCACAGCGCCCAGACGGCGAGGATGTTGACGGCGATCAGCACCAAGGCCCACAAGGGGTAGTACGGCAGCCAGAGGAAGTTGGCGATCGCGCCCAGGCCGGCAACCGAGACACCGAAGAAGCGCGCCCACAGGGCTCCGCTGAGCACGGCGAGGCCGGCGAGGACGAGAGCGATGCCCAGAATGAGGTGGACCCAACCCCAGCCCGCCAGGCTGAACTCGAACACGTAGTGGCGCGTCACGACGAACAGATGGTTCTTCGCGATGGCCGCGATCCCCTCGCAGATCGCCATCGCTCCACCGATGATCATCAGGACTGCCGCCAGGACGGTGGTACCGGATGTGGGCGCGTGCGTGGGGCTCGGTTTCCTGTTGCTCGCTCTGGTTCCGGTGCTGTCACTGGCCATTTCGATCTCCTCGGATGGCAGAGCCGTCGGTCCGCCCGGAAATGCCGGGACCGGCCTGACCCGCGGATTCAGCGTGTCACGGCGGCTCGCCGTCGGCATTTCGGGCGACAACGCTCACGGCCTTCCGCAACGCGCTTCAGAGGAGCTCAAGCGCCCTCATCCGTCTCCGGTTCGCCGACCGTCTGCTCCGACCAGATCACCTTGCCCGTCTCGGTGTAGCGGGTGCCCCAGCGCTCGGCGAACTGGGCGACGAGGAACAGACCCCGGCCGCCCTCGTCCGTCGTCGCCGCGTAGCGCAGATGCGGTGACGTGTTGCTGGTGTCGGACACCTCGCAGATCAGGTTGCGGTCGTACAGCAGGCGGACCTCGATCGGTCCGGTGCCGTAGCGCACCGCGTTGGTGACCAGCTCGCTCAGGATCAGTTCGGTGGTGAACGCCTCCTCGTCCAGGCCGCGTTCGGTGAGCCACTGGGCGACGTTCTTGCGGACTCCGGCGACGGCCGCCGGATCGGTGGCGACGGCCCACTGCGCGACCTGGTCGGGGTCGAGCGTGCGGGTACGGGCCACGAGGAGGGCCACATCGTCGCTCGGCTGGCCGGGCAGCATCGCGGCGAGCACGTCGTCGCAGGTCTCCTCCGGTGTCCGGTCGCGGCCTGCGAGGGAGCCGCGCAGCAGCTCCAGTCCGGTGTCGATGTCCTGGTCGCGCCGCTCGACGAGGCCGTCCGTGTAGAGGACCAGGCGGCTCCCCTCGGGTACGTGGAAGTCGGCCGCCTCGAACGGCATGCCGCCGATGCCGAGGGGCTGACCGACCGGAACCTCGGAGAACTCCACGGTGCCGTCGGGGAGGACCAGGACCGGCCCGGGATGGCCGGCCCGGGCCACCGAGCAGTTCCCGGAGACCGCGTCGTAGATCGCGTACAGGCAGGTGGCTCCGGCGATCTCGACGCCGCCGTCGGCCGCTTCGTCCTGATCCATCCGGCTGACCAGTTCGTCGAGATGTCCGAGGAGTTCGTCGGGCGTGAGGTCCAGGGCGGAGAAGTTGTGGATGCTGGTACGCAGCCGCCCCATGGTGGCGGCGGCGTGCAGTCCCTGGCCGACCACGTCACCGACGACCAGCGCCACGCGGGCGCCCGACAGCGGGATCACGTCGTACCAGTCGCCACCCACCTCGGCGCGCGCCGGCAGATAGCGGTAGGCCACATCGAGGGCGTTCTGTTCGGGCAGGCCGCGGGGCAGCAGGCTGCGCTGCAGTGTCACGGCCATTTCGTGCTCGCGTGTGTACCGGCGGGCGTTGTCCAGGCTGACGGCCGCCCGTGCCACCAGTTCTTCGGCGAAGGACTCGTCGTCGGCGTTGAACGGGGCGCTGTCGCCCGCGCGCCAGAAGTTGACCAGGCCCAGAATGAATCCGCGTGCGTGCAGCGGTACGGAGATCACCGAGTGGAATCCGTAGTCCAGGATGCCCGCGGCACGCTCGCTGGACCAGTGCCGCCAGCCCAGCGCGGTGATCACCTCGATGCCCAGCCCGGCCTCCGCGACGTTCACGCGCTTGGCCCTGGTCCTGTCGGGAACGAAGCCGACCACTCGTCCGACCGGGAACAGGGGCTGGTCCGGGTCTGCGGCGGCGATCGCGGCACGGCGCATGTCCAGTGGGATTCCGGTCTCGGTGGCCGGTTTCTCCCCGGGGACCGGGGGAGGCGCGAGGTCGACGGTCGTGACGTCCGCGAATCCGGAGGTCGCCACATCCGCGAGCTCCTGGGCCGTCCGGGTCACGTCGAGGGTCGTACCGATCCGGGCACCGGCCTCGTAGAGGAGCAGCAGGCGTTCGTGCACGAGTTCCGCCCGGCCCGAGATCGCGCTGAGTTCGGTGGTGTCCCGGAGGGTCGCCACGGTGCTCTGTGGCGCGCCGAGCGTGTCCGTCGGGCGGAGGCTGACGGACAGCAACCGGTTGCCGCTGCGCAGCACCTCGTCGGTGACGGTCCGGCCGGAGGCGAGCAGCTCCGTGGTGGCCGGGGGCAGCCCGAGGTCCGTGACGGCGCGGCCCTCCGCATTCGGGGGGAGGTCGAGAAGCCTGCGGGCCTCGTCGTTGACGAGCATCAGCCGCTGGTCGGCCCCGACGATGAGGACGCCCTCGCGGACCGCGTGCAGCACCGCGTCGTGGTGCTCGTACATCCGGGTCATCTCTGTAGGCCCGAGGCCGTGTGTCTGACGGCGCAGCCGTCTGCTCACGAGCGCCGCGCCGCCCGTGGTGATCGCCGCGGCGACCACCGCCGCGGCGACACTGAGCGGGATGGACCGGTCGGCCACCATGTTCACCGACTTGTCGGTGAGCCCGACGGACACCACGCCGACGACCTTCCCGTCGGGCCGGTCCACAGGCACCACCGAGTTGATCGAGGGCCCCAGGCTGCCGCTGAACGTCCGGGTGAAGGCCCGCCCGGTGAGCGCCTCCTTGTACGGGCCTACGACGTGCTTGCCGATCAGGGCGGGGTCGGGGTGGGTGTAGCGGATGCCGTGAACGTTCAGCACGACGACCGTGTCGACATTGGCCTCCTTGCGGGTCTCCTCCGCGCGTGGCTGCAGGATCGCCGTGGGGTCCTTGCTGCCCAGCGCCGCCACGATCCCCGGCGAGTCGGCGAATGCCTGGGCCACGCTCAGTGTGCGCAGCCTGGCCTCCTCCAGGCTGTCGCGGCGGCTCTGCTCCACCAGCGCGACCGCGGCGGCGGCGACGAGCAGCAGCACGAGCCCGAGCACGAGGCAGAAGACCTGGCCCGCCAGGGTGCGCACGTTGAACAGCGCACGCAGTTCGCTCCCCGGGGAGCAGTGGATCATGTCCCGCTCGGGCGGCGCAGGGGAAGCTTGGCCCGAGCGCCCCCCATCGTGCCGATGTGGTCGCCGGACGGTGCGCCGCAGCCTCGCCCGGAATCGGCCGATACCAGACATATCTTTATGTCTAGCATGAATCGCACCTGCCCGAGAGTTTGCTGATCAACGGCTCAGAACCCGCCTCCGTCGAATCCGCCACCGCCCCCGACGTCGCCGCCGTCTCCGAAGCCGCCGTCGAAGCCGGACGAGTCGAAGTCGGAACCGGAGAAGTCGCCGCCGCTCCAGTCACCGCCGGAGCCGAAGTCTCCCCCGCCGTACTCGTCCGCGTACGCCGGGGAGGAGAGCATCGAGCCGAGCACCGTGCCGACCAGCAGGCCGGGCAGCAGACCGCCGCCGAAGTAGCCGCCCGCCCAGGGCCCGTACGCCGGGCCCGCCTCCCAGTACGGGCGGCGGTGGCCGTCGTCCGTGTCGACGGTGCGGCTCAGCGGTTCCTCGCCCTCGCGCAGCCGGATCTCGTCCGCCGCGCAGACCGGGACCTCGCGGGCCGTGCCGCCGGACGGGGACCACCGGGCGTCGGCCACCGAGGGGCCGTGGCGCGGGTCGAAGAAGCACGGCGGGCGGCGGACGGGCGGTTCGGCGCCCCTGCGGCGGGCCGCCAGGACCGCGAGGGAGAACCGGCCGTCCTCCAGGGCCTGGGTGACTCCGCGTACGTCGGACGGGTGCCGGGCCCGGGACATGCGGGTTTTCGCGCTTTCGTAGGAATCGAGTGCCCGCTCGTAGTCGGCGCGCATGGCGTCGTCGGCGCCCGACTCGGCGGGGTGGAAGTCCAGACGGTCCAGGGTCTCGCCGTACGCGGTGATGTCCTCGTCCACGACGAGGCGGAGCTTGTCGAGCGCGGCCCGCTCCTCGTTCTCCTTGCGCTTCTGGTTGCGCCGGAAGATCGTGTACGCCGTACCGGCGCCCAGCACCAGGATCGCGGCGACCGTGATCAGTCCGACGGCGGACGACGGTCCGCTGCCCGCCGAGGAGCCACCCCAGGAGGCGGGGGCGCTGCCCCGGGCCTGTTCGACGGCCCGGTCCACGAAGGCGTTCAGCTGGGTCGCGGCGTCGGTGTCCGTGCCGGGTGTCCTGACCGCGGCGGTCAGATTCCGGACCGCTCGGGTGGACATCACCCGCGGGTCGGCGCCCGCGTTGAATCCGTTGCCGAGACGGACCGCGTAGACGCCGGTTATGCCGGTGTCCGTGCGCAGGGTGGTGAGCAGGTTCTGCTCGGGGAACGCCGAGGTCCGCGGGAGTACCGCCACGAACACGGGCTTGTCGGCGTCCTTGATCTTCTTCGTCAGGGCGGCCGCCTGGCCCGGGGAGAGCTGGGCGGCGGCGGCCGGGTCGACGTACACCGGGCTCCTGCGCAGCGCCTGCGCGACATCGTTGATGGTCGATGCACCGACCGCGGCGGGTGCAGCGGGTGCCACGGCGAGCACGACCGCCGACAAAATCAGCAGCAGGCCGGCCAACACGGCCCGGAACAGCCTGTTCCGCATATATCGAAGCTAACCCAGGTGGGTGACGCCTGCGCGGTCGTCCACCTGAGCCGGGCCCGCTCCCGCCGTCGGCCGCCGGACAGACTCGACTTCAAGCCTGTCCGGCGATCCAGGACGAAGCCCGACTGCGACCGCGTTACGGCCTCACCCACGATTGGCAGCGGCGTCCCAGCGCCAATCGTGGGTCAGGCCGTTACTCCGTGGGCTCGACCCCGGCGCGCAGCAGCCCGTACGTGTAGGCGTCCTCCAGTGCCTGCCAGGACGCCGCGATGACGTTCTCCGCGACGCCCACGGTCGCCCAGTCGCCGCTGCCGTCGCCCGTGGTGATGAGGACTCGGGTGGTGGACTCGGTGCCGGTGCGGCCTTCGAGGATGCGGACCTTGTAGTCGACCAGTTCCAGCTTGGCGAGCTGCGGATAGATCCGCTCCAGCGCGACGCGCAGCGCCCGGTCGAGTGCGTTGACCGGGCCGTTCCCCTCGGCGGTGGCGACGATGCGCTCGCCGTTGGCCCAGAGCTTCACGGTCGCCTCGTTGGCGTGCGTACCGTCGGGGCGGTCCTCGACGATGGCGCGCCAGGACTCGGTACGGAAGTAGCTGCGCGCCCGGCCCTCGGCCTCGGCGCGCAGCAGCAGTTCGAAGGAGGCGTCGGCGGCCTCGTACGTGTAGCCCTTGAGTTCGCGCTCCTTGACGCGTTCGACGACGCGGCCGACGAGTTCGCGGTCGTCGCCGAGGTCGATGCCGAGTTCCTTGCCCTTGAGCTCGATGGAGGCGCGGCCCGCCATGTCGGAGACCAGCATCCGCATGGTGTTGCCGACCAGCGCGGGGTCGATGTGCTGGTACAGGTCCGGGTCGACCTTGATCGCGGAGGCGTGCAGTCCGGCCTTGTGGGCGAAGGCGGAAACCCCCACATAGGGCTGGTGGGTGGAGGGCGTCAGATTGACGACCTCGGCGATCGCGTGGGAGACGCGGGTCATGTCGGCGAGCGCGCCCTCCGGGAGGACGGTCTTGCCGTACTTGAGTTCCAGGGCGGCGACGACGGGGAAGAGGTTGGCGTTGCCGACCCGTTCGCCGTAGCCGTTGGCGGTGCACTGGACGTGGGTGGCGCCCGCGTCCACAGCGGCGAGGGTATTGGCCACGGCGCAACCGGTGTCGTCCTGGGCGTGGATGCCGAGCCGGGCACCGGTGTCGGCAAGCACGGTGGAGACGACGGCGGTGACCTGCGCGGGGAGCATGCCGCCGTTGGTGTCGCAGAGGATGACGACATCGGCGCCGGCCTCGGCGGCGGCGCGGACGACAGCCTTGGCGTACTCGGGATTGGCGCGGTAGCCGTCGAAGAAGTGCTCACAGTCGACGAAGACCCGGCGGCCCTGCTCGCGCAGGAAGGAGACGGTGTCGCGGACCATCTCCAGGTTCTCTTCGAGGGTGGTGCGCAGGGCGAGTTCCACATGGCGGTCGTGGGACTTGGCGACCAGCGTGATCACCGGGGCGCCGGACTCCAGCAGCGCCTTGACCTGGGGGTCCTCGGCGGCCTTGCCACCGGCCCGGCGAGTCGCGCCGAAGGCGACCAACTGGGCGTTCTCGAACTCGATCTCCTGCTGGGCGCGCGCGAAGAACTCGGTGTCGCGAGGGTTGGCGCCGGGCCAGCCGCCCTCGATGAAGCCCACGCCGAAGTTGTCCAGGTGCCGGGCAATGGTCAGCTTGTCCGCGACCGTCAGGTTGATGCCTTCACGCTGGGCCCCGTCGCGCAGCGTGGTGTCGAAGACGTGGAAACTGTCGTCGGTGGCCTTGGCCTTGGTGGTCATGCTGGTCTGACTCCTGTCGGATGAGTGGATCCGGACGATCTGGCTCCACTTGCCCCCATCATCCCGCGCGCCTCGCCCCGGCCGAGGTGAGGGCCGGAAAACGAAAAAACCTCTCGCGGGTGCGAGAGGTCTGCGCGCGGGTCTGGGGCACGGTGGCCGCGCCGCACGTAGGTGGTACGGGACGGTCACTGCGGACCGGCGCGCCTGTTGCCAATAATCATGACGAACGAGGACACGGAGGCAGTCTTGCACAGGGCCGCCTCCGTGCCGTGCCCCGTCTCAGGATGCGGGCGTGACGGTGGTCGCTCCGGACGACTCCGCGCGCTCCTGTCCGGGCTTGCCGGCGCCGACCCGGCCCAGGTCGATGTCGCGGGTCTCGCGCATGGTCAGGTAGACGATCAGGGAGATCGCGGCGCACCCCGCGACGTACCAGTAGAAGCCGGACTCGATGCCGGACTTCTTGAACCAGAGGGCCACGTATTCGGCGGTGCCGCCGAAGAGCGCGTTGGCGATGGCGTACGGGAGGGCGACGCCCAGGGCGCGGATGCCGGTCGGGAAGAGTTCGGCCTTCACACAGGCGTTGATCGAGGTGTACCCGGTGACGACGACCAGGGCGAGGAGCGCCAGGCCGAAGGCGGGCCAGAAGGTGCCGGCGTGCTTGAGCATCGTCATGATCGGCACGGTCAAAAAGGTCGAGCCGACGGCGAAGGTGATCAGCAGCGGGCGGCGGCCGATCCGGTCGGAGAGCATTCCGGCCAGTGGCTGGATGCACATGAAGACGAACAGGGCGCAGAAGCTGACGAGCGAGGCGGTGGTCTTCTCCATGCCGGCGCTCTTGGAGAGGAACTTGGTGAGGTAGGTCGTGTACGTGTAGTACGCGACGGTCCCGCCCATGGTCAGCGCCATCACGAGGAACGCCTCGCGCTTGTGCTGCCACAGCGCCTTCAAAGTGCCGCGGTCCGCCTGCTCGGCGGCGCCGGACTCCGCGTACACCTCGGTCTCCAGCATCGAGCGGCGCAGATAGAACACGACCGCGGCGCCGAGCGCGCCGACGATGAACGGGATGCGCCAGCCCCAACTGTGCAGGGCGGCGTCGGACATGTTGCGCTGCAGGACGATCTGGAGGCCGAGGCCGACGAGTTGTCCGGCGGTCATGGACACGTACTGGAAGCTGGAGGCGAAGCCGCGCCGGTTGGGCGCGGACGCCTCGGTCAGATACGTGGCGCTGGCCGCGTACTCGCCGCCGACGGAGAGGCCCTGGAGGAGCCGGGCCACCAGCAGGACGGCGACGCCGCCGTAGCCCGCCATGTCGTACGTCGGTGCCACGGCGATGAGGATCGCGGAGGCCGACATGAGGGTGACGGTGAGGGTGAGTGCGGCCTTGCGGCCTCTGCGGTCACCGATCCGGCCGAGCAGCCAGCCGCCGACGGGCCTCATGAAGAAGCCGACGGCGAAGATCCCCATGGTGTTCATGAGGTTGGCGGTCTCATTGCCCTCGGGGAAGAACGAGTCCGCGAAGTAGACCGCGAAGGTCGCGTACACGAACCAGTCGAACCATTCGACCATGTTGCCTGCGGAGCCGACCCAGATTTTCTTCCACTGCTCTCGTCCCATGGTTCGTCACCGTGCCCGAACAGCCGGGAGCACAACAAGAGCGCAACGGGCAACGATCACGCGTACTTACGTACGTTTAGTTCACCGAGGGGGATGCGGCTCCGTGACGGTGAGCGAGTCGTCGATGAACTCCGACACCCGGGCGAGGACTTGCTCGCGGTCCATGCCGGGGATACCGACGGCGACATGGACGCTGAACCCGTCGAGCAGGGCCCGCAGCCGGGTCGCGAACCGTTCGGCGTCGACGGTACGGAACTCGCCGCGCGAGGCGCCCTCCGCCAGCAGCGCCACGAGGTCCCGATGCCAGGCGCCCTCGATCGCGGCCTGCCGGGCGCGTGCGTCGTCGTCCGCGTTCCGCGAGCGGTTCCAGACCTCCAGCCAGAGGGTCCAGTGCGGATCGCGGTGGCCGTCGGGGAGATACAGATCGATGTACGCGTCGAGCCGTTCGCGGACTGTGGCCCGCCCGGACAGCAGGGTGCGCCGCTCCGCACCGAGCCTCTCCTCGCTCCACTCCAGGGTCTGGAGCAGCAGCTCGTCCTTGGTGCGGAAGTAGTAGAGGAGGTGTCCGCTGCTCATGCCGACCTCGCGGCCGAGCCCGGCCATGGTGAGGCCGTCGAGGCCCCGTTCGGCGATGGTGGCCATGGCGGCGGCCAGCAACTCCTCGCGGGGCGGGGCGGTGTTGCGTCGGCGTGGAGCGGGGGGCACGGTTCAGACCTTCGGCTGCTGCTGGGTGATGCAGTGGATGCCTCCACCGCCGGCAAAGATCGTACGGGCGTCGACGAGGGTCACCGTACGGTCGGGGAACAACTCGCCGAAGATCGCCGCCGCTTCCTTGTCGCGCGGGTCGTCGAAGGCGCAGAGGATCACGCCGCCGTTGCAGAGGTAGTGGTTGATGTAGGAGTAGTCGACCCACTCGCCGTCGGCCTTCAGCACGGTGGGCGCGGGGACCTCCACGACGTTCAGGGAGCGGCCCCTGGCGTCGGTGGCGGCGCGCAGGACGCGGACCGTCTCGCGGGTGATCTCGTGGTCGGGGTGCGCCGGGTCCGGCTGGACGTGGGCGACGACGGTGCCCGGGCGGGCGAAGGCGGCGACGATGTCGACGTGCCCGAGGGTGCCGTACGTGCCGTAGTCGCCGGCCAGTCCGCGAGGCAGCCAGATGGCCTTCTCGGTGCCGAGCCGTGCATGGATCTCGGCCTCGACCTGCTCGCGGGTCCAGCCGGGGTTGCGTTCCTGGCCCAGCTGGACGGTCTCGGTGAGCAGGACGGTGCCTTCGCCGTCGACGTGGATGGCGCCGCCCTCGTTGACGAGCGCGGAGCTGTGCGCGGGGACGGCGGCGAGCTCGGCGACGGAGCGGGCGATGTGCTGGTCGTGCTCCCAGCGGGCCCAGTCCTGGGCACCCCAGCCGTTGAACATCCAGTCGACGGCGGCCAGTTGGCGTCCGTCGGTGACGAAGGTGGGGCCGATGTCGCGCATCCAGGCGTCGTCGAGCGGGCGGACGGCCAGCTCGATGTCCGGGCCGAGGAGGGCGCGTGCGCCGTCCTCCTGGCCGGGTCCGACGACCATCGTGACGGGTTCGAAGCGGCGGACGGCGCGGGCGACGGTGGACCAGGCGCTGCGGGCCTCGTCCAGTTCGGCATCGGTGTCGAAGGTGGGGTTGGGGCCGGGCCAGGCCATCCAGGTGCGTTCGTGCGGGGCCCACTCGGGCGGCATGCGGAAGGTCACGGCGGGGTCCTTACAGGAAGTAGAGGCGGTTGAGGGAGACGGAGTCGGCGGGCTCGGAGCGCAACGGGTCGCCGTCCAGGGTGACCAGGCCGCTGCGGGCGTCCACGGCGACTTCTCCGGTACGGGAGTTGTGGACGAGGTCGCCGGGGCCGATGCCACGGGTGCCGCGCACCCCGACGCGGCGTCGGCGCGTGGGCATCAGGTCCGCGCCGAGCTGGGTCGCCGCCTGCGAGACGAAGGCCACGGAGAGATCGGCCGCGGTGGCTCCGTACGCCCCGAACTGCGGCCCGAGGACCAGGGGTTCACAGGTGTCGGTGGCGGCGTTCGGGTCGCCCGTGACCCCGTACGCCGGGAAGCCCGACTTCAGTACGAGCTGCGGTTTGGCGCCGAAGAACTCGGGCCGCCACAGCACGATGTCGGCGAGCTTGCCGGTCTCGATGGAGCCGATCTCGTGCGCGAGGCCGTGCGCGATGGCGGGGTTGATGGTGAGCTTGGCCATGTAGCGCAGCACCCGGGCGTTGTCGTCCGCGGGTCCGTCGCCGTCCATCGGGCCGAGTTCGGCCTTCATCTTCCCGGCCATCGCGAAGGTACGGCGCACCGTCTCCCCGGCGCGTCCCATGCCCTGCGCGTCGGACGACGTGATTCCGATGGCACCCAGGTCGTGCAGGACGTCCTCGGCGCCCATCGTTCCGGCGCGGATGCGGTCGCGGGCCATGGCGGCGTCGCCCGGCAGGTCCGTCTTGAGGTCGTGTACCGAGACGATCATCCCGTAGTGCTCGGCGACGGCGTCCCGGCCGAAGGGCAGCGTCGGGTTGGTGGACGAGCCGATGACGTTCTCGACGCCCGCCATCTTCAGGACGTTGGGGACGTGTCCGCCGCCGCAGCCCTCGATGTGGAAGGCATGGATCGTGCGGCCTTCGAGGACGCGCAGGGTGTCCTCGACCGACAGGCACTCGTTCAGCCCGTCGCTGTGCAGGGCGACCTGGACGTCGTGCTCCTCGGCTACGCGCAGGGCGGTGTCCAGGGCGCGGGTGTGGGCGCCCATGTCCTCGTGGACCTTGAAGCCGCAGGCCCCGCCCTCCGCGAGCGCCTCGACCAGCGGGGCCTGGCGGGAGGACGAACCGCGGCCCAGGAAGCCGATGTTGACCGGCCAGGCGTCGAAGGCATTGAAGGCGTGGCGCAGCGCCCAGGGCGAGTTGACGCCGACGCCCCAGACCGGGCCGAATTCCTGGCCGATGATCGTGGTGACGCCGGAGGCGAGCGAGGCCTCCATGATCCGCGGCGAGAGCAGATGGACGTGGGTGTCGACGGCGCCCGCCGTCGCGATCATGCCCTCGCCGGAGACGATGGTGGTGCCCGTGCCGACGACGACGTCGACGCCGTCGAGGGTGTCCGGGTTGCCGGCCCGCCCGATCGCCGCGATGCGGCCCTCGCGGATACCGATCGACACCTTGCGGATGCCCTGCACGGCGTCGATGACCAGCACGTTGCTGATGACGACATCGCAGGTGTCCCGGACGGCCGCGGCCTTGAGGTGCAGCCCGTCGCGGGCGGTCTTGCCGAATCCGGCGAGGAACTCCTCGCCGTACCGCTGCGCGTCGGACTCGACGCGGACGGTCAGCCCGGAGTCGCCGAGCCTGACCCGGTCCCCGGCGCGCGGGCCGTGGACGGAGGCGTACTCGTGACGATCGATGCTCATCGTTCGGCTCCCAGATATCCGCAGGCCGCCGCGCGCCGCAGGGCCTCTTCGCGTGCGCCGGGCGCGTCGAGCGGCCCGTCGACCAGACCGGCGAACCCGATGGCGATCCGGTCACCGCCGATCGGCACCAGCCCCACGTCCACGGACTCCCCCGGCCCGAAGCGGACGGAGGACCCGGCGGGGACGCACAGCCGCATCCCGTACGCGGCCGCCCGGTCGAAGTCGAGCCGCGGGTTGGCCTCGAAGAAGTGGAAGTGCGAGGTGACGGAGACCGGCACGGTCGCGGTGTTACGGACGGTCAGCCGCGCCGCCGGCTCCGGTTCGGGCGTGGCCGGGCCGGGAATGACCGCCCCGGGCGCGTCGTCGCCCAGCCTGCCGCCCAGCGGCCGGGAGACGACGGCGAGCCGCGAACCGTCGTCGAAGACGGCCTCCACATGGACCTCGGTGACGACGTCGGCGACCCCGGGCAGCACATCGTCGGGGCCGAGCACGGACCGGGCGGCCTCGATGGCCTCGGCGAGCCTGCGCCCGTCGCGGGCGGCCTCGCAGACCGTGTCCGCGATCAGCGCGGTCGCCTCGGGGACATTGAGCCTCAGCCCCCGGGCGCGGCGGGCCCGGGCCAGTTCGGCCGCGCCGAAGAGCAGCAGCCGGTCACGTTCCGTCGGGGTCAGTCGCACGCCCACACACCTCCTGTTTAGAGCAGCACTCTAACCATGGATCGGCGGGAAGCGGAAGCTCGACCGTGTCACTTTTGAGCAGCGCTCCAACGAGGCGACCGGCCCGGGCACACGACGAAGGCCGCGCCCGGCGGGAACCGGGCGCGGCCTTCGCGCGTACGACGGACGGGGCCCAGGTCCTGTCCTGTCGATCTTCGTGGATCAGCCCGGGGCGTCTGGTGCGGTGCATCGCAAGGCGGAGGATCGTCCTCGTACTGGACGCACTCGGGCGACTGACGACAACGCGGCGAGGTGCCGTGCCAGGCGTTCCGGGCCCGCGAAGATCGGCAGGACAGGTCCTAGCCGAGCGGGTGCATCCAGCCGTGGGTGTCCTCGGCGATGCCGCGCTGGATGTCCAGCAGGCGCTCGCGCAGCTTCAGCGTGACCTCGCCGGGCGCGCCGTCGCTCTGGGCCCACTCGCCGCCCGCGGACTTCACGGTGCCGACGGGGGTGATGACGGCGGCGGTGCCGCAGGCGAAGACCTCGGTGAGGCTGCCGTTCTCGGTGTCGGCGCGCCACTGGTCGATGGAGACGCGGCCCTCCTCGGACTCGTAGCCGAGGTCGCGGGCGACCTTGAGCAGCGAGTCACGGGTGACACCGGCGAGCAGGGAGCCGGTCAGGGCCGGGGTGACGATCTTGTTCCCGTACACGAAGTACAGGTTCATCCCGCCGAGCTCCTCGACCCACTTGTGCTCGACCGCGTCGAGGTACGCGACCTGGTCGCAGCCCTGCTCGGCGGCCTCGGCCTGGGCGAGGAGGGACGCGGCATAGTTGCCGCCGGTCTTGGCGTCGCCCATGCCGCCGGGGACGGCGCGGACGCGGTTCTCGGAGAGCCAGATGGAGACCGGCTTGACGCCGCCGGGGAAGTAGGCACCGGCGGGCGAGGCGATGACGATGAAGAGGTACTCGTTGGCGGGCTTCACACCCAGGCCGACCTCGGTCGCGATCATGAACGGACGCAGGTAGAGCGACTCCTCGCCGCCGTGCGCCGGAACCCACGCCTTGTCCTGCTGGACCAGCACGTCGCACGCCTCGATGAACGTCTCGACGGGCAGTTCCGGCATGGCCAGCCGGTGCGCCGAGGCCTGGAAACGCTTGGCGTTCGCCTCGGGGCGGAACGTGGCGACGCTGCCGTCGGGCCGGCGGTAAGCCTTGAGGCCCTCGAAGATCTCCTGCGCGTAGTGCAGAACCGTGGTCGCGGGGTCGAGGGCGAGCGGGCCGTAGGGGACGAGCTGGCCGTCGTGCCAGCCGCGGCCCTCGGTCCACCGGATCGTCACCATGTGATCGGTGAAGTAGCGGCCGAATCCGGGCTTGACCAGGATCGCCTCGCGCTCCGCGTCGGACAGCGGGGTCGAGGAGGGCTTGAGCTCGATCGTGGGCGTCGTCATGTGTGCGTGTCCTTCACCGGTTGTGTGGGTCGGACCGCGCTCACGTCGCTCCTGTCAGACAGGTGCTAGGACGTCCGAGCTTCACCGCGAGCAGCGGCCCCGTTCGATTATCTCTCCCGGGTGGCCGTGCACGAAATGACGCGAATGCGGTCCAGCGGTCGATAGTGGCACCCGGGACCGCGCAGGAGAAGCCGCCGGGTGCGGTTGCGACCCGGCGGCTTCGAAAATTGGAGTCGTCGGGTCAGCTCGCTACGCGTACCGCGAGCGCGTCGCCGATCTGATCCGTCGTACGAGTCGTCCGTCCTCCCCCAGAGCCTGAAGGGCCTGGGAGGTGCCCCCCTCGCTCCGCGAGGTCGGCGGAGACGGCGTCCTCGATGCGCGCGGCCTCGGCCTCGTAGCCGAGGTGGCGCAGCAGGAGGGCGACGGAGAGGATCGTGGCGGTCGGATCGGCCTTGCCCTGTCCCGCGATGTCGGGGGCGGAGCCGTGGACCGGCTCGAACATCGACGGGAAGGCGCCGGTCGGGTTGATGTTGCCGGACGCGGCCAGGCCGATGCCGCCGGTCACGGCAGCGGCGAGGTCGGTGAGGATGTCACCGAAGAGGTTGTCGGTGACGATGACGTCGAAGCGCTCCGGCTGGGTGACGAAGAAGATCGTCGCGGCGTCGACGTGCAGATAGTCGGTGGCGACCTCGGGGTACTCGGTCGCGACCTTGTCGAAGGTGTTCTTCCACAGGTGACCCGCGTACACGAGGACGTTGTTCTTGTGAACCAGCGTCAGCTTCTTGCGGGGGCGGGCGTTGGCCCGCTCGAAGGCGTCACGGACGACGCGCTCGACACCGTACGCGGTGTTGACGCTGACCTCGGTGGCGACCTCGGCCGGCGTACCGGTGCGCAGTGAACCGCCGTTGCCGGTGTACGGGCCCTCGGTTCCCTCGCGGACGACGACGAAGTCGATGTCCGGCCGGCCGGCCAGCGGCGTCGTGGTGTTCGGGAACAGCTTCGACGGCCGCAAGTTGATGAAGTGGTCGAAGGCGAACCGCAGCTTCAGCAGGAGCCCGCGCTCCAGGACGCCGGACGGCACGGAGGGGTCACCGATCGCGCCGAGCAGGATGGCGTCATGACCCTTGAGGGCTGTGAGCTCCGCGTCCGGGAGGGTTTCGCCGGTACGGTGCCAGCGCCGGGCGCCGAGGTCGTACTCCTTGGTCTCCAGCTTCACATCCTGCGGGAGAACAGCGTCGAGGACCTTGAGGCCCTGGGCCACGACCTCCTGGCCGATACCGTCACCGGGGATCACTGCGAGATTGATGCTGCGAGACATGCCCGCACCATACTTCGCGTCCCACCTCATGACACGTCACGTCCACCATACGGACACATGGTGAGCTGTACGCGCATCGTTCACCCATTCGCCGGGACGGCGTCGGGTGGCGGGTGGATGTTCTGCTTCATGGACTCCATGGACATCCCCCGTTTCGGAATCCCCGAGAAGCTCGCCGACCGTATGAGCATGGCCGAGCAGCACGAGTATCTGCGCACCCGGCTCACCCGGCGGGGCGTGCTCCGTACGAGCGCGGCGACCGCGGCCGTCGCCGGCGCCGGCCTTGGGCTCGCCTCCCCGCCCGCCTACGCGGCACCGGCCGTTCCGGCCCCGCGTCACACGTCCACCCAGGTGGACGGTTCGCTGGTGGCACCGTTCGGCCGGCACCTGGCGTACGGAGCCGACCCGAAGACGCAGATGTCGGTCTCCTGGCAGGTCCCGTTCGCCGTGCGGCGCCCGTACATCCGGATCGGCCACCAGCCGTGGGCGCTGAGCCGCAGGATCGACGCCGAGCTGCGCCACCTCACCACGCCCGAGCTGAACGGCGGGAAGATCGCGGCCGCCGAGCAGTTCTACGTACACGCGAGTCTGGAGCGGCTTCGGCCCGGCACGACGTACTACTACGGCGTCGGCCACGACGGCTTCGACCCCGCCGACACCCGCAACCTGGGCACGCTCGGCACCTTCACGACCGCGCCCTCGCACGCCGGGGCCTTCACCTTCACCGCCTTCGGCGACCAGGGCGTCAGCTACCACGCGCTGGGCAACGACCAGTTGATCCTCGGTCAGAACCCGGCCTTCCACCTGCACGCGGGCGACATCTGCTACGCCGACCCGTCCGGCTCCGGGCAGAGCACCGACACCTATGACGCCCGCACCTGGGACCAGTTCCTGGCGCAGACGGAGACGGTGTCGAAGACCGTGCCGTGGATGGTGACCACCGGCAACCACGACATGGAGGCCTGGTACTCGCCGGACGGCTACGGCGGCCAGAACGCCCGCTGGACGCTGCCCGACAACGGTCCGGACCCGGTGAACCAGCCCGGCGCCTACTCGTTCGTGCACGGCAACGTGGGCGTCGTCGCCCTCGACGCCAACGACGTCTCGTACGAGATCCCGGCCAACTTCGGGATCAGCGACGGCAGGCAGACGCGCTGGCTGGACCGGCGCCTGGGCGAGCTGCGGGCCCGCAACGAGATCGACTTCATCGTCGTCTTCTTCCACCACTGCGCCTTCTCGACGACCAACGCGCACGCCTCGGACGGCGGGGTGCGCGACGCGTGGGTGCCGCTCTTCGAGAAGCACCAGGTGGACCTGGTCATCAACGGCCACAACCACGTCTACGAGCGCACCGACGCGATCCTGAAGAACGCGGTCCGGCGCAAGGTGCCGATCGGCGAGCGCACCGACCCGACGCGGGACGGCATCGTGTACGTCACGGCGGGCGGCGCGGGCAAGGCGCTGTACAACTTCCCGGCGCCGGACACGTACGAGGGACACATCAAGGACCAGGACAGCGTGGACACGTTCCACGTGGTCAAGGGCGGCGGAAGGGCGACCGAGACCGTGGAGTGGTCCCGGGTCCGTTACACCGGCTTCTCTTTCCTGGCGGTGGAGGTGGAGCCCGGACGGCATGCCCGGATGAAGGTCACCGCACTCGCCGAATCGGGCGAGCGCATCGACCACTTCGAGATCAGCCGCGGCTGAGCGCCGACCGGGCGGCGGCCGCCGAACTTCCGCCGAGGCCGGCCGGCCTCAGCGGCTCGTCTCAGTGGCCCGTGGAGCCGCCGTTGTCCCTGCGGTCGAGGGCCCGCTGCAGGGCGGCGGCGGCATTGCGGCGCTCCGACTCGGTCGGGCGGTGGGTGTGACGGACGCGGCGGACAGTCGTCTCGGCCATGGTGGATCGACTCCTTGAGATCGCGAGGATTTCGAGATCGAAAAATCGTGAAGGTGATTTCGAGATCGGGATTTCGAGGTGCCGGAAGAGGCGGGGAGCGGACGCCGCAGGGGTTGCCTGCACAGGGCGCACGCTCACGACCGCCGGTCGCTGGATCTAGCGAGACGTTCGGCTTCTACAAAGTTAGGACAGCTCGGCCGGTCTGTCTCCACAATTACTCGGACTTCCTACTATCTGAGACGGAGGTTTACGACCGCCCGCCCCCGGTTCCCGGTCCGGAGCCCGGTCAGCGAGCGATCGTGCCTGCTCAGAAGTGGTGACGTGGCGGATCGGGCGCGTCGGCCCGGTCGGCGGAGCCTCGGTCTCCCGGTGTATCGAACCTGCGCGGACAGAGCGGAAATTATCCATATTGGCTGAATCCTGACGTCTGCCACGTCCGGCCGTCGGGCAGGACGGCGAGCGCCTCGTAGCCGTCCAGTGCTTCCAGCCAGTCCCGTGCGTCCTCGCCTCTGGCGAACGCTGCGGTGGTGTAGGCGTCGGTCATGGTCAGCCGGGGCCCGATGACGGTGAGGGAGGCGAACGCGGTGGCGGGTGTGCCGCTGTGCGGGTCGAGGATGTGGGCGCCGCGTTCGGCGGTGCCGGAGGTGGCGACGGCCAGGTCATGGCGGGCGGTGATGACGGTGGCCAGTTCGGCGGGGCGCAGGGGGTGGGTGATGCCGATGCGCCAGGGGGTGCCGGAGGTTGCCCGGCCGCGGAGTTGGAGGTCGCCTCCGCCGTTGACGCAGGTGTGGTGCGCGCCGGCTTCGTGGAGCAGTCGGGATGCGGCTTCGGTGGCCCAGCCCTTGACGAGCCCCGAGGGGTCGAGGGTTCCGGCGGGGACGATGCTGAACCAGCCGTCGCTGTCACGGGTTGCCCGAGCGCAGAGGGACAGGACCTCATGGACCTCGGGCGGGCAGTCGTCCAGGTGGATCTCGCGGCGGTCGAGGCGGCTGATGTGGCTGTCGGGCCGGTAGGTGGAGAACACGGTGTCGACCCGGTGGAGCAGCCGCACGGCCTCGGCGAGGGCGTGGTGGATGGCCGGGGTGGGCGTGTCGCGGATGTCGAAGGAGAAGACGGTGCCCATGACGTGTTCGACATGGCGCAGTCCGTGTGCGGTGTCAGGCATGAGCCCGGTCCAGGGCGCTCTGCAGGGATTGGATGTAGCCCTGGCTGGTGTAGCTGGCGCCGGAGACGGCGTCGATGTGCGCGCCCTGGGCGCCGATCGCCTCCTGGGTGAGACGGGGCAGCGCGTAGGAGGCGAGCTGCCGGTCGCGTCCGTTCTGGTCCGGGGCCTGGAGAACCTTGACGGCGGTGATCCTTCCCTTGGAGAGGGTGGCGGCGACCTGCACGGTCCCGTATTCGGTGTCGACGGGATCGCCGGTGAATGTGCCGGTGCCTGTGGATGCGCGCGACGAGGTGCCTGCGGTGGTGTGCGGGGAGGAGGGGTCTGTCGGGGAACGCGGGACCACCCCGGCGAGGGCCGGCAACTGGTGCGGTTTGAGGGCGAGCAGCGCGACGACGAGGGCGCTGATCCCTGTGGTGGCGAGGACGGCTCGGCGCATGGCGGTTCTCCTCAGAACGCGAACGACTCGTGGTGGATGCTTCGTGCCGGGACGCCGGCATCGCGCAGGGCCTGGATGGCGGCCTGTGTCATGCCGGGCGGACCGCACAGGTAGACGTCGTGCGCGGCAAGATCCGGCACCAGAGCACTCAGGCCCCGGGCGGTGAGGGGTGAGGAGTATCCGGCCGGTTCGTCGACGACGTAGTGCACGGTGGCCCGTCGGTGGGCGGCTATCGCGTCGATCTCACCGCGCAGAGCGAGGTCGTCGGTGCGGCGGGCCCGGTGGACGAGGGTGACCTGGCCCGGCAGCGTCTCGAAGAGCGTGCGCAAGGGGGTGATACCGACGCCACCGGCCAGGAGCAGGACCTTGGGGGCGGTGCGGCGGTTCGCGGTGAAGGCGCCGTACGGTCCCTCTGCCCACACCCGGGTGCCGGGCACCAGGCGGGCGAGGGCGGCGCTGTGGCCACCGGCGGTCTTCACCGTGATGCGCAGATGGCGGGGGTCTGCGGGGGCGGAGAGGGAGTACGGATTGGCGGTCCACCACAGACCGCGGGCCATGAAGCGCCAGCGCAGGAACTGCCCCGGCTCGCCCCCCAGCTCGTCGAGATGTTCACCGGTGAGGTGGACGGAGACCACGCCCGGGGCCTCGGGGCGGACCTCGGTCACGCGCAGACGGTGGCGCAGTCCGCACCGCAGCGGCACGGCGAACCGGTACCAGGCGACCAGCGCGGCGACGCCGAGGAACAGCGTGTACCAGGCGACCTGGGCGAGGCGGTTACCGACGAAGTCGGCTCCGTTGGAGAGTTGGTGTCCGAAGGTGAGGAAGACGGCCAGGTAGGTGGCGAAGTGCAGATAGTGCCAGGTCTCGTAACTCAGCTTCCGGCGGGCCGCGCGGGCCGAGAGGACTCCGGTGGCCAGGAACAGCAGGAAGCCGGCGGTGCCTTTGAGGAGGTCGGGGTAGTGCAGGACGAGCGTGGACGTCTGGCCGACCACGCTCGTGTGGGAGGTCAGTGAGTAGCCCCAGATGATCAGCAGGGTGTGGGCGAGGGCGAGAGAGACCGTGCAGCGGCCGCCCAGGGCGTGCCAGCGGGCGAGCCGGTCGGTTCCGATGGTGTGGTCCAGGAGCGGCATGCGGGCCATGAGGGCCAGCAGGACTGCGCAGGCGTAGCCGGCCAGGAGCCCGGTGATGCGTCCCGCGCCGGTGAGCCAGCCCGCCGGACCGACGACCGCGGTCGTGTCACTCCACCACAGGGCCAGCACGCCCGCGGCACCGGCCCAGATCACCAGTGGCACCAGGAAGGGCACGGCGCTGCGGCGCGGGCGCCGGTGGCGCACCCCGCGGCTCTCGTACGTGGTGCTGGTGAACGTGCTGGTCATGGGCTCCTCCGGATAGGACTCGCTCCGGCGATGGGCGGCCAAGCCTCACAGTCGAACCTCTGTGTACCTTCTGAAACAGCCCCGCCGGCCGCTCTCAGCGCTGATTGAGAGGAAACTCAAAGACACGGCCCGCCCCGCGACGGCCTGCGCCGGGGGATGCTGGAGGAACCATGGACGAGCCGCGTACGCAATCCCCGCTGCACCGCCCCGACGGAGAACCCGTGCGGATCCTCGTCGTCGACGACGAACCCGACGTCACCGACGTTCTGGCCGGAGTCATGACCAGCGAGGGCTGGCAGGTCCGCACCGCCGCCGACGGCACGACCGCCCTCACCACCGCCCGCGACTTCCGGCCCGACGCGGTGGTCCTGGACTGGATGCTGCCCGACCTGAACGGCCTCCAGGTCCTGCGCGCACTGCGGCGCGAGACGCCACATGTGTGCGTGCTGTTCCTCACCGCCCGCGACGCGGTCGAGGACCGCATCGCCGGCATCACCGCCGGCGGCGACGACTACGTCACCAAGCCCTACAGCCTGGAAGAGGTCCTGGCCCGGCTGCGCGGGCTGCTCCGGCGGGCCGGCATGACCGCCGAGCCGGGGGCACACCGGCTCACCGTCGGGAACCTCACCATGGACGAGGAAGCCAGGGAGGTCAGACGCGCCGGGACCACCGTCGACCTGTCCCGGACCGAGTTCGAGCTCCTGCGCTTCCTGATGCGCAACCCGCGCCGAGTGCTGTCCAAGGACCAGATCCTCGACCGGGTCTGGGCCTACGACTTCGGCGGCCGCGCCCACGTCGTCGAGCTCTACATCAGCTACCTGCGCAAGAAGATCGACGCCGGACGCACCCCGATGATCCACACCGTGCGCGGCGTCGGCTACGTCCTCAAGCCGGAATCCCCATGAGACGCCCGCCACCCCGCACCCTGCGTGCCCAGCTCACCGCCGGACTCGTCACCCTGCTCGCCCTCGCCTGCCTCGCCGTCGGCATCACCACCGCCCTCGCCCTGCGAGGATTCCTGATGGGACGCCTCGACGAACAGCTCTCCGCCTCCGGCGGCCGGTTCGCTGCCAGCCTGGAACACGAGGCCAAACCCGACGCCGACAACCGCCCCGACACCCGGGGCCAGGCCGAATCGACCTTCGGCGCCCGCCTCCTGAACGGCTCCGTCACCCAGGCCGCCGTCGTCGACGAGGCGACCGACCGCCCCCTCCCCCTCGCCCCCGGGGACCGCCGCGCCCTGGCGGGGATACCCGTGGACGGACACGGACACAGCATCCGCCTCTCCGCTCTGGGGGCCTACCGCGTCACGGCTGTCCAGGGCGACGACCAGGACACCCTGATCACCGGGCTGCCCCTGCACCCGGTGGAGGAGACCGTTCACCGCCTCGAAGCCGTCGAAGGGGTGCTGTTCGGCGCTGCCCTCGCGGTCACCGGCATCGCCGGGGCCCTGTGGGTGCGCATCTCCCTACGGCCCCTCCAGCGGGTCACCGCCCGGGCCGCGGAGGTAGCCGGGCTGCCGCTCGCCAGCGGCGAGATCGCCATGCCCGGACCGCTCCCGGACACCGACCCCCGCACCGAGGTCGGCCAGGTCGGCACCGCCCTCAACCACATGCTCGAGCACATCGAGAACGCCCTCACCCGCCGCCAGGCCGGCGAGGAACGGCTCCGGCACTTCGCCGCCGACGCCAGCCACGAACTACGCACCCCCGTCGCCAACATCCGGGGCCACGCCGAACTCGCCCTGCGTCACCACGGCCCCGTCCCCGGCCCGGTACGCCACGCCCTGGAACGCATCGACGGCGAGTCACAGCGCATGACCCGCCTCGTCGACGACCTGCTCCTCCTCGCCCGCCTGGACGCCGGACGCCCTCTCGAACACGAGCCGGTCGATCTGACCCTGCTGATCCTGAACGCGACAGACGACGCACGCGCCGCCGGCCCCGGCCACCGCTGGCTCCTCGACCTCCCCGAAAATCCGGTCACCGTCACCGGCGACGTCCACCGGCTCCAGCAGGCCATCGGAAACCTCCTCGTCAATGCCCGCACCCACACCCCGCCCGGGACCGAGGTGACCATCGCCCTCGCCGCCGATCAGCCCGGCGTCACCGTGAGCGTGGGCGACAACGGGCCGGGCATCCCCGAAGAGCTCCAGCCGGAGGTCTTCGGGCGCTTCGTCCGCGCCGATCACGCCCGCTCCCGCAGCACCGGAAGCACCGGTCTCGGCCTCGCCATCGTCCAGGCCGTCATCACGGCCCACGGCGGAACCGTTACCGTCACCAGCCGCCCGGGACACACCACCTTCCGCCTGACACTCCCCGGCTGAGAGCCTGGCCCGATCAGAGGTCACCCGACAGGCTCTGACACCGTGCGCCCCGGTCACCGCACCGGAGGGTCGGGCCCGGCCCGGAAATGGAAACCGCCTCCCGGCCGGCAGGGGAACCGGGCGGGAGGCGGGAATCGTGGCGGGGCGCCGGGGGGTGTGCGGCGCCCCGGAGGGGGTCAGCCCTGGTGGGGGTAGGTGTACTCGGTCGGCGGAACCAGCGTCTCCTTGATGGCCCGGGTCAGGGTCCAGCGCTGCAGGTTCTGCGGGGCGCCCGCCTTGTCGTTCGTACCCGAGGCACGGCCACCGCCGAAGGGCTGCTGGCCGACGACGGCACCGGTCGACTTGTCGTTGATGTAGAAGTTGCCCGCTGCGTAGCGCAGCTTCTCCATCGTGTACGCGGCCGCGGCGCGGTCGCCCGCGATGACGGAACCGGTCAGCGCGTAGTCGGAGACCGACTCCATCTGCTCCAGCATCGCGTCGTACGCGTCGTCCTCGTAGACGTGAACGGCGAGGATCGGGCCGAAGTACTCGGTCGTGAAGACCTCGTTGGCCGGGTCCGTGCACTCGATGACGGTCGGGCGGACGAAGTAGCCCACCGAGTCGTCGTACGTGCCGCCCGCGATGATCGTGCAGGACGGGTCGGCCTTGGCGCGGTCGATCGCGGCCTTGTTCTTGGCGAACGAGCGCTCGTCGATGACGGCACCGATGAAGTTCGACAGGTCGGTGACGTCACCCATGGTGATGGAGTCGACCTCGGCCGCGAACTTCTCCTTGAAACCGGAGTTCCAGATGGAGGCCGGGATGTACGCACGGGAGGAAGCCGAGCACTTCTGGCCCTGGAACTCGAAGGAGCCACGGGTCAGCGCGGTCTTCAGGACGGCGTGGTCGGCCGACGGGTGGGCGACGACGAAGTCCTTGCCGCCGGTCTCGCCGACGAGCCGCGGGTAGGTGCGGTAGTTGGCGATGTTGTTGCCGACCGTCTTCCACAGGTGCTGGAAGGTGGGGGTCGAACCGGTGAAGTGAATACCGGCCAGGTCGCGGTGGTTCAGGGCCACCTCGGAGACGGCGATGCCGTCGCCCGTCACCAGGTTGATGACGCCCTTGGGCAGACCGGCCTCTTCCAGAAGCTGCATCAGCAGCACGGCGGCGTGGGTCTGCGTCGGGGACGGCTTCCACACCACGACGTTGCCCATGAGGGCGGGGGCGGTGGGCAGGTTGCCCGCGATCGCCGTGAAGTTGAACGGCGTGATCGCGTAGACGAAGCCCTCCAGCGGGCGGTGGTCCATGCGGTTCCACACGCCCGGCGAGTTGGCCGGGGGCTGCTCGGCCAGGATCTGGCGCGCGTAGTGCACGTTGAAGCGCCAGAAGTCGACGAGCTCACAGGGGGTGTCGATCTCGGCCTGCTGGGCGGTCTTCGACTGGCCGAGCATCGTGGACGCGGCCAGCGTCTCGCGCCACGGGCCGGACAGCAGCTCGGCGGCGCGCAGGATGATCGCGGCACGGTCGTCGAAGGACATCGCGCGCCAGGCCGGGGCAGCGGCCAGCGCGGCGTCGATGGCGTCCTGCGCGTCCTTCTGCGTGGCGCCCGCGAACGTACCGATGACGGCCTTGTGGTTGTGCGGCTGCACGACGTCGAAGCGCTCGCCGCCGCCCATCCGCTTCTCGCCGCCGATGGTCATCGGAAGGTCGATCGGGTTCTGGCTGAGCTCCTTGAGCTTCACCTCCAGGCGGGCGCGCTCCGGGGAGCCCGGGGCGTAGGAGTGGACCGGCTCGTTGACCGGCGCGGGGACCTGGGTCACAGCGTCCATGAGTGCCTTGTCTCCTTGCTTCAGCGGGGTGGGGGGCAGCGGGGCGGGCAGGTCAGCCCTTGGTGAGGATGGAGCGGCCGAAGAACAGCAGGTTCGCCGGCTTCTCCGCGAGGCGGCGCATGAAGTAGCCGTACCAGTCCGTGCCGTACGCGGTGTAGACGCGCATCCGGTGACCCTCGGCCGCGAGCCGGAGGTGCTCGTCGCTGCGGATGCCGTACAGCATCTGGAACTCGTACTCGTCCAGCTTGCGCCCCGCCTTGCGGGCGAGCTCCTGGGTGATGGCGATCAGACGCGGGTCGTGCGACCCGATCATCGGGTAGCCCTCGCCCTCCATCAGGGTCTTCAGGATACGGACGTACGCCTTGTCGATGTCGGCCTTGTCCTGGTACGCGACGGAGGCGGGCTCCTTGTATGCGCCCTTCACGATGCGGACGCGGCTGCCGGCGGCGGCCAGGCGACGGGCGTCCTCCTCGGTGCGGAACAGGTACGCCTGGATCACACAGCCGGTCTGCGGGAAGTCCTTCCGCAGCTCCTCGTGGATGGCGAACATCGAGTCGAGGGTGGTGTGGTCCTCGGCGTCCAGCGTGACCGTGGTGCCGATCTCGGCGGCGGCCTCGACGACCGGGCGGACGTTGGCGAGGGCCAGCTCGTGTCCGCCCGGGAATCGGGCGTCGGGCCCGGAGGGCCCTCCGTCAAGGGCGGTGGTGGGCGACGGGAGGGACTGGCCGAACATGGAGAGCTTGATGGACATCTCGGCCTTGGTGCCCAGGCCGAGGTCCTTGAGGCGGCCCACCAGTTCGAGGTAGGCGTCGCGAGCGGCGGCGGCCTGCTCGGGGGTGGTGATGTCCTCGCCCACCACGTCGAGGGTGACTTCGAGGCCCTTGTCGGCGGCGTCCTCGATGACCGGGACGACCTGGTCGACGGTCTCACCGGCGATGAACCGGGCGACGACCTGCTTGGTGCCAGGTGCGGCCGAGATGAAACGGCGCATCTTGTCGCTGCGGGACGCGGCGAGAATCACGGGACCCAGCACGGGGCACCTCCACGGAAAGTACGAACGAAGGCCGTACCGGCAGAGGGGGAACAAAGCGGTACAGCACGGAGAACCACCGTGAAATCTAAGGATCCCTCCGATCGTGTGCCATCGACAGCTGTCACGCATCCGTTCCCGGGTTCTCAGACATATGTCTGAAGCGGTGCGAGAATGGCCGGGTGAAGGGCGATTACCAGGAGCTGGTCGACGAGATCTCGGGGCTGCTCGGCGCCCCCGCGACGCTGGAGAACCGGGATTTCGGCCTGGTCGCCTTCGGCGCCCACGACAGCGACGACGACACGGCGATGGACCCGGTCCGCACCCGCTCGATCCTGACCAGGCGCTCCACACCCGCGGTCCGCGCCTGGTTCGAGGGGTTCGGCATCGCCCGCGCCACCGGCCCGGTCCGCATTCCGGCCGCCCCGGAGGCCGGGGTGTTCCGGGGCCGGATCTGTCTGCCCGTACGCCATCGAGGTGTCGTGCTCGGTTACGTGTGGCTGCTCGACGCGGACCCCGGACCGACCGACGAGCAGCTGAACGCGGCGATGGAGGTGGCGGCCCGGATCGGGGGGCTGCTCTCCGACGAGGCGCGGGCCGGCACGGACCTGTCCCGGGAGTTCGGTGCGGTCCTCACCGCCGGGCGGGGCTGGCAGCACGACATGGCGGTGGCCGCGCTGCACGAGGCGCTGGGCCGGGACGCGGAGGGGCTGCACACGCTGGTGTGCGTGACCCCGTGGACCGACGATCCGCCGTCGGTCCGTACGGTGCCCTCGGCGGCGGCGCTGACCTCGGTACCGGCCCCGGGGGCCGCCGGGGCCACCTCGCTGGCCGCACTGGTCCGGCTGCGCTCCACCGATGTCCTCGACCCGGCGCTGACCGCCGCGGACCGACTGCGTGCCTCCGCGGACCGGTACGCCACCGCCGGGGTCGCGGTGCCCCGCCGGGGTCTGGCGGAGCTGGCGGCGGCCTGGCACGAGGCCTCGGCCGCGGCCCGCGCGGCGGCGGCCGAGGCCCGCTTCGGCCCGGTCGCCGAGTGGTCGGCGATCGGCCCGTACCGGCTGCTGACCGCGCTCCCCGCCGAGGCGGCCGCGGACGCCGCGGTGCGCGCCCTGCTCACCCCGCCGCACCAGGATCTGGCCCGCACCGCGGAGGTGTTCCTCGACTGTGCGGGCCAGGCGTCCCGGACGGCCGCCGCGCTCGGCATCCATCGCCAGACGCTCTACTACCGGCTCTCCCGGGTCCAGCAGCTCACCGGCCTCGATCTGAACGACGGCGAGGACCGGCTGCTGCTGCACATGGCGCTCAAGAGCGCCCGGCTCTGACCATGCGCCGAACCCGAGAGACTCTCAGCGCTCATCCGGGGCGGTGACCGGTCTGGTGCTGACGAGGGCCGCCAGCACCAGCGGTGCGTCGCCGTCGCTGTGCCCCACGCTCACGCCGACCCAGCGGTCCGTACCGCCGACCGGGCCCCAGACGGACAGGTCACCGTAGAGATCCTCGTCGAGCAGTGCGTCGAACAGCGGCTCGACGGGGGCGCCCTCCTGACGGCGCAGCAGCGGCAGGTGCAGCGGCACCGCACGGTGCGGGCCCCATCTGCGGTCCAGTTCCTCGACGAGGGCGGCGAGATGGGCCTCGGCCGCGTCCTCGGCGTCGTTCCACTCGGGGGCGTACACCCCGGTCAGTGGGTCGCCCTCCCAGAGCGGGATGACGCGGAAGCCCTCGCCGCCGGTCGCGGTCCACTCCCCCGTCTCCGGATCTCCCTCGGCCGCGGTGGGCCCGGTCGCCGGTACGGGGCCGGCCAGCAGTTCCTCGATGTCGGCCAGCGCGCGGGCCGCGGCGAAGGTCTCCCCGGCGCGGGAGCTCACAGGACGGCCCGGTCCATCGGGCGGGGCAGCGGATCGAGCGCCCCGGCCTCGCGAAGCCGCTCGTAGGCCGTCACGACCTCCGCGCTCGCACCGGGGTCCGCGATGCGCAGGAGCACGCCGCCGCCGGGCAGTTCCTCACGGGCCGCCTTCAGGCTGTCCGGGACGAGGGCCGCCCGGCCCGGGGAGAGATATCCGACCCGGCCCACGACGGGATCGCCGATGGAGAACCCGGCGTCGTCCTCCAGCGCGTCGAACACGTCGTCGTCGCTCACGTCACCGAAGTCCGGCTCCCACACCCGGGCGAGGACGGCGAGGAGTTCGGCCTCCGGAACCTCGGCCCTGTCCGGCGCGTGGAGCGTCACCACGAGCGACTGGAGCAGGAACTCCGGGGCGCCCCCGCCCAGTCCGCTGATCTCCGTCTGCCAGCCGGGCGCACCCGTGCGGACCAGCCGCAGCGCGGTGCCCGTGAGGTCGGACCAGTCCTCGGCCGCCTGCGCCACCCGCAGGGCGCCGAGCAGTGCTCCCTCGTCCGCCGGCAGTTCGGTCCCGGGCCCGGAGCCGTGGACGTGCCGCCAGGGTCCGCCTCCCGCCGCGCCGCTCGCCGACGCCGCTTCGGGGAGCAGTTCCATGAGCCCGTCCAGCGTCCGTTTCCAGCGTCCCGCGAGCGCTTCGGCCGGCTCCGGACGGGGGCCCCAGAAGCCCCGCACCACACGTCGCATGCACTTTCCTCCGTCAAGCTTCGTCCGTCGGGCAGGTCCCAGGGCCTCGTCCGGATCACGCCGGAATCGCGTGCCCCGGCACCGCCGGGCACCACCGCATGCAGGCTACTCGTCGAAGGCACCCGGATTCCTGGTGCTGTCGTTCGGCTTCGGCTTGGTGTGGACGACCTTGATCGGCAGCTGCTCGTCGCGGAACGCCTTCCGGGCCGCCTTCGCCACCTCCGGGTCGGAGAAGTGCCACTCCACGGCCCGGCCGCCGGACGCCTCCACCTGAGCCCGTGCCTCGGCGATGAACTTGTCCTTGCCGGACTTGGTGAGCGCGCCCTGCTCGGTCTGGGACAGATAGCTGCGGTAGCCGTTCTTGGCCTCCAGGAAGGTCTGCCTGCCCGAGTCCCAGCCGTCGTACTCCACGGCCGGCTTGCCCTCCTTGGGGTGCGGTACGACGTACTCCTGGCCCCGGTTGGTACCGGTGATCTGCTCCTGGTACCGCAGCCAGGACTCGTTCTTCCAGTTGGGTGCGGGGTTGCGGTCGCGGCTCGCCCAGTAGCCGTCGCCCAGGTCCGCGTCGCCGAGCTTGTGGTCCTTGAGGTCCTTGCCCCAGGACGGCGGGTTGTAGTTGCGCGGGTCGGAGGTGTCGTTCCGCTTCGGCTCCGGGTACTTCTTCTTCTCCAGCTCGGCCTTGCGTGCGCGCTCCGGCTCCTCCAGGCGCTTCTGCTCCAGGTGGGCCGCCCGTTCCTGGGCGCGCGCCTCCGCGGCCTTGGCCTTGGCCGCCTCGTCGCACCCGCCGTCCGCGAGGACGACCCGGCCGGCGGCACCGGAGGCCAGCACTCCGGTGCCGGAGCCGCCGACTCCCGTGGTGCTGCCGCCATAGCGCACCAGGGGCGGCCCGGAGGCGATGACGCAGCCGGTCCGGCGCGCCGCGTCCTCCGCCGCGTCCGCGGCGTCGTCGGCCTCCTTGGCGGCCTTGCGGACTCCGTCGAGGTCTCCGAGCTCAGCGGCCTTGCGGGCGCGACGGGCCGCGGCGCCCGCGTCTCCGGCGGCGTCCGCCACCTTTTCGACGACCTTGCCCAGCTTGCCGAGTTTGCCGACCTTGCCGACGACCTTGGCCACGTCGTAGCCGGGGATGAAGAAGGAGCCGATGTTCCAGACGACATCGGTGACGGCACGGGTCTTCTCGCCGTTGTTCCAGCGGTCGCGGACCTCGTCGCCGACGAAGACGTCGTCGCCGACCTTCACCACGGTGTTGACCGACGCCTTGCCCCAGTCCCAGACCGCGCCGAGGTAGTCGCCGTCGCCCCACTTGTCGCCGGCGTCCTTGGAGTCCTGCATCCACTGGTCGCCGAGTTGCTTGCCGTAGTCGGCGATGCCGGACCACGTCTCGGGCTTGAACAGGTCGATGATCCCGGTGACGTCGCCCCAGAACCCGTCGACGGCGAGCCCCTTGACGACCTGGGTCGTGCGGTCCCAGGCGCAGCCGAAGAAGCCCCAGCCGCCGCAGTCCTCCTCCCCGGCCTTGTCGTCGCCGCCGTGGTCGTTCCCGTTTTCGTCCTTGTCGGACGCGGGTACGTCGTAGTCGGCCTCGGGCTCCTCGCCGTTCTCGGGGTAGGTGTCGACTCCGCTGCCCGGACGGCCGTCGTCCGGGCCCCCGGTGCCGCCGCTCACGCCCGTACCGCCGGAGGAGCCCCCGGTCGCGTTCCCGCCGCTCGCGCTGCCGTTCCCGCCGCTCGCGTTCCCGCCGCTCGCGTCGCCGCCGCTGCTGCCGGCCGGGCCGCCGTTCGTACCGCCCGTCGAGCCGGTACCGCCCGTGACCGTCGTGCCGCCGTCCGCGCCGGCGGCGCTTCCCCCGGCGGCTCCGCCATCGGCTCCCCCGCCCGTGGCGCCGCCGTCCTGGCCGTGTCCCGCCTCGACCCGGCCCGTGCCGTCGCCGGAGGCGGGGCACGAGTAGCCGCTCAGCGAGCAGATAGCCGACTGGAGCTCCGCGGTGATCCGGCCGCCGAGGCCGCTCAGCGCCATGGCCGCGATCAGCGCGACCACGATCAGCACCAGGCCCAGGTACTCCAGGGCCGTCTGCCCCCGGTCCCGGCGCCAGGTGATCATGTGCGGAAGTGAGAACTTCGGCCGCTCGCCCCGCTCCCCCGGCGGCAGCAGGAACCACGCCCGGCTCTGCTGCCGGGTGAGGAAGACCAGGATCAGGACCGGGAGCAGCAGCTGGGTGAAGCCGTGTGCCGACCCGTCCCCGATGTTGGCCACGCCGCCGAGGACCAGCCACACCTGGACGGCGACCAGTCCCCACCAGACCCGCTTGCCGCCGGTCCGTACGTGGCGCGCCAGTAGCAGGCCGAGGATTCCCGGCGCGGCGGCGTACAGCAGGATGCCGATGACTTCGGCGCCCAGCGCGTCCACCGCGAGCGCCGAACCGAAGAGGCCGAGCGCGCCCAGGACTGTCGCGCCGAACAGCACGAGGAGCAGCACTCGCACCGTGTTGAGCGGGCGCGGAAGCTCCCGCCGCCCCGCACCCCCCTGCGCCGGACCTTCAGGAACCGGTATGCCACCCATAGCAGACATACGTGCCCCGCCCCCCGGCGTCAGTGAGTGCCATGACAGTCACTCACCCTAGGGGCGGGCCGCTGCGTGCGTCATGGGCCTCCGGGCCCAACATCGGCCCCATGTGGGCCCCATGATGTGCCGTCATCGACACCGCGTTCACGGAGTCCGCGACACCCGCGGCCGCCGCCCCGCCCCCCGGCCCTACCGGCCCACCCGCCCCTCCAGCACCGCCTTCAGACCGTCCGTCAGGTCCTGGGCGGACGGCGCGGATTCGCTGTCCATCAGCCATTGCACCATCACGCCCGCGAGCAGCGCCTGGCAGAAGAGCCCGGCCACCCGCGCCTTCTCCGGGTCCGTCTCGGGATCGATGCCGAGCATGTTCTCGGCCAGCCCGTCACGGCCCTCGCGCTGCGGGCCCACGAGCGCCTTCTGCAACTCCGGGTCCTGGTCGATCCGGGAGACGACCTCCATCTGGAGCTGCCAGACGGACCGGGTCTGCTCATAGCTGTCGATCACCCGTTCCCAGGTGTCGCGGAACTGGTCCAGCGGCGCCTGGGACCCGCCCTCGCTGTCGCCGTCCACAGCCTCGGCCGGCTGCTCGGTGAGCGCATCGCCCCATTCCTCCGTCACCTTGAGGAAGGCGAGGTTGAGCAGGGCTTCCTTGGAGCCGTAGTGGTAGCCGATGGAGGCGAGGTTCGTCCCGGAGGCGGCCACGATGTCGCGCGCGGTGGTCCGGGCGTACCCCTTCTCCAGCAGGCAGCGCTTGGCGCCTTCGAGCAGATCCTCACGGTGTCCCATGAAAGCAGCGTACCCGGCATGCAGACGTTTGTGTAAGACGCACGTCTAGATGCCGGGTACGCGGAGCCCTCGGGCCTCCGTCAGTCGGTCAGGTTCACCGTACGGGCCGACGTGGCCCCGATCTCCGAGGAGATCTCGGCGAGCACCGAAGCCGGGACATCGTCGTCGACGGTGAGCACGACCAGCGCCTCGCCGCCCGCGCCCGTCCGCGAGACCTGCATGCCCGCGATGTTCAGACCGGCCTCGCCGAGGATCCGGCCGACCGTGCCGACGATACCGGGGCGGTCCTCGTAGCGCAGCACCACCATGTGGTCGGCCAGGGCCAGGTCCACGTCGTACTCGCCGACGGCGACGATCTTCTGGAGGTGCTTGGGTCCGGCCAGTGTGCCGGAGACCGCGACTTCCTCGCCGCCCGAGAGCGTGCCGCGGACGGTGACCACATTGCGGTGGTCCGGCGACTCGGAGCTGGTGGTGAGGCGCACCTCGACACCGCGCTCCTGCGCGAAGAGCGGGGCGTTCACGTACGACACGGTCTCGTCGACGACGTCCTCGAAGACGCCCTTGAGCGCGGAGAGTTCGAGCACCTTGACGTCGTGCTGGGTGATCTCGCCGTACACCTCGACGTCGAGGCGGACCGCGACCTCGCCCGCGAGCGCGGTGAAGATCCGGCCGAGCTTCTCGGCGAGCGGCAGGCCCGGGCGCACGTCCTCGGCGATCACGCCGCCCTGGACGTTGACCGCGTCCGGCACGAGCTCACCGGCGAGGGCCAGCCGGACGGACCTGGCGACCGCGATGCCGGCCTTCTCCTGGGCCTCGTCGGTGGAGGCGCCGAGGTGCGGGGTGCAGACGACCTGATCGAACTCGAACAGCGGGGAGTCCGTGCAGGGCTCCTTCGCATACACGTCGAGGCCGGCGCCCGCGACCCGGCCTTCCTTGAGGGCGGAGGCGAGCGCGGCCTCGTCGACGATGCCACCGCGCGCCGCGTTGACGATGCGCACCGACGGCTTCACCTTGTGCAGCGCCTCGTCGCCGATCAGGCCGAGCGTCTCGGGGGTCTTGGGCAGGTGCACGGTGATGAAGTCGGCGACTTGGAGCAGTTCGTCCAGCGACAGGAGCTTGACGCCCATCTGGGCGGCGCGTGCGGGCTGCACATAGGGGTCGTACGCGACGATCTTCATACCGAAGGCCGACATGCGCTGCGCGACCAGGACGCCGATACGGCCGAGGCCGACGACGCCGAGGGTCTTCTCGCTCAGCTCGACGCCGGTGTACTTGGAGCGCTTCCACTCACCGTTCTTCAGGGCGGTGTTGGCCTGCGGGATGTTGCGCGCGGTGGCGACCAGCAGACCGCAGGCCAGCTCGGCGGCGGTGACGATGTTGGAGGTCGGCGCGTTGACGACCATCACGCCGGCCTTGGTGGCGGCGGAGACGTCGACATTGTCCAGACCGACGCCCGCGCGGGCGACGACCTTCAGCTTCTTCGCGGCGGCGATGGCCTCGGCGTCGACCTTGGTGGCGGAGCGCACCAGGATGGCGTCGACATCGGCGATCGCGGGGAGGAGCTCGGCGCGGTCCGCGCCGTTGCAGTGCCGGATGTCGAAATCCGGGCCCAGGGCGTCAACCGTGGCAGGCGACAGCTCTTCAGCGATGAGTACGACAGGTTTCGAGCTCACGTGAGTCCTCACAGGTCCAGTGCGGACGGCCGTCCCGACGGCCGCAGGCGGTGGAGGGGGCTTGCCGCGTGGAAGACGCACGACACTGTGGGCCTGACGCGTATGTGTGGAGAAGTGTAGTCATGCGCCAGGACGCATACTGCGCCCCGATGGAAGGATCACCCACACGGGGGTGGACGACTTGTACACACGTACGACGCCGCCTCTTCCAGCGGTGAAGCGGAAACGCCCCGGGGGCGGGCCAGGAGACCCGGCCCCGGGGCGTCGGTGTTACGCGTCCTCGTCGTTGACCCAGCTCATGAGCTTGCGCAGCTCACGGCCGGTGGTCTCCAGGAGGTGGTCGCTGTCCGCCTTCTTGTACTCGTTGTACTTGGGCAGACCGTTGTGGTACTCGGCCATCCAGTTCTTGGCGAAGGTGCCGTCCTGGATCTCCGCGAGGACCTTCTTCATCTCGGCCTTGGTGGCGTCCGTGATGATCCGCGGGCCGGTGACGTAGTCGCCCCACTCGGCGGTCTCCGAGATGGACCAGCGCATCTTCTCCAGGCCGCCCTCGTACATGAGGTCCACGATGAGCTTCAGCTCGTGCAGGCACTCGAAGTACGCGATCTCCGGCTGGTAGCCGGCCTCGGTCAGGGTCTCGAAACCGGCCTTGACCAGGGCGGCGGTGCCACCGCAGAGGACGGCCTGCTCACCGAACAGGTCGGTCTCGGTCTCCTCGGTGAAGGTCGTCTTGATGACGCCGGCGCGGGTGCCGCCGATGCCCTTCGCGTACGACAGGGCGAGCGCCAGGCCATTGCCCGAGGCGTCCTGCTCGACGGCCACGATGCACGGAACGCCGCGGCCCTCCTCGTACTGACGGCGGACCAGGTGGCCCGGGCCCTTGGGGGCGACCATGCAGACGTCGACGCCGGCCGGCGGCTTGATGAAGTCGAAGCGGATGTTCAGGCCGTGACCGAAGAACAGCGCGTCGCCGTCCTTGAGGTTGTCCTTGATGGACTCCTCGTAGACCTGGGCCTGGATCGGGTCCGGGACCAGGATCATGATGACGTCGGCCTCGGCGGCGGCCTCGGACGGCGTCACCACGCGCAGGCCCTGCTCCTCCGCCTTCGCCTTGGACTTGGAGCCCTCGTGCAGACCGACACGGACGTCGACACCCGAGTCACGCAGCGACAGCGCGTGGGCGTGGCCCTGGCTGCCGTAGCCGATGACCGCGACCTTGCGGCCCTGGATGATGGACAGGTCGGCATCGTCGTCGTAGAACAGCTCGGCCACTGGGTTTCTCCTTGGTGTGCAGGTGTTGCTTCCCACCGTACGGCGGGGTGCGTCAGATACGTTTTCGGGTCTCGCCATACGAGCGGCGAGGCGGCTTTCGGGTCAGGCCGTACGGTCGAGGGCGCGCAGCGAACGGTCGGTGATCGAGCGCGCGCCGCGCCCTATGGCGATCGTGCCGGACTGGACCAGCTCCTTGATGCCGTACTGCTCCAGCATCTTGAGCATGGCCTCCAGCTTGTCGGCGCCGCCGGTCGCCTCGATCGTGACGGCCTCCGGGGAGACGTCCACGGTCTTGGCGCGGAAGAGCTGGACGATCTCGACGATCTGGGAGCGGGTCTCGTTGTCGGCGCGGACCTTCACCAGGACGAGCTCGCGCTGGATCGCAGCGGACGGCTCGAGTTCGACGATCTTCAGGACGTTCACCAGCTTGTTGAGCTGCTTGGTCACCTGCTCAAGAGGCAGGTCCTCGACATTGACGACGATGGTGATGCGCGAGATGTCGGGGTGTTCGGTGGTACCGACCGCGAGCGAGTCGATGTTGAAGCCGCGGCGGGAGAACAGCGCGGTGATCCGGGCGAGGACACCGGGCTTGTTCTCGACCAGGACGGAGAGCGTGTGCTTGGTGGACATGGAGTCGGTCTCTCTCTGTCTCTCAGTCGTCTTCGTTGTCGCCGAAGTCGGGGCGGACTCCGCGGGCGGCCATGACCTCGTCGTTGGAGGTGCCGGCGGCGACCATCGGCCACACCATGGCGTCCTCGTGGACGATGAAGTCGATCACGACGGGGCGGTCGTTGATGGAATTGGCCTCTTCGATGACCTTGTCCAGCTCGGCCGGGTCCTCGCAGCGGATCGCGTGGCAGCCCATTGCCTCGGACAGCTTGACGAAGTCCGGGACGCGGGTGCCCTTCGCCGGGATGCCCTCGGTGTCGGCACCGGAGTGCAGCACGGTGTTGGAGTACCGCTGGTTGTAGAACAGGGTCTGCCACTGGCGGACCATCCCGAGCGCACCGTTGTTGATGACGGCGACCTTGATCGGGATGTTGTTGAGCGCGCAGGTGGTGAGTTCCTGGTTGGTCATCTGGAAACAGCCGTCGCCGTCGATCGCCCAGACCGTACGGTCCGGCATGCCGGCCTTGGCACCCATCGCGGCCGGGACCGCGTACCCCATCGTTCCGGCGCCGCCGGAGTTCAGCCAGGTGGCGGGCTGCTCGTACTGGATGAAGTGCGAGGCCCACATCTGGTGCTGGCCGACGCCCGCCGCGAAGATCGTGCCCTCGGGGGCGAGCTCACCGATGCGCTGGATGACCTGCTGCGGCGAGAGGCTGCCGTCCTCGGGCAGGTCGTAGCCGAGCGGGTACGTCTCGCGCCAGCGGTTGAGGTCCTTCCACCAGGCTTCGTAGTCACCGACGTGACCTTCGGTGTGCTCGGCCTGGACGGCCTGGACCAGGTCGGCCAGGACCTCGCGGGCGTCGCCCACGATCGGCACGTCGGCCTCGCGGTTCTTGCCGATCTCGGCCGGGTCGATGTCGGCGTGGACGATCTTGGCGTACGGGGCGAAGCTGTCCAGCTTGCCGGTGACGCGATCGTCGAAACGGGCTCCGAGGGCGACGATCAGGTCGGCCTTCTGCAGCGCGGTGACGGCGGTGACCGCACCGTGCATGCCCGGCATTCCGACGTGCAGCGGGTGGCTGTCGGGGAATGCGCCGAGCGCCATCAGCGTGGTGGTGACGGGCGCTCCGGTGAGCTCCGCGAGGACCCTCAGTTCGGCGGTGGCCCCCGCCTTGATGACGCCTCCGCCGACGTACAGCACCGGGCGCTTGGCCTGGGTGATGAGCTTGGCGGCTTCGCGGATCTGCTTGGCGTGCGGCTTGGTGACCGGGCGGTAGCCGGGCAGGTCCAGGACGGGCGGCCAGCTGAACGTGGTCCGCGCCTGGAGGGCGTCCTTGGCGATGTCGACGAGGACGGGTCCCGGACGGCCGGAGGAGGCGATGTGGAATGCCTCGGCGATCGTGTGCGGGATGTCCTCGGCCCTGGTGACCAGGAAGTTGTGCTTGGTGACCGGCATGGTGATGCCGCAGATGTCGGCTTCCTGGAAGGCGTCCGTCCCGATCGCCTTGGAGGCGACCTGGCCGGTGATCGCGACCAGCGGGACGGAGTCCATGTGGGCGTCGGCGATCGGCGTGACCAGGTTGGTGGCTCCGGGGCCCGAGGTGGCCATGCAGACGCCGACCTTGCCGGTGGCCTGCGCGTAGCCGGTGGCGGCGTGCCCCGCGCCCTGCTCGTGGCGGACCAGCACATGACGGACCCGGGTGGAGTCCATCATCGGGTCGTACGCCGGAAGGATGGCGCCGCCGGGAATGCCGAATACCGTGTCGGCCCCCACCTCCTCGAGAGACCGGATGAGTGACTGCGCGCCCGTGACGTGCTCAACGGTGGCGGCGGACGATCCGCCGTTACGGGCCCGCGGCTGGGGATGGTGGGCCCCGGTGGCCTGCTCGGTCATCGGCATTCTCTTCTCGAAGCTGAGGGTTTTTGCGGGTGTCTTGCGGGTGCTTTGCGACGTTTTGCCTGGTGCCGGTGCAACAAAAAACCCCCCGTGCCGTGAGGCAAGCGAGGGGAGCACGTCGGTGTGGTCTGCAGAGCCTCAACGAGGGACTCTGCTTCAGCCGACGCGCTGTCCAAGTACGAGAATTCGGGTGCGCATGGCATTGACCATCCCTCCGACGCACACAAGGTGTCAAGTGGGCGGGACACGAGTCTCAGCATGTGAGCCGCTGAGGAGGGGGATCGAGCCGCCCGTCAGAACCGGCTGGGCGGTGCTGCCGTCGGGCACGGGGAACTCGCCGCGGACCAGCGCGCGGCGCAGCCGGTACTCGTCGAGCGGCCCGGAGAAGGCCATCCCCTGGCCGTGCGTACAGCCCATGGCGCGCAGCGCGAGGACCTGCTCCGGTACGTCGACCCCGTCGGCCACGGACTGCATGCCGAGGTCGCAGGCGATGCGCAGGAGGCCGCTGGTGATCTTGTGCAGCCGGGCGGATTCCACGATGCCCTCGACGAGACCGCGGTCCAGTTTCAGCACGTCGATGGGGAGCCGGCGAAGGGCGTTGATCGCGGCGTAGCCGTTGCCGAAGCCGTCGAGCGCGATGCGGACGCCGAGTCGGCGCAGGGCGACGAGACGCTGTTCGAGGTCGTCGAAGGAGATGCGGGGGTCGCTGTCGGAGACCTCGATCACGAGGGCCCCGGAGGGCAGGCTGTGGCGGGTGAGCAGCGTCTCGACGGAGCCGAACGGCATGCCCTTGTCGAGGAGCCTGCGGGCGGAGAGCCGTACGGCGACGGAGACCGGGTGGCCGGCCCTGGCCCGGTCGGCCGCCTGCTCGACGGCCTTTTCGAGGAGCCAGCGGCCGAGCTCGGCGGTGCGGTCACTGTCATCGGTGACGCGGAGGAATTCGGCCGGGGTGAACAGGATGCCCTGGGCGGAGCGCCAGCGGGCCTGGGCGGCGACGGCGGCGACCGTGCCGCTGGCGAGGTGCACGACGGGCTGGTGGAGCAGGGCGAACTCGCCGTCGCGCAGTGCGGTGCGCAGCCGGGCCGCCAGCTCGGAGCGGCGTACGACCTCGGCCTGCATCTGCGGGGCGTACAGCTCGACGCGGTCCTTGCCGCCGGCCTTGGCGCGGTACATGGCGAGGTCCGCGTTGCGCATGAGGTCGCCGGGGGTGATGCCGGGCTCGGCGAAGGCGGCCCCGATGGACGCGGCGACCCGGACCTCACCGGCGCCGATGCGGTACGGCTGGGAGAGCGTGAGGCGCAGCCGGTCGGCGATCTCGTGGACCTGGCATTCCCGGGCGGACTGGTCGCGGGTGCCGTCGCCGAGGATGATGGCCGCGAATTCGTCACCGCCGAGGCGGGCGGCGGTGTCGCCGGCCCGTACGGATTCGTGGAGGCGGCGGGCGGCCTGGACGAGGAGCTCGTCGCCCGCCTGGTGGCCGAGGCGGTCGTTGACCGCCTTGAAGCCGTCGAGGTCGATGAAGAGCACGGCGGTGCCCGGGTCTCCGGAGCGGCGGCCGCCGAGGGCCTGGCGGACCCGCTCGGTGAACAGGGCGCGGTTGGGCAGGTCGGTGAGCGGGTCGTGCTCGGCGTTGTGCTGCAACTGGGCCTGCAATCGCACCCGTTCGGTCACATCGCGGCTGTTGAGGATCAGACCGCCCTGGTGGCGGTTGACGGTGGATTCGACATTGAGCCAGTCGCCCGTACCGGATCTGAACCGGCACTCGATCCGGGTGGTGGGCTCCTCGGGCGGAGAGGCGGCGAGGAACCGGCGCACCTCGTGGACCACCCGGCCCAGGTCGTCGGGGTGGATGATCGAGGAGAGCTCGGCGCCGACGAGGTCTTCGGCGTCGCGCCCGTACACCCCTGTGGCGGCGGGGCTGACATAGCGCAGGACGCCGGTGGGGGCGGCGATCATGATGACGTCGCTGGAGCCCTGCACCAGGGAGCGGAAGTGGTTCTCCTTCTGCGCCAGTTCCTGGGTGAGGGCGATGTTGTCGACGAGCATGATGCCCTGCCGGACGACGAGGGCGAGCACCACTGCGCAGCCGGTGAAGACCACGACCCGGTCCACTCGGCGGCCTTCGATGACGTTGTAGAGAATGCCGAGGGTGCAGACGGCGGCGGCGAGATACGGCGTCAGCGCGGCCAGCGATCCGGCGACGGGGCGGCTGGTCGGCCGCGGCTCGCCCCGTGGCGGGAAGGCGTGCTCCGGTGCGTTGGCCGCACCCCAGGGGGCGTACGCGAGGAGCAGGGATCCGGCGAACCAGCCCGCGTCCAGCAACTGGCCGGAGTGGTAGGCCTGGCGCAGCAGGGGGGAGGTAAACAGGGCGTCGGACAGGACCGTCAGGGCGAGGGCGGCGATGGCGGTGTTCACCGCGGAGCGGTTGACGTTGGACCGCCGGAAGTGCAGGGCCAGCACCATGGAGACCAGCACGATGTCGAGCAGCGGATAGGCCAGCGAGAGGGCCGCGCGGGCCACGCTCGCACCCTCCGCGTCCACGAGGTGCGCCGTGTGGGCGAGGGCGAGGCTCCAGGAGAGCGTGAGGAGCGACCCGCCGATCAGCCAGGAGTCCAGCACGAGACAGACCCAGCCGGCTCGGGTCACGGGGCGTTTGGCGAGGACGAGCAGTCCGACGATGGCGGGCGGTGCGAAGCAGAGGTAGAAGGCGTCGGCGAGGGAGGGGCTGGGCACCTGGAGCCCGAGCAGGACCTCGTACCACCCCCAGACGGCATTGCCCCCGGCGGCCATCAGCGAGGAGAGCGAGAACAGCAGCCAGGCGGGCCGGCAGCGGTCGCCGCCGGCCCGCCCGTGGAGGAAGCAGGAGACCGCCGCGGCCAGCGCGGCGGCGCTGAGGCCGAAATCCCCCATGAACAGCGCGAGTTCCTTCGAACCCCAGCCGAGGGCGGCCCCGACCGCGTAACCCCCGCAGACGAGGCCGAGCAGGACCTGCGACACCAGCGAGGACGCGCCGCCGACGGTCGCCCGCCGGAAGAGGAGCGCCCCGAGGGCGCCGGTCGGCGCGCTCACCGTGACGCACCCGGCGACGGGTGCGCACGCACCCGGCGCCCCGCCGGGGCTCCCACCGCGATGCCCGGCACCGACGACGCTCGCCAGGTGGTCGGGCCGGTCCGCGTACGCCCGGCGCGAAGAAGCCCCTCAGCCGTGCGGTCACACGCGCCATGGATCGCGACGCCCGCTCTGCGGGCGCGGAGCGGAAAGGCCCGCGCTGCCGCGAGTCGCCGTCGACTGCCCCGCGGTGTCGGATCGTTCGTCCATCGGCCGTGCATCGCCCGTCCCCCTCGCGTGTTGCGTCCTCCCCGGCGCCGTCCCTTCCCCGGCGCAGCGCCCCTTTCGGGACGATACACCAGAGCAGTCACAGAGGGACATACCTTATCTACTCTCCGTGACGATCAGGGGAGTTTGTCGGTACGGTGCGCAGTCGAGCGGACCCGCAGCGTGGTCAGCCGGTCGTGCGTACGACGTTCCGCACCGGCTCCCCCGCGGCGAACCGGCTCAGCTGCCCGGCCACCAGACGCTTGGCGCGCGGCAGGAACGCCGAGGTGCTGCCGCCCACATGAGGGGTGATCAGGACGTTCGGAGCATGCCAGAGGGGATGGCCGGCGGGCAGCGGTTCCGGGTCGGTGACATCGAGAGCGGCGCGCAGCCGGCCGGACTCGAGTTCGAGCAGCAGCGACTTGGTGTCGACGACGCCGCCCCGTGCGACGTTCACGAGCAGCGCGCCGTCCGGCATCGCGGCGAGGAACTCCGCGCCCACCAGCCCTTGTGTGGACGGGTTCAGCGGGATGGACAGCACGACGACATCGACCTCGGGCAGGAGTGCGGGCAGGTCGTCGAGTGTGTGCACGGGGCCGCGTGCGGTTGTCCGCGCAGAGCGCGCGACGCGCGCGACCCGCGCGCACTCGAAGGGCGCGAGCCGGTCCTCGATGGCGGCGCCGATCGAGCCGTATCCCACGATCAGCACGGACTTGTCGGCGAGCGCGGGGTAGAAACCGGACCGCCACTCCTCCTTGTCCTGCCCGTGGACGAACCCGGGGAAGCCGCGCAGGGAGGCGAGGATCAGGGCGAGGGCGAGCTCCGCCGTCGACGCCTCGTGGACCCCCTTGGCGTTGCACAGCCGTACTCCGTCCGGCAACAGGCCGAGGCCCGGCTCGACATGATCGATGCCCGCGGTGAGCGTCTGCACGACCTGGACCTGTGCCATGCCGGCGAGCGGACGGACCGAGATCTCCGGACCCTTCATGTACGGCACGACGTAGAAGGCGCAGTCTGCCGGGTCGGCGGGGTAGTCCGGTCCGCCGTCCCAGAAGCGGTAGGCGAGGCCTTCGGGGAGCCCTTCGATCTCGTCGGCGGGAATCGGCAGCCATACGTCGGGAGTCTTCGTCGAAGTCATGGTCAGGAGGCTAGTGCCGTGACCGGCGATGTTTGCCCCGTAAGGAGCGTCGTCCGGTGCGTGCGATCGCAAGGCGTCCGGAAGTCCTTGGATGGGGTCTCCCCTGCTCGAACGAAGTTGAGAGCTTGGGGAAGGAGCTACCAGGGCTTTTGGCCAACGCGGCGAGCGTGCGTGCTGGGCGGCGCGACGGGGCAAAGCTTGCCGGGAGGGGCACTCATCGCCGGGAGGCTGCGCGAGGGAGGGCGATCGGCAGAGGTTACTTTGGGGTGCGTTGCGGTTCCGTGGCGGGGGCGGAAGGGTTGGGGGAGTTGGAGCGCAGGAGTCTCGGTGCGGCGGCGCTCGCCGTGGGGGCCGTCGGTCTCGGCTGCATGCCGATGAGCTGGGCGTACAGTGCGTCGCAGCAGCGCGGTGACCGTGCGTTGCGTGCGGTGCACGCCGCGCTCGACGCGGGCGTCCAACTGCTCGACACGGCCGACATGTACGGCCCCTTCACCAATGAGCTGCTGGTGGGCCGGGCGCTGAAGGACCGCAGGTCCGATGCCTTCGTCTCCACCAAGTGCGGGCTGCTGGTGGGCGATCAGCACATCGTCGCCAATGGTCGCCCCGGCTATGTGCGGCGGGCCTGTGACGCCTCGTTGCGGCGGCTGCAGACCGATGTGATCGATCTGTACCAGTTGCACCGGGCCGATCCCGAAGTACCGGTCGAGGAGACCTGGGGCGCGATGGCGGAGCTGGTGACCGCGGGAAAGGTGCGGGCTCTCGGGCTCTGTGCGGTCGGGGCGCGGGCCTCGCGCAGGCCGGGTGCCCGAATGTATGACGAAACGATTCGTCAGCTGGACCGGGTGCAGCAGGTCTTCCCGGTGAGCGCGGTGCAGGCCGAACTCTCGGTCTGGTCGCCCCAGGCGCTGGAGTCGTTGCTTCCGTGGTGCTCGGCGCGGGGTGTGGGGATGCTGGCGGCGATGCCGCTGGGGAACGGTTATCTGACGGGCACGCTGACCCCGGGGCAGGGCTTCGAGCCGGAGGACCTGCGGGCCAGGCATCCGCGGTTCACGGCCGAGATGATGGCGGCGAACCAGCCGGTGGTGGTCGGGTTGCGGCGCATCGCCGAGCGGCACGGGGCGACCGCGGCGCAGGTGGCGCTGGCCTGGGTGCTGCGGCAGGGGCCGCATGTGGTGCCGGTGCCGGGGACCAAGCGGGAGCGGTGGGCGGTGGAGAACGCGGGAGCGGCCGGACTGACGCTGACCGCACAGGATCTGCTGGAGATCGCCCGGCTGCCCGCCGCGCGGGGGTCGTGGGACTGACACCGACCCCGTCGACGGTCCCGTCTTCGGAATCAGCGATCGAGGGAATCGGCGGGTCCGGGGATCCCGGGGCGGGGCGGCGGTGTAAGAGACAGGAGTCAGGTGGCCGTCGAAGGGATCGGTGCTGTGCGCGGTGTTGGGTTCGGATCTGTACGAGGCCCTGCGGGGCGTGGGGGGTTTCGGGGGCTGCGTCGGCGCGCAGGCGTACGACGCGGGTCGGTGGCCGCGCTGGCCGCGGGCCTGCTGCTGACCGCGGGTTGTTCCTCCGGGGACGGTTCCGGCAGCGCGTCGGGCGTCGGCGACCTGCCGTCCCGCCCCGCCCCGGTCGCCTCGGGCCCGTCGGCCTCCCCGTCCCCGTCGGTCTCCCCGCCGCCCGCGAAGGGCTCGGTGAAGGTGGTCTCCACTCTCACCGAGGGCCTCGACTCGCCGTGGGGGCTGGCCGAGCTGCCGGGCGGCGATCTGCTGGTCTCCTCGCGCGACAAGGGAACGATCACCCGGATCGACGGGAAGAGCGGGAAGAAGACCCTGCTGGGCGCCGTGCCCGGGGTGTCGCCCGGTGGCGAGGGCGGGCTGCTGGGCATCGCGGTCTCCCCCACGTACGGTTCGGACCATCTGGTGTACGCGTACTTCACGACCGCGTCCGACAACCGCATCGCACGCATGCAGTACGACGAGAAGGGCACCACGCCGGGCCGGCTGCTGGGCGCCCCGGACACGATCCTCCGGGGCATCCCGAAGGGCTCGATCCACAACGGCGGGCGGATCGCCTTCGGCCCGGATCACATGCTGTACGCGGGCACCGGGGAGACGGGGGACCGCGAGCTCGCGCAGGACAAGAAGTCGCTGGCCGGCAAGATCCTGCGGATGACCCCCGACGGTCAGCCGCTGCACGGCAATCCGGAGGCCGACTCCGTGGTGTATTCGTACGGACACCGCAATGTGGAGGGGCTGGCCTGGGACGGACACAAGCAGCTGTGGGCGTCCGAATTCGGGCAGGACACCTGGGACGAGCTGAACCGGATCGTGCCGGGTGGGAATTACGGCTGGCCGGTGGTCGAGGGCAAGGCCGGGAAGAAGGGTTTCATCGATCCCGTGGCACAGTGGAAGCCCTCCGAGGCGTCCCCGAGCGGGATCGCCTTCGCCGAGGGTTCGATCTGGATGGCGGCCCTGCGCGGCGAGCGGCTCTGGCGGATTCCGTTGTCCGGCAGGACCGACGGGGAACTGGTTGCGGCCCCGCAAGCGTTCCTGAAAGGTACGTACGGCCGTCTGCGCACCGTGCTCGCCGCGGGCGGCAACAGGCTCTGGCTCGTCACGAGCAATACGGACACCCGTGGCACCCCGAAGCCGGGAGACGACAGGATCCTGGTGCTGGAGGTGCGGTAGCGGCTACAGCAGGCGAAAGGGCGTGCGGCCGGTGTTCAACTTCTTCGAGGAACTCTTCGCGCCGGGCCGCAAGCATGCCGCCGAGGAGCAGAAGCGGCTGGAGCTGACCCGGGTGGATCTCGGCGTCGGCGACCCGGGTCGCGGGCCGATAGACCTGGCCTCCGGGAAGGTGATCGTCAGGGCGCCCGGTGACTGCGGCGGTGCCGACAGCGACGGCGGTGCCGAGGCCGGTGCCGGCAGTGCTGGTGCCGACGGCCGCGAAAGGACTCCCGGGACGGACGTGCCGGACGGTCCGCAGTCCGGACCCGACGCCGGACCCGAGCAGGCTCCGGAGAGCGGCCCGCAGGCCTGACCGGGCCGGCGGCCTTGAAGGAACACTGCGGCGGCCGGTCAGGAGGTGCTCCGGGCGGCGGTGGCGGGGTAGAGGCGGAGCCGGTGGGCCAGGGCGGCCGCCTCGCCGCGGCTTGAGACGCCGAGCTTGGCGAGGATGTTGGAGACGTGCACGCTCGCGGTCTTGGGTGAGATGTACAGCTCCTCGGCGATCCGGCGGTTGGTGTGACCGGCGGCGACCAGTCGGTGCACATCCTGTTCGCGTCGCGTCAGCCCGAAGGACTCCACCGCCGCCGCGGCCGCCTCGCGCAGGTGGTCCGCGGCCCGCTCCCGGTCCGCTGCCTCGTCGGCGGTGGCGGCCTGGGCGGGGACGGTGACGGCGTCCGGTATCTCGTGGGCGGTGCCGTGGGCCGGGGCGCGGTCCGGGGCGGCAAGGGTGATGCGGGCGCGGCCGGCCAGCAGCTCGACGGCCTCGGTCAACGGGCGTGCGCCGAGCTTCCCGGCGGTGCGGTGGGCGTCACGCAGCAGGGTGGTGGCCGCGGGCCGGTCGCCGGAGGCGATGAGGAGGGCCTCGGCCCATCGTTGGTGGATCTGCGCCAGTTCGTACGGGCGGTGCAGCGGGGCGAAGGCAGTGGCGGCGCGGGACCAGTGGTCGGGGGTGTCGAGACCTTCGGCCCGGGCCAGTTCGGCGTCGACCAGGAGACCGTAGGCGGCCCAGACGGGGACGAGCATCGGCAGCCGCTTCAGGTGGGTCCGGACAGCGGCGAGGATCGCCGGCCGGCCGGGGTCGGCGGCGGGCAGGCCCCGGGCGTCGGCCTCGGCAGCGGCGGCGACATGGAGCAGCGGCAGGGCGTACCGCTGGGTGCCGGGCGGGAAGCCCCGTTCCGACTGGGCCTCGAACGCGGCCCGCGCCTCGGCGAGCCTGCCCTGCTGCGCGGCGAGAGTCATGGCATGCCGTACGGAGGGAATGACGTGCTGGAGCTGCGGGTCCCGGGTGCCGAAACAGCTTCGGGTCAGGTCGAGTTGAGTTTCGGCCTCGGCCAGGTCGCCCTGCACGAGGGCCAGCTCGGTACGGCATGAGGCGACGAGCCCTTGCGCCTTGCTGGACCGGGCGGCGCGGGCCGCCGCGTCGACCGTCGCCCTGCTCTCGTCCCAGTGGCCGAGGGAGAAGAGCGAGGCCGCCTGATTGCAACGGACCCATGCCTCCATGTCGGCGATGCCGTGGCTACGGCTGATCTCGATGCCGTGGTCCGCGGCGGCCACGGCCTCCAGGGAGCGGCCCATCGCTTCGAGGGTGGAGGGGAGGTCGATGCCGGCCCGGCTCATGATGCCTACCAGGTGCAGCTCATCGGCGCGGTCGCGGACGGCGTACATCTCGGCGATGCCTTCTTCGACGCTCCCGGCGTCGGCGGTGAGCCGGCCGCGGGTGAGCCGGGCGTGCAGTTCGGTGTACTCGTCGTCGACGAGCCGGGCGTACTCCACGGCCCGGTCGACGGCGAGCAGCGTCTCGGCGCCGGGGCGGTGCAGGGCGCCCCATCCCGCCACGCTCATCAGGACGTCGGCATGGACGACGGACGGGGGCAGTCCGCGGACGAGTTCCTGGGCGTTGGCCAGTTCCTGCCATCCGTCGCCCCGGGTGAGGTCCTGCATGAGCCGGGAGCGCTGGACCCAGAACCAGGCGGCGCGCAGCGGGTCGTCCTCGCCGTCCAGGACGCGCATGGCCTTCTTGGCGATGGCCAGGGCCCGTTCGCGGTCGCCGCCGAACCGGGCGGCGACGGTGGCCTCGGCCATGAGGTCGAGACAGCGCAGCGGGGTGGCGTCGGGGTCGCAGCTGCAGGCGGGGTAGCTCTCGGCGTAGTCGATGGGGCGCAGGGTGCTGCGTACCTCGTCGGGGGCGTCGTCCCACAGCTCCATCGCCCGTTCCAGCAGGCGGAGTTGCTCGGAGAACGCATAGCGGCGGCGGGCCTCGACCGAGGCCTTCAGTACGGCGGGCAGGGCCTTGGCCGCGTCGTGTGCGCCGTACCAGTAGCTGGCGAGCCGGGTGGCGCGTTCGCCGGCGCGGACGAGGGTGGGGTCGATCTCCAGGGCTTCCGCGTAGCGCCGGTTGAGCCGGGAGCGCTCGCCGGACAGCAGATCGTCGCTGACGGCCTCGCGGGCCAGGGAGTGCCGGAAGCGGTAGCCATTGCCCTCCCGGGTGGTGAGCAGCAGGTTGGCGTCGACGGCCGCCCGCAGTGCCTCGATGAGGTCGTCCTCGGCGAGCCGGGCGACCGCGGCCAGCAGCTCGTACTCGACGGCGGAACCGCCCTCGGCGACGATCCGGGCGATCTTCTGGGCGTTTTCCGGGAGCGCTTCGACGCGGACGAGCAGGAGATCGCGCAGCGAGTCGGAGAGCCGGGAGTGGTCGCCGCTCTCCAGGCTGCAGGCGAGTTCCTCGACGAAGAAGGCGTTGCCGTCGGACCGTTCGAAGATCTCGTCCACGAGGGCGGCCTCGGGAGTGGTGGCGAGGATGCCGGTGAGCTGGCGGCGGACCTCGGCGCGGTTGAAGCGGGCGAGTTCGATCCGGCGGACGGTGCGAAGCCGGTCCAGCTCGGCCAGGAGGGGGCGCAGGGGGTGGCGGCGGTGTATGTCGTCGGAACGGTAGGTGCCGATCACGACGAGGCGACCGCTGCGCACGGTGCGGAAGAGATAGGCGAGGAGATGGCGGGTGGAGGCGTCGGCCCAGTGCAGGTCCTCCAGGACGAGGACGACCGTGCGCTGCGCGGAGATCCGCTCCAGGAGTCTCGCGGTGAGTTCGAAGAGGCGGGCGGTGCTGTGCTCGTCGGTCGCGTCCCGGTCGGCCTCGCCGAGCTCGGGGAGCAGCCGGGCCAGTTCGCCCTCCTGCCCGGCGCAGGCGGCCGCCATCTCGTCGGGCAGGGTGCTGCGCAGGACGCGCAGCACGGTGGAGAACGGGGCGTAGGGCAGCCCGTCCGCGCCGATCTCCACGCAGCCGCCGACGGCGACGACGGCCTCGCGGCGCACCGCCGCCGTGCGGAACTCCTCGACCAGCCGGGTCTTGCCGACGCCCGCCTCGCCGCCGATGAGCAGCGCCTGCGGCTCGCCGCCGGGGCCGTCGGCCCGGCCGGTGCCCTCGCCGGTGGCGCGGGTGAGCGCATCGACGAGCAAGGCGAATTCACCTGCGCGGCCGACGAATACGGGACTGACGGACCTGGTCTCCACGTCGCCGAGCATCGCACACGGGTCCGCCCCAGCGGGCCCCGTGATCTGGTCGTCGGGATCGCTCGGCGGCGTCACGCGGCCGCTGGGTGTTCTGTCCGGGGAGGTTGTGGACAGGTGATGCAGGTCTCGGCTGAGAGATCTTGAAATGGGTGAGGGTCTTTGTGGGGTGCTCGTCGGTGTCGTAGCGTTCGGGGCCGGGACCGCGGTCCAGGCATTGCCCGCGTGTCACAGGCGCTCGGGTCGCCACGCACGGCGCCGCTGTGCGGACGCTGATCACGGAGGCGATCTTGACGGCCTCCCGGTGGCCGCCGCCGAGAATCCGGTCGGGCCCGTTGGGTGCGGTCAGAGTGCCTGGTCCGTGACGACGAGCATGCGAGCCCTCGAGGCCTAGCAGACACACGGTGGCAGACTGACGGCACAGCGAAGCTCCGGGTGATGCAGGCGACTTGGTAGGTCACCGGCGTCAACCGGAGCTTCGTTGCCTGGGTGGCTGTCCGTCAGAGCACCGTCACACTGCTGTGACCAGCGCGGACCGCGGATCGACAGGACTTTGAAACTGCCCTGGTTGCATCGCTACTTGGCGTGGATGCCGGCATTGTTCATCACGTCTCGTGCGCCGGACGGCCAGTTGTCGCCACTGACCAGCGTCGTACCCGTGATCACGTCGCCCCGTGAACCGTTGGTGGCGTTGGTAGCGCTGACGTTGGTCCAGTTGTCGGTCGCCGTGATGTCCCCGGTCTTGTTCGTGGCACCGGCGTTCTGTATGAGCCAGTGGCTACCAACGGAGTCGAGGACATTGTTGCTTGCGGTGTAGAAACGGGATCCCTCGTCGAAATAGAGGCCGTAGTTGCCACCATTGCGACAGTAGTTGCGGTCGATCGTGGTCCCTGGGCTTGCCGAGAGGGTGTAGACGCAGCCACCGTCACCCATCTGCTGCATGAAGTCGTGGACGTAGTTGCCCGCGATGTGGTTGTTCTTGGCGGTGGTGGCGGTGTCATAGATGGGTTGGAAGTCGTAGGTGCCACGATCGACGTATTCCTGAGCGCCGCCCGGGTCGTTGATACCCCAGCCGTAGCCGAGGTTGATGCCACTGTACGGCTGGTTGTAGACCTCGTTGTGGCTGATCGTGGTGTTGGTGGTGTAGGTGGCGAGTATTCCGGCGGAGTCCCGGTAGTCGATGCCGTTGTCGTGCACCGAGTTGTTGCTGACGGTGATGTTCTTGTTGGTCATCCGGCTGTCGCTGGGGTGGTGCGCGTCCGCCTGGACGCCGCCGGCCACGATCGCGCCGCCCGCGTTCCGCGTGAAGAGGGAGCCCGCGACCGTGATATCACTCGCGCCCAGGCCGACGCCGGTCGCGTGCGCGTTGGCGTCCTGACCGATGCCCAGGCCGTACTGGCCGAGTTGGGTGAAGTCGTCCCGGGTGAAGGCGATGTGGTGGGCTGCCGAGACCTGGATCGCGGCGGGCATCTGATGGTGCCCGAGCTGCCGCGTGCCCTCGAAGAGCCGACAGCCGGTCGCGCAGGAGGTCAGCGCGTCGGACGGGCGCTCCCAGGTGCCGTGGAGGAACGTGCCGGTCTGCTGGTTGGCGTAACCCTGGTTGCTGCTCGGCCCGAGCCAGCTGGTGTGGGAGAACTGCAGGCCGTCGAAGGACAGGTTGTGCGCCGGTGCGTCGTAGGTCCCGCCGACACGGATGAGCGACTGCAGCCGCGGCAGCTCGACGTCGACGCTTTGCATGTTCTGCCCGTCGAGCGGCTTGTAGTAGAGCGTGCCGGTGGTCTTGTTGAGGTACCACTCCCCAGCAGAGTCCAGGAACTCGTAGGCGTTCTCCAGGAAGAACGGTCCTTTCCGGAACGGGTGCTGCAGCGTGTCCCACCCCCACGTGTTGTTGTCCCAGGCGGGTTGCTGCATCGTCAGCGTGTTGCCGCTGATCTCCTGCACCGGGCTGTACCGGTCGGTCCAGGTGTTGATGGCGTGCAGTTCGACGCGCTTCTGGTCGGCCAGGTCGTTCAGGTAGCCCAACGCGCTGTTGGTGAAACTCATGCCGGTTGTGGTGATGGTGAAGTCCGACCGGTTGACCTGGGTCCGGGCCCGGGGCGCGGGCACGTCGTCGACATAGAGTTGCCGGCTGTCGAATCCGGCACGGACATCGGCCTTCCAGATGTTCTTGCCGGAGTCGGCGAGCTTCCAGCCGGTCACCCGCTGCCCGCCCGAGACAACGGGGTGGGCGTCGGGAGCCGCCTGCCAGATGACATCGTGACCGTTGGTACCGGAGTCGGCTTCGGTGAACGTGAGCGGCTCGGACAGGCCGTACGTCCCGTCCGCCAGCTGCACCACGATGTCACGTTGCATGTCCGCGTTGAGTTCGCGGACCCTGGCCTTCGCCTGGGTGATGGAGCACGGCTTCGCGGCGGAGCAACCGGCAGCGGTCCCGGACGGCGCGACGTAGATGGTTTTCGGCACGCCCGCCGCGGCGGCGGCCATCTGGCCGGGCAGCACGACGCCGACGAACGTGCCGACGCCGACGGCTAGCGCGGCGACCCGGCGAGCGCGGCGCGCTGGGTTGATGAGACGAGACATTTGCGGCTCCTTTCGATATCTGACTGATGTCGTGTCAAGGGTGTTCGGCGTACCGCGGTGCGGCCGGCCGCCGCATGCCCGTGGAGTGAAGGCCCGGGCATCACTACTGGATGGTCCGGTTCTGGTTGGGCTGGTTCAGCGCCGTCCTCTGGTCGACGGTGGCACCGTCGGTGGTCGAGGAACCGGCGACGTCCAGGACCTGCTTGCTCTCGAAGTTGCGGTGATCCATCCATCGCTGGCCGGTTCGAAGTACCAGAGCTGGTTGTTGCCGCCGTGGTAGGTCCACTGATGCAACGGTGTTCCCCTGGAATGCGACCCACCGGCTCCGGAGTCAACCCCGGAAGGACTTCCGGAGCCGGCCACTAAACCACTAAGACCGACCGGCAAATGGGGGGTGGGAGAAGGAGCGGGGGTGGGTGCGTGCAGCTGCAACGCGGAGGAGGGAGGCGGATGGGGTCTCCCCTGCTCGAACGCAGCTGAGAGCTTGGGGAAGGAGCGTTGTCGACTGACGACAACGCCGCAGATGTGCGTGCCCACCCCCGCGACGCCGCCCCTCATTTGCCGGTCGGTCTAAGCCCCGCTCCGGCAGAGTTCGGGAGCCGCGTCGCTTGGCGAAAGCAGGTCTGCGTAGTCAGGCTCGAGCCCGGAGTTCGCAGCGATCCGGCATGCCGTAGGCGGCCACTCACCGTTCTGCACGACGGCGTTGTTCTTCACCGTGATCCTCGAGCCGTTGTTCCGCATGAATGGCTGGTCGGTGTAGTTATCGGCAACGAGAAGGTCGTGAATCGAGGATGTCCACATGTGAAGCCAGGCAGGAACATCTTGCACGACGTTGTCTGTCCATTCCTGAGAGGCGCTGGCTTCATCCGGGTAAAGGCCAGCGTAATCGTCTGCGACATGATCAATGTAGTTGCCGCTGATCTGTGTCCCAGGCATCGCCGAGAGAGTGTAGATGCCGCCGCCGTCGCGTAGCGTCTTCATCACGTCGAATATCCGGTTGCCGCGTATCTGATTGTCGCGGCTGGTGGTCGGCGTGTCGTAGACGGGCAAACCATTATTGCCCGGGTAGTTGGGGTTTCCGCCCGCGTCGAACAGACCCCAGCCCCAGCCGACGGAGATTCCGGTGTAGGGGAGGTCGAACACCTCATTGTGCGCGACCGTGGTGTGCGTGGTGTACCCGACGAAGATTCCGACCCCGTCCGCATTCTCGACGCCGACTCTGGCAACCACGTTATTGCTGACGGTGTTGTCTTTGACGATCTGTCGTGGGTCGGCGGGATGGTGGTCCACCTTCATGGCGCCGCCGACCTGGATGCCGGTCGAGGAGATGTCCTCGAAGCGGTTCCCCACGACCTGGCTGCCTTGACTACCGGTTTCGAGATTGACACCGGCCGCACCGAGATGGGTGAACGTGTTACGGCGCAACTCGATTCCCCGCGCGTTCTGGAAAACCAGCGCTGCCGGCGTCTGAACCCAATTCGGCATGGTTTGATTGAAGACGGGGTTGTCGGAGCCTACGATCCGGAAACCCGCCTGGACCATGGCATAGCCCTCGTCAGTGTTCGGCGCCAGCCACGTGGCGTGCGCGAATGTGAGTCCCTCGAACCGCACATCGCGCAGAGGCTCGTCCGACGTTCCCTCCCCACGCACCAACGTCTGCAGGACGGGCGCCACGACATCGGCGGTGGACATGTCCTTGTCGGCCTTGGGGATGTAGTACAGCCGGCCAGCCCGCCTGTCGAGGTACCACTCGCCCGGCTGGTCAAGCAGGTCATAGGCGTTCTCGATCCAGGACGGCTGCCCCATGCCGATCTGCAGGTTCGCGTTGTGCCAGCAGGGCTGCTGCATGGTGATCGCGGTCCCCTCGACGGAAGCGACCGGGCAGCGGAATTGCTTCCAGTCCCGCCGGCTGACCACCTCGATGTCCGATGGGTTCCGCCACGACGCCATCGTCGCGTCGGGCGCGATGTAGCCGGTGCTCGTCTTGGTGAAGCCCTGCGGGTTCATCGGGCCGCGGGCGCGGGTCTCACGCCTGCCATCCACGTACAGCTGGCGCGTCTCGAGGTCGCCGACGTCGGCCGCCCAGATCTTCTTCGTCCGGTCGACGAGGTGCCAGCCGGTGATCTGGCGTCCCCCGCTGACGACCGGGTGTTGGCCGGGCACGTTGCGCCAGATCACGTGGTGCCCGTTCCTGCCGCTGTCGCGGGGGTCGAAGTCCAAAGGACGGGTCAAGCGGTAGGTTCCGCCGTACAAGGAAACGGTCACGTCCTTCGCCGCGGCCACGTACGGGTTGACCGCTCGGACCGCCTGCTGGGCCCGCTCCAGCGTTCGGAACGGTTTGTCCGGCGTACCAACGTTCGTGTCGCTGCCGTTGGGCGCGACATAGAAGTCCGTCCGTCCCTCGCCCACCACCGGATCGGGGCTCGGTACCGCCGACGCAACGCTCACGGCCGTGAGGCCCACGAGCACACTCGTGATGCACACGGTCCAGCATCTATGAACTGTCCTGCGTATGGAGACCATCGTGCGAGTTCCTTTCCTGTGCACTTTCGGCTCCTTCCTTGCCCGGCTGCGCATGACGTTGCGCAGCCGAAAATCTCATCCGCCCAGCTCAGGCGGCATGTTGGTGCTCTTGGAGGGTGCTACCGAGTCGTTGCCGGCCGCGCCTGATGGTCTGCGCGACGCGCCTTACCCGGCATCCCGTTCTTCCGGAGCGGCTCCCCGGCCAGGTGGGTCGAACGGCGTGCGGTAGCCCGGGATCTGGGTGCGCAGCTCCATCCCGAGCGTGAGCCGAATGCGGCTGGAGGCCGAGAGCCGGACCGTGAGCCAGGGGCTGTCGGGTGTTGCCGCGGCTTCGGTGACTGTCGGCTCGCCGTGGCCGTAGTCGTACAGGTCCCCGACCCAGGAGTCGTCCGGGCAGACCGTGTACCGCACCGACCTGATGGTGTGCTCGGCGAGGGCGCCGGCCTGCACGATCACCGTCCGCGGGGACTCGGGGTCGAGGTTGACGAGTTCGACGGTGGTCGCGTCGGGGTCGATGGCGCTCACCAGCGCCGCTACGGACGGCGGCAGACCCGCGCGTCGCGCGTCGGCGTCGTAGTAGCGCACACGAGCCTGCTGGAGGCCGCCGTTGTACAGGACCTGTGGTCCACCCCACGTCAGCTGGACCAGGGCCTCGGTGACGACGGGGTTCGACTGCTGCCACAGGTGGATGTCGGCCTCGGGGACGTCCATGTCGCGGTAGCGGTCCATACGGGCCAGCCGGTGCCGCACCTGCGCCTGGGCCGCGGCCAGGATCCGCTCGGGGTACGCCGGGTCGTCGCCCGCCAGGAACGCGAACCAGGGTTCCTCGTGTCCGCCCTCCTCCTTGAGGCGGTACGGGCGTACGGTGCGCCAGTCGACACCGGCGGCCTCGCGCAGCCGCTCCAGCCGGGACCCGTCGGCGTCGGACATCGTGTGGTGCCACAGCGCCATGGGTACGGCCGTGATGACGGGGTTGTAGTCGAACCAGCCGGAGTCGCGGTAGCGGAGGGGCACGTGCAGCGTGGGCGTGTGGATGTCCTCGCCGAGCTGGGCCAGCCAGCGCGAGGGGAGGCTGGAGTCGGCCTCGGTGAAGGCCATGACCTTTCCGTTGCCGAGGACGGTGTCCAGTCCGGTGGTGACCATGGACAGGAAGCTGTCGTCACCGGTGGCAGTGGCCGCGGCCAGTGCCGCCACGCAGGCCGCGTGGCCTACGCTGTACCAGCCGTGCGGCCATGTCCAGCCGTAGTGCCCGCCGTACCAGCGGCCGTCGAGGAGGCTGCCGACCTCGCCGTCGGGTCCGACATTGTCCGGGATGAGTCCGCCGTTGGCCTGTGTGCGCTCCCGCCACGCCCCGACGTACTGCACGATCCAGTCGCGGTAGCGGTCCTCGCCCGTCAGGATCCAGGCGTTGAGGACCAGCCCGGTGGCGGCGAGGTTCATGGCGGTGTCGCCGGAGCCCATCCGGTCGCGCATCGCCTTGCCCAGGCGAGGATCCTCCGACAGTTCCGGCGGGGCGCATGCCGCACCGGGCGGCTGTGACTGCTGAGCGTCGGCCGGGGCGGGCCAGTCGAGCGGGAAGCCGTACAGCTCGGCCTCCTTGGGCAGCCAGGGGTAGGCGTCGCCGTCGAAGAGGCCTTGCCGATCCGGGTCGCTGCCGTTGTGGGGGCCGATGATGATGCGGTGCGCGGGATCGTAGTTGCCCTTCGCCGGATCCACGTACAACTCGGCGAAACGCAGGGCCCGTTCGGACCAGTGGTCGGGGTCGGCCATGCACAGGAAGTAGAGCAGTAGCAGGCTCTCACTCTGGTGGAACCAGTCGTAGCCGCGCTCGTACTCGTCCTGGAGCATGCCGAGGTCGGTCAGCTGGCGGGTGACGCCCTCCCAGTGCTTCCCGCTGGCGGCCAGCAGGTCGTCCGCGCCGCCGAGGAGGTAGAGCTGCGGCCAGTTGAAGAAGACCTCGTAGAAGTCGTCGACGCCGTCGCGGGTGGTGAGCCGGCCGTTGTAGTTGAGGCGTCCGTCCGGGCCGGTGAAGTCCCGGGCGAAGCGCCGCCAGGCGTGGTCGAGCAGGTCGAAGAGCGCACGTTGCGCGACGGCCCAGCCGGGGGGTTCGAGGAGCGGGACGGTCGCGTTCACCTCGGGTGGCGGCAGCGGGGAGCCGGGGGTGCCCTCGCCCGAGGCGCGGTCGGCAGGACCGGTGATCATAGGGAGAACTCCGTTCGGGGTGGGTGTCCGCGGAGGACCGCGGTCATTCCTTGGTGGCGCCGGCGAGCATTCCGGTGACCAGGAAGCGCTGAGAAAAAAGGAAGACGATCAGCACGGGGGTGATGGCGATCAAGGTGGCCAGGGCCAGCTGAGGCCGCTCGATCGCGAGGGAGCTGACCGTCGGGTTGAACGACGGCACGTTGCTGAGCAGCGTGCCCACCCCGACCTGCACCGGCATCTGGTCGCTCTCGGGGAGCATCACGTACGGGAGGAAGTAGTTGGTCCAGTTCGCGACGAAGCTGAAGAACCCGACGAGCGCGATGACCGGGGCCGCCAGTGGCAGGGCGATACGGCGGAACACCCCGAACTCCGTACAGCCGTCCATCCGGGCCGCGGCCAAGAGATCCCTGGGTACGGCGGTCGTGAAATAGATGTACGTCAGGTAGACGCCGAAGGGGTAGAACGAGTACGGCAGGATGATCGACCACATCGTGCCGACCAACCGGACCGCGTTGATCTCCAGGAACAGCGGCACCACCAGGGTGGCGCTCGGCATCAGCATGACGATGAGCGTGGCGATCAGCAGGGCGCGCCGGCCGCGGAACTCGGTCATCGCCAGCGCGTAGCCGGCCGGTACGGCGACGCAGAGCGTGATCACCAGGGAGATTCCCCCGTAGAGCACCGAGTTGCGCAGCCACAGCATGATCGCGCCGTCCTGGAATCCGGAGAGCGCGTGCCAGTTGGCCTTGAGCGCGTGCCAGGATCCGAAGGAGAGCGGGTTGTCGTGGACGAGTTGTTGGTCCGTCTTGGTGGCCGCGAGGAGTAGCCAGAGCACTGGCAGGACGAAGAACACCAGGAAGGCGGCCAGTACCGCTCCGACCAGCAGGCGCGAGGACAGGTGCCGTGCCGGGGCGCGACGTCGGCGGGACTGCTCGGAGTTCACCGGATCCGTGGCTCGGTGTCCGGGGCGGGGCCCGACGGCCGCGGTGGCGGGCCGGGCGTGGGATTTAATCGGCATCGAAGAACCCCGACCGTGCGGTGAAGAGGGCGGCTGCCGACGCACTGACGACAAGGAGCTCTACGGAGACGGCGGCGGCACCGTTGATGTTGTTCATCTGGAAGGCGAAGTCGTACGAGAGCTGGTTCAGTGAGTAGTCGCGGCCGGCCACGCCCGCGCTGGCGAGCGACAGCAGTTGCGGCTCGACGAAGAGCTGCGCGCCGCCCGCGAAGGCAAGGATCACCATGTAGACGATCCACTTGCGCAGCATGGGGATCTGCACCCGCCAGGCCGTCTGCCACGCGCCCGCGCCGTCGATGCGGGCGGCCTCCATCACGTCCGTGGGAATGTTGTTGAGCGCGCCGTAGATGACGACGATCCATCCGCCCGCGCCGGTCCAGAAGGCGATGACGGTGAACAGCAACGGCAGGTGTCCGGGGGCGATGACCTCACCGAAGGTGTCGAAGCCCAGGGCTCCGAGCAGTGAACTGACCGGGCTCACCGTGGGATCGAGCATGAACAGCCACACCAGGACACTGGCGGCACCGGCGAGCGCTCCCGGAATGTAGTACAGGAACCGGAGTGTCCTGCTCACGCCGCCTGATGCCAGCCGGTGCAGCAGCAGCGCCAGCCCGACCACGAAGACCACGAGCGAGACGAGCCAGAGGACCAGGTAGACCGCGACGTGCCCGAGAGCCGACGCGAACCGGAAGTCCTGTGCCGTGGTGACGAAGTTGCCGAGGCCGCTGAAGGTGCCCCCGGCGTCGGTGAAGGCGAAGTAGATGGCGTAGGCGGTCGGGATGACGCCGAAGGCGATCAGCAGGAGCACGTAGCCCGCGACGAAGGCCATGCCGGCCCGGCTCTGCCGGGCGGCGCCCCGGGGGCGCCGGCGGACGGAGCCGGCCGGGGAATGGGTGAGGGTCACTGGGACACCTTGTATCCGTCGGACTCGGCGTACTTGACGATGGCGTCCTGCCAGGCGGGGAGCAGCGAGACGATGGTCTTGCCCTGGGTGAGTCCGGGCTTGACGGTGGCGGCCCAGATCGCCTCCTGGCTGAACTGGCCGGAACCCCAGCCCGACCACACCTGGGTCGAGGCGTCCTCCAGCACGCTGATGTCGCTCGCGTAGTAGCCGGAGGCGTTCTGCCGCTTCAGCCAGGTCTCGGCCGCGGGCGCGTACGCCGGGAAAGTGGGTGCCTTCTCGCCCTGGTAGGCGTTGTCGGTCGTGACCCAGGTGAGGAAATCGGTGGCGGCCTTGAGGTGTGCCGAGTGGCTGGAGAGCAGCCAGGTGCCACCGCCCACGTTGCCGGTGGACGGCGAGGTCTCACCGCTCCACTGCGGCATGGGGGCCGCCGCGATCCGCTTGGCCGGGGTCTTGAAGGTGTCCTTGAACAGCGCACCGCCGTACCAGGACGGGCCGGGCATCATCAGGACCTTGTCGGTCTTGTTCTTGCCGAAGTCGGTGCTGAACACCCCGCTGGTCGACATGGACTTCGCCCTGACCAGGTCGTCCATGAGCTTGGCCATCTTGGTGCAGTTCTCACTGGTGGTGTTCACCGAGACGGACTTGGCTCCGGTGATGTCGTTGGCACCGCACTTGGTCGCCCACATGTAGATGTCCGGTGTGAAGGCGTCGCCCGCGTCGCCCACGAGGTAGCCCGGATGCTCGGCGGCCACCTTCAGGCCGAGCGCGCGGTACTCCTCCCAGGTCGTCGGGACCGTATAGCCGAACTTCTTCATCAGCGGCGCGTTGTACCAGAGCACGGCCTGCGCGAGGTCGTTGCGCAGGCAGTAGAGCTTCCCGTCGACCGTGCAGACGTCGTTGGCGCCCTTGGCGTACTTCCCGAGCGTCGCCCCGGGGATCAGCCCCTTGTCGAGCGGGGCCGCGAAGTTCGCCTCGACCGCCCAGGTCACCTCGCTGTTCTGCGTGCTGAAGACGACGTCCGGCCAGCCCTTGCCGGTCCGGTTGAACAACTGCACCTTCGTCTGCAGGTAGTTCGACCCGTTGGCGTCACCGTCGTACGCGACGATGTCCATCTTCACCTTCGGGTGCAGCTGCTGGTACTGCTTGGCGGCAGCCAGCCGGACCGGGTCCACCCAGACCGTCAGCGTCCCGTCCTTTTGCGGGACCTGGTTGAAGCCGTCCTTGCCGCTGGTGCTCACCCCGTTGGCGCCACAGGCCGAGGCGGTCAGGAGCACCGAGGCCGCACCGACGCCGAACAGCGCCGAACGCCTCCTGGCGAACGTCCTTCTCTTGGTGGCGGAAGGCTGTCGTACGGTCATGAGTCACTCCACTGCGTTGTTGGGCGTCCGTGCATCAGCCGGGAGGCAGGGAATATGCCGTGGGTGGCGACACCGCGCCGCACGGCTGCTCGCACACGGCGCTGTCTGCTCGTGTTGCGCAAGCAATTAGGCGCCTCATTCCACACCTGGTCAAGAGGATGTGCACTCACAGTTTCGCGATTCTCACCCAGGAGAGGCAGAGAAAATGTAACCTTTTGTCGTGCAAGTGAGGCTATATGCACCACTATTGCCAGCAGCGCTGTGGTAATCTCCGAAAAATGAGTACGACTCATTCTGAGGATTTCGCCACGGAAGGACGACAGATGAAGGAGACGCCCTCGGCCGAGTCGACACCGGAGCCCGGTGTTGCGGTGGCTTCGGCGGAAGGTGGGCAGGAGTCAGCCGGCTACCGGCCCGGCTACGAGGTGGTCGCGGAGCAGATCCTCGAATTCATCGGCTCGTCGCGTCTGGAGCCAGGTGATCGGCTGCCCACGGAGATCGATCTTGCCCGGCAGCTGCATACGAGCAGGGCGGTCGTGCGGGAGGCCGTCAAAATCCTCTCCGCGCTGGGCCGCGTCCGCGCGCAGAAAGGACGTGGCCTCTACGTCGCGGACGACGAGGGCATGTTGACCGCGAGCCGATGGGGAGGGTTCTTCCGGCCCACCGACCTCGATCACATCTTCACGCTGTTCGAGTTCCGCAGAGTGCAGGAGACGGCGGCCAGCAGACTGGCGGCCACCCGTGCCACCCCCGCCGAACTGCGGGCCATCGAAGTCGCCGTCGAGACCTGCCGCCATGGGTTCGTCCATGATCAGGTGGAGATCTTCAACCAGGGGGACGACGACTTCCACGCCAGTGTCGCGGCGGCCTCGCACAACGACTTCCTCGTCGGTGCCGTACGCGACGCCCGGCGGCTGCAGCGACAGTCCAGCGCCATAGGCATCCACGACAGCCTCGGGGAACACTCCGGGGCCGCCGTCGAGGAGCACGCGGCGATCTACGAAGCCATCCGTGACGGACAGCCGGAGGCCGCGGCCGAGGCGACCGCGGTGCACCTCGACAAGACATTGGAGGACTACCGGCGCGAGATCCAGCGCCGCCTGTTCGGGTAGCGGTTCAGGCCACCTCGTCGCCCTCGTCCGAACAGCGTGCACACTTCGAACGCAGCATCGCGGCCCAGCTGGTGCCGCGTCAGACAACGTTCGCCCTGTAGCTCGCGACGCGCCGGTCGGGATCCACCTCTGCGCTGTCGACGGCGTTGGAACGTCATCAACTACGAGGACCACGCCCATGAAATCCGAGCTGAGCGGCGTTCCGGCAGCACCGAGCCCACAGCAGTGTCCGCGGAGCGGTCCTGTACGCCGAGGTCCTTGTGGAAGACCGTGGAGCTCTGCCGGACTGTCATGCCGACCCGTAGGTAGAGGTCGAGCGCGCCGGTGTCCGAGTGGGTCCACAGGGTGCAGGAGCGCAGGCCCGTGCGGTGGACGGCGCGGAATGTGTGGCGCAGCAGGAGCCGGGCGATGCCGCGGCCGCGGTGGTCGCGGCGTACGGCGACCTGTTCGAGGTAGCCCTCGTTCGTGCCCGGGACGCCCAACGCCAGTGCTGCGCCGACCAGTTGGTGGCCGTCGAAGGCCAGGGCCGACCACTGCGGGGCGAACGTGGGCCGTTCCACCGTGTGGGCGGCCCACTCCTCGTACGCCTGCCGCCGCTCCTGCCACTCGTCGAACGCGTCCTGGACGAGGACGTGCGCGGCGGGCCCGTCGCCGTCGCGGAAGGGCCGCACCGTGATGCCCGTCGGGGGCTCCGGCACCCCGGGCTCGGCCGGCATGACGAATTCCAGCAGCCAGGCCGTCACCAGTGGCTCGTACCCGTGCGCGCGCAGCAGCGCCACGGCGCCCGGGTCCGCGTCCGGCACGGTCTGTGTGATGCGGGCGGTGCCGGTCTGCCGTGCCCGTTCCAGCGTCCAGCCGAGGAGGGCGGCGCCCAGGCCCAGGCCCCGGTGTTCCGGATGCACGTCCACATCGGAGCGCCGGTCCACCCACGCGCGGGCGGCGAGGCGCCCGGCCGGGTCGAGGACGAGGACGGTGTCCGACTCCGGTACCAGGCCGGGCCGCGCAAGATCGGCGGCGACGGCCCCGGCGTCGCTCTGCCCCCGTCCGTAGACCTCCCGTTCGCAGACCGTGACCAGTGCGTGGATCGCCGGGACGTCGTCGGTGGTGGCGGGCCGCGAACGGTAGCCGGGCGGCAGGGACGGGACGAGGGAGGGCACCGGCGGAGGGTAGCCGTGCGCCGGGTTTCCTTACAAGAGGGCGAACGTTGCCTGATACGTCATTAGGGCCTGTTCTGAGGCCGGATCACAATCGGAACGTTCGACCTTCGGCCGGGTCCTTCGGCTGGTAGCACCGCCCGGTTGAAGGCCGCCGACCTTGGACGCTCCCGGGGCGGGCTGGGTGGTGCGTACTCACTGAGTGGCGCCCACTGTCGGCAGGGGCATGATGAGGTCGAAGTACATTCCGGCGGAGATCACCACGCCGAGGGCGCCGAGCGCGATGCCGGCGGTCGCGACGGCCCGTACCCAGCCGGGCTGCGGGTTCGGGGAAGGCGCGCCGAAGGCCGGGCGGACCAGGGCGAAGATTCCGACCAGCAGGGCGAGCAGCGCGAAGAGACCGTTGACCAGTGCCGTGGAGTGCCAGGCGTCGCCGTAGATCTCGGAGATCTGCTGGGCAGCGGTGCCACCGGACGAGGTCTTGATCTGCCCGAGCAGGGTCTCGCGCTCGGCGACGATCTTGCCGGTCCAGGACCCCGTGAGCGCGACGACGCCGAGACCGGCGGCGGCGACGGCCGCGGCGGCCGAACCGAGACCGGACGGCTTCTTGCCGGAGTCCTCGAGGTCGAGGTCGTCGAAGTCGAGGTCCGCGGACTCGGAGGCCTCGGATTCGGAGGCCGTCAATCCGCCGTCCTTCACTTCGGCGTCCTTGACGCCGGCGTCCTTCACGTCGGCGTCCGGGGTGGAGCCCGTTCCCTCGTTATCAGCCGGGGCGGCGGGGTCGGTGCGGGTGGTGGGGTCAGTGGGGGTCCTGGGGTTCATGCTCCGCACGCTAGGCGGAGCAGATGAGAACCCTCTTAACGCCCGGTCCCGGCCTGTGCCCGCAGCCGGTCCCGGCCCGTCCCCCGCCCCCGCCTCAGGACTTCCGCGCCCGCCACTCCGGGGCCAGCACGGACCAGATCTCCGAGTCGTGCCGCTCACCGCGGTACAGGTAGTTCTGGCGCAGCACCCCGTCACGCGTCATGCCGAGCCGCTTGGCCACGGCGACGCTGCGGGTGTTCGCGGCGGAGGCGTCCCACTCCACGCGGTGCATGCCGCGCTCGTAGACCGCCCAGTCGATCAGCTTCGCCGCCGCCCGGGTGATCAGTCCGCGCCCCTCCGCCGCCGGTTCCAGCCAGCAGCCGACCTCGCAGTTCCCCGAATCCGCGTCAAAGATCCGGAACAGGACGCCGCCGACGAGCGTGCCCTCCAGCCAGATTCCGTAGAGGCGTCCCGTGTCCGCCGCCTGCTTCTCCGCGTAGCGCCGGAGCAGGGCGCGCGCCGACTCCAGGTCGGTGGCGAAGGAGGCGAACGGGATCCACGGGTCGACGAGCTCGCGGGCCCGGTCCACGTGGGCGAGGAATTCCGCCGCCTGCCAGATCTCCAGCGGACGCAGCTCCGCGCCGTCGTCGCCCAGGGATATCGCGAACATCATGCTCCTTCTCGAACCGCTTCCGCCGCGTGCATTGTCTGCGCGCCTTCCACCGGCTCCGCCGGTAGTGCTGTCTGCGGGATCTTCGCATGCGGCGGGCGGCACTCGGGAGCCTCGATGCTGATCCGCGGCAGCCACCGGTCCAGCCAGCCCGGCAGCCACCAGTTCGCGCCGCCCAGCATGTGCATCAGGGCAGGGACCAGCAGCGTACGGAGGACGAACGCGTCGAGGGCCACGGCCGCGGCCAGCGCGATGCCGAACATCGCGATGACGCGGTCCCCGCTGAGGACGAACGCGAGGAAGACCGAAATCATGATCACGGCCGCGGAGTTGATCACGCGGCCGGTCTCGGCGAGCCCGACACGGACCGCCCGTCTGTTGTCCCTGGTCTCCAGCCACTCCTCGTACATCCGCCCCACCAGGAACACCTGGTAGTCCATGGAGAGCCCGAAGAGCACGGACACCATGATCACCGGCAGGAACGGTTCGATGGGCCCGGAGCTGCCCAGCCCCAGCAGTTCGCTCCCCCATCCCCACTGGAAGATCGCGACGACGACTCCGAACGAGGAGGCGACGGCGGCCACATTCATCACGGCGGCCTTGAGCGGAATGCCGATCGACCGGAACGCCAGCAGCAGGAGCAGACAGCCGAGCCCGATGACGACGCCGATGAAGAGCGGGAGCTTGCCGATGATGACTCGGGCGAAGTCGTCATAGCCGGCCGTCACCCCGCCCACATGGGCCTGGAGCGAGGTGTTCGCCTCGGCCTGTGGGATGACTTCCGTGCGCAGCCGATCGACGAGCTTGCTGGTCTCCTGCGACTGCGGTGCCGACTTCGGTACGACGGTGACGAAGGCCGTACTGCCGTCGTTGCTGTACGTGACCGGGCCGGCCGAGGCCACGCCGTCGGTGGCCCGCAGGGTGGCCGGCAGGCCGTCCATCGCGAGCCGGTCGCCGGCGCCGTCGATGTGCGCGGCGACCGTCAACGGTCCGTTGACGCCGGGCCCGAAACCGTCGGCCAGCAGGTCGTACGCCTGCCGGGTGGTCGATGTGGAGGGGTTGTTGCCCTGGTCGGAGGTGCCCAGATGCAGAGAGAACGTGGGCAGCGCGAGCACCAGCATCACCAGGGCGGCGAACGCGCCGAGCAGCTTGGGGTGGCGTTCGACGAAGGCGGACCAGCGAGCGGCGAAGCCGGTGGCCCGTTCGGGCTGCGGCCCGTGCTCGGCGAGACTTCTGCGCTCGCGCCTGCTCAGCGCCCGCATGCCGATGAAGGACAGCAGGGCGGGCAGCAAGGTCACGGACGCGGCCACGGTCAGCACGACGGTGAGCGAGGCTGCGATCGCCACGCCGTTGAGGAATCCGAGCCGCAGGATCAGCATGCCGAGCAGCGCGATACAGACGGTGGCTCCGGCGAAGACGACGGACCGCCCGGTCGTCGCGACGGCGTTCTGCGCCGCCTCGGTGACGGTCATGCCTCTGCGCAGTCCGCTGCGGTGCCGAGTGACGATGAACAGTGCGTAGTCGATGCCGACGCCGAGCCCGATCAGCATGCCCAGCATGGGGGCGAAGTCGGCGACGGTCATCGCATGGCCGAGCAGTACGGTGCCCGCGTAGGCCGTGCCGACGGAGACGAGGGCGGTGGCGAGCGGCAGCATGCTGGCGGCGAGCGAGCCGAAGGCGAGGAAGAGGACGACCGCGGCGACGACGACTCCGATGGCCTCGCTGAAGTGCGCGGACGGCGCTTCGGTGAGGGATATGGCCGAGCCGCCCAGTTCCACCTGGAGGTGGTCGCCGGCGGCCGCCTTCGCGGTGTCGACGACGGCCTGGACCTGTTGCGGCGGGATGTCCTCGGTCTGCTGGTCGAAGGTGACGGTGGCGTAGGCGGTGTGTCCGTCCTCGCTGATCTGTCCGGGGCCGGACGCCCCGTACGGCCCGGTGACGGCGCCGACACCGGGCAGCTCCTCGACCGCGTGCAGGGTGTTGGTCATCGTCTGGCGGACATCGGCGGCCCGCACGGTGGAGTCGGTGGTGTGCCAGACGATGGTGTCGGTGTCACCGCCCAGGTTCGTGAAACCGCTCTTGAGGAGGTCGGCGGCCCGGCCGGCCTCCGTGCCGGGCACGTCGTAGTTGTTGGTGTACGCGGAGCCCGCGAATCCCGCCGCGGTGACCGTGCCGCCGAGGGCGACCAGCCAGATGATTACGGCGATGAGACGGTGCTTGATGCACCAGCGGGCAATTGCAGCCAACGGATGTGCTCCCTGCCGGTTCGTGGTTCCTTGGCGGGACAACACATGAATGACCCGCAAAGAGCGCATGACCTGAGAACACCACTCTGGCAGCTAATACTGATCATTTGCCCCTTTCGTGGCCATACTCACAAGGAGTCCGGGCTCACAAAGAGACCGGACTCACAAGGAGTCCCCGACTCGGTCCTGGACTCACAAAGGGTCGCGGCTCCTGGCGGGGGCGCCGTGCCGCTCCACGGCGTACGGCGCCCCCGCGCTCGGACCCGGATCAGCCGGAGACGCTCGCCCGGCCGTTCTCGATGTGCCCCATCAGCCGGCGCCGGAAGACGTCGTCCCCGTCGACGGTGACGGCCAGGTCGTACCAGCCGTGCGCGTCGGCCGCCGAGTGCACGACCGTACGGCTCCGCCCCGGCTTGACCTTGACCGTCCGGGTCCAGTCCCGCAGGTCCGCCTCCTCGACGTATCCGAGCGGCCGTACGGTGAAGGTGAGCGTCGTGCGCCCCGTGTTGCGCAGCGTGAGATGCAGATCCTGCTCAGGCGCATCGACCCGTGAGGCGACCTCGGCCCCGGCCGAGGCTCCGTCCTGTCCGGGTCCGGCGAACTCGCGCCGGAAGCCGTTCGGCCCGGTCACGGTGAACCGGTACGCCGTACCGGTAAGGGGCACCGTCCACTGCGCCGTGCCCTTTACATCCCGGTGCTGCGGTACGGGGAACTCGCCCGCGTACGGATAGAGCGCGAAGTGCGCGGACGAGCGCCCTGTATTGGTGAGGGCCACCTGTACCGCCCCGTCCACCAGCTTCGCCTGGGCGTCCGGCTGGTACGGCAGCGCGCGGGCCGGTCGTGTCCCCGGCTCCTGTACGGGCATGTGCTGCACGAGCGGCGGCTTCGGCGCCCAGCGTCCGCTGAACGGCGGAATGGCGCCCGGCTGTTCCACGTCGGGCCGGCGCTGCGCGCGCTTGAAGTCGAAGGCCGAGGTCAGATCGCCGGTGACGGTGCGCCGCCAGTCGCCGATGTTCGGTTCCGCCACGCCGGTCCAGCGCTCCAGGAAGCGGATCACGGAGGTGTGGTCGAAGACCTCGGAGCAGACGTAGCCGCCCACGGTCCACGGCGACACCACGAGCAGCGGCACCCGCATCCCGAGACCGGTGGGCTTGCCCTCCCACTGCTCCTCGGCCACCTCGGGCGGCGCGACCGGCGGCGGCACGTGGTCGAAGAAGCCGTCGTTCTCGTCGTAGTTGATGAGGACGGCGGTGTGCCGCCACACGTCAGGGTGCTTGCCCAGCGCGTCCAGGACCTTGTAGACGATCGTCGCGCTGTGGATCGGCGAGGAGACGCTCGGGTGCTCGGAGTCGACGGCCGACGGCACCAGGTAGGAGACCTCGGGCAGGGTTCCCGCCGCCACGTCCTTGGCGAACTCTTCGGCCAGCGTTCCGGTCTCCACCCGGCGCAGCGCGCGCTCGAAGAGGCTGCGTTCGGTCTTGTCCAGGGTGGCGACACCCTCTTCGAGCAGGCCGAACAGCCGCTCCCGCTCGGTGGCGTCCGCGCCCCTTATCGCCGAGTAGAACGACTCCATGTACGTATGGCCGCCGGTCTTCGCCAGCGCCTTGCGGGCGATCGCCTTGAAGGTGGCGAAGAACTCGATCTGGTTGTCGGTGAAGTTCTCCCACTCGGTGTACGTGCGCCAGCTGCGCCCGGCCTTCTCCAGCCGCTCCGCGTACGTGCTCCAGTCGTATCCGGGGTGCGTGCCCTCGTTGTACGCATCGTTCCCGACGGCCCGCTTGCCGTTCGCCTCGTTGCCCGTCTTCCCGCTCCACAGGTGGTTGCGGTTGGGGCTGGTCGAGGTGTGGATGGAGGAGTGGTAGGCGTCGCAGACCGTGAAGGTGTCGGCCAGTTCGTAGTGCAGCGGGATGTCTCGGCGGTCGTAGTACGCCATGGTGGCGGCCGTCTTCGCGGTCACCCAGCCGTTCATCCATCCGCCGGCCCACGCCTTGCCGCCGCCGCTCCAGGAGTGGTCGAGCGCGCCGATGTACTGGAGGTCCTTCTTCTGCGTCTCGGCGGCGTCCCGCACCGGGAACGGCAGTACGGAGGTTCCCAGCGGAGCGGGCTGCTCGAAGACCGGCTTGCCGGAGGGCAGCTCGACGGCATTGCGGTCGCCGAAGCCGCGTACTCCCCGGAGTGTGCCGAAGTAGTGATCGAAGGAACGATTCTCCTGCATCAGGATCACCACGTGCTTGATGGCTTCGAGCCCGTCACCGCCGCCGGACCCCGTCGAGGGCGCCGGCTGCGCGGCGATCGCGGCCTGCAGCGACGGCGGCAGCAGCGACCCCGCCGCCGCGGCGCCGAGCGCACCGCCGCCGAGCGCGAAGAGCCTTCGCCGTGAAATGTCCGTGGTCAAGTGAGCCTCCCGATTCCGTTCGTACAGCCGGGAAGCTATGCAAGCGAGGTGGCCTCGGGAAGGATTTCGAACGGCTCGGTGGTGAACGTCCAACAGGTGGGCCGGAAAAGTCCAACTGCGCCGGGGGCGGTGCACCCCGTCATGGGTGCACCGCCCCCGGCGAGACGTGCGTCGACCGCCCCGGTGTACGGGGGCGGGTCAGCCCTCGACGCCGAGCTTCTCCAGGATCAGCTCGCGGACCCGGGCCGCGTCCGCCTGGCCCCGGGTGGCCTTCATGACCGCGCCGACGAGCGCGCCCGCCGCCGCGATCTTGCCGCCGCGGATCTTGTCCGCGACGGCCGCGTTGGCGGCAATGGCCTCGTCCACGGCCGTGGACAGCGCGCCCTCGTCGGAGACGACCTTCAGGCCGCGCTTCTCGACGACGGTGTCCGGGTCACCCTCGCCCACGAGGACGCCGTCGAGGACCTGGCGTGCCAGCTTGTCGTTGAGGTCGCCGGAGGCGACGAGCTCGGCCACCCTGGCGACCTGCGCCGGGGTGATCGGGAGCTCGTCGAGGGCGCGGCCGGTCTCGTTGGCGTTACGGGCCAGCTCGCCCATCCACCACTTGCGGGCCTGATCCGAGGGGGCACCCGCGTCGGTCGTGGCGACGATCAGGTCGACCGCGCCCGCGTTGAGGATGGACTGCATGTCGTGCTCGGAGACAGCCCACTCCTCCTTCAGACGCTTGCGGCGCAGCCGCGGCAGCTCGGGAAGGCCCTTGCGGAGCTCCTCGACCCACTCGCGGGCCGGAGCGACCGGCACCAGGTCGGGCTCGGGGAAGTAGCGGTAGTCCTCGGCGTTGTCCTTGATGCGGCCGGCCGTGGTCGAGCCGTCCTCCTCGTGGAAGTGCCGGGTCTCCTGCACGACCGTGCCGCCCGAGCTCAGCACCGCGGCGTGGCGCTGGATCTCGAAGCGGGCGGCGCGCTCGACGGAACGCAGGGAGTTCACGTTCTTCGTCTCGGAGCGCGTACCGAACGTCTCGGTGCCGTTGGGGCGCAGCGACAGGTTGACGTCGCAGCGCATCTGGCCCATCTCCATCCGGGCCTCCGACACACCGAGCGCCTTGATGAGCTCGCGGAGCTCGGCGACATACGCCTTGGCGACCTCGGGCGCGCGTGCGCCCGCTCCCTCGATCGGCTTGGTGACGATCTCGATGAGCGGGATGCCCGCGCGGTTGTAGTCGAGCAGGGAGTGGTCCGCGCCCTGAATACGGCCGGTGGCACCGCCGACGTGGGTCGACTTGCCGGTGTCCTCCTCCATGTGGGCGCGCTCGATCTGCACCCGGAAGATCTCCCCGTCCTCCAACTGGACGTCCAGATAGCCGTTGTAGGCGATCGGCTCGTCGTACTGGGAGGTCTGGAAGTTCTTCGGCATGTCCGGATAGAAGTAGTTCTTCCGGGCGAAGCGGCACCACTCGGCGATCTCGCAGTTCAGCGCGAGACCGATCTTGATGGCGGACTCGACGCCGATCTCGTTGACGACCGGCAGTGCGCCGGGCAGGCCGAGACAGACCGGGCAGGTCTGGGAGTTGGCGTCCTGCTTGAGCTCGGTCGAGCAGCCGCAGAACATCTTGGTCTTGGTGCCGAGCTCGACATGGACCTCCAGGCCCATGACGGGGTCGTAGGACGCGAGCGCGTCCTCGTACGACACCAGGTCGGTGACAGTCACGGTGAAACTTCCCTCTCAGCCCAGCAGTACGTCGTCATCGCCGAGGCGCTTGAGTTCGCGCAGCAGCAGGGCGAGACCGGTGGCGATGGCGGCGGCGGAGACAACGGCGTCGATCAGTTGGAGCGTGTCGTGCTCGTTGCGGGCCTTCCTGGCCTGCTTGACGACGCCGAGCGCCCCGAACGCGGTGGTGCCGATGGACAGATACGTACCGGCCTTGGACTTCTTGAAGCCCTTGGCCTTGGTCAGTGCGCTCACAGTGACGGAGCCTCCTCCAGCAGCGGGTGTCCCCACTTTTCCACGAAGGCGGCCTCGACGGCGGCTCCGACCTTGTAGAGACGGTCGTCCTTCATGGCGGGGGCGATGATCTGCAGTCCGACCGGCAGGCCGTCCTCGGGAGCCAGACCGCAGGGCAGCGACATGGCGGAGTTGCCGGCGAGGTTGGTCGGAATGGTGCACAGGTCCGCGAGGTACATCGCCATCGGGTCGTCGGCGCGCTCGCCGATCGGGAAGGCGGTGGTGGGCGTCGTCGGGGAGACGATGACGTCAACCTGCTCGAAGGCCTTCTCGAAGTCCCGGGTGATGAGGGTGCGGACCTTCTGCGCCGAGCCGTAGTACGCGTCGTAGTAACCGGAGCTGAGGGCGTACGTACCGAGGATGACCCGGCGCTTGACCTCGTCGCCGAAGCCGGCCTCGCGGGTGAGCGCGGTGACGTCCTCGGCGGACTTCGTGCCGTCGTCGCCGACGCGCAGGCCGTACCGCATGGCGTCGAAGCGGGCCAGGTTCGAGGAGCACTCGGACGGCGCGATCAGGTAGTACGCCGACAGGGCCAGGTCGAAGGACGGGCAGTCCAGCTCGACGATCGTGGCGCCGAGCGACTTCAGCAGCTCGACCGACTCGTTGAAGCGCTGGACGACCCCGGCCTGGTAGCCCTCACCGGCGAACTGCTTGACGACGCCGACGCGCATGCCGTCGACGCTGCCGTTGCGGGCAGCCTCGACGACCGGCGGGACCGGGGCGTCGATGGACGTCGAGTCCATCGGGTCGTGCCCGGCGATCGCCTCGTGCAGCAGGGCCGCGTCCAGGACGGTGCGGGCGCAGGGCCCGCCCTGGTCCAGGGAGCTGGAGAACGCCACCATGCCGAAGCGGGAGACGCCGCCGTAGGTGGGCTTGACGCCGACGGTGCCGGTGACGGCCGCGGGCTGGCGGATGGAACCGCCGGTGTCCGTGCCGATGGCGAGCGGGGCCTCGTACGACGCGAGCGCGGCCGAGGAGCCGCCGCCGGAGCCGCCGGGGATGCGGGTGAGGTCCCACGGGTTGCCGGTCGGGCCGTAGGCGCTGTTCTCGGTTGAGGACCCCATGGCGAACTCGTCCATGTTGGTCTTGCCGAGGATGACGATGTCGGCGGCCTTCAGCTTCTTGGTGAGGGTCGCGTCGTACGGCGGGATCCAGCCTTCGAGGATCTTGGAGCCGACGGTGGTCGGCATGCCCTCGGTGGTGAAGATGTCCTTCAGGGCGAGCGGGACACCGGCCAGCGGACCCAGCTTCTCGCCGGCCGCCTTCTTCGCATCGACGGCGCGGGCCTGCGCGAGCGCGCCCTCGCGGTCGATGTGCAGGAAGGCGTGGACCTTCTCGTCGACCGCGTCGATCCGGGCCAGGTGGGCCTCGGTGACCTCGACGGCCGTGAGCTCGCCCGAGGCGATCTTCGCGGCGATCTCGGCCGCGGTGAGCTTGATGATGGTGCTGTTGTCCGTCATGGCTGTTAGTCCTCCCCCAGGATCTGCGGCACCTTGAAACGCTGCTGCTCCTGGGCCGGGGCGCCGGAGAGCGCCTGCTCGGGGGTGAGCGACGGACGGACCTCGTCCGCGCGCATGACGTTCGTCAGCGGCAGCGGGTGGGAGGTCGGCGGTACGTCTTGGTCGGCGACCTCGGAGACGCGGGCGACCGCGCCGATGATGTCGTCGAGCTGACCGGCGAAGTGATCGAGCTCTTCGCCCTTCAGCTCCAGACGCGCCAGCCGGGCGAGGTGGGCGACCTCCTCGCGCGTGATGCCAGGCATGCAGCGATCCTCAGGGGTTGGTGTGTGGTTTTGGCCCAATCCTATGGTGTCGCCCGCCGCCCCTCCCGCCACCCGGGCGAACACCCTGGTCAGCCCCGCCTCACTCGCACCCCCCTGCGGGGACATTTCAAGCCTGTCCGGCGATCGAGGACAATCCGACCGCCGGGCGCCACGGTCCCCTTCCCGCCCCGCCCCACCCGGTCGCTCAGGCTGTCGCCGGGCCCGGCTTCACCGCGCGGCCCGTCGGCCGGTGCTCCAGCTCTGCGGCCCCGGTCGCACCGGCAGCCGCACTGGCCGCCGCGGCCGCCGCTGCCGCCAGTTCCGCGGGCCGCCGCCACCCTTGCTCGCCGCGCGCCCGCAGCCAGGCCGTCGTCTCCTGCGGCGGCATCGCCGCGGCGACCAGCCAGCCCTGCACCGCGTCGCACCGCAGATCCCGCAGCCGCTCCCAGGTCTCGTCGTCCTCGACACCTTCCGCGACGACCAGCAGGCCGAGGGAGTGGGCCAGGTCGATGGTGCAGCGGACGATCTCCGCGTCCTCGTTGTCGACGGCCAGCCGGGCCACGAACGAACGGTCGATCTTCAGCTCGCTGACCGGCAGCCGGCGCAGGTGGACCAATGAGGAGTACCCCGTACCGAAGTCGTCGAGGGACATCTTCACGCCGTGCCCGGTGAGTCCGGCGAGGGTGTCGGCGGCGCGCTGCGGGTCCTCCAGCAGCACGTGTTCCGTTATTTCCAACTGCAGGGCCCCGGCCGGGACGCCGTGCCGGGCGAGCCGGGCCGCGACACCGCCCGCGAATCCGGGGGTGTGGACGTCGCGCGGGGAGACGTTGACCGCGACCGGGACGAACAGGCCCTGCGCCCGCCACCGGGCGACCTGGGCCAGCGCCGTCTCCAGGACGTACTCCGTGAGGTGCGGCATCAGGCCGGACGATTCGGCGATGGCGATGAACTCGTCCGGAGGGACCCGTCCGCGCTCCGGATGCACCCAGCGCACCAGCGCTTCGAGGCCGGCCACCTGGCCGTCGAAGCGGACCTTCGGCTGGTAGTGGAGCTCCACCTCGCCGGCGTCCAGCGCGCGCCGCAGATCTCCGAGGAGCCCGAGCCGGTCCGGGGTGTTGCTGTCGCGCTTCGACTCGTACACCTCCACGCCCGTACGGTCGCGCTTGGCCTGGTACATCGCCACGTCCGCGCGCCTGAGCAGCCCTTCGGCGTCCAGCGCGTGGTCCGGGTAGACGGCGACTCCGGCACTCGCCTCCAGGACCAGGGTCAGACCGTCCAGGTCCAGCGGGGAGGACAGCTCGGCGACCAGATGGCGGGCGACCCGCTGGGCGCTGGTGGTGGACTCCGTGGTCGGCAGCAGCACGGCGAATTCGTCACCGCCGAGCCGCGCGGCCTCCGCACCTCGGGGGAGCGCCGCCCTGAGGCGTTCCGCTATCTGCAGCAGCAACCGGTCCCCCGCCAGATGACCGAGAGTGTCATTGACCGCACGGAAGCGGTCGAGATCGATCAGGACGAGAGCGGATCTGGCGCCGATGGACTCGGCTTCCTCCAGGGCCGTCCAGGTGCGTTCCAGCAGCCACTGCCGGTTGGGCAGTCCGGTCAGCGGGTCGCGCAACTGCTCCTCGGCCCGGGCACTGGCGATCCAGAGCGTGGAGTCCAGGGCGATCAGCGGGACCGCGAAGAGTGGCAGGAGTACGGGCATGGTCGTCGCGACGACGCAGATCAGCGGTGCGATGCCGAGCAGGGCGACCGCGACGAGGCCCTGGCGCAGCAGAGCGGTACGGGCGACGGTCGGCAGGCCGCCGCCCTGGGGTGCCCGTGCGTACCACAGCAGGACCCGGGTGACCAGAAGATAGGTGGAGGCGGCCAGCAGGACTTCGGGAACGGCGCCGATGCCCCAGTCGAGTGGCTGCCAGGGCGATTCGACGGTCTGCACATCGCCGAACGCGGCGAGCACCAGGGCTGCCGCTCCTATCCCCAGGATGTCCACCGCGCCGTGCAGCAGCCCCTGCCGCAAGCGGTGTCTGCGGGCGATGCCCACGAGGACGACGACGACCAGGCTGACCAGGCCCGCGGGGACCCAGCCGTAGAGCAGCAGCACGGCAAGGGTGAGGGCGGGCCCGGAACCGGTGCCGCCCCACCAGCGGTCGCGTCCGAGCGCGACGAGATGGCCGACGACGATGCCGGTGAGGACGGCGAGGGACCAGCCGGCCCTGCCGTCGGGAAAAAGTGCGTGTCCTTCGCTCACGGCCCGGTAGAAACCGGTCGCGAGCTGAACAACGGCGATCGCCACGACGACGGCACCCACTTTGGGCGTGAGGCCGACGAAACCTTGCAGCCGCGACACCGGTGCGGCGCTCTCGGTCGGTTTCATTCCGTCCCTCTCACAGCCGGCGGTGCCGATGTCACCCGATGGTTCGGCTCCATGCCACCACGACCCGTTTTCCCACCCCGTGGCCGGCACGGCAGGTGCACACCTCAACAGTAGGCCGCAGAGGGCCTCTACGGGCAGCGCTCTACAGCTCTTGCCCGAATGCGAACCGACCGACCGTCAGCATCTGCTATGCACCGATCGGGTGAATCCGCCCCCCCCCCGACGGCGCCCCTTGTCCCCGTCCGTCCCGCTACACCCTTTCTGCACCTTCCCGTTCACCGTTCACTCACCGACCGGTCCCGTTACATCGATTCCCGGTCAATAATCTGCCCTGTTCTGTCTGTTGCTCTATCCCGTTCTGCTCGTTCCGCCCGTTCCCCGAGAGGGGTCTGTCCTTCCCGGAGCGGGGTCTGTCCTATTGCGCCGGTTCTCCGACGGGGACGGCCGCCTCGCGTGCGGCGTCCGGCCCCTGTTCGAGCAGCACGGCGAAGCCGTCCTCGTCCAGCACGGGCACCTTCAGCTGCATCGCCTTGTCGTACTTCGAGCCCGGGTTGTCGCCGACGACCACGAAGGAGGTCTTCTTCGAGACGGAACCCGTCACCTTGGCCCCCAGGCTCTGGAGCGCCTCTTTCGCGCCATCCCTGGTGTGGCCGGACAGCGTGCCGGTGACAACGACGGTGAGTCCTTCGAGCGGGCGCGGCCCCACTTCCTCCCCCGCCCCCTGGTCCTCCATCCGGACCCCGGCCTCCCGCCATTTGCGCAGGATCTCCCGGTGCCAGTCCTCGGTGAACCATTGCTTCACCGAAGCGGCGATGATGGGACCGACCCCGTCGGCCTCGGCCAGCTCCTGTTCGGTCGCCTCGTCGATCCGGTCGATGGAGCGGAACTGGCGGGCCAGCTCCTGGGCCGCGATCGGGCCCACGTGACGGATGGAGAGCCCGGTGAGGATCCGGGCGAGCGGGGCCTCCTTGGCCGCGGCGACGGCGTCGAGCATGGCGAGCGCGTTCTTCTTCGGCTCGCCCTGCTGGTTGGCGAAGACCCAGGCGGTCTTCTCCTCACCGGTCTTCGGATCGCGCTTGGGCAGTCCGCTGTCCGGGTCCAGGACATAGGCCCGGATCGGCAGCAGCTGCTCGACGGTCAGCCCGAAGAGATCACCCTCGTCGCGCAACGGCGGCTCGGCGGGCTCCAGGGGCTTCGTCAGGGCCGCGGCCGCGACATAGCCGAAGTGGTCGATGTCGAGGCATTTGCGGCCCGCGAGGTAGGCGAGGCGCTCCCTCAACTGCGCCGGGCAGGAACGCGCGTTGGGACAGCGGACATCGACGTCGGCCTCCTTCATGGGCTTCAGCTCGGTTCCGCACTCGGGGCAGTGCGTCGGCATCACGAACGCCCGCTCGGTGCCGTCACGCAGATCGACGACCGGGCCGAGGATCTCCGGGATCACATCGCCCGCCTTGCGGAGCACCACCGTGTCCCCGATGAGGACGCCCTTCGCCTTCACCACGTTCTGGTTGTGCAGGGTGGCGAACTCGACCTCGGAGCCCGCCACCTCGACCGGCTCGACCTGGGCGTACGGGGTGACCCGGCCGGTGCGTCCGACGCCGACACGGATGTTCACCAGTTTGGTGTTGACCTCCTCCGGCGGGTACTTCCAGGCGATCGCCCAGCGCGGGGCGCGCGAGGTGGACCCCAGCCGGCCCTGGAGCGGGACCTCGTCGAGCTTGACGACGACACCGTCGATCTCGTGCTCCACGGAGTGCCGGTTCTCGCCGAAGTACGCGATGAACTCCCGTACCCCGTCGAGGGATTCCACCACCCTGTTGTGCCTGGCGGTGGGCAGGCCCCATTCGTGCAGCAGCTCGTAGGCGTGCGAGAGGCGGTCGATGTCGAAGCCCTCGCGGGCGCCGATGCCGTGCACCACCATGTGCAGCGGGCGGGTGGCGGTGACCTTCGGATCCTTCTGCCGCAGTGAACCGGCCGCCGCGTTGCGCGGGTTGGCGAACGGTTTGTCGTCGGCTTCGACGAGCCGGGCGTTGAGCTCCTCGAAGGCCTCCATCGGGAAGAAGACCTCGCCGCGGATCTCGACCAGCGCCGGGATCCGGTCCCCCTTCAGCCGGTGCGGGATCTCGGAGATCGTACGGACATTGGGCGTGATGTCCTCGCCGGCACGGCCGTCGCCGCGGGTCGCGGCCCGGGTCAGCCGCCCGTGCTCATAGGTGAGGTTGACCGCGAGACCATCGACCTTCAGCTCGCACAGGAAGTGGTGGTCGGAGGTGCCGGCCTCCTTGGCGATCCGCTCGCCCCAGGCCGCCAACTCCGGGTCGTCGAAGGCGTTGTCCAGCGAGAGCATCCGCTCGCGGTGCTCGACGGAGGTGAATTCCGTCCGGTACGGCCCCGCGACCTTCTGCGTCGGCGAATCCGGCGTGCGCAGCTGCGGATGCGTCTCTTCCAGGGCCTCCAGCTCGCGCATCAGCCGGTCGAACTCGGCGTCGCTCACGACCGGCTGGTCGTTCACGTAATACCGGAAGCGGTGCTCCTCGATCTGCTCGGCAAGGAGCGCGTGCCGCTCCCGTGCCTGTACGGGCACTGCCATCTGCTGTTCGCCGGCCATCGTCTCGTCCTCCCGTTACCCGTTGCCCCGTTACTCAGGGTTGTCTGCGAGCGATCTCGCGGCCCGGGCGCAGTGGGCGAGCGCGGCGCGCGCGTAAGCGGGCGAGGCACCCGCGAGCCCGCACGACGGAGTGATCACCACGGACTCCGTCAGAGTCCCCGGATTCAGCCCCAGCCTGCGCCACAGCGTCCTGACACCCATGACGCTACCGCCCGGGTCCGACAATCCGCCCGAGGCCGGGTCCATGCCCGGCACCACCCCGAGGAAGAGCTGGGTGCCGCCCTCGACCGCTTCCCCGATCGCCTCCTCCTCACGCTCGGTGAGCAACGAGAAGTCGAACGAGATACCGTCGGCCCCGGCCCGGCGCAGCAGCGCGAACGGCGCCTCGGGCGCACAGGTGTGAACGACCGTCGCGCCGTCCCCGCCGGCCGCCAGCACATCGCGCAGGGTGCCCTCGACGATCTGGCGGTCCACGGCCCGATAGGTGCGGTAGCCGCTTGCCGTCCTGATCCGGCCGTGCAGTACGCCGGTCAGCGACGGTTCGTCGAGCTGGAGGACCACCTCGGCACCGGGCACCCTGCGCCGTACCTCCGCGAGGTGGCCCCGGAGCCCCTCCACCAGTGAGCCCGCCAGGTCGCGGCAGGCCCCCGGGTCGCCGAGCGCGGCCTCGCCGCCGCGCCGTTCCAGGGCGGCGGCAAGCGTCCAGGGGCCCACGGCCTGGACCTTGAGCGGTCCCTCGTACCCCTGGGTGAACTCCTCCAGCGCGTCGAGGTCCTCGCCGAGCCAGGACCTGGCCCGGCGGGTGTCCCGTCCGGGCCGGTCGCTGATCCGCCAGCCGCTGGGCTCGACATGGCCGTACAGGTCGACGAGCAGCCCGATGGTCCGCCCGATCATGTCCGCGCCGGGTCCGCGGGCCGGCAGTTCGGCCAGGTACGGCAGGCCCTGGCCGTCCCCGAAGGACCCGATGACGGTCTTCGCCGCCTCCCGTGCGTCTCCGCCGGGCATGGAACCGATTCCGGTGGCCGGGCAACCCCTGAACTTGCTCTTCTCACTCACACGGGAAGCCTAAGGCCGCCTGAGGCCGTGCCCGGCCCCGTCGACCGGCGGCGGTCGGGGGCCGGGGAGGCTCAGCGCCCGGGTCGCACCGTGAGGTCGTTGACCTCGGCGTCGCGCGGCAGGTCGATGGCCATCAGGATCGTGGTGGCCACCGACTCCGGGTCGATCCAGCGGGAGGCGTCGTACTCCTTGCCCTCCTGCTGGTGGACCTTGGCCTGCATGGGACTGGCGGTGCGCCCCGGGTAGACGGAGGTAACGCGGATCCCGTTCGCGTGCTCCTCGTGGCGCAGCGCGTCGGCAAGCGCCTTCAGGCCGTGCTTGCTCGCGGCGTACGCGCTCCACTCGGCGTGCGCGGCGAGGCCGGCGCCCGAGTTCACAAAGAGCACATGGCCCTGGGCGACCCGCAGTTGCGGCAGGAAGAGCCGGGTCAGCTCGGCGGGCGCGACCAGGTTGGCGTTGAGCTGGAAGTGCCACGCCTTGGGCGTGAGGTCACCGACCTTGCCGAGCTCGACGACGCCCGCGATGTGCAGCAGCGAGTCGACCCGCTCCGGCATCGCCTGCTGGGCGAACGCCCAGGAGAGCCGGTCCGGGTTGGAGAGGTCACCGACGAGCGTGCGGGCCCCGGGGTGGAGCTCGGCCAGTTCCTTCGCGCGGCCCGCGTCACGGGCCAGCAGCACGGTCTCGTCGCCGCGCTGCAGGAGACGACGCGTGACGGCTGCGCCGATGCCGGAGCCGGCGCCGGTGATGATATGAGTGGACATGCCCCCATGATCGCATCCCACCCGATCACGCCCCGCCCGATCGCGCCCCGCCCCTCACGCCCCGCCGCCGCGTCACCGGAGGCCGGACCACTCCTCCAGGTAGGCCAGGGCGCCCACGCCGTCCTTCGCGAAGAACACCAGGTCGCTCAGCGGAAGCGGCAGGAAGCCCTCGTCCTCCATACGCTGGAACTGCTGGCGCAGCCCGTCGTAGAAGCCCGCCGTGTTGAGCAGGACCACCGGCTTGTCGTGCTTGCCGTGCTTCTTCAGCTCCAGTATCTCGGTCGCCTCGTCGAGCGTCCCGGTACCGCCGACCATGATCACGATCGCGTCCGCCTTCTCCAGGAGCAGCGCCTTGCGCTCGGCGAGATCGCGGGCGATCACCATCTCGTCGGCGTTGGCACGCGCCTTCGCGGCCAGGAAGTCGACCGACACCCCGACCAGCCGCCCGCCCGATTCCTGCACCCCGTCGGCGACGACCTTCATCAGCCCGCTCTCCGACCCTCCCCAGACCAGGGTGTGTCCGCCCCGGCCCAGCAGTTCGGCGAATTCACGGGCGGGACGGGTGTAGCGGTCGTCGAGGTCGGCGGCGGAGAGGAAGACGCAGATGTTCATGCAGTCACCGTAAAGGCCACCACTGACGCACCCGGGGGTCGGGTGGAAATACGGCCGACGCCGGGGAGGGAGAGGGAAGAAATCGGACCGTGACGTGGCTGAACCTGACATGACTTCCGCACGAGGACACCGCATCACGGTCGAACCCGGCACCGAGCATGTACGCGTCGTGCGCGACGGGCAGGTGCTCGCCGAGAGCCGACGCCCGCTCGTACTGCGCGAGACGGGTTGTCCGCCCCGCTACTACCTGCCGCCCGAGGACGTCCGTACGGAACTGCTGACGGCTTCGAACACCCACACCCACTGCCCGTTCAAGGGTGCCGCCTCCTACTGGTCGCTGCCGGACGCGGCCGATCTCGTCTGGGCCTATCCGGAGCCGAAGCCCGAAGTCGCGGCGATCAAGGACCACTTCTGCTTCTACGACACCGAGACCGCCTCCGACTGATCGTCAATCACCCTTCCCACCTGCGTAATTGGAAAATCCAAAATTCTCGACCGCAGCGATGACGCGGCGGCGTTCAACGCGGAATCACCCAGTCCGGCACCCAGGTCCCGGCGGCGTCGTGGCCGGCCGCTGTGGCGGCGAGGTGGGCACGGAGGGTGGCCAGCGCCGGGTGGGGGTTGTCGCGGTGCCAGAGTAGCGAGTGCGGGTAGACGGGCGTCGGGTCGGTCACCGGGATGCGGCGCAGTCCGTGGCCGACGGGCCAGACGAGGCGGGTCTGCTCGCTCATGAAGGTGGCCAGGGCCGGGGTGTCGGCGACGGTGTCGAGGAGCGCGTCGGAGCCGAAGTTGGGGCCGGTCGCCTCGATGGTGAGGCCGAACTCGGTGACGAGGTCGTCGTAGTAGGCGGCCCACTCGGTACCGGGGACGATGCCGGGCATCCAGATCCGGTGCCCGGCGAGCTGAGCGACGGTCACCGACCGGGCGCCCGCCAGCGCGTGGGCGGGACCGGTGAGGAGCTGGAGCGGCTCGTCGAGCACCCGGACGAACTCGATGTCCTCGGGAAGGGGCCGGCCGGGCGCGGCGACGGCGCGGAAGGACGCGTCGATCTCACCGGACCGGATGGCGGCGACAGCCGTCGCGATGTCGAACAGCCACACCACGTCGAGCTCGATCTCGGGGTGCGCGCGGTGGAAGCCGCGCATCAGGCCCGACGCCGCGCCGCGCGAGGCGATCACGTCGACGCGCAGCGGACGGCGGTCGGTGCATACGGACGCGACCGCACGCTCGGCTACGCGCAGCAGTTCGCGCGCGTGGGGCAGGAACGCCTGCCCGTCGATGGTGAGCTCGGCGCCGCGCGCGGTGCGGGTGAACAGTCGCACGCCGAGGTTGCGCTCCAGCGCGGCGATGCGCTTGGAGACGGCCTGCTGGGTGACCGCCAGCTCGGCGGCGGCCTCCTGGAACTGCCCCGCCTCGGCGGCGGCGACGAAGGTCCGGACGGTGTCGAGGTCCATGTCGACACCCTATGGGCACAACCGATGGTTGTGGCCGGGCGGCCCTGTGGTTGTTTGATCCTCGGGTGTGGTGCGCGCTTCGATGCTTCCGATCGCGGATCGGTTGTGCGGATGAGAGGCGTCGGGCATGCGGAGCGGGCACCGGCTTGGACATCTGCTCGGACATCGGTTGGGGCGGCGGTTCGGATGGCTCTGGGGAGCGTACGGGACCAGCGCGCTCGGCACGTGGCTCGCCTTCGGCGCGTTCCCGCTGATCGCCATCCGGGTGCTGCACGCCGGACCGGCCGAGGTCGCCGCGCTCTCCTCCGTGGGGGCTGCGGTGGGCGCGGCCGTGGCGGTGCCGCTCGGCCCATGGGTGGAGTTCCGCCGCAAGCGGTCCGTGCTGATCGCGATGGACCTGGTGCGGTTCGCGGCGCTGCTGACGATCCCCGCCGCGTTCGCGCTCGGCGTGCTCACCTTCCTTCAGCTCCTGCTGGTCTCGGTCGTCGTCGCGGCGGCCGACATCACCTTCCGCGCCGCCTCCGGCGCGTACCTGAAGACGCTGCTGCCGCCCGAGGACCTGCTCGTCGCCAACGCCCGGTTCGAGTCCACGGCCTGGACGACCACGATCATCGGACCGCCGCTGGGCGGCGCGGCGATCGGGCTCCTCGGTCCGGTGGCGACGGTGGTGGCCGACGCGGTCAGCTACCTGCTCTCGGCCCTGGGCATCCGCGCGATGGGCGGGCAGGAGCCGCGGCCCGAGCGCCGGGAGGGCGCGCGCATGCGGGCCGGGGACCTGCTCGACGGCTGGCGGTACATCCTCGCCGACGCGACACTGCGTCCGCTGTTCTTCAACACCGCCTTGTTCAACGGCCTGGTGATGGCCGCCCAGCCGCTGCTGGCCGTCCTGATGCTCGGCCGGCTCGGGTTCACACCGTGGCAGTACGGCCTCGCCTTCGCCGCGCCCTCGATCGGCGGGCTGCTCGGCTCACGGCTGGCCCGACCGCTCGTCACCCGGTTCGGGCAGCACCAGGTCCTGGTCGTGGTCGGGGCGCTGCGCGCGCTCTGGCCCGTCGGCCTGGCCTTCCTGGGGCCGGGCACCGGAGGGCTGCTGCTGGTGATGGGCGTCGAGTTCGGGCTCATCTTCTGCTGCGGGGTCTTCAACCCCGTCTACGCCACGTACCGCCTCGAACGCACCGCGTCCGACCGGGTCGCCCGCACGCTGTCCGCCTGGGCGGTGACGACCAAGGCCTCGACCGCGCTCCTGACGGCGGTCTGGGGCGTGCTGGGCGGCCTGCTCGGCCCGCGTACGGCCATCGGCCTGGCCGGCGTGCTTCTGCTGGCGACCCCGCTGCTGCTCCCCCGCCGCGCGGCAGCGCCTCTCTCCGAGCCGGAGCCGGCACCCAGCCGCACCTGACAGGGCGCCACGGTCGTCACCGCGACTCCGGCGGTCAGCCCGACGCCGCGGCGGTCTCCCGGCGTGCCGTCGTCGCGATCGTCGCCGAGCCGACGACCCGGGTGCCGTCGTACAGCACGACCGCCTGGCCGGGGGCCACGCCGCGTACCGGCTCGGTGAACGAGACGTTCAGGACGCCGTCGACCAGTTCCGCCGTCACCTCGGTCTCGCCGCCGTGGGCGCGGAGCTGGGCGGTGTACGTACCGGGGCCGGCCGGGGCGGTGCCGCACCAGCGGGGCCTGATGGCGGTGAGCGCGGTGACGTCGAGGGACTCGACCGGGCCGACCGTCACCGTGTTGTTCACCGGGGAGATGTCCAGAACGTAGCGCGGCTTGCCGTCGGGGGCGGGGTGACCGATGCGCAGGCCCTTGCGCTGGCCGATGGTGAAGCCGAAGGCGCCCTCGTGGGTGCCGACCTTCGCACCCGACTCGTCGACGATGTCGCCCTCGGCGGTCCCGCCCTCAGCCGAGGCGTCTCACCGCACAGCCCCACGCCACAGCTCCGGCTCCACCTCGGCGAACCGCTTCTCCCGCGCATCCGCGTCCGGCAGGACGAGCCGCATCTCTCGCCGGAACGCCGCGCCGTGACCGGCCGCGCGCAGGTGGCACAGTTCGTGGACCAGGACCAGATCCACCAAGGACGGCGGCAATTGCAACACCGCCCAGTGAACCGTGATCGCACCATCCTGGCGCAGGGCCCCCCACCTCGGCCCGAGATCACATGCCTCGACCTGTGGTGTCGGCAGCCCGACGCGTGACGCGTACGAGGGCAGCCGCCCGGAGAGCCATCGGCTGCCGCACGCCTCGTACCACCGAGCGATCCGGCGTGCGCCTTCGTCGGCCGTGTGCACCGGGGGCAGCTCCAGCCACCCCCGGTGCAGCCTCACACGGCCGCCTTCTCCCGGCGGCAGGACGTTCAGCCGGTGCCGTCGCCCCAAGTAGGTGAAGCCGGTGCCGCCGACGAGTTCCTTGACCGGCTCGTCCGGTCTGGTCCGCCTGCGTCGCACCTCGCGCGCCAGACGCGGCAGCCGGGTCCGTACGGCCTGCGCGACTGCGGCCGGGTCGGCGTCCGGTGGCACGGCGAACAGCACATCCCCGTCATCGTCGACCTCGATACCCAGGGTGCGGCGCCGGTGCCGTACGACGACCTGCCACGTCCACTCCCCGGGCACGGGGAGCGCCGCGATCGCCTGGTGGACGGGAGTACTCACGGGGCATTCCTACCATCCGACACCGCGGATTCCCTGGGGCGCCCCTCGTTCAGCGCCCGTTCTGCTCCCCGTACCGCAGGAACTCGGCACGGCGCTCGACGGCCAGTTCCACCAGGAGCCCGGCGAGCGGGCCGGTGTCCTCCCAGTCCAGGGAGACGTGCGTCTCCAGACTGACACGAAGTTGCTTGCGGACCCGGTCCCTGGTGTCCGCCAGGTGCACGATGTCCGGTGAGCGCACATGGCCGGCGATCTCCACGGTGAGGGCACGGGCGGCTGCGATCAGGTCGGCGCCCGGCGGGGTCAGTGCACCTTCCTCCAGCTCCTGTACGAGCAGTCCGTGGACCGGCCGCTCGGTCAGCTGGTCGAGTCCGCTGCCGGCACCGGTGTCCTCGGCTTCGTCCGTGTTCATGTCGCTGACCAGCTGGGTGAGCTCGGCGGCGGCCTTCTCGAAGTCGTCCCGCATCTGCTGCACGATCTCGTCGAGACGCCGACTGAAGCGGGTGTAGCGGGCCCGGTCGGAGCCGATCTCGGCCGCGATACGTACCTTGACCGAACTGGACATGTACGAGACCCGGGTACGCGGATCACTGTTGGCGTTGACCCGCTCCATGAAATCGGGGGCGGTGAGATCGACGGGCGGGACTCGCTGCTCGATGTTCGTCACCTTCACGTGCCGTGCCATCAGCTGCCTGATCTTGGCACCGTAGCGGCGCGGGCTGAAGTCGTCGCGCCCGTCGAGGTAGCGGCGACGTGCCAGGTACTGGACCTCGCAGAGGAGCCCTGCGAACGCCTCGTACTTCAAGGCCTCAGGTCGTGGCAGTACGGCGTTGAGGGCGGTGAGAAAGTCACGTGCGAGCTCGTCGAAATCGGCGCGCAGCAGTGGGTCCTCAAGGGCGGCCAGCAGGTCCTCGCGCTGTTCCTCCACCTTGAGGGAGGTGATGCCCACCCGGCCCAGGAAGTCGGAGACGCGGGTACGCAGATCTGCGAGCAGGGCATCCGCCGCGACATCGGCTTGGAGCAACAGACGGTCCCGGACCGGCTGGTCGCCCGTGAACGTCTTCCTGTCGAGGTGATCGACAGACGTGTCGTAGCCGTACAGCTCGCGCAGGTGCGCCTCGTCGTACTCCCCGAGCGAGCGGGCGAGTTCCGGGCCGATCCCGATGAAGTCGACGACCTGCCCCCAACGCTTGTCCCGGTACGGCCGGTTGGTACGGGCGACCGCCTGGAGCAGCCCCGCGCCGGACAGCGCGCGATCGAGGTAGAGCACCTGCTCGACGGGGGCGTCGAAGCCGGTGAGCAGCATCGACTGCACGACCAGGAAGGCCATGGGTGCCTCGCCCGGTTCCTCCTGCTCGGCCGCCGACGGATCCGGCTGCTGGCCATCCGGGTGCCAGACCTCCCCCGTTCCGCCGGGCGTGCCCAGTCCGGAAGCCGAGGTCCCGTGGGCGGATGCTTTCCACGCAGGGTCCTCGGCAGCGGCGAGCGGGTCGCCGATGCCCTTCTGGAAGCGCTCGATGTAGTCGTCCTGCAGGGACTTCGAGGTCCAGCACTTCCATGCCTCGGGGTCCTTGCGCCCACTGTTCGGCTGGGCTTCGGAGATCACCACGGCGGCCTCGATGGACCTGAGCAGGTCCCGGTGAGCGACCAGGTCCAGCAGCTCACGTTCCTCCCCTTCGGCCTCGAAGGCTGCCATCGGATCGTGGACGAGTTCCGGGTCGAGGGCGTCGATCTGCTCCACCAGGCGGTTCCGTGCCGCGATGAGGGCGTCCCTGTATCGGACCGCCGCAAGCCGGGAAACAGCAGCGAGCTGGGCGCCGAAGCGGTCGGGCAGCGCGTTCCGCGCCCAGTGCCGCAGCATGTAGTCGGCCTTCGCCGCGATCACTGAGGGCGCTTCGAGGATCTCCTTGCGCCGCGCGAACTTCTCCAGGACGCGCTCGCGCTGCTTGGGGTCGTCGGGCACCTTCTCGTCGAACTCGGCGTCCAGCGCCGCCTTCTCGATCACTTCCAGCGGGACGCTGTAGGCCTCGTAGCGCACCGGAACCACGGCCCCGTCCCGCTCGGCGTCGCGCAGGGTGTAGAGGTCGGCGAAGGGGCCGAAGATGTCCTCGGTGGTCTTCCGGTCGCCACTGAGAATCGGGGTTCCGGTGAAGCCGACCATCATGGCGTTCGGCAGCATGGCGCGCAGTCGCGCGTGCTGCCACTGGTCCTGGCCCCGGTGGGCCTCGTCGATCAGGACGACGATGTCCGGGCTCGGGTTCTGAACGCGGTTGTACAGATAGCCTTCGCCGTCGTCCCCTCCGGGGAGCTTCTCCTCCCGGCCGTCGTACTCCGAGTCATCCCTGCGCGCCTTCTGCAGCGTGACGAGGACGAGGTCGGGCACGTCTACCGCGAGGTAGTTGCGTGCCTGCGCCACGCTGGGCGCCCGGTAGATCTTCTGGTTGCTCGCGGCGAGGCTCCCCCGGATCTGCTTCTCCAGGTCGAGCCGGTCCGTCACCACGACGACCTTGTGTCCCTTGAGACCGGGTGTGCTGCGGAGATGGCGCACGAGGAAGGCCATGGTGAGGCTCTTCCCGGAGCCCTGGGTGTGCCAGACGACTCCGCCCCGCTGGTCGACCGGCTCACTGGCGTCGATCTTCCGGCGCCGTTCCAGCAGGCGCTGGGCCAGTTTGTGCACGGCCTTGAACTGCGGGTAGCGGCCGATGATCTTGACGGTACGCGGGCCGTTCCCGGCCTGGGTGGTGAAATCCCGGACCAGGGAGAGCAGATGTGCCGGTCTCAGCACACCGGCCACCAGGATCTCCTGGTCGGTCAGCGCGGTGCCGATGCTCCTGCCGGTCTCCTCGCATACCTGCTCCTCGGTGGCGGGCAGGGTGGTCCGCCAGGGCGCGAAGCGCAGCGAGTCGGCGGTGACGGTGCCGAGCTCGGCGTGGTCCCGGTCCGTTCCGATCAGCACCTGGGCGAAGCGTACGAACTCCGCCACGGGCGCCGGCGCGTCCACGCCCGCGTAGCCGATGACCTGCTCGACGGCCGCGTCCAGCGCCGCGCGCTGTTCCTGCCGGGCGGACACCAGGGGGGCCTTGCACTCGATGACGACCCAGGGCAGACCGTTGACGAACAGGACGATGTCCGGGATGACGGGTGCGGCATGCCTACGTTCCACCCGGAACTGCGAGACGGCGAGAAAATCGTTGCCGTTCTCGAACTCACCGTCCCAGTCGACGAGTTTGATGTGCTCGGGCTTGCCCTTGGTCCAGCCGGGGACGGTACGGGAGTTGATCCCCTCACGCAGGAGCTCGGTCGCCTCCAGGTTGCCCGCGACACCCCTTCCCGGGCTTCCGAATCCCGGCGCTGTGCCCTGGACCCGGGCGAGGAGGTGATTCAGCTGGGCGTCGGACAACCAGGTCTTGCCATGGGGGCCAGGATTGATTCGGGCCACCGCGGCCCGGAACCGTTGCGCGTAGACGACGTGCTCGAAGTTCTGACGCCCGGAAGGGCCCGGCTCGGCAACCGTGCCGTGCGGCGGGCCGCCTTCGAGGTGCGTCCACCCCATGGCGGTCAGCTGCCTGGTCAGCGGCTTCTCGGTCTTGTCGTACTCCGGCTGCCCCATGCCTGGTCTCCCCGCGCGCCCGTCACCGTACGTCCCACCCGCACCCGTATGGGTGTACGCGGAACTCTACCGGCGGGGCCCGGATCGACCAGGGGGCGGAGGGCAGCGGGGAGGGCAGGGCGGCCGAGCAGGGGCGGCTGTCAGGACGTGAGCGCCAGCTCGAACCAGATGGTCTTGCCGCCTGATCCCAATTCCCCTTCTCCTATGGCGCATCCGCCCCAGCGGTCGGCGACGAGTTCGAGGATGGCCATGCCCCGCCCGGCTTCGGCGTCCGGCCCGACGGGTGGCGCGTAGGGCTTGGGCAGGTCCGGACTCAGGTCCCAGACGCTGACTCTGAGCACGGGGTGCCGCCACTGGAGCCGCACACCGGCGGGGCCCTGGGCATGCCGCACGGAGTTGGTGGTCAGCTCTGAGGTCAACAGTTCGGCGCGGTAGCTGAGTTCGGCCAGTTCATGCGCCCCTAGGACGGCCCGGAGGGTGGTACGGGCAATGCGGGGGCCGCGCGGGTCGCGGGGGAAGACGAGTTCGTAGCTCCAGGGGTCGGCGAAGGGGATGGGGGCGGGGGCGGGGTGGAGCGCGTACGGGGTGTCGTACGGGGCGTAGGGGGTGGGCTCGGTCCTCACGGGCACCTCCTGGGGTGCGTGCGAGTTGGGTGGGTGAAGTAGGCGTGCGCCGGGGGTGGTTGCGGTTGTTACGCCACGAGTGACGGTGGCAATGCCGGTCCGGGGCCTGCCTCCCGGGTGGGCAGGGTGGATCGGTGCGCTTCCGTCGACAGCAACAGCCGCCTGAGTGGCACAGGTCACAACCTAAAGCCATGAATACAACCCGTGCTACCAGATTCACCAAAACGGGTAATAACTACGATTCTGCTGGACCCTACCCTCCGAGATCGGCAAGATGTGCGCGCGAGCAAGGAGTTGATCCATGGCACCACGTCAGTCCCCCACCATTCGCCAGCGCCGTTTCGGGGCCGAGCTACGTCGGCTGCGTGATGCAGTCGGCATGTCGGCACCTACCGCAGCCGAGCGGCTCGGCGCGGACCGGACGATGATTTCCAACATCGAGTCGGGACGGTTCGGCATCAGCAACGAACGTCTGCGGCGCCTCGCCAGCATTTACGAGTGTGACGATCCTGAGCTCATCGACGCCCTTGCAGCCATGACGGGAGGGCGACCGCGAGGCTGGTGGGACGAATACCGGGGCAAAATCCCGCCGGATTTTCTGGACGTGGCAGAACTCGAACATCACGCAACAGGCCTGCGGACCCTACAGACAGCCCACATTCCTGGGCTCTTCCAGACGGAGGAGCACGCACGCGCCCTCTTCGACCTCTTCGTGCCGCCGTTGCCCCGCCTTGAGATCGAGCTGCGAGTGTCTCATCGACTGGCCCGACACAACGTGGTCACGGAGGCACATGGAGTTCCCTACGTGGGCCTGGTACATGAAGCGGCGCTTCGGCTCCGGATCGGGGGCCGCCGAGTAGCCAAGGCTCAGCTGGCTCATCTCATGGAGGAAAGCGAGCGCCCGAACGTCAGCCTGCTGGTGATCCCCTTCACTGCCGAAGGCTTCCCCATGGCTGGAGACACCCTGATGTACGTGTCCGCCGCCAGCCACCACTTGGACACCGTAGAGGTGGACTCTCCAATCGGCGCTGTCTTCATAGACTCGCCAACGCAGCTGGCCAACTTCCGCCGTCGGCTGGACTTGGTCGAACAGGTGGCGTTGAATCCGAGTGAGTCCAGGGATCTCATCCTGGAGATCGCCGGTGGACTGTAGGAGGAGACTCACTTGCCCGAATCACCCAAGTTGAACTGGACCAAGTCCTCGTTCTCGGAGGCTTCGGGCAACGCCTGCGTCGAGGTCGCCGCATGCAGCGATAGCACCGTCGCACTCCGAGAGAGCGACAGCCCGACCGTAATCCTGTCGACAAGCCGGGCTGCGCTGCACGCGCTCGTACTCGGGATTAAGGCTCGGAAGGACGGTCTCAGCTAACCGAGGCAGTCGGTCACTGTGTCGGAGTGCTTGCCTTGCCGCCGAGCAAGTCCTCGACTGCTCCTTGCTGGACCACCCGCAGTTTCGCGATATGCCTCTCGATCACCGCAATCCGGCTACGTACCGCATGAATCGGGCCCAGCAATCGTTCCTGCTCCTCAACCGGCGGCACAGGGACGGGCATCTTCTTTACCTGCGTCGAGTTGATCGAGGCCAGGTTGGTCGTTTGCTTACCCACGCGTTGGAAGTAGGCCCGACCCTCGGTCGACGAGGTGTACAAGGCAAGGAAGTCCGGTGACATCCGCGCACCGCATCGAACACGGAAGACATGGTTCTGGTACAGGCACACGTCGATACGACCATCCCAGACCGCGCCTCGCCCCAGCTTGTCCAGGTCTCCGCCTTCGGTAAGCAGCAAATCCCCTTCGCGGAGAGCGAACCGCTCGCGCTGCGCCTGGAGAATACGGACCGACTTCACGTCCGCAGTGTCGATGCGGCCATCCAGCACGTTAGCCACACGCAGGTACGGGAGCTCTATAGTCCCCTCACCGACAGGCTCGGATCCGAGGGTCACTCCCGCTGCCACAGTGGCTACCTCATCCAGGGATGAAACGCGCCAGCCCGCCCCTTGACTCTGGCTCAGAGCTTGGGCAGACAGCGCCTCCCGCGCAACGTCCAACTTGCTGAGCACCTGCTCCAATGCGCCGATCCGCCGCTCGAAGGCGGCGTGCACGGCGACGATCCGGCGCTGCGCCTCCACAGGTGGCAGCGGGATCGGCAGTGCCTCCACAAGGGTTGCGCTGATTTTGACCATGCTGTCGCTGGTGCCTCGTGCACCGCTCCGTACTGCCCGCCGCACTGAGTCCGACCTCAGGACGATCTCCAGGTAGTCAGGCAGACACCTCTGCGGGTCAGGACGCAGTCGCATCATGAGGTCCGGATAGATGCACGGGCTGCCGACATCCAAGAATCTCCCAACCAGGCCGACCAAGTCACGTGTGTTGGCCCGGCTCATCAGCAAGTCGCCATCCTCCAGTTGGAAGCGGCGGGCAAGCTGTGTGTCTGGAACATTCTTCAACTGGCTCGGCGTGAATCCTTGGCCTCCCAGGCAGCCAAGGCCCAAGGCTTGCAGCCCGGTCCATTCCGGTACGTCCTTCGGCGAGTATCCGTTCCGCGGGCGATGCCTCAACACACTCCCGAGAAGCACTGTAGGAAGAATCGCGGGACTTCTCTTACCACGCATGCCCCAGCTCCTTCAGCCACGTCCCCAGCTCCCCCGCAGCCGCCTCGCTCTCCGCCTCCAGGTCCTCCAGCGACACCGCGTACTTCTCCACCCAGTTCCGGAACGCCGCCACCAGCTCGCGCCTCCGCCCCGCCGTCGCCAAGCCCAGGCGTCCGGACAGGTCACCGTCCAGCACCTCCAGGACCACCCGCTCCGGGCCGCCCTCCTCCGCGTCCTTCACCACATCCCGCGCGGCCCGCAGCTGGGGCAGGAACACTTCATCCAAGCCCTTCCGCTTCTTCCTGGCAGCCGCCAGAGCCTTCTTGCCGGCCGCGACATCACCGGACAGCACGGCAATCTCCTCCGCCGAGGCCACCGGAGCCACGTCCTCCTCCGGCTCCGCGCTGTCCGCGCCCTCGTCCCCCTCCGCCGGCTCCGGCCCCTTCGCCTCGGCCAGCGCCTCCAGCGCCGTCTTGTACGCCACGTCGGCCTCGGTGACCGCCTTGTCCGCCGATGCCACCGCGTCCAGGAACTCCGGAATCAACACACGCACGACCGGCTGGTCCATGGCGCGGCGGCGGTCGGTTGTCGTGACCGTCGTCTTACGGGTAGCGGTGTCGTCGTCGGGGATCACGGGCTCGACGATCGCCTCGACCGAGTCGACCCAGCCGATCAGCACCCGCTCGAACCCGCCCGCCGCCAGCGCCTTCATGTCGTAGCGGTTGGTGGCCCACCAGTCGGCGATGATGCCGGCCGTGGTGAACTCGTCGATCACGCCGACGGCTCCGATGTCCCGCTTGAACGAGTCCAGGAGGCCGCTCCGCAGCTTCATCAGCTCACGGTCTGCCGCGAGCCCCGCGAAGAGCGGTGCGTGGCCCTTCCACCACGTGGCGTACACCTCGTCCAGCTCAGACTTCTTCTTCTCCGCCAGCCACGGGATGCGGGCCGCCGTAGCGTCGGGGCCCTCCGGCAGGAAGTCGTAGTAGTCCGGGTCGTCGCCCCGCACGGCGAACAGCTCCGTCGCGTCCACACCGAACGAGCGGAACAGCTCGGCCCGGTCCGCGACCTCGGTCACCGGTACGCCGCCGTACAGGTGCGCCCGTACGTCCTGGGGTTCGGCGGGCGGCGAGTTGTCCACCCAGCGGCGGATGTTGAGATTGGCCTCCGCCACCCGCAGGTCCTCGACCTCGACCTCACGCGAGTACCGGGGGATCTGACGCCACTGCTGGTACGTGGTGACGATCTTCTCGACGTGTTCCGGGCGGAGCTCGTTCTGGTTCCGGCCCACCGTGAAGTCCCGGTCGGCGTTGATGAACAGAACCTTGCCCACCCGCTTGGCACGCTTGCGATGCGGGCGGCGGAGCACCAGCACACAGGCCGGGATGCCCGTCCCGTAGAACAGGTTCGGGCCGAGGCCGATAACCGCTTCGATGCAGTCGTCCTTGAGGAGCTGCTCGCGGATGTCGCGTTCCTTGCCGCCCCGGAACAGCACCCCGTGCGGCATGACGATCGCCGCGACGCCCCGCTCCTCCAGCACGGCCACCATGTGCTGGACGAACATGAGGTCGGCCTTCTTGCCGCCCTCCGGCGCCCAGTGATTCATCCGCTTCCCGTGGTTCTTGTCGGCCTCGGCGACCAGGGAGGCGTCATAGTTCAGGGAGAACGGCGGGTTGGAGAGGACCTTGGTGAACCGGCGCAGTTGCGTGGTGCCCGGCTGGAAGTGCAGCGGTTCGGTGAGGGTGTCACCGTGCTGGAGATCGAACTCCCGGATGCCGTGCAGCACCATGTTCATGCTGGCCATGGACCAGGAGGGGCCGTTCTTGTCCTGGCCGTTGACCGAGAGGTGCGTCGGGTCTTCGCCGTGCTCCTCCACATGCTCGCGGGCCGCGATCAGCATGCCGCCGGAGCCGGCGCAGGGGTCGTAGACGGACTCCTCGGCCTTCGGGTCGACGAGCCGGACCATCATCCGTACGACAGCACGCGGAGTGTAGAACTCCCCGCCCTTCTGCCCGGCCGAGTCGGCGAACTCCCCCAGCAGGAACTCGTAGGCCGCGCCCAGCATGTCGGGGAACTCGAAGTCCTCGTTGCGCAGCCGGTAGAGCGTGAAGTGGCGGATCAGCTGGGACAGTTCGGCATCGGTGAAGCGGGGCTTCGTTCCGATGATCTCGTTGAAGCTGATGTGGGTGGTGACGCCGGCGAGACGCTCGTTGCCCTCGCTGAGCGCGACCATCGCCTGGTCGAGCCGCTCACCGACCCCGTCGGTGAGGGTCTGGATGCCGGGCGCGGGGTTCTTCGGGTCCTCCAGGTCGAGGTGGGGCCCCTTCCACCAGCGCGCCCGGGGCGGCACGTAGAAGACCTCGGTGTACGAGTCCGGGTCGTTGGCCCGCTTCAGTGCCTTCGTCTCGTCCTTCGTCCGGTCCCAGACCTCGCGGTACACCCGGTCCCACTCCGGCTGGAACTCGTCCGAGGCACGCTTGAGGAAGAGCATCCCGAAGATGTAGTCCCGGTACTCGGAGGCGTCCATCCGACCGCGCAGGATGTCGGCGGCCGAATACAGGTGCCGTTCGAGCTCGGGCAGGGTGATTCTGGCCACGCGCCATTCCTTCGTATGTACAAAATCGGGATCGGGATGCTCAGAGAAGCGTAGACGTCCCATGGATCTGATGCGGACTGATGGCCGGATCGGGTGGACCCCCGCGTGATCAGGCGTCCACGATTTCGAGACTCACCAGCAGCCGCCAGACATCGGTGGACGGGTCACGGTCGAGGACCGGGCAGTCTACGGCGTGGCCCGAGTGCGGGATCAGTGGATCGGGGCGCTCCGGAGCGCCTTCCCACTGGTAGCGGTCCTTCCGGGTGGACTTTGCCTTGCATGCGCCATGCTCGCACTGGGCGACCAGGCTCCGCGCATGGCTGACGGCAGCGGACTCCTTCTCCTTCAACGCCGCGCGACGCCCGTCCTTGACGCTCTTGTCGTTCCGTTTGTCGAAGTTCTTGAAGGCCGGGTCCGCCTGCCGCAGCGTGTCCACCACGTGTTCGCTGCTGCCGCTGCGCTTGCCACCGAACGCCTGGAAGTGGAGCAGCAGCCACAGATCGAACGAGGGGTGCGAGAAGCAGACCTCGGTGCCCTGCTCGGCCGCCAGCTCCAGGGCCTCGGGGATGTCGTGGTGCTGGTCCCGGTCGAAGAGGGCCCAGGCCTCGTCCTCCTCTGCCTTGGCCTGAACCTGGGCGACCACCCTGGCCGGTGTCAGTCCGTTCTTGGCGTACACCGGCTGGATACGGAACCGTCGTCCGCCTGTGAGGCTGCCATCCCCGAAGCGTTCGTTGAGGAAGTTGAGGTAGTCCGGCTCGGTGGACTCGCCCTCGCAGCCGACATAGAGCACCCGTTGCGCTCGCGTATCGGCGGGAGGTGGTGGCGTGGGGGCAACGAGGGGCTTCTCCTCGCCCTTGCGGCTCTTACGCTTCCGCCGGGGCGGCTCGTCCGCCTGCCCCTGGTGGCCGTGCTGTCCCTGCTGCCCGCCCCGCGTACTCACGCTGTTGCCTTCTCCTCCTGCCAGGACAGTTCGCGGGCGATCTCCCCCGCGCTGACTCGGGGCACTCCGCCGTAGCGCCCGCGCAGATAGCCACGCTCCAAGTTCTCGCCGTCCTTCGGGTGGGCGGCGGTCAGCGGGTAGATCTCCGTCGCGCCCGCCCGGTCCTTGGCCGCGATCCACACCTGATCGCGGGCGAGCGGCCGGTCCAGCACTTCGCTGCCGAGCAGGGTGGCGTCGTGCGTGGTGAAGATCAGCTGCGCGTTACGCGGGTTGGCCTTCGGGTCCTGGAAGATCCGTACGACTTCCGCCGCCAACGTTGGATGCAAGGAGGAGTCCAGCTCGTCCACCAGCAACACCGCCCCCTTGTCGAGAACTGCGAACATCGGCCCGAGGAAGGCGAACCAGGCGTGCGTACCGAAGGACTCCTCGGTGAGGAAGTCCAGCGGGACGTCGGTTCCGTCCGCCGTGCGGTGCCGAAGTCTGACCGCCCCGGTCTCCGGGTCGACTTCCATGCCGGTGACGCCGAGATCGGCAGCGGCCAGCAGATGCAGGACCCGCTCGCGGTACCCGTCCTTCGTGTTCTGCTCGATGAGGTCCAGGGTCCACCTGCTGCGGTGCCCGACATCCTCGCCGGGTGTCACGAGCCACAGGTTGTCCAGGAACCACCTGTGCAGTGCAGAGAGTTGGGGGTCGTTCAGCGTGGCGGCGGTGGACAGGAACAGGGCGTCGTCACGAGTGACGGACACCAGGAGCTCCTGATTCCCCTTGAATCCCTCGCCCTCGAAGACGAACTCGCCGCCCTCCGCCTCAGAACGGCCCGCTTCGCGGTCGAACCAGGTCTCCCGCTTGCCCCCGGGGTAGGCGTGCAGCCATTCAGCCTCGACGCGCTCGTCCGAGAGCTCGAAGCCGTAGGTGAAGCGGGTGCTGCTGCGGCCGAGAGAGAGGTCGACCTCGTACAGACTGGTCTCCTCCGCACACGCCGGGTCGAGCTTGAAGGGCGCGCGGGGCACTCCGGGCGACTTCGTCCAGTCGGCGAAGGAAGTGCGGACCGCATGACGCATGTCGGAAAGCGCACTGAGCATGTTGCTCTTGCCCGCGGCGTTGGAGCCGAAGATGCCCAGCACCGGCAGGGCTGCCACCTCGTGCCCGTCGTGGTGGAGTCCGGTCGCGCGGGCGTTGCCGTCACCCTGGTCCGATTCGATGAGCGACAGTTCGCACTCATCACGGATCGAGCGGTGGTTGGCCACCCGGAAACGCAGTAGCACCCTCGGCCTCCCGACAGGACGGGGAGGCTGACCCCGTCGTACGTACACCGCATGCGGACGATCCGCACGTGCAGCCTATGACGCCGGAACCGGCCGTGCCAGCCCCGGCCGGTCAGCCGGCCGCTGCCCCGGCCTCGGTGCGCCGCACCGTCGTCGCGATCGTCGCCGAGCCGACGACCCGGGTGTCGTCGTACAGGACGACCGCCTGGCCGGGGGCCACGCCGCGTACCGGCTCGGTGAACGAGACGTTCAGGACGCCGTCGACCAGTTCCGCCGTCACCTCGGTCTCGCCGCCGTGGGCGCGGAGCTGGGCGGTGTACGTACCGGGGCCGGCCGGGGCGGTGCCGCACCAGCGGGGCCTGATGGCGGTGAGCGCGGTGACGTCGAGGGACTCGACCGGGCCGACCGTCACCGTGTTGTTCACCGGGGAGATGTCCAGAACGTAGCGCGGCTTGCCGTCGGGGGCGGGGTGACCGATGCGCAGGCCCTTGCGCTGGCCGATGGTGAAGCCGAAGGCGCCCTCGTGGGTGCCGACCTTCGCACCCGACTCGTCGACGATGTCGCCCTCGGCCGTGCCGAGCCGGCTCGCCAGGAAGCGCTGGGTGTCGCCGTCGGCGATGAAGCAGATGTCGTGGCTGTCGGGCTTCTTGGCGACGGCGAGGCCCCGGCGCTCGGCCTCGGCGCGGATCTCGTCCTTGGTGGTGAGGGTGTCACCGAGCGGGAACATCGCGTGGGCGAGCTGCTTCTCGTCCAGGACGCCGAGGACGTACGACTGGTCCTTGGCCATGTCGGAGGCGCGGTGCAGCTCGCGGCTGCCGTCCTCACGCAGTACGACGGTGGCGTAGTGGCCGGTGCACACGGCGTCGAAGCCCAGCGCGAGGGCCTTGTCGAGCAGCGCGGCGAACTTGATCTTCTCGTTGCAGCGCAGGCACGGGTTGGGGGTGCGCCCCGCCTCGTACTCGGCGACGAAGTCGTCCACGACGTCCTCGCGGAAGCGTTCGGCCAGGTCCCAGACGTAGAACGGGATGCCGATGACGTCCGCGGCGCGGCGCGCGTCGCGGGAGTCCTCGATCGTGCAACAGCCGCGCGCTCCGGTACGGAAGGACTGCGGGTTCGCGGAGAGGGCGAGGTGCACACCGGTCACGTCGTGCCCCGCCTCGGCGGCGCGGGCCGCGGCGACGGCGGAGTCGACACCGCCCGACATGGCGGCGAGCACGCGGAGGGGGCGCTGGGAAGTCTGAGTCATAGCTCCACCAGAGTACGGGGCGCGGGGAACCGAACGCTCGCGGATAAGCGTTGTGGATCGCATGGGGACCAAGGGGACGGCGGGCGCCAAGGGGTCCGCGGGGGCGAAGTCCGGGCACGGTATCAGCCGCCGCGGGCTGCTGATCGGCGCTGCCGTCACTGCCGTGGGTACGGCCGTGCTGGCGCGGGAGAAGCTGGAGCATGCCTGGTGGCGGCTGCCCGGGGTGGACAAGCCCCGCACGCCGGGTGAGGTGGACTACGCACGGGCCGAGTGGATACCGGCGTCCGAGGCGAACTGGCGGCGGGCCGACCGTCCCGCCGACTACTCGATCGACCGGGTGGTCATCCACGTCACGCAGGGCAGCTACCGGAGCGCGGTGAAGGTCTTCCAGGACCCGGGACACGGGGCGGCGGCGCACTACGTGGTGCGCAAGGACGGCCATGTGACGCAGATGATCCGTGAGCTGGATGTGGCGTTCCACGCGGGGAACAGGTCGTACAACGAGCGCAGTGTCGGCATCGAGCACGAGGGGTTCGTGGACCGCCCGCAGGACTTCACGGCGGCGATGTACGGGGCGTCGGCGCGGCTGACGGCGGCGATATGCGGGCGGTACGGGATGCCGGTCGACCGCGAGCACGTCATCGGGCATGTGGAGGTGCCGGGCACGGACCACACCGATCCGGGGAAGCACTGGGACTGGGACCGGTATCTGAAGCTGGTCCGGGCGGCGGCCTCGAGCCCGTCACCCTCCCCCGGCACCGGACGGGCCTGATCTCCTCAGCTGAGTCCCGCCGTCCGTGCCCGCTGCACCGCAGGGCCGATCGCGCGTGCCACCTCGTCGATGTCCTGTTTGGTGGAGGTGTGGCCGAGCGAGAAGCGCAGGGTGCCACGGGCCAGGTCCGGGTCGGTGCCGGTGGCCAGCAGGACGTGGCTGGGCTGGGCGATCCCGGCGGTGCAGGCGGAGCCGGTGGAGCATTCGATGCCCTGGGCGTCGAGCAGCAGGAGCAGGGAGTCGCCCTCGCAGCCGGGGAAGGTGAAGTGGGCGTTGGCGGGGAGCCGGCCGCCCGGGGCCGGGTCACCGCCGAGGATGGCGTCCGGCACGGCCGCCAGCACCGCCGCGACGAGGTCGTCGCGGAGCCCGCCGATCTCGCGGGCGAATTCCTCGTGCCCGTCGGAGGCCAGCCGTCCCGCGACGGCGAAGGCGGCGATGGCGGGCACGTCGAGGGTGCCCGAGCGGACGTGCCGCTCCTGGCCGCCGCCGTGGAGCACGGGTACGGGGGTGTACTCACGGCCGAGCAGCAGCGCACCGACGCCGAACGGCCCGCCGATCTTGTGCGCGCTGACCGTCATCGCGGCCAGCCCCGACCGGGCGAAGTCGACTTCCAGCTGACCGAACGCCTGCACCGCGTCGGCGTGCATGGGTACGTCGAACTCACGGGCCACTGCGGCCAGTTCACGTACTGGCATGATCGTGCCGATCTCGTTGTTGGCCCACATCACGGTGACCAGCGCGACATCGTCGGGGTTACGGAGGATCGCCTCGCGCAGTACGTCCGGGTGGACGCGTCCGTGCCGGTCGACGGGGAGGTATTCGACGTTCGCGCCCTCGTGTTCGGCGAGCCAGTCGACGGCGTCCAGCACCGCGTGGTGCTCGACGGGACTGGCCAGCACCCGGGTGCGGTGGGGGTCGGCGTCGCGGCGGGCCCAGTACAGGCCCTTCACCGCGAGGTTGTCCGCCTCGGTGCCCCCGGAGGCGAAGACCACCTCGCTCGGGCGTGCGCCGAGGGCGTCGGCGAGGGTCTCTCTCGACTCCTCGACGGTACGGCGGGCCCGGCGCCCGGCGGCGTGCAGTGAGGACGCGTTACCGGTGACGGCGAGCTGGGCGGTCATCGCCGCGATCGCCTCCGGAAGCATCGGCGTGGTCGCGGCGTGGTCGAGGTAAGCCATGGTGGGCTCGATTCTACGAGCCCGGGGCGGGGCGTACGGCGGGCGCATCGTGCCCCGGCACCCGCGCACGGCCGGGTGCGGTCTTCCTCGCCCCGTTCCCGGGCCCGTCCGGGCGGGGAGGGCGTCGGGCTCCGCGCCCGGTTCAGCCGGCGAAGTCCCGGGCGACGAGGCCGTTGCCGGTGCCGAGGAGGGGCCGCTCGGCCCCGGTGACTCCGCCGGTACACGCCGTGTCGTTTTGGCGACATGTCGCAAGCACGGCACGGAAAAGGCTGGTGCGGCCGATCAGTGGGGCCCCAGTCTTGAGCCGCACCGCGTGTCCATTTCCTTGCCTCCTGGAAAGGTTCCGATGCACAGACGGTATCGCTCTGCCGCCGTACTGGCCGCAGGAGTCCTCATCGCCACCCTGGCCCCCACCTCCTCCGGCGCGAGCGCCGCCCCGGCGCCCGCCTCCGTCGGCGCGAACTCCGCCGGCCGCCCCCAGGTCAGCTCCGTCACGCTCGTGACCGGTGACCGGGTGCGGCTGGAGACCTTCCCCGGCGGCCGGAAGGCCGTATCCGTCGAGCCGGCCCCGGGCGCTTCGCAGGCCGACTTCACCCAGCTGGAGATCGACAAGCAGCTGTACGTGCTGCCCCGCGCCGCACTCCCGTACATCGCCTCCGGCAAACTGGACCGGCAGCTGTTCAACATCACCTCCCTGGTCAAGCAGGGGTACGACGACGCCCACACCTCCGCCATCCCGCTGATCGCCCGCTATACCGGCGGCACGAACCCCACGTCCAAGGGGGCGCCCACCGGTTCGCGCAAGGGCCTGGTCATCAAGAGCCTGCGCGGCTCGGCACTGAAGGCGGACAAGAGGCAGGCCGGGCGCTTCTGGAAGGCCATCGACGACGACGCGCTCGCCAAGAGCGGCGCCGAGGGCGGCGCGAAGAACGCTTCCGAGAACTCTTCTTTCAAGAACGCGGCCTTCGAGGGCGGCGTCGAGAAGCTGTGGCTGGACGCGAAGGTCCACGCCTCCCTCGACCGCAGCACCGCGCAGATCGGTGCGCCCGAGGCGTGGAAGGCCGGCTACGACGGACACGGCGCGACCGTCGCCGTCCTGGACACCGGCGTCGACGCCACCCACCCCGACCTGGCCGGAAAACTCGGCGAAGTACGCAACTTCACCGACGACCCCACCGCGAACGACGGCCACGGCCACGGCACCCACGTCGCCTCCACCATCGCCGGCAGCGGCGCCGCCTCGGGCGGCTCGCGCAAGGGCGTGGCACCGGGGGCACGGCTGCTGATCGGCAAGGTGCTCGACGACAGCGGCTCCGGCCCGTACTCCGCCATCATGGGCGGCATGGACTGGGCCGCCCACTCGGGCGCCGACATCGTCAGCATGAGCCTGGGCGGCCAGCCCACCGACGGCACGGACGTACTCAGCCTCGTCCTCGACGGCCTCAGCGAGGAGACCGGCACCCTCTTCGTCGTCGCGGCGGGCAACGCGGGCTCCGACTACTCGGTGGGCTCCCCGGGCGCCGCGGCGAGCGCGCTGACCGTGGGCGCCGTCGACCGCGACGACAAGCTGGCCCCCTTCTCCAGCCGCGGCCCGCGCGTCGGGGACAACGGCGTCAAGCCCGACCTCACCGCCCCCGGCGTCGGCATCGTCGCCGCCCGCGCGGCCGGCACGTCCATGGGCAACCCGGTGGACGCGGCCTACACCGCCGCGTCGGGTACGTCCATGGCGACCCCGCACGTGGCGGGCGCGGCAGCGATCCTGGCCGGGCGTCACCCCGACTGGAGCGCCCAGCAGCTCAAGGACGCGTTGATGAGCACGACGCGTACCGCCCCCGACCAGACGGTCTACGAGCAGGGCACCGGCCGGGTGGACGTGGCCCGCTCGGTGCGCCAGCAGGTGCGCGCCACCGGCACCACCGCCTTCGGCGCCCTGGCACCGGACTCGGGCCCGCGGCAGGTGAGCGTCACCTACACCAACGACGGCGACGCGCCCGTGTCGCTCACCCTGGACACCACCTTCGACAAGCTCTACGGCTCCCCGGCCCCGGCAGGCACCATAGGCACCCCCGCGCAGGTCACCGTGCCCGCCCACGGCACCACCGACGTGACCGTGACCCTCGACGCGCCCGCGCTGCCGGAGGGCGTCTACAGCGGCCGCCTCACCGCCACCTCGGCCGACGGGCAGGCCGTCGCGCACACCGTTCTCTCCGCGGTGAAGGACCCGGTCAAGCACAAGGTCACCGTGCGCGGCATCGACCGCGCCGGGCAGCCGGCGACCATCTTCCCGCTGATCCTGCTGGGTCCCACGGGCCGCTTCGACGTCGTCCAGGAGGTGCCGGCGGGGCAGAGCCTGACGGTGGACATGCCCGAGGGCATGTACTACCTGCACGGCGTCATCTCGCAGTACACGGAGGACAACGTCACCAACAGCCTGGTGGTCAACCCCCACCTGCGGGTGGACGGCACCACGGACCTGGTGCTCGACGCACGCAAGGCGGTCCCCGTGGAGATCCGGACCCCCAAGCTGGCCGAACAGCGGGGCCCGCTGGTCTTCTCCACCCACTGGAAAACCGGCGACCGGGAGTTCGCCAGCTTCTTCACCAGCGAACACAGCGGCGGACAGCTCCTCTACGTCACGCCCACCGAGGAGTTCACCGAGGGAAGCTTCGAGTTCTCCTCCCGCTGGCAGCTGACCGCACCGATGCTCAGCGCACGCGCGGTCTCCGCCACCGCCGCGGCCGGTGTCCCCGTCCGTCTGCTCCACAACTCCCCCGCTGTGGAAGGCGTGCGGCGCCTGCGGGTGGTGGACGCCGGTCACGGACGCCCCGAGGACTACGCGGCGCTGCGCGCACGGGGCACGGACGTCCGCGGAGCGGCGGTGCTCGTGGAACTGGAGGGGGTGGAGTACGACGAGGCAGTGGCCTCGGCCGCCCGAGCCGGAGCCGCGGCCGCTGTCACCACCGCCGGCGGCAACAGGTACGCGTCCGCGACCTGGCAGCCGGTGAGCCGGCGGCTGCCCGCGATCGGGCTGTATGCCTCCCATGCTGCCGCGCAGCGGCTGCGCGCGCCGGGCACCGTGCTGGAGTTGAAGGGCACCCCGGAAAGCCCCTACCACTACGACGTCGTGCAGCTCTCCGAACAGCGCGTCCCCGAGCACGTGGTCCACAAGGTCGGGCCGAAGAACACGGCCACCGTGGTCTCGCGCTACCCGGACACGGGCGGGGCACGCTACGTCGCGGAGAACCGGGAGTCCTGGCGTCCGTGGGAGGGGGAGGAAGTGTTCCTCCCCTTGCGGTCCCGGTATGTCCGCACCGGGCAAGTGCGGACGGAGTACCTGAGCGGTCCCGCCGACACCCGGTGGCTGCACTGGGTCAACCCCCGCAACACCTGGGCGATCCAGGCAGTGGGGACCGGCATGTTCGGCCCCCTGCGCACCTACCGGCCCGGTGAGCACGCCACGGAGAGCTGGTACGCCCCCGTGGTGCGCCCGGCGATCCCCCGAGGTGTCGAAGGGCTCGCCCACCGCAAGGGCGACCGGCTGACCATAGGGATCCCCGAGTTCGCCGACACCACCTCCGGCCACTACGGCTTCGCCCTGCCCCGCCACGACGCCAACACCCCCTACCCCGACGAGACCCGCGCCGTACTGCGTCGCGACGGCGAGATCCTCGCCGAAGGCCCCCGGGCGTGGGGCGCCTTTCCCGCGGGCGGGGACGACGGCCGCTACCGGTTGGACCTGGACGTGAAGCGCACCGGCCCCGAGGGCACCCTCTCGCGAGCCACCAGCACCCGCTGGTCGTTCACGGCCCCTCGCCCGGCCGAGGGCAAGGAGTCCCTGCTTCCCCTCCTCCAGCTCGACTACGACGTGGCCACCGACCTCCAGGGCTCCGCCCCTGACTCCGGGTCCTTCACCTTCGGAGTGAGCGCCCGCCACCAGGACGGTCTGACGGGCCGTTCCGTGAAGGGCATGGAGGTGTCCGTCTCGTACGACGACGGCGGGCACTGGCGGGCGGCGAGGACTTCCGCCCGGGGCGACGGCGCCTACCGTGTCGGGGTCACCCACCCCTCGACTGCCCGCACCAGCGGGTACGTCACGCTGCGGGTCCGCGCCTGGGACGACGCGGGCAACGAGGTGACGCAGGAGATCGAGCGGGCGTACGCGCTGAGGTAGTACGCGAGATCCGGAAGCCGCGACCGGCCCCGGTCGCGGCTTCCGTGCGTCCTACGACAGCCAGTCGCGCCGCGCCGCCTGCCACACCAGCTGCGTACGCGTCGTCGCGCCCGCCCGCTGCATCAGCGCGGTGATCCGGCGCTGCACCGTGCGGTGGCTGACACCCAACTGGGTGGCAATCGCCTTGTCCGCGACGCCCGCGACAACCAGGGAGAGCAGATAGCGCTCGTCGTCGGCGAGACTGCCGCCCGGTCCCATTCCGCCGGCGAAGTCGGCCAGCTCACCCGCCTCCGTGACGTGCAGCGGGGTCCCCGCCGCCCACTGGATGTCGAACAGGGCGACGAGCGCGTCCAGGAGACTGCTGCTGCGGATGATCGCGGCGGTCGGCTCGCCGCGGGCGCCGGTCGCGTTGCCCGGCACCAGCGGGCAGACGGCGACAGAGCTGTCGACGATGACCATGCGCACGGGGAGTGTGCTGGTGGCACGGGCCACTTCACCGGCGCGGATGCCCTGGGCGACGTTGTCGACCATGCCGGACTGCTCCAGGCAGGCCCGTTCGTAGATCGCCTCGTAGCGGATGCCCTGAGCGAGCAGCTCGAACTCCTCGTCGTTGTCCTGGGCGCGCAGCGCCACGGGATCGGCCTTGCAGAACCACCGCAGGTCACTGCGGGCCCCGTAGGCGAGTTGGCGCAGCTGCTGACGGATGGCGCCGGCCCCGGTGATCACCTCGACCAATTGCCCGGCGTCATGGCGCCGGCCGCCCGCCCGGTACTCCTCGGCCAGCTGCTCCACTCCACGCCGCGCCCACTCCAGCGCTTCTTGGCCGCGCGCCAGCAGAGGCTGCAGCGCCACGTCCGGCGGGACGGGTACGTACCGCATGCCGCCGCCGCCCGGCAGCCGCCCGACCAGGCCTTTGTCATGCAGGGAGGACAGAAGCGACGCCGCCTCGCGTTCCCGGATGTGGAGCCGTTGGACGATCTCGTCCACGTCCGCACCTCGTACCTCCACCAGATGGCGGTAGACCCGCTCCTCCGCCGCCCCGATCCCCGCTATCTCCAGCACGCGCCCTCTCCCTCGCCGCAGCCCACCCCGGACGGACGCCCACTGTGCCATCCATGATCGAAATCGAACAGGATGCGGGCGGCCCTGCCGAACGATCAGAAGAGACCGCAGTTTCCGCAAGCCCGAGGAAGGCACGACCGCGACGGGAGGCGGAACGGGCGAGGCATCCCTGCGCCGACGAAGATCCCGCTGCGACATCCACAGGTCACGACCCGACCCCACACAGACGCGTCGGAAATATTTGACGCGTCGGATTTTCCCGACGCATACTGATGTCATGCCTACCGACGTGTTCAGCGTGCTGGCCAACCCGGTGCGTCGCAGACTGCTCGAAAGCCTGCGTGAAGGATGCCGCTCCACTGGTGAGCTGGCCGGGATGTTCGAGCTCGGGAGGCCCGCGGTCTCCGAACACCTGGCGGTGCTCCGTACCGCCGGACTGGTGCGCGAGGAGCCGCGCGGTCGGCACCGCTTCTACCACCTCGAACCGGCCCGGCTGGCCGAGGTGAGCGAGTGGCTGCATCCGTTCGAGCACTACTGGAAGCAGCGCCTGGAGGCGCTGTCCGATCTTCTGGACGAGGACAACGAGACATGACCGAGAGCAACACGATCACCTGCGAGAAGTTCCTGCCCCACCCTCCGGCGGCGGTGTGGAGGGCCCTGACCGACCCCGATCTCCATGCCCGCTGGTGGGCTGCCGGCGACGTCAAGCCCCTCGTCGGGCACCGCTTCACCCTCGACATGGGTGGCTTCGGCAGCCAGCCCTGCGAGGTGACCGAGGTGGACGAGCAGCGCTTGCTGGCCTACCGGTTCGCGGAGGGCACGCTCGACACCACCATCACCTGGGAGCTGCGGCCGGAAGGCGAGGGCACCCGCCTCGTCCTGACTCATGCGGGCTTCGACCTGGACTCCCCCATGGGCCGGCAGGCGTATGACGGCATGGGCAAGGGCTGGCCCCATATCCTCGGCCGCCTCGACACCGTCCTGGACGAGGCCGCCCGACCCTGACGGGCGGGTCTGCGTCCGGGCGGGCCTCGCCCGGCGTACCGAGGCGAGCACGGTCCGCGCCTCCGCCGGGGAGAACACTTCGACATTCGGACCGTCGGGGCGCGCGAGCCCGGCCTGATCCGTGAGAGGGCCTACGCGCGAGGTGCCCGCGCCAGCTGGCGGGACTGGGCCACCAGTCGGTCCGCGCTGTCCCAGACGTCCGCGTCCTCCTCCAGGAAGCCGCCCGCGAGGTTGCGGGTGGTGATGGAGACGCGCAGCGGGCCGGGGGCGGGGCGGCAGCGGATGTGGGTGGTGAGTTCGATGGTCGGCGTCCAGCCCTTGAGGCCCAGCTCGAACGAGGTGGGCGGCAGCGCGTCGACGGTGAGCAGCAGCGAGAGCGGGTCGGCGTCGCGGCCGTCCGCGAGGCCGAACCAGCCGCGCATCTCGCCCTTGCCGGAGGGGGCGCCGACGGCCCAGCCGACCGTCGCCGGGTCGAGCTTGATGTCGAGCCGCTCGGTGATGGCGGAACTGCCGGGGATCGGGGCCGGGCCGTCGCTCGGACCGAAGCAGTGCGCCTGCGGCGGGATGGCGGGCGGCTGCACCGATGTGCGGACCTCGTCGGACAGCGCGTCCAGCTCGCCATAGGTGGCGAGGACCCGGATGCGCTCGACCTCGGTGCCGTCCGGCGCGTACTGGAAGAGGGAGGCCTGGCCGGTGGAGAGGGTGCGGCCGGTGCGGACCGTCTGGGTGCGGATCACCGCTGGGCCCGGGACGGACGCGGTGAGGTAGTGCGCGGAGACCGAGAAGGGGTCCGGGTGCGGCAGGGCCTCGCCGAGCGCACGGCCGAGCATGGCCAGCAGATAGCCGCCGTTGACCGCGTGGATGATCGTCCATCCGGCGGAGAGCTCCGCGTCGTAGACGCCTTCTTCGCGAAGGGTGACGGCGGTGTCGCGGTCGAACTCGCTGTCCCCGATGGTTGCCTGCGCGGTCCGCGCCACCTGCTCTGCTGCCTGTGCCATGCGATGCACCGTACACCGATAGCATTACTGAGCGGTAGCTTTCTGATGGCCGGAAGATGTCGGCGCACCGGGCCGGGTTCCGGCCGCACTGCGTCGGCCGCCGGCGCGCAACCGTGTCAGGTGGCCTCGGACGCCTCCTCGGCCGTCGCCGACCGCCGGTTGTAGGCGCGCGGGGCCCGCCAGTGGTAGCGCATCGAGAGCAGCCGCAGCACGAAGGCCGTGATCACCGCGGCACCACTGGTGAGCCCGTTGAGCACCTCGAAGCGGATGCACAGCACGATCACCGTGGCCCCGACGATCGCGGGCACCGCGTACAGGTCTCGGTCCCAGCGCAGCAGCGAGGGCACCTCGTTGGCCAGTACGTCGCGCAGCACACCGCCGCCGACCGCGGTGGCCAGGCCCAGGGCCGCCGATGCGGTGAGGCCGAGGCCGTAGCCGTACGCCTTGACCGTGCCGGTGACGCAGAACAGCCCGAGGCCGGCCGCGTCGAAGACGTTGACGGCCACCTGGATCCGCTCCACCTGGGGGTGCAGGAAGAACACCAGAACGGCGGCGATGAGCGGGGTGGTGAAGTAGCCGAGATCCGTGAAAGCCGCGGGCGGGACCGCCCCGATGACGATGTCACGGAACAGCCCCCCGCCCAGCGCGGTCACCTCGGCGAGTACCGCGATGCCGAAGACATCGAAGTTCTTGCGTACGGCGAGCAGTGCGCCGGAGATCGCGAAGACGAAGATCCCGGCGATGTCGAGCGCATGCTGGACGGAGGACGTGAACAGTTCGTTGAGCACCGGGCAATTGTGCCGGTACTACTCCTTCGGGCTGTCCTCCGGCGTTTCGGGCGATGCGGCGCCGTCGTCGGCGGCGTGCTTGTCGGCCGCGTTCTCGTCGGCCCGGTTCTCCTCCGCCGCGTTCTCGTCGGCCTCCGGCCTCCCCACCTCGACGACCTCGATCGCCTCGCGCGCGGCCGCCGTCACCGTCTCGCCGGGCACCTGGTCCGGCGCGTTCTCCGGATGGTGGCAGGCCACCTGGTGCCCGGTCTTCAGCGCGACCAGCGGCGGCTCCTGCGTCTTGCAGACCTGCGTCGCCTTCCAGCACCGGGTGTGGAAGCGGCAGCCGCTGGGCGGCGAGATCGGCGACGGCACGTCGCCCTTCAGCAGGATGCGCTCGCTCTTGGCCGAGCGGCGCTTCGGGTCCGGGATCGGGACCGCCGAGAGCAGCGCCTTGGTGTACGGGTGCATCGGCGCCTTGTAGAGCGACTCGCGGTCGGCCAGCTCCACGATCTTGCCGAGATACATCACCGCGATCCGGTCCGAGACGTGCCGGACGACCGAGAGGTCATGGGCGATGATCACGTACGTCAGGCCCAGCTCGGCCTGGAGATCGTCGAGCAGGTTCACCACCTGCGCCTGGATGGAGACGTCCAGCGCCGACACCGGCTCGTCCGCCACGACCAGCTTGGGGTTGAGCGCGAGCGCACGGGCGATCCCGATGCGCTGGCGCTGGCCGCCGGAGAACTCGTGCGGATAGCGGTTGTAGTGCTCGGGGTTGAGGCCGACCACCTCCAGCAGCCGCTGCACCTCCTTCTTGACGCCACCGTCGGGCGTGACGCCCTGCAGCTTGAAGGGGGCACCCACGATCGTGCCGATCGTGTGCCGGGGGTTCAGCGAGGAGTACGGGTCCTGGAAGATCATCTGCATGTCGCGGCGCATCGGGCGCATGGCACCGACGCCGAGGTGCGTGATGTCCCTCCCCTCGAACTCGATCTTCCCCGCGGTGGGTTCGAGCAGCCGGGTGATCAACCGGCCCATCGTCGACTTTCCGCAGCCGGACTCCCCGACCACGCCCAGGGTCTCGCCCGAGTGCACCTCGAAGTCGATCCCGTCGACGGCCTTCACGGCACCGGCGTTGCGCTGCAGCATGCCCTTCTTGAGAGGGAAGTGCTTCTGCAGCCCGGTCACCTTGAGCAGCACCTCGCGGGAGGCGGCGTCCTCGACCGGCGCGCCGCTCCCGGCAGACCTCTGCGCCGGAACGTCCACGCCCTTGTCCTCGCTCGTCACGGCCTTGTCCTCGCTCACAGCTTGGGCGCAATCTCTTCGGTCCAGATACGCTCCCGCTGCTCCTGCGACATGTGGCAGGCCGCCCAGTGCCGGCTGCCGACCTCCTGCAGCTCGGGCCGTACGGTGCGGGTCACGTCGTCCTTGGGTACGTCCGCGTACGGGCAGCGCGGGTTGAAGGCGCAGCCCGACGGGATGTTGATGAGCGACGGCGGGGAACCCTTGACCGGGATGAGCCGGTCGGTCTGGTCGCGGTCGAGGCGCGGCATCGAGCCCAGCAGACCCCAGGTGTAGGGGTGCCGGGGCTCGTAGAACACCTTCTCGGCCGGTCCGCGCTCGACGCAGCGCCCGCCGTACATCACCAGGATGTCGTCGGCGAGCTCGGCCACGACGCCCAGGTCGTGGGTGATGATGACGACCGCGGAGCCGAACTCCTTCTGCAGGTCCCGGATCAGGTCGAGGATCTGCGCCTGGACGGTGACGTCCAGCGCGGTCGTCGGCTCGTCGGCGATGAGCAGCTCGGGGTTGTTGACCAGCGACATGGCGATCATCGCGCGCTGGCGCATCCCGCCGGAGAACTCGTGCGGGTAGCTGTCGACGCGCTTGTCGGGCTGCGGGATGCCGACCCGGTCGAGCATCTCGATCGCCCGCTTGCGGGCGGTCTTCTTGTCCACGTCGTGATGGACCCGGTACGCCTCCACGATCTGCTTGCCGATCGTGTAGTACGGGTGCAGCGCGGACAGCGGGTCCTGGAAGATCATGGCCATGTCGCGGCCGCGCAGCTTGCGCACCTCGTCGGGGTCCGCGGACAGCAATTCCTTGCCGTCCAGCCAGATCTCGCCGGAGACCTGCGCCTTGCGCTTTCCGTACTGACCCGCGGTGTGCAGGCCCATGATGCCCAGCGACGTGACGGACTTGCCGGAGCCGGACTCGCCGACGATGCCGAGGGTCTTGCCCTTCTCCAGCTGGAAATTGAGCCCGTCGACGGACTTGACCAGACCGTCGTCGGTCGGGAAGTGCACCTTGAGGTCGCGCACTTCGAGGAAGGCGGTGGGAGCGGGCGAGCCCGCCGGGGCGGGTTCGCCCAGCGCGGCACCGCTCTTGTGCAGTTCGGTCATCCCAGCCTCACTCGCGGGTCGATGACGGCGTACAGAATGTCGACGACGAGGTTGGCGACGGCGATCGCGAGAGCCGCGAACAGTGTGACGCCGAGGATCACGGGCAGGTCCTTGTTGCTGATGGCCTGGACCGCCGCGAGCCCGAGCCCCGGCAGGTTGAAGGTGGACTCGGTGAGGACGGCGCCACCGAGGAGCACACCGATGTCGAGGCCGAAGACGGTGAGGATCGGCGTCATCGCGGAACGCAGGGCGTGCCGGGTGATGACGGTTCCCTCGCCCAGGCCCTTGGCGCGCGCGGTGCGGATGTAGTCCTCGCCGAGCACTTCGAGCATGGTGGCTCTGGTGAGCCGGGCATACATCGCGGCGTTCAGGAAGGCGAGCACGATCCACGGCAGGATCAGCGTCTGGAACCAGGTGCCGATGCCGTCGTCCGTGGAGAGGTTGTCGGCGATGTGCACCCAGCCGAGGTTGTGCACGAACAGGCCCATCGCGACCATGCCGGTGAAGAAGATCGGCAGGGAGACGCCGCCGAGGGCGGTGGTCATCGCGGCACGGTCCCAGATGCTGCCGCGCCGGAGCGCGGACACGACACCGGTGGCGACCCCGCCGAGGAGCCACAGGACGCAGGCACCCGCGGCGAGCGCGCCGGTCACGGGCAGGGCGTCCTTGAGGGTGGTCCAGACCGGTACCTCGGTGCGGAAGGAGTAGCCGAAGCAGGGCGCGGCGCAGTGGGTGACGTCGTCACCGTTCGCGTAGTCGCGTCCCATCGGGATGCCCTTGACGAAGTCCCAGAACTGGACGAGAAGGGGGTCGTCGAGACCCAGTTTGATCCGGATGCCTGCGAGCTGCTCGGCACCGGAAGCCTTGCCGGCGAAGAGGACTGCGACGTCCTGACCCGCCCACTTGGGCAGCATGAAGAAGATGGTGAAGGTCGCGAGCAGTACGACGAGCACCATGATGACTACGGCGAACAGGCGCCGGATGAGATAAGCAAGCACTGTGCGCGGCCCGCCGGTGGCCGGGAACCCCTTGTGGGGGCTCCCGGCCACCGCCCCGGGCCATCACCTGCCCTTCGGACTGGCGGGTTTCGGCGGCGGTGGAGCAGTCAACCGGGTTGACTGCACATGCTGTTGACTACAGCGATTACTTGACGACGCCGAGCGAGACGTAGTCGTAACGGCCGTTGTAGGCGTCGGACATGTAGGCGTTCGTCAGTCGGTTACCGCGCCAGGTGATGTTCTTCTCGTAGATGAAGGGCATCCAGTCGGCCTGGTCCAGGATCCGCTTGTCGAGGTTCTTGTAGATCTCGCCGGCCTTGACCGGGTCGGTCTCCGCGATCGCGTCGTCGAAGAGCTTGTCGATCCCCGGGTCCTTGAGCTGCGACTCGTTGTAGTTACCGGTCTCGGACAGGAACCGGCTGTCCCACAGCGGCTGGCCGAAGCCCTGGCCGGACGGGAAGTCCGGGCCCCAGCCGCTCATCGTCATGCCGTAGCCGCGCTTCTTCACGACGGACGGCGAGCCGGTGATGCTGGAGGCCTCGGCGCCGTCGATCGGGTCGACCTCGATCTTGATGCCGACCTTGCCGAGCTGCTCCTGGAGCGCCTCGGCGGTGTCGACCTCGCCCGGGTTGTTGTTACGGGCACTGAGCTTGGTGGTGAAGCCGGTGGGCTTACCGCATGCCTTCAGCTCCTCCTTGGCCTTGGCGGCGTCCGGCTTGCCCTTGCGGGCGAGGACACCGTACGGGTCGTAGTCGCTGTGGCCCTTGATGGAGGCCGGCAGGGTGCTGTTGGCGATCGCGCCACCGGCGACCTCGCCACCGCGGGTCTGCTGCAGGGCCGCGAAGTCCGTGGCGTAGAAGACGGCCTTGCGGCAGTGGACGTCGTCCAGCGGCTTCGCCGTGTGGACGAGCGCGACGTAGCGGACGAAGGACGTCTGCATGTTGTCGACGCTGTCCTTGTGGTCCTGGACGGCGGTCACACGGCCGGACTGGGTCATGCCGGTGCCGTTGAGGTCGACGTCGTAGTCGCCCTCCATCAGCTTCTTGTCGTTCTCCTCCAGATTGGCGGAGATCGTCACCGTGACCTTGTCCGGGAGCGCGGCACGGACCGGGTCCGAGGCCTTGTCCCACTTGTCGTTGCGGACGAGCACGATGTTCTTGCCCGGCTTGTACGACTCGAACTTGTACGGGCCCGAGGAGAACGGCCGCTGGGTGTACTTCGCCTTGGTGTCCTCCGACGCCTTCACGGGCGAGCCGGAGGGCATGGCGAGGAACTGCTCGAAGTCACCGTTGGGCTTGGGCAGCTTGAAGATGATGGTGCTGTCGTCGGGCGTCTCGATCGCCTTCAGACCGAGCTTGTCCGCGGACGTGTCCTTGTACGGGCCCTTGTACTCGTGCTTGGGGTCCAGCGTCTGCATCAGGTACTGCGGGCCACCGGTGATGGTGTCCGTCGCCCAGATGCGCTCGATGCCGTACTTGACGTCCTTGGAGGTCAGCTTGGAGCCGTCCTCCCAGGTGAGGCCGTCCCGCAGCTTGTACGTGTACGTCTTGCCGCCGTCCGAGATCACACCGGGGCCGGTGGCGAGGTCGCCGACCAGCTTGGTGGACGCGGCGCCGGGCTTGGTGTCGTACGTGACCAGCTGGCGGGTGTAGAAGCGCATGAAGTCCCAGGCCATGCCGTAGTAGGCACGCTGGGGGTCGGCGGAGTCGAGGTCCTGCTTGCCGACCATCTTCAGCGTTCCACCCTTTTTGGTGGACGGGTTGGCGACCTTGTTGAACGCCGCGTTGAAGCCGGCGGCCTTCGCCTTGCTGCCGCCGCCGCTGTCGCCGTCGTCGCCGCCGCCGCACGCCGTGGTGGTCATCAGCGCCGCGACCACGAGGGCCGCACCAGCGGTGAGCCGTCGCTTCGAGGTAACTGTGGACATTTTCTCGTAACCTCCGAGATCGCGGTCCCAGGCCATTGCTTGCCGGAGAACCATGGGAAGAGCCACCTGACAGTGCGGCAGGGGCAAGTCGTGGGCTATCGGGTCCCCTTGGGATCCAGGGCGTCGCGCAGCCCGTCCCCGAAGAGGTTGAAGGCCAGTACGGTGATGAAGATCGTCACGCCGGGGAAGACCATGAACATCGGGTCGTGCTCGTACGTCTCCAGGGCGTCCCGCAGCATGCCGCCCCACGAGGCCGTGGGCGGCCGGACACCGGCGCCGAGGAAGCTGAGGGCCGCTTCGGTGAGGATGTTGGTGGGGATCATGAGCGTCGCGTAGACGGTGATCGGCGCCACCAGGTTCGGCAGCAGCTCACGGAAGAGGATGTGGGTCCGCCCGCCGCCGAGACTGCGCGCCGCCTCCACGTACTCGCGCTCGCGCAGCGAGAGCGTCTGGCCCCGGACGATGCGTCCCACGTACGGCCAGCCGAAGAAGCCGATGACGGCGACGAGTACGGCGATGCGCACCCCGCTGCCGGAGAGGCCGAGCAGATCGTCGGGGAGGACGGAGACGAGGGAGATGATGAACAGGAGCTGCGGGAAGGACAGCAGCACGTCCATGACCCGGCTGATCACCGCGTCGACCCAGCCGCCGAAGTAGCCGGCGATGATCCCGAAGAGCGTGCCGAGCGCCACCGCGACCAGGGCCGCGAGGAACGCCACGAGCAGCGAGATCCGGGCGCCGTAGACGATCCGGCTGAAGATGTCGCGACCCTTGTTGGGCTCGACGCCGAAGAGGAAGTCGCCGCTCACGCCGCCGAGGGAACCGGTGGGGAGATTGGTCAGCGGGTCGAGCTTGTCCTGGTGGAAGTCGTTCGGCGGGTGCCCCAGCAGCCCCACGATGAGGGGCGCGAAGACCGCGACCACGATCAGGACGAGGACAACGATGCCACCCGTCAGCGCGACCTTGTCCTGCTTCAGGCGGTTCCAGGCGATCTGCTTGAGAGACCGTCCCTCGACCTTCTTCGCCCCGGAGTCGGCTGCGGGACCACCGGTCGCGATCGGGTCCGCTTCCGTGGTCGGCTCATGCAGTGGTGCCGTCATCGTGGCAAGGACCCCTCTCAACCGGCGGTGGCCGGGCCGAACTGGCCGCTGTGGCGGCACGGATCAGTCAGTCGTACACAGAGGCGGCAGGACGCCCTTGCTGCGGGAGTCTTCATTGCTGTTGCGCGCGGTAGCCATACCGTCGGGTGAATGGATGCCTAACCGTGATGCGGTCAGGGGTGTTCCGTTATCCGGACGGATGTGAACGCCCGCCGAACACAGGTCAGTTGAGGCGGAAGGGGGGCACGCGCGTAGATTCACGTCGCTTTCACCACCAGACCTCCCCAGCGCGGAGATCTCGGACATGGGGAGAGGGAAGCTGCGCGGAGGGGTCCGCGAGGGCGCGCACAAAAGGGAGCGCGCCGGCATGCGGATGGGCCGGGAACGCGGGCCGGAGTTCGGGGAGTTGATGCGCATACGTACGCTACGTTCCGGTAATCAGGACCATACGCATGCATTCCCGGCACACCCGGTGCGTACACCTGCGTTCCGGGTGCGCAGGGCGAGGTCGCGGGGTGCGGACGACAGCCTTCCGGGCACGCCTGGGTGCGCTGGAACGCCCCCGGTACGTACGACTGCCGGCAGGCTCAGTACGCGCCCTGCTGCGGCGGGTAGCCGTAGCCGGCCGCCGGGGCAGCCGGGGCGTGCGCCTCGCGGTCGTAGAACGGGCGGGTGTTGGCGCGCAGCCACATCGCGACCGGGTCGTACTCGTCGGACATCGCGACCGTGGAGACGGGCAGCCCGTCGGGGACAGCGCCGATCGACTGCTGCATCATCGCGCGCACCGCGTCGACGGAGGGCTGGCTCGTGTCGTAGAGATCGAGGCCGATGGCGAGATACGGAACCCCGAGCGCGGGCTGCACCCAGGCGCGGCGCAGCGAGCGGATCGCGGTGGTGTGGTGGGCGTTCTGCGTGAGCAGGCCGTAGAACTGCGGGATCTCGATGGCCGGTTCGGTGAGCCGGAGCGGGCCCGCGGGCATCCGGTCGAGGCCGGTGGCGATCCGGCGCAGGTCCAGCCAGGGGATGCCGACGCCGCCGCCCGGGGCGTGCGGGTTGAGCCAGATGCCCCAGCGGTCGGGGAAGAGGGCGCGGGCGATGTCGCGGCCGGTGACGAGCTCGTGGGCCCGGTTCCAGCCGCTGGCGGAGAGTTCCTGGGCGGAGGTCACACAGGGGGCGTAGCCGAGGCCGTCGACCTCCATGTTCCCGTACTGGGCGTCGGGCGAGCCCGCCTGACCGTGCCAGAGGAGCATCCAGATCCGGTCGTTCGCGAGGGCCTGCAGCAGTGCCTCGTACGCGTCGTAGCGCCCGGGCGTCACTTGGCGCAGCATGTGCTCGACCTGCCCGGCCGCCGCGGTGCCTGACGCACTCACCTGGTCCCGCCCCTCTTCGATCCACTGTGTCGGCCCGCCGCTCCCGGGGCACACGGGTGCGGCATGGTGCCGTGGCACCAGCCATCAAACCAGCTTATGCGCCGGTCCTGACACCGACTTGACGCCCTGGGTCGACGTGCTGATCCGCTCCGAAGGCGTCCGCGGGCACGGCGCCGGGTGCTACTGGCCGGCGCGCCGGTAGAACGGCCGGACCTTCTCCCGCATCCAGTCCGCGACCGGGTCCTGCGCCACATCGAGCAGGACCAGATTGACCGGCCAGGGCACCTCGACGCGGCCGAGCGCACGGCCGAGGGCGTCCATGGGGGCATTGCGCCCGGCGCCCTCCCAGGTGGAGAACTCCACGCCTATGAAGAGGACGGGCTCGCCCCCCTCGATGCTGGCCAGTGTCCGGCGCGCGGTGAGCACGACACCGCTCTCCTCGAATTCGCCGGCCGCCGCGGCGAGGAAGTCGACGGGCTCCTCCTTCCAGTCCGGCTCGTACAGCCGGACCCGGCCGCCGCTGGCCGGTCCGTCCAGTGGGGTGCGTCCGGCGCGGCAGAGCTCGGCCACGGCGGGCGGCGGCAGCGGCATCCCGACGGCGCCACCCGGGTTCACCGCGATGCCGAGCTGCGGGGGCAGTCCGCGGGCGAAATCGCGGGCGGGTGCGACGGCGAATGACATGGCGTTGCCGACACAGCTGAGGAACTGCTGTTCGGAGCTGAATACGGGGACGTACGCGGCACCCTCGATCTCCAGCGTCGGCAGGTCCAGGTCGGGTGAGTCGGGTCCGCCGCCGCCCGGCAGGGGCACCCAGACCTGGCTGCGCCCGAGCACCTCGACGAGCCGTCCGCCCGCCTCCGGGCTGCCCACCGAGGCCATCAGCACCTCTTCGAGCTCATTGGCGGGCCATCCGCTCTGCGGATGGGACTGGCCCTGTGCCGGAATGTCCACTGCTTCCCCTTCTTCCCCGAGCCTTCCGGCAGAAGGTTAACGTCCGGCTCCCGGGCCCTGTGCGTCCGCGAACGCGATCCGGGCCAGCAGCCCGGCCGCCTCCCGGTCCAGCAGCACCGCCGAGGCGCACCCCGGCGGCAGCAGGCCGGTCTCAGCGCCCCGCAGCAGCCTCCCCACCGCCCTGCGGTGCCGGGCGAAGGCGTATCCGGAGACGCCGCGGCCGCGTTCCCGCTGGCCGTCCCTCGCCGTCTGCGGCGTGACGTCGAGCAGGACGAGGTGCAGGACGCGGCCCCGGCGCCGCGCGGCACGGGCCAGCCAGCCGCGTACCCACGCCTGGGTTCCGCAGTCGTGGACGACGACGGACTCTCCGGAGCGCAGCGCCCGCCACAGCCCCCGGTAGTGGGCGACGCGGACGAGGGGACGGTAGAGGGCGTACGGCAATAACCCGGGCACGAGCCCCGCCCAGCGGTCCCGGGTGTCCTGGGAATCGACGGCGTGGGCCGTCGTCACCGCCCGCCGGATGAGCGTGGATTTGCCGCTGCCGGGCAGCCCGGACACCACCACCACGTCGCCCGCCGCGAAGTGCAGGCTGCGCGGGCTGCGCCCGCCCCGCTCCCGCAGGTCCCGCACGACGGGCGCGTGCGGGCCGCGCGCTTCCGTGGCGGGCGGCGCCCCCGGTTGTGCGGGCATCGCGCCGTGCGCGGTCCCCGCGGTCGTCACGTACCGCTGCAACGTCATCGCCCCTCCCCCTGTCGGGTCACCGCACGCATGCCCCTGAAGTGTAAAGAAAAGGTAATGCGGCACAACCGTCCACGCCGTTGATTCCCGCGAGGGACCGGGGGCCCGCTCCGGCGCGATGCGTGCGATGATGACCGGGCCAACTGCATAAAGGCCGCTTGAATCCGCGCGGGAGAGTTCCGGTCACTGCTTGTGCCGGGCGCCGAAGGAGCAAGTTCCTCCCTTGAATCTCTCAGGCCCCGTACCGCGTGGATGAGGCAGATCTGAAAAGCGGGCCGCTCTGCGGCTCCACCCAAGGTGCAAGCCGAACCCTCCAGGGGCTCTCGGCGAACCTCTCAGGTTCCGATGACAGATGGGGAGGGATCGTCCCCGTCGTCATGCCCTGGGAGCCACATCCATGAGCACCGCCCCCCGTCGCACCTCCCACCCGTCGCCCACCACCGCCCTGCCGGAAGGCGCTTCGCGCCACAGCCCTCTTCAAGCCCTGCACCGTTCGCTGGGCGCGACCATGACCGACTTCGCGGGCTGGGACATGCCCCTGCGGTACGGCAGCGAGCGCGACGAGCACAACGCGGTCCGCACCAGGGCCGGTCTCTTCGACCTGTCGCACATGGGCGAGATCACCGTCACCGGCCCCGAGGCGGCGGCCTTCCTCAACTTCGCGCTGGTCGGCAACATCGCCACCGTCGCCGTGGGCCGTGCCCGCTACACGATGATCTGCGCCGAGGACGGCGGCATCCTCGACGACCTGATCGTCTACCGCCTGGGTGACACCGAATACATGGTCGTCGCCAACGCCGGGAACGCCCAGATCGTGCTCGACGCGCTGACCGCGCGGGCCGACGGCTTCGACACCGAGGTGCGCGACGACCGCGACGCGTACGCGCTGCTCGCCGTCCAGGGCCCCGAGTCCCCCGCCATCCTCGCCTCCGTCACCGATGCCGACCTGGACGGCCTGAAGTACTACGCCGGCCTGCCCGGCACCGTCGCCGGTGTCCCCGCACTGATCGCCCGTACCGGCTACACCGGCGAGGACGGCTTCGAACTGTTCGTCGCCCCCGAGCACGCCGAGCAGCTGTGGAAGGCCCTCACCGAGGCGGGCGCCTCCCGCGGCCTGATCCCGTGCGGTCTCTCCTGCCGGGACACCCTGCGCCTGGAGGCCGGCATGCCGCTCTACGGGCACGAGCTGACCACCGGGCTGACCCCGTTCGACGCCGGTCTGGGCCGGGTCGTGAAGTTCGAGAAGGAGGGCGACTTCGTCGGCCGCGAGGCCCTGAAGGCCGCCGCCGAGCGCGCCGAGACCGCCCCGCCCCGCAAGCTGGTCGGCCTGGTCGCCGAGGGCCGCCGCGTGCCGCGCGCCGGTTTTTCCGTGGTCGCCGGGGGCGAGGTCGTCGGCGAGGTCACCTCGGGCGCCCCGTCGCCCACCCTGGGCAAGCCGATCGCCATGGCGTACGTGGACGCCGCGCACGCCACGCCCGGTACCCCGGGCGTCGGAGTGGACATCCGGGGCAGCCACGAGCCGTACGAAGTCGTGGCGCTGCCGTTCTACAAGCGTCAGAAGTGACGTCCGCGCACCTCGGAAGTGACGTAGTCCCGTCTCACACCGTAAGACCACCGTTCATCAGCACTCCCCCGCGTACAGGAGAATTCAGGTCATGAGCAACCCCCAGCAGCTGCGTTACAGCAAGGAGCACGAGTGGCTGTCGGCCGTCGAGGACGGTGTGGCCACGATCGGTATCACCGAATTCGCCGCCAACGCGCTCGGCGATGTCGTCTACGCCCAGCTCCCCGAGGTCGGTGACACGGTTACCGCAGGCGAGACCTGCGGCGAGCTGGAGTCGACCAAGTCGGTGAGCGACCTGTACTCACCGGTGACCGGTGAGGTCACCGCCGCGAACCAGGACGTCGTGGACGACCCGTCGCTGGTGAACTCCGCTCCGTTCGAGGGCGGCTGGCTGTTCAAGGTACGCGTCGCGGAGGAGCCGAAGGACCTGCTCTCCGCCGACGAGTACGCCCAGTTCTCCGGCAACTGAGACCCAAGGGACCACCTGATGTCGCTTCTCAACTCCTCCCTCCACGAGCTGGACCCGGACGTCGCCGCCGCTGTCGACGCCGAGCTCCACCGTCAGCAGTCCACCCTCGAAATGATCGCCTCGGAGAACTTCGCTCCGGTCGCGGTCATGGAGGCCCAGGGCTCCGTCCTCACCAACAAGTACGCCGAGGGCTACCCGGGCCGCCGCTACTACGGCGGCTGTGAGCACGTCGACGTCGTAGAGCAGATCGCCATCGACCGCATCAAGGCTCTGTTCGGCGCCGAGGCCGCGAACGTCCAGCCGCACTCCGGTGCGCAGGCCAACGCCGCCGCGATGTTCGCGCTGCTGAAGCCGGGCGACACGATCATGGGCCTGAACCTGGCCCACGGCGGTCACCTGACCCACGGCATGAAGATCAACTTCTCCGGCAAGCTCTACAACGTGGTCCCGTACCACGTCGACGAGACCGGCGTCGTGGACATGGCCGAGGTCGAGCGCCTGGCCAAGGAGTCCAAGCCGAAGCTGATCGTCGCCGGCTGGTCCGCGTACCCCCGTCAGCTGGACTTCGCCGCCTTCCGCCGCATCGCGGACGAGGTCGGCGCGTACCTGATGGTCGACATGGCGCACTTCGCGGGCCTGGTGGCCGCGGGTCTGCACCCCAACCCGGTGCCGCACGCCCATGTCGTCACGACCACCACGCACAAGACCCTCGGCGGTCCGCGCGGTGGCGTCATCCTGTCGACGCAGGAGCTGGCCAAGAAGATCAACTCGGCGGTCTTCCCGGGCCAGCAGGGTGGTCCGCTGGAGCACGTGATCGCGGCCAAGGCGGTCTCGTTCAAGATCGCGGCGAGCGAGGAGTTCAAGGAGCGCCAGCAGCGCACCCTGGACGGCGCCCGCATCCTCGCCGAGCGCCTGGTCCAGCCGGACGTCACCGAGGTCGGTGTCTCCGTGCTGTCCGGCGGTACGGACGTCCACCTGGTCCTCGTCGACCTGCGCAACTCCGAGCTGGACGGCCAGCAGGCCGAGGACCGGCTGCACGAGCTGGGCATCACGGTCAACCGGAACGCCATCCCGAACGACCCGCGGCCGCCGATGGTCACCTCGGGTCTGCGGATCGGTACGCCGGCCCTGGCCACCCGCGGTTTCCAGGCCGAGGACTTCACCGAGGTCGCCGAGATCATCGCGGCGGCCCTCAAGCCGTCCTACGACGCGGACTCCCTGAAGGCCCGCGTCGTCGCGCTGGCCGAGAAGTTCCCGCTGTACCCCGGCCTCAAGTAGTCCGGGACACGGCTCGTCCCGAGTAATACGTGACACAGTTCGTCACCTTTCGGGCGGGGCACCACGCACACTGGGCAGTGAGCGCGGTGCCCCATCCCTTGCCCCGCCGCTCTTCGGGCCGACCGGTCCGTACCGCACCACCCGGCAGACAACGGCGTCTACCAACCCTTAGGAGTCACCCGTGGCCATCTCGGTCTTCGACCTGTTCTCGATCGGCATCGGCCCGTCCAGCTCCCATACGGTCGGCCCGATGCGCGCCGCCCGCATGTTCGCGCGCCGGCTGAAGAACGAGGGCCTGATCGCCCACACCGTCTCCATACGCGCGGAGCTGTACGGCTCGCTCGGTGCGACCGGTCACGGCCACGGCACCCCCAAGGCCGTCCTGCTCGGCCTGGAGGGCGAGTCGCCCCGTACGGTCGACGTCGAGTCGGCCGACGACCGGGTGGCCGAGATCCGCGCCTCCGGCCGGCTCAACCTCCTCGGCATGCACGAGATCGACTTCGATGTCGACGAGCAGCTGGTACTGCACCGCCGCAAGGCCCTGCCGTACCACGCCAACGGCATGACGATCTTCGCGTACGACCACGAGGGCGCCCCCCTCCTGGAAAAGACGTACTACTCCGTCGGCGGCGGCTTCGTCGTGGACGAGGACGCGGTGGGCGAGGACCGGATAGTCCTCGACGACACCGTGCTGAAGCACCCTTTCCGCACCGGCGACGAACTGCTGCGGCTCTCCAAGGACACCGGCCTGTCCATCTCCTCGCTGATGCTGGAGAACGAGAAGGCCTGGCGCACCGAGAACGAGATCCGCTCGGGTCTGGTGGACATCTGGCACGTCATGCAGGCCTGCGTCGCGCGCGGCATGTCCCGCGAGGGCATCCTGCCCGGTGGCCTCAAGGTCCGCCGCCGCGCCGCGAACACGGCCCGCCAACTGCGCGCCGAGGGCGACCCGCAGACCCACGCGATGGAGTGGATCACCCTCTACGCGATGGCGGTCAACGAGGAGAACGCGGCGGGCGGCCGGGTCGTCACCGCACCCACCAACGGCGCCGCGGGCATCATCCCGGCCGTGCTGCACTACTACATGAACTTCGCGGCCGGCGGTGCCACCGCGGCGGAGAAGGAGGACGGCGTGGTCCGCTTCCTCCTCGCCGCCGGAGCCATCGGCATGCTCTTCAAGGAGAACGCCTCCATCTCCGGCGCCGAGGTCGGCTGCCAGGGCGAGGTCGGCTCCGCCTGCTCGATGGCCGCGGGCGCCCTCGCCGAGGTCCTCGGCGGCACCCCCGAGCAGGTCGAGAACGCCGCCGAGATCGGCATGGAACACAACCTCGGCCTGACCTGCGACCCGGTCGGCGGCCTCGTCCAGATCCCGTGCATCGAACGCAACGGCATGGCCGCGGTCAAGGCCGTCACGGCGGCGAAGATGGCGCTGCGCGGCGACGGCAGCCACAAGGTCTCCCTGGACAAGGTCATCAAGACCATGAAGGAGACGGGCGCGGACATGAGCGTGAAGTACAAGGAGACGGCGCGCGGCGGGCTCGCGGTGAACATCATCGAATGCTGAGGGGGGCGGGCCCTGACCAGCGCTTTTGTCTCTTTCAGCGCTGGAAGGGCCTCCCTGATCAAGCGGCGGAGAGTCCCTGGAATCTCCCTGAGACAGACGTGAAAGTCCCTGAAAAGCCCCCGGGAAATCCCATGGAACGGGCGGCTGACCTGGTGGTTCGTGGCATCCTCGGTCACTGTTCCGATCCGCCCTGACTGTCCGCCGTCAGAGTGCATCAAATCGATCCCCCGGGCGCGCTGGAGGGGTGCCAGTCGGCACATGAATACTGCGGAAAACTCCCGTGTGCAGCAGCGGCTGGCCGGTCTCTCCCCTACGTTCACGACGACGCAGGCGCGTCAGGCACTGCTTTCCCCTCGCGATCTGGCGTACTTGATCACGGAAGGCGAGATAGACGAACTGTCCCGCGGGATCTACCGGCGAGCAGACGCCCCGGAGACCGCGCACGCGAATCTGCTGGCCGTGTGCGCGGGCTCCTCGCGCCGTCGTGTGCGGTGAGTCCGCCCTTGCTCTGCACGAACTGATCGACGACATCCTGCGGCGGTACACATCGCCGTGCCGCGCCGTTCACGCCGCTCCACGATTTCCTACCCGCCGACCGTAGTGGCCCAGTACTCCCCAACGGCCTTCGCCCCGGTGTCGAACGGTTCGAAGCAGCCCCGGGAGAGACCGTCCCCGTGTACAACGCAGCCCGCAGCGTCGTCGACGCGATGCGCCACCGCCTCGCCCTGTCCGCACTCGGCCGCAACCTGCACCGAGACGGAAGCGGCGGGGGCCGCGAACTCCATTACATCGCACGTGAGTTGGGTGCTCATTCCGTTATCCGCCCCGCCGTGGAGGCAGTGCTCGCCTGACGGTCAACCCCACACGCGACACCACCGCCGGCGGCGTCTACAACGATCTGCGCAACCTGGCCCGCCGCAACAGCCGGCATCGCCGCCACTGAGATCGACGACGGAGTCGCGGTCTGAAGCTCGGAGCATAGGAGGCTCGGCGTCTTCTGAGCAGTGACCTCGATCAGCTCGCCCAAGGCGGCGATGTGCGCCTGGATGTGGGCGTCGTCGCCGTTCGTGTCGATGTACAGGGCATCGGTGGCCTGCTCCCATGGGCCGGCCGGGCGGTTGCGTCGAGCAGTGGGATGCTCCTCGGGTGCGGTGGCTTCCAGGCGTGCCCTGAGCTTGGGGCGCCCTGAACGACGCGATCGGGCAGCAGATCATCACGTGCAACCCGGTGGCCCACGTCGAGATCGACCCGGTCCGCAAGCCGAAGGCCCTGGTATGGACGGATGAGCGGGTCGACCGGTGCAGCAGACCGGCGAGAAGCCCTCGCCCGTCATGGTCTGGGCGCCAGAACAGACGGGCGCCTTCCTCGGCTTCGTGGCCACGGACCGGCTGTACGCCATCCACACCGACGTCGTCGTCCCCTGGCAACGGCTCTCCGCCGACGACTGGACCAACTACGCCGCCGAGATCAGCCAGCGAGCCACCCGATCGCACCAGCAAGGAATAAGCGTACGTGATCTCTGATGATCAGTGCGGCACGACCGATGGATTGCCCAGTTCGTTGATGAGGCGCCGGTATGTTTCGAAGGCTGGCTTGCGGGTGTAGTCGTCGCGCAGAAGACCGAAGTGGTGGAAGAGCCCCTCGGCGGTGCTGTCGGCGTCTCGCAGGGCAAAGAACGAATATCCGTCGATGTTCAGGTCGACGGAGAGGGCGGCCACGGTCCGCACGACGGTTTCGAGGACCGCGGCCTGCTGCTGCTCGCCGCGGCCCGGGCCGGTGGGCCAGCCGTTCTCGCAGATACGGATCGCGATGCTGCTGGGGATGCTGGCCTTTCGCAGGTCGGTGCGCCGGAATGCGGTGAGGACCGCAGCGACCGCTTCCGCCAACTGCTCAGCGGCGATGGGACGGAACACGTCCGGGAAGAAGTCCAGGCCGACGTAGTCCAGGCTCTGCCGGAAGCGGTCGTCGGCCAGGGCGCCGAGCTCAGACCAGAAGGTGTCGGCCGGGTTGAAGGTCGGCACGGCGTTGAAGCCGACCGCCAGACTGCGACCCAGGGCCCGGGCCTCCTGCTTGGCCGCGACAACCCCCTCAACGAGCGCGTTCAGAACGTTCGGAGTGCTGCCGTCGACCACGGGCAGGTCGGCGTTGGGCTCTTCGCAAATCTGGACGGATTCCAGGTGCGGCCCACCGGTGCGGACGGCCTCGCGGACGAACTCCAGCCACCCCTCCAACTCGCCGGACGGCTCACGGAACTGCAGCACGAGGTCCAGCTTGCGGCCCCGTTGGAGATACGTCGCGGGAGCGGCGGGCGTGGGCGGTTCCAGCGGCGTCACGGTGGTGGCGAACGAGCGGTAGGCACGCACCAACAGGGTGGCCGTGTCGCCTTGGAGCGCGTCAAGCGCCTTGATGATGCGGTCCGGCAGGTCCGGGCGGACCGGGTGGACGATGCCCTGGTCGTCACCCAGGATCCCGCCGGGATAGATACCGAAGTGCAAGGTCATGCTTTACTCCACCCCAGAAATCTTGGTGTCACTGCAAATTTGTAGTGACACTATCATCTGGGCATGGGCCTTCGAGAGATCAAGAAGCAGCAGACCCGCACGGCGATCGCCGACGCAGCCCTGCCCCTCTTCCTGGAGCACGGCTTCGACCAGGTCACGGTCGCCGAGGTGGCACGGCACGCAGGCGTCTCCACCAACACCGTGTTCAACTACTTCCCCACCAAGGAAGACCTCTTCTTCGATCGCCAGGCAGAAGTAGAGGGCCATCTCGCCACACTGGTACGCAACCGTGCGCCCGGCGCCTGCCCAGTGGAGACCATCCGCGACGACCTGCTGACCGCCCTGCGGCACGACGACCCCGCACTCGGGCTCCACTCCGACGCGCCCCGGTTCTGGCAGGTCATCCGCGACAGTGCCGCACTGCGCGCACGCGAACGCGAGATCAGCGAACGCGCCGAGGCCGTGTTGGCGACCGCCCTGGCCGAACACCCGCCGAACACCTCCACCGGACCGAACCAGGGCGACTACCCGATGCTCACGCTCCTCGCAGGAGCCATCGCCGGCACACACCGGGCCGCCTTGCGCGAACTGCAACGACGAATCTTGTTCGGCGAACCACCCACCGACGCCCGCGACAGCGTCGTCACAGCGGCAGTCCAGGCATTCAACCTGCTCTGCTCCGGACTCCACGCCGACGCCGACCAGACGTCGCAGGAGCCACGGCTCCCTCAGTAACCCCGTAGCCCAGCCGAGGCATTCAGACAGTTCCAATACCCGACGTCGCCATTAAGCGTCCTCCCTCACGTCGGCAAGAGCGCCGCCGAAGCCACGGCCAAGCTGGACCCGCTCCAGCGGAAGGCGGAGGAAGCCGCGCGCAAGGCGGAGAAGGCCCGGAAGAAGGCCAAGCGCGCCAAGAAGCCCCAGGATGAAGGCAGGAAGAAGGGCCAGAGGGGGGAAGCGGAAGAAGCCCGCCTCGTAGGTATCTCGGTTCCACCGCTCACGTATCGCTCGCGCAAGCCGCCTGGCGAACACCGCGGCCGCATTTCACGAAAGCGCCAAAACACCAGATCAACGCCGTGATCAAAAGTGGCCGACATGAGCGTGAAGTACAAGGAGACGGCCCGGGGCGGGCTCGCGGTGGACATCATCGAGTGCTGAGGCCGGAGGCTCCGATCAGGGGTTTCTCGTCCTTCAGCCGCCGTCTCCGCCTCGGCGTCGCTCACAGGTAGAGCTGTCGCCTGCAGGTGCGGCAGTGGGTCTTGCCGTCGCGCTTCTCGGTCTGCCGGTGGTCGCACGCCACCGCCTTGTTCTCGGACTGGTCCGTGGCCCCCGTCCTGGTCTTGTTCCTGGCCTCCGTCCCGGCGGGCGCGGCTCCCCCGCAAGCAGGATCGGCGGACCGGGCGGCGGGACCGGCGGGCGCGTCCCTGCCGTGCGACTGGACGCGCACCATGTGGTCGAGTTCCGCGACGCACGGGCCGCACGCGTACACGTCGCCCGTCGCGCCGGGGGTGTGCACGGAGCCGACCCACAGGACGCGCACGCCCTCGCGTCGGCAGTACAGCCAGCAGTTCCCCGTCACCCACGCGTTGCCGTCGTCCGTCCGCGCGACCAGCGGCCACGCATCGCGCCATGGACGTTCGACGGCCGGAGCGAAACTCACCCTGCGTCTCCGCTCGCCCGCACCGGCTCAGCCGTCTCGGCCGGCTCAGCCCTCTCGGCCGTCGGCCGCATGACCGCGTAGTCGCGAAAGTTCCGCTGGTAGCGCCGGTGTCCGGTCTCCTGCGTGTGCTTGCGCTGCCACTCCTCGACCGGCTCCGGATAGATGTACGTACCGGACCGTGCGCCGCACTCGGTTTCGTCACCGGACACGCAACGGACCTCGTACTCCGGCTCCGCCGTCGCGTCCTGCTCGATGGTGAACGGGACGTAGCGGAAGACGCGCCGGGTCACCGCCCCGCCCCCTTCTCGATGACCGCCGCCAGCGCGCGGGCCACGGGCGCGGAGCAGTCACCGAGGGTCACCAGCGCATATCCGGCGCCGTCGGCGCGCAACTGGGGACGGACGTCCATCACGGGTAGCTGGATACCCGCCCGTCGGAGCGCCGCGCCGAGCACGTCCCGTGCGGCCTCGGCTTCCTTGATCTTCTGCACCGCTCGCTGCTGCGTCGTCATGGGTTCCGTTCCGTTCGCCCAACACCGGTATGAGATGTGAGGGCTTGGACTACTGTGCGTGTTCCGGGCGTTACGAGAATGGACCCGGAACAGGGAACGGACACCATCGGCGGGCTGTACTTCCCCGGCCCCGGCGGTAGTTCCACACCTTCCACGGAGGAGCTCACTATGCCGCCGAGACGGGTGGTCACGGGCCGGAGCCAGCAACCACGTCAACGGTTCGTCGAGGAACTGCGGTTGCTCCGCTCGCAGCGCGGCCACAGCCTGCGCAAGCTCGGCGAAGTGCTCGGCTGGGACTGGTCGTTGTTCGGCAAGATGGAGAGCGGGGAGACCCTCGGCGGTCCGGAGGTCGTGCAGGCGCTCGACCAGTACTACGGGACGCCCGGCCTCCTCCTCACGCTGTGGGAGCTCGCGGTCGGCGACCCGACTCAGTTCCGCGAGCAGTACCGCCGATACATGACCCTGGAGGCCGAGGCGGTGAGCCTGTGGCACTACGCCGCGAGCGCGCCGCCTGGCCTGCTCCAGACCGGCGGGTACGCCCGCGAGGCGCTCGCGGCGGGCGGCACCATGGGTGAGGAACTGAGCCAGCAGGTCGAAGCGCGCATAGGGCGGCGGAAGCTGCTGGAGGGGGACGACGCACCGCCTTTCCGGGTCATCCTCTCCGAGGCGGTGCTGCGCACGCAGCTGTGCGACGCCCAGGCCTGGCGGGAGCAGGTGGAGTATCTGGCCGAGGCGTCTGACCGCCCGAACATCACCCTCCACGTACTGCCATTCAGCGCCGGTCCTCACGGCCTGATGAACACCGCCGTGATGTGCCTGCGGCTGTCGGACGGCCGCACCGTGGCCTACACCGAGAACGACGTACGCGGTGAACTGATCGAGGAAACAGACAGGGTTGAACGTGTGCAGCGCAGATATGATGCGGTGCGCGACCTGGCGCTGACCCCGGTCGAGTCACGGAAGTTCATCATGCGAATGTTGGAGGAAGTGCCGTGCGAGCCATCGACCTGAGCAACGTAACGTGGCGCAAGAGCAGCTACAGCAACACGGACGGCGGCGAGTGCATCGAGGTCGCCGACGGCTTCCCCGCCGTCGTGCCCGTACGTGACAGCAAGAACCCGGGCGGCCCCGCGCTCGTCTTCGAGTCGGCCGCCTGGTCGTCGTTCGTGACCGCCGCCAAGGGCGGGGAGTTCACCGCCTGAGCCACGCGGCAGTTTCTCCACCCCCTTTCTCCTCCGCCGATCCGGGACGTGAGCGATGCCTGAGAACTCCAGTGTCTGGGAAGTGCGGCTGGGCATTTATGCCACTCAGCAGCAGGCCGAAGAGGTCGAGGAACGCATCGCCAGACTGCTGTGCCCGGACCCCGATCACGCCCCACCGTGCCCGATTCCGTGGTCGGTATCCCTTCGCCGCAGGTCTGGGCTCGACGAGGACGACTCGTACGCGGAGCTGGTCGAGCAGGCCGAGGCGGAGAAGCGCCTCCGCCCGTAGCCGCCCGGAAGGCTGACCGGCGAGCTGGAGCGGTGCGTGCAGGACTACCGCGGGCTGGTGCGGGGCGACTTCGACTACCAGGCGCGCGCGGAGCGCTACACCCGCCCCGATCTGGTGGAGGTCGACGAACGGGACTCGCTGTCACGGTACTTCGCCGCCTGACCGGCCGGCGGCGGCCCCCGGCCCGCAGGACCGGGGGCCGGGGGCCGGGGCCGAGGGTCCTCCCGGCTGTCAGCCCTTGTTCTGCGCCGCCCAGAACTCGTCGAACGTGAGCAGCCCGTCGCCATTGGCGTCGTGCGAGTTGATGACGGCCTGGGCCACCGGCTCGGTGACGTAGGGGTCGCCGAGCTGAGCCATCACGCTCTTGTACTCTGCGGCCGATATCAGCCCGTCGCCGTTCAGATCGAACCGCTCGAATGCCTTGCGCGCCGACTCGATGTCCGCCACGGTTCCGCTCCTTCGTAATGCCCACCACTGCCTGATCAGAGCCTGACCAGAGTCTTACTGACGGGGGTCAGATTATCGGGCGGGACGGCTGGCGTTCGCGGCGGCCGGTCGTCGATCATGGGTGGGGGTCCGCCGCCCGGCGGACCCACGGTCCGGACCGGGGAACGGGACACCGATGGATGACGCACTGGCACGGATCCTGACGGCCGCCGCGCACGGAGGGTTTCCCCCGCCGGACGGGGCAACGACCGTGGTGGGGCAGCCCGGTGTCCGGGACGCAGGGGTGGTGGCGTTCACCGCGCACTCGGTGGTGTTCACCGACGAGGATCCCGGCTGGGTACGGTCCGTGCTGGCCGCCACCCCCGGCGACGCGCTCGCCGCGACGATGAATCCGTACTTCCTGGGCGCGCTGCTGGCCCGGAGCGGCCGGCACATGAACACCATCGATCTGCTGACGGTCGCGGACGCGCTGCCGGGCGAGCCGGAGATCGCGCTGCGGGAGATCGAGGACCCGGAGCATCCCCGGGTGGCGCGGGCGATGAAGTACCGCGACGAGGTGCGGGTCTGGTCCGCCGACGGCGGAGTGGTGATCCTCGGCCGGGGAGTCGCGGGTCGCTGGGAGACGGCGATCGAGGTGGCCGAGGAGGCGCGCGGCCGGCGGCTGGGCGAACGGCTGGCGCGGGCGGCCCGTCATCTGGTGCCGGACTCGGTGGTGTGGGCTCAGCAGTCGCCGGGGAACGCCCGCAGTGTGCGGACGTTCCAGGCGGCGGGCTACCGGCCGGTGGGTTCGGAGGCCCTGTTCGTCGCGGGATGAGGCTTCAGCGGATCAGCTGCGCCACGGCTTGTAGTGCGGGTTGTCGACGCACTTGTTCATGATCTCGGTCTTGGTCGCCTGGTCGACGGGGCACGCCCCGACGATGAACGTGCGGTCGACGCCGCCGGGGAAGGCGACCTCCACCTGGTCGGCGTACTTGTGGGTGTCGCCGATCGTCTTGTTCACGTCGATACCGCCGGGAGCGTCGATGTAGTAGTTGAACTCGCTCTTCCACCGCTTGTACAGGTCGTGGTCGTACGTGGTGGAGACGAACGGCGAGGGCTGGTTGACCAGGACGTACTTCTCCAGGTCGTACTGGCCGTAGACGATGTCCCTGGCGTGGAAGCCCTCGTCGAAGATGGTCTGCGGGCCGCGGCCGTCCGCCCGGTAGAGCTGGCGGCAGTTGTCCCGCCAGGAGGGCCGCGGGGTGATCCGGCGGATGTCCACCGGGTCGGCGGCCGCGAAAAGATGGTCGGCGACGACCGGGCAGCCACCGGGCTTGAACGCGACGGCCGCGGGAGCGGCGGCGGGGGCGGCCTCGGTGGCGGCGGCCGGGACGAGTACGGCGGAGAAGGCGAGAACGGCGACTGCGGCCCGACGCCGCAGACGAGAAGTGATCATCATGATGGTCACTGTCTCGGCAGTGCGACGCCGGGCTGTGCAGCGTCACCCGAAGGCGAGCGTGTCAGGCGGAGTATTGACGCCGGGCCGTCAGCGGAAGACGCCGGTGTGGCCGAGCGAGTAACGGCCCGGCTGCGGGTACACGGCGATTCCGTGCGGGCCGCTGCCCACCGGGATGCGGGCGAGTTGTTTGCCGGTGGCGGTGTCGATCGCGTACACCACGGAGTTGTAACGCCCGCTCAGCCAGAGGACTTTGCCGTCCGAGGAGACTCCGCCCATGTCGGGGCTGCCGCCGCCCGGCAGGCGCCACTTCTTCACCAGCTCGCGCCGGCCGAAGTCGAAGACCGAGATGGAGCCCTCGCCCCGGTTGGAGACGTACATCTCCTTGGAGTCGCGGCTGACGTAGAGGCCGTGGGCGCCCTTGCCGGTGGGCAACAGCTTCGGAGTGGTGAACTTCTTCCCGTCCAGCACCCACACCCCGTCCGCGGTCATGTCCGCGATGTAGAACGTGCTGCCGTCGGGTGACAGCTTCACATCCTGCGGCATCGCGCCCTTGAAGGGCAGCTTCTGCTGACCGACGACCTTCATCTTCGCCGTGTCGACCTTGAGGAGTTCGCCGGAGAACTCGCACGAGACGATGAAGTACCGGCCGTCCATGGAGAAGTCGGCGTGGTTGACGCCCGCGCAGCTGACCGGGACGGCCTTGGCCGTCTTCATGGTGTGGGCGTCGCGGAAGACCAGTTCGCGGTCCATCGAGGCCATCACCACGGCGTACTTGCCGTCCGGGGTGAAGTAGAGGTTGTACGGGTCGGAGACGGGCACCGTGCGGCCCACCTCCCCGGTGGCGGGATCGATGGCCGTGAGGCTGTCGCCGATGTCGTTGTTGACCCAGAGGGTCTTCAGGTCCCAGGACGGGACGACGTGCTGCGGCTGACGGCCGACCTTGATGGTCCTGATGACCTTGTACGTGGCCGGGTCGATCACCGACACGGTGTCGGAGTTGGTGTTGGGGACGTACACCCGGGAAGGGAAGTCCTTGACGGCCGGGGAGAGTTTCCCCGGCCGGTCGGCCGCGTAGACGTCCTTGGCGTCGAGCACCGGCGGCATGCCGGGCAGGCCCGGCGGTGCGGCCGCCTCGCTGCCGACGGGCTCGGCGTTCCCCTTCTCGGCGGGGGCGCCGCAGCCGGTGAGTACGGCGAGGAGGACGCCCCCGAGCAGGGCCGCGGTGTACTTGGTGGAAGGAGGCATCAGGTCAGCAGCTCCGTGGTCGTAACCGCGCGCAGTTGGCGGCGGTCGATTTCGCTGAGGAGGAGAGGCAGGGCGGCGACCGTGTCCGCGTAGCCGAAATGCAGGCTCACCACCGATCCGTTGCGGATCTCCCCGGCCACCTTGCGGGTGACGACCGCGGCGCCGGGAGAGGTGAAGTCGAGGGAGTCCACGTCGTACGAGAGGACGTGCGGGTAGCCCGCCCGGGCGGCGAGCCGCTGGACGAGCGGGGTGGCGTACCGGGTGCGTGAGGGCCGGAACCAGGTGCCGATGGAACCGGTGAGCCGGCGCAGCCGCTGGGCGGGGCCGGTGATCTCCGCATACGCCTCGGCCTCGCCCATCGCGGAGATGTCGAGGTGTCGCTGGGTGTGGTTGCCGAGGTCGTGGCCGCCGTCGAGGATGCGGCGGGCCATCTCGGGGTGTTCGTCGAGCCAGCTGCCGACGGCGAGGACGGTGATCCGCGCGTGGGCCCGTTCGGCCTCGGTAAGTACGGTCCGGGCGATCGCGGGGTCGCCCTGGCCGTGGAAGGTGAGGGCGACGCGGGCGCGGTCGCGTGGGCCGTGGTCGATCTGGGCCGGCTGCCCGGGGAAGCGGCGCGGAGCGGGCGCGGGGTGCGGGGCCGGGTGTCCGGTGGTCGCGGTCGCGGGGTTGTTCTTCGGGCTCGCCGTGGCCGTGACGGTCCTGGCCGACGCACCGGCGGCGTCGTCGCGGGCCGCGCATCCGGCGGTCAGGGCACCGGCGAGGGCGGCCCCTGCTCCCGCGCGCAGGGCGCTGCGGCGGTGCACCGGTGGGTCGGGGGCGTTCATGCACAGAACAATAGGGGCGAAATGTTCTGAAAATAACAATTTGGACTTATGGGTGGCGCGAATGAATCACTCAATGAATCCCATAAATATTCATGGTTTTCCAGGCAAGTGACCCATCACACCTGTGATTTGCCTGTAAAATGCTCCACATTTTCCATGAATGCCCCATTTGCCCCTTTGGCGGAGAGGTCACCCGTCTGCCATAGTCGATGACACGACCCTCATTGACCCGAGCTCGGTCGTCACCAGCGGCCGTGAACACACCCCCCATTTCACGGCCCCACACAGCAGCCCCCGAAGCGCCCCACAACGGCGGACCGGGGGCTTCTGTGCGTCTTGGGCGCGCGCCGCGGGCGGTCAGCGGTCGGAGATCCGCATCTCGAACCAGGTGGTCTTGCCGCGCGGCAGCAGATCCACGCCCCACCGGTCGGAGAGCCTGTCGACGAGGAAGAGCCCCCGCCCGCTGGTATCCGTCTCCCGGACGGGCATCAGACAGGGCAGTCCGCGCGAGGGGTCGCGCACCTCGATCCTGATCCAGCCGCGGCGGCGCAGCATCCGCAACCCGAAGACCCGGGCGCCGGTGTGCCGCACTGCGTTGCCGACGAGCTCCGAGACGAGCAGGACGGCGTATTCGGCGGTCTGCGGGGAGAGCGCCCACTGACGCAGCACCACATAGGAAGTGAGCCGCCGAGCGGTGGCCGCGGACTCCGGGCGGGACGGCAGCCGGACTTCGCCCTCCGCCGGATTTCCGAACAACTCCAGGGCTTTGAACGCCTGTTCGTCCTCGACGGTCGGCATCCAGCATGCCGCCGTCGCGCCGCTGCGCGGTCGCGGCTGTTCCACACCCTCCAGGCCCGCCATGCACACCATCATGGCCGCATGGCGGGCCTTCCGGGGCCGTTCCGACGGAATCCGCACCCCGGAATGCATCATTCCGCAGAGGTCGATAGGCATATGCCAATGGCAGAATGCGGTCCGCCGCACCCCTGTTGACCTGCATGGATACCGCATCCGAGGGCGTCTGCCGGCCCCTTCGGAGAGCTGGACCTCAAGGTCCTCTCAAGGCCCAGCCAATCCGCCCGCATGGATGAACCTGCGTCAGTCTGTGCCCAACTGACCCCTGTTCAGAGGAACTTGGCCTTGCCCGGACCCTCTTCCACGAAGCTGCGCATTCCGCGCTCCCGGTCCTCGGTGGCGAACAGACCTGCGAACCAGTTCCGCTCGATCGTGAGCCCGGTGTCGATGTCGGCCTCCAGACCGGCGTCGACGGATTCCTTGGCGGCGCGCAGCGCGAGGGCGGGCCCCTTCGCCAGCCCGGCGGCCCAGGCGTGCGCCTGCTCGTACACCTCTGCGGCGGGCACCACGCGGTCCACCAGTCCGATCGTCAGGGCCTCCTCGGCCTTCACGTGACGGCCGGTGAAGATCAGGTCCTTGGCCCGGGAGGGTCCGATCAGCCGGGCGAGGCGCTGGGTGCCGCCCGCGCCGGGGATCAGCCCGAGCAGGATCTCGGGCTGGCCCAGCCTGGCGTTGTCGGCGGCGATCCGGAAGTCGGCGCAGAGCGCCAACTCGCAGCCGCCGCCCAGCGCGTAACCGGTGACTGCGGCGACAACGGGCTTGGGGATCCGGGCCACCGCGGTGAAGGAGTCCTGCAGCGCCTTGGACCGTACGACCATCGCCGCGTGGTCCATCGCCTGCATCTCCTTGATGTCCGCGCCCGCCGCGAACACCTTCTCGCCGCCGTAGAGGACCACGGCCCGCACGTCCTCGCGCCGGGTCGCCTCCTCGGCGAGTTCACGCAGCCGGTCCTGGGTGGCGACATCCAGGGCGTTCATGGGCGGACGGTCCAGCAGGATCGTGCCGACACCGTCGGTCACTTCGAGATTTGCGGTCATGAGAGGCAGGTTAGACCGGCCGGCGCATGGGGGGTGGAAGAAGGAGCGGGGCTGGGTGCGTGCAGCTGCAAGGCGGAGGATTGAGCCAGATGGGGTCTCCCCTGCTCGAGCGCAGCCGAGAGCTTGGGGAAGGAGCCATGGTGATTGACGACAACGCGGCAGATGTGCGTGCCCAGCCCCGCGACGCCGCCCCCCATGTGCCGGTCGGTCTTCGACCGGCGCCAACGACAGCGGGCCCGGTGCTGTTGGTCACAGCGCCGGGCCCGCCCGTGTCAGGTATGCAGGGAGCTACTTGGTCCACTCCGGCCAGGACATGTTCCAGCCGTTGAGGCCGTTGTCCGGCTGGATCGTCCGGTCCTTCGAGTTCTTGACGACGACGACGTCACCGATGAGCGAGTTGTCGAAGAACCAGGCCGCCGGGGTCTTCTTGCTCCAGGCACCGCGCACGTCCTGCAGGCCGACGCAGCCGTGGCTGGTGTTGGCCGCGCCGAAGATGCCGGAGCCGCCCCAGTAGTTGCCGTGGATGAAGGTGCCCGAGGTGGACAGGCGCATCGCGTGCGGCACGTCCTTGATGTCGTACTCGCCGCCGAAGCCCACGGTGTCACCGTTCATCCGGGTCACGTTGAGCTTCTCGCTGATGACCATCTGACCGTTGTACGTGGTGGTCGCCGGGGCGCCCGCCGAGATCGGGATGTCCTTGATCTGCTTGCCGTCTCGGACGACCTTCATCCGGTGCGTGCTCGCGTCGACCGTGCTGACCTGCTTGCGGCCGATGGTGAAAGCGATCGTCCTGGTCTGCTTGCCGTAGACGCCGGGACGCCCCTCGACACCGTCGAGGTCGAGCTTCACGGTCACCTTGGTGCCCGCGGCCCAGTACTCCTCGGGTCGGAAGTCGAGGCGGTCGTTGCCGAACCAGTGGCCCTCGATCGGTACGGAGGGCTCGGCGGTCACCTTGATGCCCTTCTCGACCGCGGCCGGGTCCGTGATGCCGCGGGTGAAGTGGATCGAGACGGGCATGCCGACGCCGACCGTGGAGCCGTCCTCCGGGGTGTACTGCCCGATGAAGGTGTTCTGCGGGACCAGCGTCGTGAAGCTGGTGTCCTTGGCCGACTCACGGCCCTTGGCGTCCTTGGCGACCGCGTGGACGGTGTACTTGGTCGCCGCGGCCAGATGCCGGTCCGGCGTCCAGCTCGTGCCGTCCGCCGCGATCCTGCCCTCGACCTCGGCGCCCTTGGGGCCGGCGACCTTGACCGTCGTCAGCTTCCCCTGCGCGGCGGAGATCTTCAGCGCCCCACTGGTGGCGACGGAGTCCGCCCCGTCCTTCGGTGCGATGGTCACCACGGCCTGCGAGGCCGTGGTGTCATCGACCTTCGTCCCGCCCTTGCCGTCCTTGCCCGCGCCGCCGGCGTCGTCCCCCCCGCCGCATGCCGTCACCAGCAACAGCAGCGCGCCCAGTACCAGAGCCAGCATTCCGGTGGCCCCGCGTCCGCGCCGCCCGCTGTCCGCCCCGGCCGATGTCCCCGATATCGGCTGCCCGTTCAATGTGGTCGTCTCCCCTCACACGGCCTGGCCCCGCCAAGGCCCTGGGGCCCTCGGGCCCCGCCCCCGCGCGCTGTACATGCGCGCTCAGCGAAAGATAATCACACCCACTGTGCGGAAATGACCCCGCAGAATGTCACCGTTCAGTCCCAACTCGTCCCGGGACCTCTCCAGGTGACACGGGGTACGGGGGTGGCGGGGGGTCAGCGCAGGGCGGATCCGGCCTTCCACTGATCCCAGTTCAGATTCCAGCCTCCGAGGCCGTTGTCGGGCGCGACCTGCTTGTCCTTGGAGTTGACGACCTCGACGACATCGCCGATGAGTGTCCGGTCGAAGAACCAGCCGGCCGGGGTGTCGCTGCTGCCGCCCCGCACATCGCGCAGCCCGACGCAGCCGTGACTGACGTTGTCCGAGCCGAAGACCTCCTCGTCCGACCAGTAGTTGCCGTGCAGAAACGTGCCGGAGTTGGTGAGCCGGAGGGCGTGCGGGACGTCCTTGATGTCGTACTCGCCGCCGAAACCGACCGTGCGGCCGTCCATCCGGGTCACGTCGTGCATCTCGCTGACCACCATCTTTCCGTTGTACGTGTCCATCCCCGGGTAGCCCGTCGTGATCGGGACCGTGGAGAGGAGCCGGCCGTCGCGGCGTACCTCCATGGTGTGTGCGGCCGCGTCGACCAGGGACGTCTGCGAGCGGCCCACCGTGAAGGCGACCGTCTTGTCCTGGGTGCCGTACACGCGCGGCGCACCCTCCACATCCCGCAGCCCCACCTCGACGGTGACCTCGGTGCCCGGCTTCCAGTAGGCGGCGGGGCGGAAGTCGAGGCGGCTGTCGCCGAACCAGTGCCCCACCACCTCGACCGCCGGAACGGAGCTCACCCGGATGGCCCGCTGCACGGCCGCGTGGTTCTTGACCGGGCGGTTGAAGCCGAAGGAGACGATCATTCCGGTGCCGACCGTGGACCGGTTCTCCGGTGTGAAGTAGCCGATGAAACGGTGTTCGGGGACCGCCGTGGTGAAAGTGGTGTGGCGGGCCGAGCGGTGCCCGGCGCCGTCCACGGCCACCGCGTCGACGCTGTACTTGGCGGCGAGCCTGAACCGGCCCGTCTTCCCCCACGGTGTCCAGGAGAGACCGTCGGGCGCGATCCGGCCCGGCACCTCCTCGCTCTGCGTGTCCTCGATCCGCGCCACCTTGACGCTCTCCAGCCGCCCGTCGGGGACCTTCACCTCCAACCGGTCGTCCGGGCCTACGTTCCTCGCCCCGTCGTTCGGGGTGATCAGGATCGCGCCCTGCGGGGAGCGCGCCTTCCCGTCGAAGTCGGATCCGGCGTCGGTACAGGCGCTCAGCAGCGCCAGCACGGTGAGCAGTCCTGCCCATGTCAGCACGGTGGCCGAGCTCGCCACCGCCCTCCTCGCTACGTGGTTCACGTCCCCCCAACGACGGGGGCCGGTCGGGGGAAACGTGAGTCCGGGCGCCGGTGTGGGCAGAACAGAGGGGAGGACCACACTCGGGGAGCCACGGTCGGGACGCCGTGCGCTCCTTTTCGGTGCCGGTCCCCACGAGCCGCGGGAGGCGAGCAGGTGTCGAGCGCAGCCGAGCAGGAGGCAGTGCAGGAGACCGGGGAGGCGGAGGAGCGGGAGAGCACGCCGGTGACCGCGCCGGGGCGGCCGGCCGCCGTGTGGCCGGGTGCCCCGATGCCGCTCGGGGCCCGCTTCCGGGTGGGCCCCGACGGCGTGGCGGGCACCAATTTCGCGCTCTGGGCCGGCGGTGCGGAGGCCGTCGAGCTCTGCCTCTTCGACGAGGAGGGGAGCGAGCGGCGCCTCCCGCTGACGGAACTGACCCATGAGGTCTGGCACGGCTTCGTGCCCGGCGTCCGGCCGGGGCAGCGGTACGGCTACCGGGTGCACGGCCGCTGGGACCCATGGACCGGTGCGCGCTGGAATGCGGCGAAGCTGCTCCTCGACCCGTACGCGCGTGCCGTGGACGGCTCGTTCACCCTCCCGGCCGAGGTGTACGGCCATGTGAGGGACTGGCCGCACCAGCAGGTCGCCGACACCGTGCGCGACGAGCGGGACTCCGCTCCGTACGTCCCGAAGGGCGTCGTCGTCCACGATGACGACGACTGGGCGGAGGACCGCCGCCCCAAGACCCCGTGGGCGGACTCCGTCATCTACGAGCTGCATGTACGCGGCTTCACCAAGCTGCACCCCGGGATCCCGGAGGAGCTGCGGGGCACGTACGCCGGTCTCGCCCATCCGGCCGCCGTCGGTCATCTGCAGCGGCTGGGAGTCACGGCGGTGGAACTGCTGCCGGTGCATCAGTTCGCCCACGAGGACCATCTGCTCCGGCGCGGCCTGCACAACTACTGGGGCTACAACTCCATCGGCTACTTCGCCCCGCACGCCGACTACTCCGCGAGCGGGACCGCGGGCCAGCAGGTCGGCGAGTTCAAGCGGATGGTACGGGCCCTGCACGACGCCGGGATCGAGGTGATCCTCGACGTGGTCTACAACCACACGGCGGAGGCGAGCGAGCTGGGTCCGATGCTGTCGCTGCGCGGCATCGACAACCGCGGCTACTACCGCCTCCAGGCGGATGCCCGCAGGTACGCGGACTACACCGGCTGCGGCAATACCCTGCACGTGGTCCAGCCGCACGTCCTGCGGCTGATCACGGACTCGCTGCGGTACTGGGTCACGGAGATGGGCGTCGACGGCTTCCGCTTCGATCTGGCGGCCGCGCTGGCCCGTTCGATGCACGACGTCGACATGCTCTCCCCGTTCCTCGCGGTGATCGCCCAGGACCCGGTGCTGCGCCGGGTGAAGCTGATCGCCGAGCCGTGGGACGTCGGCAACGGCGGGTACCAGGTGGGCGCCTTCCCCCCGCTGTGGACCGAGTGGAACGACCGCTACCGGGACGCCGTACGGGACTTCTGGCGCGGCGCCCTGCCCGACGTACGGGATCTCGGCTACCGGCTGACCGGGTCCAGCGATCTGTACGCGTGGGGCGGCCGGCGCCCGTACGCCTCGGTCAACTTCATCACCGCGCACGACGGCTTCACTCTGCGCGATCTGGTCAGTTACCAGCAGAAGCACAACGAGGCCAACGGCGAGGACAACCGGGACGGCACCTCGGACAACCGGGCCTGGAACTGCGGCGCCGAGGGCGAGAGCGACGACCCCGCCGTCAACGCGCTGCGCCGCCGCCAACTGCGCAATCTGCTCACCACCCTCCTGCTGTCGACGGGGGTGCCGATGCTGGTCGCGGGCGACGAGATGGGCCGTACGCAGGGCGGCAACAACAACGCGTACTGCCAGGACAACGAGGTCAGCTGGCTGGACTGGTCACTCCTCGACCGGCCGGAGTGGCAGGCACTGACCGAGCTGGCCTCCCGGGTCGTCACCCTGCGCCACACCCACCCCGTGCTGCGCCGCCGCGCCTTCTTCGCCGGGCGTGCGCAGGCGGCGGACGGGCTGCGGGATCTGGCCTGGTTCACCCGGCAGGGCGCGGAGATGACGGAGGAGGACTGGTACGCACCGGCCGCGACGGTCGGGCTCTATCTCTCCGGGCGCGACATCCCCGGCCGGGACGCGCGCGGCGAACCGATCACGGACGACAGCTTCCTGGCGATCCTGCACGCGGACCACCGGCCGAGCGGCTTCCGGCTGCCCGGACCGCCGTGGGCGCGGAGTTACGAACTGGTCCTGGACACCTCGCGGGAGGACCAGGCCGAGGCGCCGGGCTCCGTCCACCCGGGCGGCACGGCGCTGACCGTACCGGCCAGGTCGGTGCTGCTGCTCCGGATCAGGGAATGAAGGCCGGGGAACGGTCAGCCCAGGATGCCCCGGTCGTAGCCGATCGCCACGGCGGCGGCCCGGTCCTTGGCGCCGAGCTTGGCGAAGACATGGGTGAGGTGGGTCTTCACGGTGGCCTCGCTGATGAACAGTTCGGCGGCGATCTCCCGGTTCGAGGTGCCCTTCGCGACGAGTTCGAGCACCTCGCGCTCCCGGGCCGACAGTGCCTCGTGGCCCGGCGCCACCGGGGTGCGCACCCGGGAGACGAGGCGGGAGGCGACGGCGGGCGAGAGCACGGTGCGGCCGTCGGCGGCGGCGCGGACGGCCGTGAACAGCTCCTCACGAGGCGCGTCCTTGAGGAGATAGCCGGTCGCGCCGGCCTCGATCGCGGGGAGGGTGTCGGAGTCGGTGTCGTACGTGGTGAGGACCAGCACCTTGGCGCGGGCGCCGCGCCCGGTCAGTTCGGCGATGGCGGCGACTCCGCCGCCGCCCGGCATCCGCAGATCCATCAGGACGACGTCGGGGTCGAGCCGGGCCACGAGATCGACGCCCGCCACCCCGTCCGGCGCCTCCCCGAGGACCCGGAACCCCGGGTCGGAGTCGAACATGCCGCGCAGACCGTCCCGTACGACGGGGTGGTCGTCGACGACGACGAGTGTGATGACGCGTGCGGAATCCTCAGCCATGGCAGGGCAACCGTACTGGTCATCCGCTGTTCCGAACCAGGGGTACCCGGGCGCTGACCGCCGTGCCACGGCCCGGTTCCGTCTCCACCTCGACGGTGCCCGCGACGCGTTCGGCGCGGGCCCGCATGCCGCCGAGCCCGAATCCGCCCGCGCCGCGGCGGCGCGGGGGCAGGGCGTCGGGGTCGAAGCCGCGGCCGTCGTCCCGTACGTCCAGGGCGAGTTCGTCACCCATGAAGGACAGGGTGATGCCGACGCGTGAGGCCCCGGCATGGCGGCCGGCGTTGGCGAGGGCTTCCTCGGCGATACGGAGCAGGGTGGCGGCTATCTCGTCGTGGACCGGCTCGGCGGTACCGGTGACGGTGAACTCGGCCCGCACCCCGTGGCGTTCGCCCCAGCCGGTGACGGTCTTCTTCAACGCGCCCACGAGGTCGTCGTGCTCCAGCGCTGTGGGGACCAGATCGTGCACCGAGCGGCGCGCCTCGCCCAGGCTGTGCCGGGCGAGGGCGGCGGCGCGGTCGAGGTGCTGCCGGGCCAGGGCCGGATCGGTGCCGGCGATCGAGGTGACCACCTGGAGCTGGGCGATGATGCCGGTCAGGCCCTGGGCGAGAGTGTCGTGGATCTCGGCGGCGAGCCGGCGGCGCTCGTCCGCGACGCCCGCTTCGCGGGCCTGGACGAGGAGTTGGGCGTGCAGGCCCGCGTTCTCCGCCATGGCCTGTTCGAGGCGGGCGTTGGCGGACTCCAGTTCGGCGATGGTGTCGACCTGGGCGCGGGTCTGCTCGGCCTCCCGGTCGCCGATCTGGGCGAAGACCAGGGTGATGGTTGCGTGGAGGGCGAAGACGATGCCGAAGGCGATCCAGTTCATGAGGCCGGCCGGCGGGAGGCCGCTGCCGGACTGCGAGCCCGCCATGATGACGGCGGTGACCAGCAGCCCGGCGCGCACGGCCCGTTGCGGGAGCAGCCGGCCGGCGTCGAAGTAGCCGAGAACCGCGAAGATGGAGAAGAACGGGTTGCACCAGGTCAGTCCGAAGGCGAGTGACGTGCGGGCGACGAAGTAGAACTGCGCCGCCCGCGAAGGCTGGGTGACCGCGGACTTGTACCGTCCCCAGCAGAGCTCGAGGACGAGCACCACCGGGACCAGCACCGCGGCGGCGTACACGTCCGAGCGGGACATGATGAGCTCGGCGGACACGGCAGAGGCCGCGGTGGCCAGGCCGAGCAGACCGTACGGCCCGTACCGGAAGAACCGTTCCCACCACTGCGCGGCCGTCGTCACTCCGGCTGTGCCCGTCTCTGTCGTGTCCCCCGCGTTCATGGGGGGATTCTCCCCCGGAACCGTCACTCCCAACGGAACAGCCGGGTCGCCAGCCCGGTCACCACGGCCGCCCAGAACGCCATGACGCCCAGCTGTACCCAGCCGGGCCAGCCGCCGGACGCCGCCCGGTCCAGTGCCTGGGAGGCCGCGCCGAACGGGGTGACCTCGACGATGCGCCGGAGGGTGTCGGGCATGGTCTGCACCGGGATCCAGACCCCGGCGGTGAACATCATCACGAGGTTGGCGACCGTGCCGATGGCGGAGGATGCCTTGGTGGTTCGCGAGAGCGCGCACAGCAGCGCGCCGAGGCTGAGGACGCTCGCGGTCGCCAGGAGCAGCGCCAGGACGTAGCCGAAGGGCTGTCCGGGCAGCCTCACGCCGAAGACGGTGCGGCCGACGGTCATCACCAGCGCGGCGGAGCCGAGGGCCGCGGCGCCGTGCAGGGCGATCTGCGCGGTGAGCAGGGCGGACGGCGGCACCGGAGTGGTCGACATCCGGCGCAGGATCCCGCGCTCGCGGTAGCCGGTGAGGATGGGCGGCATGGCCCCGATCCCGGCCATGATCATGGCGAGCAGCACCGACACCGGTACGTACAGATCGACGACGCGGCGGCCACCGAGCGCGTCATCGGGGTCCCGGAAGGACGGGATCAGGCCGAGGATCGTCAGCAGCGCGGTCGGGAAGACGAGGACCCAGAACAGGCTGCCGGGTTCGCGGAGGAAGAGCCGCGTCTCGGTCCTGAGCACCGCTGCCCATGGGGTGGGGGTGGCCGTCGTCCTGGCCGGGGTCGCTGTGGTCATCTCAGGCCGCCTGTTCTGCTTCTGTGAGGTCGAGGAAGGCGTCGTCCAGCGTTGCTTCGGAGACGCGGAGTTGGTGTGCGGTGATGCGGTGGCGGGCCAGCAGTGAGATCACCGCGTTGACCGTCTCGTCGCTGCCGTGGATGACGATCCGGCCGTCCTTCTGTTCGACAAAGTCCGCACCGGGCAGCGAATCCAGCTCGGCCGGGTCGAGCGGCTGTGCGGGGGTGAAGGAGATGACAGTGGCGCTGCCGGCCCTGCTGACCAGACCGGACGGGGTGTCGAGGGCGACGACTTTCCCCTTGTCGATCACGGCGACACGGTCGCAGAGCCGGTTGGCCTCCTCCATGAAGTGGGTGACCAGAAGGACCGTCACACCACTGTCGCGTACGTCCTCGATCAGCTTCCAGGTGTCCCGGCGGGCCCGCGGGTCCAGACCGGTGGTCAGCTCGTCGAGGACCACGACCCGCGGGTTGCCGACCAGGGCGAGCGCGATGGACAGCCGTTGTTTCTGACCGCCGGACAGCTTGGCGAACCGGGTGCCGTACATGGTGTGCAGACCGAGCCGTTCGGCCAGCGCGCGCCAGTCGGCGGGGTCCGGGTAGAAGGCGCTGTACAGCTGCAGCGCCTCGGCCACGGCGAGCTTGGGCTGGAGTTCGCTCTCCTGGAGCTGTGCGCCGAGCAGCCCGGTCACCCGGTCGTGGTCGGCGACGGGGTCGAGGCCGGCCACCCGGATCGTACCGGCGTCGGGGACCCGCAGCCCCTCGATGCACTCGACGGTGGTGGTCTTGCCCGCTCCGTTGGGGCCGAGAATCCCGAAGATCTCCCCCTCGTCGACGGCGAAGCTCACTCCGTCCACCGCGGGGCGCCCGGCGTAGGCCTTGTGCACCGCGTTCACTTCGATGATTGCCATGCGTACGAGAATCACGTCCGGGGAACCGGCGCACCATCGTCCATCGCGCTCGAAGCGGCATCGGCCGATCGGTTGATACGGGGTACGACCTGCGGGTCCCACGGGACCCGGTACGGAGCTCCGGCACCGCCGGACGGCCGAAAAACCACATGAGCGATGTCAGTGGTGAACCGTAGGCTCGACTGTGATGCCCGAAGAACATGTAGAGCCCAAGGAACGGTCCACCGCACGGTCCCTGCTGCGGTTGTGGCCCTATGTGAAGCCGGTGCGCAACCGCCTGTTCGGCGCCGCGCTGGTCGCGATAGTCGCCTCGTGCATGGGTCTGGTGATCCCTCTCGTACTGAAGTGGATCGTGGACGGACCGGTGGCGGACCGCGATCCGGGGGGTGTCTGGCTGGGCGCGTTGTATCTGCTCCTGCTGGGCATCGCCGAGGCCGCGCTCTTCGGGGTACGGCGGTGGCTGGTGGCCCGGCCGCTGGCCGGGGTCGAAGCGGCGATGCGCGCCGACCTGTACCGGCATCTGCAGCGGCTGCCGGTGGCGTTCCACGACCGTTGGCCGTCGGGGCAGTTGCTGTCGCGCGGGACCACGGACCTGATGCTGCTGCGCATGTTCCTGGCCTTTCCGCTGACGTTCCTGCTGGTCAACGGCACGACGATCCTGGTCGGTTTCATCATTCTGCTGATGCAGCAGTGGACGCTGGGGCTGGTACTGCTCGCTCCGGTGGTGCCGTTGGTGATTCTCTGCTCGGTCTTCGAGACGAAGTACTCGGTCGTGGCGCGCCAGGCGCAGGACCAGGTCGGTGATCTGGCGACGGTCGTCGAGGAGAGCGTGCTCGGCATCCGCATCATCAAGGGCTTCGGCCGGCACCGCAGCCAGGCCCTCGCGTTCCGTGCCCTTTCGCAGCGGCTGCGCGGCACGGAGCTGGGCAAGGCGCGTCTCCTCGCGGGCATCTGGGCCGTCATCACCACGATCCCCGAGCTGGCCATCGGGGCGGCGCTGGTCCTCGGTACGGTCCAGGTCGCCGACGGCGGGCTGTCGGCAGGCACGCTGGTGGCCTTCCTCTCGACGGCGCTCGCGCTGCGGTGGCCGATCGAGTCGATCGGCTTCCTGCTGGCGATGAGTCAGGAGTCGGCGACGGCGACCGAGCGGTTCTTCGAGGTGATGGATGTGGCCGAGGAGGACGACGCGGCCGCCGCCGACGGCGGTGCGCCGCAGGGCACGGACGGTCGCGGCGAAATGGTCTTCGAGGGCGTGGAGTTCCGCTATCCGGACGCGGAGCCCGGTTCCGTACCCGTACTGTCCCGGATCGATCTGCGCATCCGCCCCGGCGAGACGATGGCCCTGGTCGGGGCCACGGGTTCCGGCAAGACGACGCTCACCGCTCTCGTACCACGGCTGCACGAGGCCACCAGGGGGCGGATCACGCTGGACGGCAGGGACATCACCGCCATGCCCCGGGAGGAGCTGCGCAAGCTGGTGTCCGTGGCCTTCGAGGAGCCGACGCTCTTCTCGGCGACGGTCGGGGAGAACGTGCTGATGGGCGCCGAGGGCGCCGGGGAGGACGAGTTACGGCGGGCGCTCGCCGTCGCGCAGGCCGACTTCGTGTACGACCTGCCAGGCGGCATCGGCACCCAGGTCGGCGAGCAGGGGCTCAGTCTCTCCGGCGGGCAGCGGCAGCGGCTCGCGCTGGCCCGCGCCGTGGTCGGCCGGCCCCGCTTCCTGGTGCTCGACGATCCGCTCTCCGCCCTGGACGTGCATACGGAGACGCTGGTGGAGGCCGCGCTGCGGCAGGTGCTGGAGGAGACGACGGCGATCGTGGTCGCGCACCGGCCGTCCACCGTGATGCTCGCGGACCGGGTGGCACTGCTCTCCGAGGGTCGGATCACCGCCGTCGGCACCCATCAGGAACTGCTGCGCGGCAACGCGGAGTACGCGTGGCTGATGTCGGGGGCCACCGGCGCGCAGGAGGGTGCCCCCGCCGTGGACGCCGTCCCCGACCTGTCCGGCGAGGGCCATCTCGTACCGGACGTCCCTGCCGAGAAGGGTCGCACCCGATGACCAGTACGACGACCGGCACGACGACGACCGGGCCCGCCGGCCCGCGGCCGGACGCGCGGAAGGAGCCCGGGGCCCCGTCCCTCTCCGACGGTGCCGGGGACCGGTTCGACCGGGACGATCTGCCCGCGTCTCGCGGTGCGACCCGCGCGCTGCTGTTGTCGCTGCTCCGGCCGCACCGGGGCCGGGTGCTGGTGTCGGCGCTGTTGCTGCTGATCCAGCAGGCGGCGGTACAGACGGGCCCGCTGCTCGTCGCGTACGCCATCGACAGCGGTGTGCCCGCGTTCCGGGACGAGGACTACGGGCCGTTGATCGCGGTGGCCGTGGGGTACGCGCTGTGTTCGGCGGCCGCGGGGCTCATGCAGTACGCGTTCATCAGGGTCTCCGCCCGGATCAACCAGGATGTGCTGCTCGATCTGCGGGGCCGGATCTTCCGCCACGCGCAGGCGCTGAGCGTGGACTTCCATGAGCGCTACACATCGGGGCGGCTGATCTCCCGTTCCACCACGGATGTGGAATCGCTGCGGGAACTGCTCAGCGAGGGACTGCAGGAGCTGATCGGCATCGTCCTGTCCTTCGGCTCGATCTCGTTGGTGCTCCTCTGGCTGGACTTCGGTCTCGGCGCGGTGGCGGTGCTCTCCTTCCTCCCGCTGTATCTGCTGGTACGGCGGTTCCAGCGGCGGGCCGGAGTGCTCTACACGGCGCGGTCGACGGCGATCGCCGCGGTCATCGTGAAGTTCGCCGAGTCGATGAACGGCATCCGCCCCGTCCAGGCGTTCCGCCGCGAGCGCCTCAACGACGCGCACTTCGAGGGCCTCAACTCGGCTCACCGACAGGCGAACGGCGGCGCGATGCTGGAGATGGCACGCTACGTCGTCGGCTCCCGGCTGGTCGCCAACACGGCGGTCGCGGGGATCGTGCTGTGGGGTGCGTACCGGGTGGCGTCGGGCACACTGGCGCTCGGGGTGCTGGCCGCGGCCGTGCTCTATCTGCGCCGGCTGTACGACCCGATCGACCGGCTGGGCATGTTCCTCAACTCCTACCAGTCGGCCTCCGCTTCGCTGGAGAAGATCGCGGGTCTGCTGGCCCAGACCCCGTCCGTCCCCGAGACGACGAATCCGGTCGGCCTGCCCGTGCTCGCGGGTGAGCACCCGGGCCGCGCGGTCGTCTTCGACTCGGTGCGGTTCGCCTACCGTACGGGTGGCGAGGTGCTGCCCCGCTTCGATCTGACGGTCCCGGCCGGTCAGACCGTCGCCGTGGTCGGCTCGACGGGCGCGGGCAAGTCGACGCTCGCCAAGCTGCTGGCCCGCTTCTACGACCCGACCGAGGGCCGGGTGCTGCTCGACGGGACCGATCTGCGGGATCTGGCCGTGCCCGAGCTGCGGCGGGGTGTGGTGATGGTGACCCAGGAGGCGTTCCTGTTCTCCGGGACGGTCGCCGACAACATCGCGATCGGGAGCCCGGACGCGACCCGCGAGGAGATCGAGCAGGCCGCCAAGGCGATCGGCGCGCACGATTTCATCGCCGGGCTGCCCGAGGGGTACGACACGGACGTACGCAAGCGGGGCGGCCGGATCTCGGCCGGTCAGCGCCAGTTGGTCGCGTTCGCCCGGGCCCTGCTCGCGAACCCCTCCGTGCTGATCCTCGACGAGGCGACGAGCTCCCTGGACATCCCCGGCGAACGGGCGGTGCAGCGGGCCATGGACACGGTGCTCCACGGCCGCACCGCGGTGGTGATCGCCCACCGCCTGTCGACCGTGGAGATCGCGGACCGGGTCCTGGTGATGGAGCACGGCCGCATCGTGGAGGACGGTGCCCCGTCCGAACTCATCGGCGGCACCGGCCGCTTCGCGGGGCTGCACCGGGCGTGGCGGGAGAGCCTGGCGTGAGCGGCCGCCGGTTCGGGGCGCCCGGTGGCGCGGGCGGAGGCCGTCCAGAGGCGACCACCTACGTGCGATCTCTCGGTTTCGGGACAGTGGTGTGAGAGACAGTGGGGCGTTGGTGTGTTGCCGCTGGTCGGTGCCTGCTTCGGTGGATGGGGTCACTGTCCGGAGGTGAGAAGTCCGCGGTGTAAGTACTGTCACCGGGCGATATTTGTGCAGGTCGCGTACTGACACGAAGGCGAGAGGTCGCAGGTGTAGCTTCGCAAATGGAGTGATATTGGATGGTTCGATCAGGAGGTGCGGGCGTCGTGGTTCTCGCGGTTTGCGAGGACCTCGGCCATGTGTGTCTGCGCCCAGTTTCTGAGCCCGCGCGTCATGTGGTGGAGCGAGAGGCCGAGGTCGGTCAGCTCGTAGGAGACGGTGACGGGGACGGTGGGCGTCACGGTGCGGGTGAGCAGACCATCGTGCTCCAGCGACCGTAGCGTCTGGGTCAGCATCTTCTGGCTGACCCCCGCCAGAAGACGAGAGATCTCGGAGTAACGCACCGCCTTCGGAACGTCTGCGTGTACTGCACCGGAGGGTCCAGGCTTGTTGTCGCCGCCCAGCGCACACAGGATCAGGACGACCCACTTGTCCGAGATTCGGTCGAGCAGTTGCCGGCTGGGGCATTCTGCGAGGAATGCGTTGTACTCCACCTTGGCCTGAGCCCTCTTCTGGGCCGCGTTCATCGTCGTCACTGATCGCACCTCTCACCGATGGGTGGGTTACGCACTCAAAAGTGCCTACTTCCCGACAGGAAGTTTCTCTCCAATGCTGATGCAGGGAGGCAGCCGACGCCACCCCCCAAGTGCACGACGAAAGGCCACACGATGAGCACACCCTCCCTCTCTCTTCCCGGCGGCACCTGGTCTCTGGGTGACCTGACCGTCACCCGGTTCGGTTACGGCGCCATGCAACTGGCCGGCCCGTGGGTCATGGGACCGCCCGCCGATCGCGAGGGTGCCCTGGCCGTTCTGCGCGAGGCGGTCGGACTCGGTGTCACCCACATCGACACCAGCGACGCCTACGGGCCGCGGGTCACCAACGAGTTGATCCGCGAGGCACTGCACCCCTATCCCGAGACGCTGCACATCGTGACCAAGGTGGGCGCCACCCGCGACGCACAGGGCGGCTGGCCCACGGCCCGGCGACCCGAAGACCTGCGCCGCCAGGTCCACGACAACCTCACGTCCCTCCGGGTCGACGAACTCGACCTGGTCAACCTCCGACTCGGCAACGCCGAAGGTCCCCAGCCCGGCTCGCTCGCCGAGGCATTCGAGACGCTCGTCGAACTCCAGCAGCAGGGCCTGATCCGCCACCTCGGGGTCAGCAACGCCACCGAGGAGCAGGTCACCGAGGCACAGGGCATCGCGCCGATCGTATGCGTGCAGAACCTGTACAACCTCGCCCACCGCCACGACGACAAGCTCATCGACCGGCTCGCCACCGACGGCGTCGCGTACGTGCCCTTCTTCCCCCTCGGGGGTTTTACCCCGCTTCAGTCCTCGGCGCTCTCGGCGGTCGCCGCTCGGTTGGGCACGACCCCGATGTCCGTCGCACTGGCCTGGCTGCTGCAGCGATCACCGAACATCCTGCTCATCCCCGGCACGTCATCGACGGCGCACCTGCGCGAGAACATCGCTGGCGCGGGACTCTCCCTCTCCCATGAGGACCTGACCGAACTGGACGACATCGGCCGCTGAATGCCCCAGAGCTGACCGGCCCACAAGCCACGACCGCAGCCACCGCTCAAGTGGGTCGGCGGTCGGCTGCCGAGGCTGTGGGAACGGCTGCCTTGCTCGCGGTCGTGGTCGGCTCCGGCATCCAGGCCGCGGCGTTGTCCCCGGGACATCGGCGTGCAGCTGCTGGCGAACTCCTCGCGACTGTGTCACAACCCGGTGCTGAGGCAGCCCACGCATGCTGGCGGGCCGCTCGGCGATCGGTTGGTCTTTGCGGTGTGGAATGAGGCTGGCATGGACTGGTCCATCCTGTGGCCACCACAGGGGCCGGGCGATGCCGATCCCCCTGTGTGGCTCACCGAAGACCCCTGTGCGGAGGCTCCGGAGACGATCCTCGAAAAGGAACCGCTGAGCCGCTTCCTCCTGCAGTTCACCCTCTACGAAGCCATGAATGCCGCCCCATACCACGCACGGACCTACTGCATGCAAACCCAGCGCCTTGAGCCGTTGTGGAGCATGCTGCGCCCCGTACCCCTGAGTCCGTTCCTGCCGACCTACGAGGCCGACAAGTTCTTTGTGCCCCCGGGATTGCTCGCGACGGTCAGCAGCGACGAGAACGAGGCGGTCGTGACCTTTGCCGCGCTCCACCGAGGGACCCTGACGCCGCTGCTCGAACACGGGTTCCGCTGCAGGCGAAGGACTCGGAAACTCGCAGGTCAGCAGGGTCGGTCCGAGGCGGATGCCAGCGCGCACGGCCCAACCTCACAGAAGTTGAGCCAGAACCCGATTTCGGGCAGCGTTTGCTCACGGCTTTGGGAGGCGGCCGGGGGCGCGGCGGCGTTCGAATTGTCCGCGCGTTTCGGCAGCACCGTATGCGGCAGAGTGCCTCGGGCAGCCTGGCACAGCAGCACGGCGATGCGGCTTCACCCGGCGCTCTCTGAGCCGATGTGGGCGAGCAGCGAAGCGGTGCCGTCCTCTGCGGCGATCCCGCGGGCGAGTTCGGCCGCGCGGCGGCGGTGGGCCGGCTCGGACAGGCAGGCCGTGATCGCGTCGCCGAGGGCCTCGGCGGTGAGGTCCCGGAACGGCACAGGCCGGGGGGCGACTCCCAGCTCGTGCAGCCGAGACGCCCAGAACGGCTGGTCGGCCATGACGGGAACGGGCACGGCGGGCACTCCGGCCCGCAGTCCGGCCGCGGTGGTACCCGCCCCGGCGTGATGGACGACGGCGGCGGTACGAGGGAACAGCCAGTCGTGCGGGACGTCGCCGATGGCCAGGACGTCGGCGCCGCAGCCGCTCAAATCGGCCCACCCCGCCTGCACCACCGCGCGCACGCCTGCCCGCTTCACCGCCGCAGCCACCAGCTCACTGAGCCGTTCCCCCTGCCCCGGTGCCATACTGCCGAACCCGATGAACACCGGGGGCGGACCGGCCTGGAGGAAGTCGACCAGTTCGGCCGGGGGATGCCAGCCGTCCGGCCGCGCGGGCCACCAATAGCCTGCCACTTCGACCCCGGCCGGCCAGTCCTCGGGGCGCGGCACCACCAGCGGGCTGAAGCCGTGGAAGACCGGCCGGGTGTCCATCGGTGCCGAGGGCGCGCCCTCGGGCAGCCCGAGGCGGGCACGCAGCCGGGCCACGGCGCCCGCGAAGACCCCTTCCGCGCGCCTCAGCACATCCCGGCCCGCGGCGAGGTTGTCCTCCGGTCCCAGGCCGTCGGTGCTCCGTGCGTTAGGCAGCGGGAACTGTCCGGTGGCGAACGCCGGTACGAGGTAGGTGCCGATGATGGGGACGCCGAACGCTTCGCCGGCCGTCCGGCTGAGCGGTGCCGGGCCGAAGGCCGTGAGGAGCAGGTCGGCTCCACCTGCCACGGCCTCCGCCACCCCATCGGCGAGCCCGTCCGCGTACGCCCTCGTCAGCGCCTGGGTCTCCTCCCTCGACGTCGCCCGGGCCCAGTCCCGGATCAGCCCTTGCGGGTCTCCCGGCACAGGCCGGTAGTCGAGACCGCACCCGCCGACGAGTGCCTCGAAGGATGGGTGAGCAGCCACTGCGACCCGATGGCCCACGTCCAGCAAGCGCCGCCCCAGGCCCGTGTAGGGCGCGACGTCTCCCCGTGAACCGGCGGTGATGATCAGAATTCGCATGGAGCGATTCTCCTCGGCGGCCGTCCGTCCACCGTCGCCTGCCACGGAGATCCCTCAGCCCACCTGACTGCTGCGACCCCGAGTCGATGCGCGCTGTCGTTACTCATGAACATCGAACACCTCCGCGTCGGCGTGCTGCTCGAAGTCGCGTACATCCGCTGTCGAAGGTCGGGTTCTGGGTCAGGTTGTGTGATCCGTGCACTGTGAGTGACAGCTGAGCTCCCTCCGTTGTCTCGGAAAGTTGCCTCAAAACGAGCAGTGGCAAGAGTGACGGGGCCGACAGTTCGGGGCTGTGAATGAGATCTTGCTCCGGCTGGAGGAGTTGTTGTTCCCGTCGATCGCGGACGTCGCGGTGCTGTCGGTGGACGTGAACATCGCGATAGTGCGTGTTGACGTGCGGTGCACCGCCGCGTGCGCCTGGTGTCCGGGCCGCGGAGCGTGGTCCGCCCGGGTTCACAGCTCCTACCTGCGGTTTCCCGCTGAGTTCCGAGTGCGTGACGAAGCGTCGTACTCCAGCTGCGGGTCCGCCGGTCCACCTGTCGGAACGCCGAGTGCGGACGCCGCGCGTTCCACAACCTCAGCGAGGCCGCTGAGCGGAGCATCGCCCAGCACCGCAGCTGCCTGCGAGTCCTGATGCCCGAGACACCTGAAACGACCGAGACGGAGCCCGACCCGGCGGAGGAGTCCTCCGGCTCACCGTGGCCAACCGGCCACCGGTTCGCCGACCATGGGCGGCGTCGCGTTCACTCCGGCGGTCCTGCCAGGGCCTTGATGGCCGGGCGGAGCAACGCGGCGATGCGATCGGCAGGGACGTCACGAAGCGAGGCCAGGCCGAGGAACTGGTGGCCGATGGTGACGCCCAGCAAGGTGGTGACGACCAGTGCGGCGCGCAGTTCGGGATCCTCGGCTGCGGGCAGAGCAGCACCGACGCTGTCGATCTGCCGGCCGAGGGCGACGCGGACGTGTTCAGCTGCTGCCTGGTCGGTAAGCATGGACCGCATCATCGCCAGCGTGCCCTCGGGAAGACCGCCGAGCTTGAAGCCGAGCGAGGCCAGCAACTGATCAACGAGTGCGTCGGAATCAGTGGTCGTCGGCGGCGCTGGGAACGCCTGCACGGCTTGGGAGAACAGCTCACGCTTCGAGCCGAAGTACTGCATGACCAGAGCCGGGTCGACGCTCGCCTCGGCCGCTACAGCGCGAATGGTGGTGCGCTCGAATCCCTTCTCGGCGAACAGCTCCCGGGCGCTGTCGAGGATGCGCGCCTCGGTGGCTCGGCGGCGGTCGGCGCGGGACTGGCGAGGAGTGGACACCGATTCACTCTACAGACGTTGACCGAACTTCCGACCGACCCTACGGTGAGTGGGTCAACAATTGTTGAGCGAATGGAATGACCCCCTGTGTCGCATCTGGATAGACCTGTTGTTCGCACCCCTCACGAGGTGCTGACCCGCTATTACCAGGCCATGCTCGACAAGTCCCCAGACGATCTCGCCGATCTCTATGCCATGGACGCGGTGCACGAGTTCCCGTTCACCTCTCCCGGTTTCCCCCCGCGCTACGAGGGGCGTGAGGCCGTGCGCGCCGGATACCGGGCGGCCTGGGGCGCCAGCCCCACCCAGGTGCTGGAGGTCAGGAGGATCGCGGCCCACGTGACCGCCGATCCGGAAGTGATCATCGCCGAGCATGCCGTGGTGGGAACACTGACGACCAAGGCCACCAGGTTCACCGTCCCCGGTCTCTTGATACTCCACGTCCGCAACGGACTGATCACGCGAGTCCGCGACTACATGGACGGCTTGGGAGTCGCCGGCGCCAGAGCATGAAGGCCAGACCGGTACAGCGGCACCCCGACTTGAGCCGGGCCAGCGCTCAGTCCGTTCCGGCCCCGACCCCGAGATCTGTCTCGACGAAGCGAGTCCCTGCGTCTCACCTGATCCAGTCCACACAGGTCAGCGGGCGCGAACGACCGGGGCTGGTTTCTGACCTACGGGGTCTGCGCGGAACCGGTACGCGGCCGCGCATATGACGGCTGGTCCTGCGCCTCCGGCCCGGTACGTGCTGCGGAGTCGGCTCGGCTGCGGGCTGGACCAGTTCCAAACACACCCAGCAGACCGGTTCGGCGGCGAGACTGTGCTCATGCAGCTCCCCGCCGAAGCAGTTGCCACTACCGTGTTGATCGAGGTCGTACGGATCTCCGCCCTCCCAATTCAGCGGGGCGCCCCGTACCCCGGCAGGGCGGTCGCCTACTGGACCGGGAAGGAAGCGGCCGGCGCCCTGGCCCTGATCGGGACCCTGCCCAGCGGCCAACAGCACCGCTGTGGCTTTTCACCGGGCTGGAGCGTTCGCGCATATGAGGACTCCCTCGATCTGGCCCTGTTCGAGGCGGCGTTCTGCTTCAGCTGCCACGAGATCCGCATGCACGGACCAGTCGTCCCGCCCGCGCTGGCCACGCAGTTCTTCGACGCGGACACTCCGCCGGGTCAGGCCCTCCTCGCCCTGTTCCGCGCGGCGACACCGTGACCCCCGTGTTGACTGGTCGGAAGCGAGACGAGCGCATCAGCCGGCGAGTCCCTCCAGCCGGAGTGCTCAGTCACATGCGTCAGGGTCCGGCTGGGAACGGGTACGGCCACCGCGTGATCACCGGGAGTTGTATGGACTCCTGAAGATCGTACGATGGCCGCAGGCCATAGCGTGGACCCTGCCCGCCGGCGGGCATCCACGACGCGATGGAGATGTTTCATGAGGCTGCTCCCGCTGTTTCTCCGACGGCCGATCGAGGCGGTGTACGAGCGCCGACTGGCCGCCACCCTGGCGGGGCTGCCACGCCCGCAGCACGTCGGGATCATGCTCGACGGCAATCGGCGCTGGGCTCGGCAGGCGGGTCACACGGACGTCCGGGAGGGGTACCGGGCGGGCGGCGCCAAGACGACCGAGTTCCTGGGCTGGTGCACCGCCGACGGAATCGAGCACGTAACCCTCTTCATGCTCTCCGACGACAACCTCGGGCGTCCCGCCGAGCAGCTCGGCCCGCTCATCGAGATCATCGAAGAGACCGTCCGGGACATCACGGCCGCAGGCCGCCCCTGGGAGGTCCAGGTGATCGGCTCGCTCGACATGCTGCCCGGTACCAGTGCCCAAGTGCTCGAGGAGGCCGCCGCCGCGACTGCCGGGCGCGGCGGGCTCAAGGTGGACGTCGCGGTCGGCTACGGCGGCCGACGGGAGATCGTCGATGCGGTGAAGAGCGCCTTCGAGGAGCACATCGCTGCCGGTGGCGACCCTGCCGAACTGGTCGAACGGTTCGAAATCGAGGACATCTCCCGGCATCTGTACTCGCCGACAGCCGACCACACCGACTTCATCATCCGAACCTCCGGAGAACAGCGGCTGTCCGGCTTCCTTCTCTGGCAGTCCGCGTACGCCGAGATGCACTGGGTGGACTGCTACTGGCCGGCGTTCCGTCACGTGGACTTCCTGCGCGCACTCCGCTCGTACGCGAATCGTGAACGGCGATTCGGCAAGTGACCGTCTCCAGCGCCGGGGATCGCCCGGGGCGAGCGGGCTGGTGAGCTCCGGCCGCTCGGGTTCGTGGAGTCGCGGACGGGGACCACGCCGAGCGAGCCGACGAGGTTGGCAGCGACCTCGATGCACTGGCCGCCGTTCTCGCTGAATGAGGACTTGAACCAACGGGGGACTCGCCGACGGGGCGCGGTCGCGGCGGGGCCCCCGTCCGCGTCGCCCGGCGTGCGCGATCGGGCCGGAGCTGGTCTGCTGATTCCGGTGGGCCGTCCACCGTGTTCCCGTATCCCGGAGAGATCCAGATGAGCGCCTCCAGCGTCTACCGAGCCGCACAGGTCACCACCGCCGGTGGTCCGTTCGAAGTTGTCGAGCGCGAGGTGCCGCAGCCGGGCCCCTGCCACGTACGCGTGGCCGTGGAGGCCTGCGGGGTCTGTCACAGCGACGCCCTCTTCGTGGGCGGCGGGCTCCCGGGCGTGCGGTTTCCGGTGGTCCCCGGGCATGAGATCGCCGGGCGGATCGAGGAGCTCGGCGCGGGAACGGAGAACGTCTGGCAGGTGGGCGACCGGGTGGCGGTGGGCTGGTTCGGCGGCAGCTGCGGCCACTGCACACCGTGCAGGCAGGGCGACTTCATGGTGTGCCTGAACCTGAAGGTCCCCGGCTGGGCATACGACGGCGGCTACGCCGAGACGGTGATCGCGCCGACGGACGCCCTGGCCCGGATCCCCGACGCGCTGGACGCGGCCGATGCGGCGCCCCTGGGCTGCGCGGGGGTGACCACGTACAACGGGCTGCGGCGCAGCTCCGCCCGGCCGGGCGACCTGGTCGCCGTTCTCGGCATCGGCGGCCTCGGGCATCTGGGTGTGCAGTACGCGGCCGCGATGGGCTTCGAGACCGTGGCCATCGCCCGCGGCGCCGCCAAGGCCGACTTCGCCCGGGAACTCGGCGCGCACGGCTACGTCGACAGCACGGCGGACACGTCCGTCGCGGACGCGCTGCAGGCACTCGGCGGCGCCAAGGTCGTCCTGGCCACCGCGGCCAACTCCGAGGCGATCTCGGCGACCGTGGACGGACTCTCCCCGCGTGGGGAGCTGGTGGTCATCGGCGTCGACGCCGAACCGCTGGGTATCAGCCCGGCCCAGCTGATCATGGGCGGAAAGGTCGTCCGGGGCCACCCGGCGGGGACCGCGCAGGACGTGCAGGACACCATGGCGTTCAGCGCTCTGCACGGGATCCGCCCGATGACCGAGACCGTGCCGCTGGATGCGGTCGACGAGGCGTACCGGAAGATGATGTCCGGCGCCGCCCGCTTCCGGATGGTGCTCACCACCGGCTGACGCCCCCGGCCCTCACCGAAGCGCGCACCCCGCACAGGAGTGGCAGTACCTCACCGCAGCCGCTGCTCCTCCTCGGTACGGGCCTCGTCTCCCGCTCCGCCGACCGGTACGGAGCCCGTATCGCGGAGCAGGGCGATGGAGAGGGCCGCGGCTCCGGCCATCGCGACGGCGGCCCCCGCCGCAGCCATGTTCAGACCGTGAGTGAAGGCGCGGAACGCGGCGGGGAGCATCGCGTCCCGCAGCTGGGACGGGAGCTGCCGTACCACCGCGACCGCGCCTGACAGGGTCTCCCGCGCGGCGTCGGGTACGGCGGGCACCGTAGCGCGCATGTCCCGGCCGTAGACGGCGGCGCCGACCGAACCCAGCAGCGCCATCCCCAGGGCGCCGCCGAGTTCCTGACCCGATTCGAGGACCGCGGCGGCGGAGCCCGCGCGCTCGGGCGGCGCGGCGCCGAGGGCGAGTTCATTGGCGAGCGTCATCGCGGAGACCAGCCCGCCCGCGTAGACGGCGGACCCGGCGAGTGTCATCCAGAGCGGCGAGTCGGTCCCGATCCGGGTGAGTGAGAGGAATCCCGCGGCGGAGACGAGGAACCCGCCACCCATGACGTATCCGCGGTCGAAGCGCCGGGCGAGCGCACCGGCCGCCGGGGCGGCGACCATGACGCCGAGGGACGGCACCAGGCTCCACATGGCCGCCTCGAAGGGACTCTTGCCCAGGACGGACTGCACGTACTGGGAGAAGAACGCCGCGAATCCGACCGTTGCCGCCATGGCCAGCAGGTTGACGAGGACCGATCCGCCGAAGGCCCGGCGACGCAGGAGCGCGAGGTCGACCATCGGGTGCGCGAGGCGGGCCTGCCTGCGGAGGAAGACGAAGCCCAGAGCGAGTCCCGCCGTGATGCCGAGCGCCGGCAGGGGCTGGTAGCCGTGCTTGGCGAGTGCCTTGATGCCGTGGATCAGCGGCAGCAGCGCGGCGAGCGAGAGCACCGCGCTCAGGACGTCGAACCTGCCCGCAGCGGGGGTCCTGGACTCCGGCAGCAGCAGCGGTGCAAGAACCAGCAGGAGTGCCATCGCGGGCAGGTTGACGAGGAAGACCGCGCCCCACCAGAAGCGTTCGAGGAGGGCGCCGCTGACGACCGGGCCGACGGAGATGCCGGTGGCCATCACGGTCGTCCAGAGGGCGACCGCCCTGGAGCGCTGCAGAGGGTCGCGGAAGAGGGTGCGTACGAGGGCAAGGGTGGACGGCATCAGGCAGGCGCCGCCCACGCCGAGGAGCGCCCGGGCGGCGATCAGTGCCCCTGGGGACTGGGCGTAGGCGGCACCGACCGAGGCCGCGGCGAAGAGGACTGTGCCGGTGATCAGTACGGTCCGACGGCCGATGCGGTCGCCGAGCGCCCCCATGGTGATGAGCAGTCCGGCGAGGACGAAGCCGTACATGTCGAGGATCCACAACTGCTGAGTGGAGCCCGGTCGAAGGTCGGCGCCGATGGCGGGCAGCGCGTAGAAGAGGATGGAGACGTCCATCGAGACGAAGAGCAGCGGCAGCATCAGCACGCCGAGCGCCGTCCATTCACGGCGTCCGGCGCGTGGGGCCGCGGGCTCGGGTGCGCCGGAGCCGGACGGGGATACGGGTGGTGCCGGGATGTGCGGTCCTGAGGTCATGCCGGGAGCACAGCAGCGGCGCCGCGTACACCGCAAGCACCGCCGTAGTGCACCTCCCGGTGCCACGTACAGCCCGTCATATTCCCCTAGTTGACGGGGTGTACGGCGTTTCCGGTGCACTAGTACGGTGCACTCGTGCAGAACGAACCGCCCTACCTCGGCATCGCCGGGGAGATCCGCCGCCGGATCGTCTCCGGCGAGCTGGCACCGGGCGACCGGGTGCCTTCCACCCGTGCCGTCGTCCGGGAGTGGGGTGTCGCCATGGCGACCGCCACCAAGGCGCTGTCGGTACTGCGCGGCGAAGGGCTCGTGCGGGCGGTGCCGGGTGTCGGCACGGTCGTCGTCGAGCGTCGCGCTCCGGGGGGCCCCGGGCCGGGGAGCGGTCCTGTCCTGAGCCGTGAGCGCATCGTGCGTACCGCTGTCGAGCTGGCCGACGCCGAAGGGCTGCCCGCGGTGTCCATGCGCCGGGTCGCGACCATGCTGTCCATCTCCACCATGGCGCTGTACCGTCATGTGCCGGGCAAAACCGAGCTGGTCCGGCTGATGTCGGACGAGGTGTTCGGTGAACGCCGGCTGGGCGCCGCGCCCCACGACTGGCGGTCCGGACTTGAACTCGCCGCCCGGTGGCTCCGGTCGGTGTACGGGCGCCATCCGTGGATGGCGCAGGCCGTGGCGTCCTTCACCCGGCCGACAGCGTCCCCACACGCCATGCGGTACACGGAGTGGGTACTGCACGCCCTGGCCGGCACCGGGCTACCGCCGTACACGAAGCTGCACATCCATCTCACCCTTTTCGCCCATGTCCAGGGACTCGCCATGGCCGGCGACATGGAAACACAGGCGCGTCAGGACACCGGGCTGTCCGCCGCGGAGTGGATGGTAAGAAATGAGCCACAGTTCGACGCCATCTCGGCCAGTGGCGACTACCCCTTCCTCAACTCGCTGTTCGAAAACGATGAGTTCGAGCTCGACCTCGACGAACTCTTCGAATTCGGCCTGCGGAGGACGCTGGACGGCATCGCGATGATGATCGGCGAAACGTCCGGTTAACGAACATGACTTTTACGACAACGGACGACTTCCGGCCAACTTGTTGACGCGGTCCTGACAGGACCGTCCTCCGGCTGACACTCTTCACCCCGTTCTGCGCACTTCTCGTTCTGCCGACGGCCACCCTGCCGCCGGTACCCCCCTCGCAGAAGGAGTCCGCGTGAGATCCACGCCCAGCCGTCGTGCCACCGCGACCGGCGCTCTGATAGCCGCAGCAGCCCTCCTCGCCGTCGGAGTCCAGACCGGTACGGCCACTGCCACCCCGGGCAGCGCCCCGGCGGCGGTGTCCGCGGCCGCCGGCGCCGACCACGGTGCCCTGGCCAAGCAGCTCACCCCCTCCCAGCGCGCCGAGCTGATCCGTGAGGCCGACGCGAGCAAGGCGGCCACGGCCAAGGAGCTCGGTCTCGGTTCCCAGGAGAAGCTCGTCGTCCGGGATGTCATCCAGGACAACGACGGCACCACGCACACGCGTTACGAGCGCACCTTCGCCGGACTTCCGGTGCTCGGTGGCGACCTCGTCGTCCAGGAGTCCAAGGCCGGCGCGACCGAGAGCGTCACCAAGGCGTCCAAGGTCACCAGTGGCCAGCTGAAGGCCGTGGACACGACGGCCGATGTCGCGCCCGCCGTGGCCGAGAAGCAGGCGCTCGGCCTCGCCAAGGCCGACGGCTCCAAGAAGACCGAGGCCGACCGGGCACCCCGCAAGGTGGTCTGGATGGCGCAGGGCAAGCCGCAGCTCGCCTACGAGACCGTCGTCGGCGGACTCCAGGAGGACGGCACCCCGAACGAGCTCCACGTCATCACGGACGCGGCCGACGGCGCGAAGCTGTACGAGTGGCAGGCCATCGAGAACGGCGTCGGCAACACCGAGTACAGCGGCCAGGTGACTCTCGGCACCGCACCGTCGTACACGCTGACCGACACGGGCCGCGGCAACCACAAGACGTACAACCTGAACCACGGCACGTCCGGCACCGGGACGCTGTTCACCAACTCCACCGACGTGTGGGGCAACGGCAACCCGTCGAACGCCGAGACCGCCGCCGCGGACGCCCACTACGGCGCGGCCGAGACCTGGGACTACTACAAGAACGTGCACGGCCGCACCGGTATCCGCGGTGACGGTGTCGGCGCGTACTCCCGCGTCCACTACGGCAACAACTACGTCAACGCCTTCTGGAGCGACAGCTGCTTCTGCATGACGTACGGCGACGGCACCGGCAACGCGAACCCGCTGACCGCCCTCGACGTGGCCGCGCACGAGATGACGCACGGTGTCACCGCCGCCACCGCCAACCTGGTCTACAGCGGTGAGTCCGGTGGCCTCAACGAGGCGACCAGCGACATCATGGCCACCGCGGTCGAGTTCTACGCCAACAACTCCTCGGACGTCGGCGACTACCTCATCGGCGAGAAGATCAACATCAACGGCGACGGCACCCCGCTGCGCTACATGGACAAGCCGAGCAAGGACGGCGCGTCCAAGGACGCCTGGTACTCGGGCATCGGCAACGTCGACGTCCACTACTCCTCGGGCCCGGCGAACCACTTCTTCTACCTGCTCTCCGAGGGCAGCGGCAAGAAGACCATCAACGGCGTCAACTACGACTCGCCGACCTCCGACGGTCTGCCGGTGACCGGCATCGGCCGCGACAAGGCCGCGCAGATCTGGTTCAAGGCGCTCACCACCAAGTTCACCTCCACGACGAACTACGCGGCGGCCCGCACCGGTACCCTCGCCGCGGCCGGTGAGCTGTACGGCACGACCAGTGCCGAGTACAAGGCGGTCGCCGACGCCTGGGCCGGCATCAACGTCGGTTCGCGCCCCGGTGGCGGCACCGACCCCGGCGGCACGGTCTTCGAGAACTCCACCTCCGTCGCCATCCCGGACCACGGCTCGGCCGTCACCACCTCGGTCAACGTCACCGGCATCACGGGCAACGCGCCCAGCACCCTCAAGGTCGGCGTGGACATCACCCACACCTGGCGCGGTGACCTGGTCATCGACCTCGTCGCCCCGAACGGCACGACCTACCGGCTGAAGAACTCCTCGATCTCCGACTCGGCGGACAACGTCCAGACGACGTACACGGTCAACGCGTCGTCCGTGGCGGCCAACGGCACCTGGAAGCTGAAGGTCCAGGACGTCTTCTCGGGCGACACCGGAAGGATCAACAGCTTCAAGCTGACGTTCTGAACCCGTCGGCCGGCTGAACCCTGAGCCGAGTCCGGCTCCGACACGAACCGCCCGGGAGGAGCTCTCGCTTCCTCCCGGGCGGTTTCACGTCCGTAGTGGGTGCCGGGGCCGGGCGGACGGTATGTCAGCGCATCAGCAGGCCCGCGCCGTCCCCCGGCGACTCGGTGGGCAGCGCCACCAGGCCGAGTTCCGCGCCGGTCGCCAGCAGCGGATGGGCGGGAAGTACCCGCACGGTGTAGCCGTACGGGCCGGTGCGGTCGAGGGCCAGCGGACCGTCGTACAGCCAGCGGCCCTCCAGGTCCTGGCCCCCGGCGGGCTTCAGCGGGAAGAGCTGGGCGTCCGAGATCCCGTCGGCGGCGTCCACCCGGCCGGCCACCGCCTGCACCTCCACATCTTCCGGCTCCAGCGCCCCGAGGTCGATGCGGACCCGTAGCACCAGCGTCGACCCCAGCTCGGCCGAACCGCCCCCCGTGTCGGGCGCCACCGCCTCCACGTGGTCGACGGCGACGCGCGGCCAGGCGGCGCGGACCCGGGCCTTCCAGTCGGCGAGGTGCCGCGCCGTGCCGGGGGCGAGCGCACGCTGGGCGAGCGCGGCGGGCGCGTACAGCCGCTCCACGTACTCGGTCACCATGCGCCCCGCCAGAACCTTGGGCCCGAGCGTGCCCAGCGTGCGGCGGACCATCTCGATCCAGCGTTCCGGGAAGCCCTCGACGCCCCGGTCGTAGAAGCGCGGCGCGATCCGGCCCTCGATCAGCTCGTAGAGGGCGCCCGCCTCCAGCTCGTCGCGGCGGTCCTCGTCCAGGGCCAGACCGTCGGCCGTCGGGATCGCCCAGCCGAAGTCCGGCTCGAACCACTCGTCCCACCAGCCGTCGAGGACCGAGAGGTTGAGGCAGCCGTTGAGCGCCGCCTTCATGCCGCTCGTACCACAGGCCTCCAGCGGGCGCAGCGGGTTGTTGAGCCAGACGTCGCAGCCCGGGTAGAGCTTCTGCGCCATGGCCATCCCGTAGTCCGGCAGGAACACGATGCGGTGGCGCACTCGTGGATCGTCGGAGAACCGCACCAGCTCCCGCACCAGCCGCTTCCCGCCGTCGTCGGCGGGGTGGGCCTTGCCGGCGACGACGATCTGGATCGGGCGGGTCGGATGGAGCAGCAGGTCCCGCAGCCGGTCGCGGTCGCGCAGCATCAGCGTCAGCCGCTTGTACGAGGGCACCCGGCGGGCGAAGCCGATGGTCAGCACGTCCGGGTCCAGCACGTTGTCGATCCAGCCGAGTTCGGCGGCTTCGGCGCCCCGGTCGCGCCAGGAGGCGTAGAGCCGTCTGCGCACCTCGGTGACCAGTTGTGTGCGCAGGGACCGCCGCAGATCCCAGAGTTCCCGGTCCGGGACCTCGGCTGCGGAGTCCCACCGGCCGGGTGTGCCGCCGTAGCCCTTGCGCAGCCGGAGGATCTCGGGCGCGACCCAGGTGGGCGCGTGGACGCCGTTGGTCACCGAGGTGATCGGCACCTCCGCCGCGTCGAAGCCGGGCCACAGCCCGGCGAACATCTCCCGGCTGACCGCCCCGTGGAGGGTGGAGACCCCGTTGGCCCACTGGGCCAACCGCAGTCCCATCACCGCCATGTTGAAGAGCTCGGGCTCACCGCCGGGGTAGGTCTCCATGCCCAGTTGCAGGATGCGTTCGACGCCGACCCCAGGGAGTTCGCCGTCGTCCCCGAAGTGCCGGGCGACGAGCTCGCGGTCGAACCGGTCGATCCCGGCCGGCACCGGCGTATGGGTGGTGAAGACCGTGCCGGCCCGTACGGACTCCACCGCGGAGTCGAAGTCCAGCCCGGCACCGGAGAGTTCACGAATGCGTTCGAGCCCGAGGAATCCGGCGTGCCCCTCGTTGGTGTGGAACACCTCGGGCGCCGGATGCCCGGTGAGACGGCAGTACGTCCGTACCGCGCGTACGCCGCCGATGCCGAGGAGCATCTCCTGGAGCAGCCGGTGCTCGCTGCCGCCGCCGTACAGCCGGTCGGTCACCTCGCGTTCGCCCGGCGCGTTCTCCTCCACGGCGGAGTCGAGCATCAGCAGCGGTACGCGTCCCACCTGGGCCTGCCAGATGTGGGCGCGCAGCGAACGGCCACCGGGAAGGGCGAGCACCACCCGGCTCGGGGTGCCGTCGGCTTCGCGCATCAGGGTGAGCGGCAGCTCGTTCGGATCGAGTACGGGATAGTGCTCCTGCTGCCAGCCGTCGCGGGACAGGCTCTGGCGGAAGTAGCCGTGCCGGTAGAGCAAGCCGACCGCGACGAGGGGGACGCCGAGATCGCTGGCGGCCTTCAGGTGGTCCCCGGCGAGGATGCCGAGCCCGCCGGAGTACTGGGGCAGAGCGGCGGTCACCCCGAACTCGGGTGAGAAATAGGCGACGGCGGCCGGCAGCTCCGCCCCCTGGGCCAGTTGCTCCTGGTACCACCTGGGTCCGTCCAGGTAGTCCCGGAGGTCCGCGGACGCCTCGGTCAGCCGGTGCAGGAACTGCTGGTCGCGGGCGAGCTCGGCGAGTCGCCCTGCGGATACGGCACCGAGCAGCCGCACGGGGTCGCACTCCGCCGTCCGCCGGACCTCCGGGTCGACGGCCTGGAAGAGCTCGCGAGTCTCGGTGTGCCAGGACCAGCGCAGATTGCGGGCGAGGTCGCTGAGCGGTTGAAGGGGATCGGGGAGGACGGGACGCACGGTGAATCGACGAATGGCCTTCACGTATTCCACCATTACAGGGGAGATACGGATCCGAGGGGACGCAGCACGGTGTGCGTCGCTCCGTCACTCTCGACGTCAGCCGTGGGTCGCGCCCCGCAACCACGGCGCGCGACCGGCTCACAGCGCGCGCCGCCGACCGCAGGACACGCCCCGGTTCCGCTCCGTTTCCGCCCGGCGGCGATCTCCGCGCCGCCCGCCTCAACCTCATCCGCATCCGGCGCCCCTCACGGCCCGTGAATACACATCCGCCCCGCAGGTAATGGCCGATTCCCTTCCCTCGTCCGGTCTTGTGGCACCTCACGCCAAGGGGAAAGCTGCCCAGTGGCGTTCCGGGAAGCACCGACGAGCCCGCGCACGTGCGGCAGCGCTCGGCGCATTCAGATCGTCACAGATACGCCCGAGTAGTTGACACACCACCGGATTGGCCCCCCGGGAACGGTGGGAAGGCTTCTCCGGTAAGGAGCCCGAGTGCGTCACGGGAACATGCGAATGCCGCCCGAATGCAGCACGAATACGAGGCAGCCGCGGGACCGGTGTTCAGCCGGTTTACCTCCGCGAAACATATCCGCACCCCAGCCATTCGAGTTCCATTCGAGTGAATGCGGACAGGAGCGGCCATGCCCACACCCCGTCAGTCGTCAACAGAGCAGCTAGAAAGGACGGACCCCATCGGTCGCGGTGCGCGAATTCGGCCCTCCGCGGTCGCGTCGCGTCCCGTTCGGTCCGAGCTCCAGTCCCCAGGTGATTCCATGATCGGTCGCATTCCCGTCCTCGACGTCCGCCCGCTCGTCGACTGCGGCAGAAGGCCCGCCAAGGCCGTTGCCGGTGAGACCTTCCAGGTCACCGCGACCGTCTTCCGGGAGGGCCATGACGCCGTCGCCGCCAATGTGGTCCTGCTGGATCCGAACGGGCGCCCCGGTCCCTGGACGCCGATGCGTGAGCTCGCTCCCGGTACCGACCGCTGGGGCGCCGATGTCACCCCGGCCTCCGAGGGCCACTGGACGTATACGGTCGAGGCCTGGAGCGATCCCGTCACCACCTGGCGGCAGCAGGCCCGGATCAAGGTCCCGGCCGGTATCGACACCGCGCTCGTCCTGGCGGAGGGCGCCGAACTGTACGAACGGGCCGCCGCGGGCGTGCCCAAGGGGGACGGGCGCGAGGCGGTGCTGGACGCGGCCGACGCCCTGCGCGACGAGTCCCGGCCGGCCGCCACCCGGCTCGCCGCGGCGCTCGTTCCCGAGGCGCGGTCCGCCCTCGCCCGTCACCCCCTGCGCGAACTCGTCACCGTGTCCCCCCCGCTCCCCCTGCTGGTCGAGCGCCGGCGGGCCCTGTTCGGCTCGTGGTACGAGCTGTTCCCCCGCTCGGAGGGCGCCAGGGTGGTACCGGCCAAGCCCCCCGGCACGGCGAAGAAGGGCAGAACCGGCAGGGCGGGAAGGACGGCGGCCCAGCCGGAGAGGATCATCAGCGGCACCTTCCGTACGGCCGCCGAACGGCTTCCCGCGGTCGCCGCCATGGGTTTCGACGTCGTCTACCTCCCGCCGATCCACCCCATCGGGACCACCCATCGCAAGGGCCCCGACAACTCGCTCTCCCCCGCTCCCCACGACGTGGGCGTGCCCTGGGCGATCGGTTCGGCCGAGGGCGGTCACGACGCCGTCCATCCCGAGCTCGGCACTCTCGACGACTTCGACCATTTCGTCGCGACCGCCCGCACCCTGCGCATGGAGATCGCGCTGGATTTCGCGCTCCAGTGTTCCCCCGACCACCCCTGGGTCGAAAAACATCCCGAGTGGTTCCACCACCGCGCGGACGGCACGATCGCGTACGCGGAGAATCCGCCGAAGAAATACCAGGACATCTATCCGATCGCCTTCGACAAGGATCTGTACGGCCTGGTCGAGGAGACGGGGCGCATTCTCCGTTTCTGGATGGATCACGGGGTACGGATCTTCCGCGTCGACAATCCGCACACCAAGCCGGTGATCTTCTGGGAGAAGGTGATCGCCGATATCAACAGGACCGACCCGGATGTGATCTTCCTGGCTGAGGCATTCACCCGGCCCGCAATGATGCGTACGCTCGCCGCCATCGGCTTCCAGCAGTCCTACACGTATTTCACCTGGCGCAACAGCAAGCAGGAAATCACCGACTACGTCACGGAGTTGTCTGGCGAGACCGCCTCCTGCATGCGCCCCAACTTCTTCGTGAACACCCCGGACATCCTGCCGGGATACCTCCAGGACGGGGGCCGTCCGGCCTTCGAGGCGCGGGCCGTTCTCGCCGCCACGCTCTCGCCGACCTGGGGCGTGTACGCGGGGTACGAACTGTGCGAGAACACCCCGATCCGGCCCGGCAGCGAGGAGTACCTCCATTCGGAGAAGTATGAGATCCGGCCCAGGGACTGGGAGTCGGCGGAGCGCGAGGGCCGCTCACTTGCCCCGCTCATCACCCGCCTCAACCGCATCAGGCGTCGCCACCCGGCCCTTCAGCAACTGCGCGATGTGCACTTCCACTCCGTCGACAACGACGCGTTGATCGTCTACAGCAAGCGTTCGGGTTCGAACATCGTTCTGGTGGTCGTCAACCTCGACCCGCACCACACCCACGAGGCCACGGTCTCGTTGGACATGCCGCGACTCGGCCTCGACCGGCACGAGAGCGTGCCGGTGCGCGACGAGCTCACCGGCGATAACTACCACTGGGGCAGGACCTTCTATGTGCGTCTGGAGCCAGGCGTCACGCCCGCGCACATCGTCGTCCTGCGACCGTCCCCGCCGACCGGAGGGTCACCCACAACATGATCGTCAACGAGCCCGTCCACGACCTGTTCGAGGACACCCCGGCCAAGGACCGCGATCCCGACTGGTTCAAGCGCGCCGTCTTCTACGAGGTCCTCGTCCGGTCCTTCCAGGACTCCAACGGCGACGGCATCGGCGACCTCAAGGGCATCACCGCCAAGCTGGACTATCTGCAGTGGCTCGGCGTCGACTGCCTCTGGCTGCCGCCGTTCTTCAAGTCGCCGCTGCGCGACGGCGGTTACGACGTCTCCGACTACACCGCCGTACTCCCGGAGTTCGGCGACCTGGCCGACTTCGTGGAGTTCGTCGACGCCTCGCACCAGCGAGGCATGCGCGTGATCATCGACTTCGTCATGAACCACACGAGCGATCAGCACGAGTGGTTCCAGCAGTCCCGCACCGACCCGGAGGGGCCGTACGGCGACTACTACGTCTGGGCCGACGACGACAAGCAGTTCCCGGACGCCCGGATCATCTTCGTCGACACGGAGACGTCCAACTGGACCTTCGACCCGGTGCGCAAGCAGTACTACTGGCACCGGTTCTTCTCCCACCAGCCCGATCTCAACTACGAGAACCCGGCGGTGCAGGAGGAGATCATCTCCGCGCTGCGCTTCTGGCTGGACCTCGGCATCGACGGATTCCGCGTGGACGCCGTGCCGTACCTCTACCAGCGCGAGGGCACCAACTGCGAGAACCTCCCGGAGACCCACGACTTCCTCAAGCGGGTCCGCAAGGAGATCGACGCGCACTACCCGGACACCGTGCTGCTCGCCGAGGCCAACCAGTGGCCGGAGGACGTCGTCGACTACTTCGGCGAGTTCCAGGCCGGCGGCGACGAGTGCCACATGGCGTTCCATTTCCCGGTGATGCCGCGCATCTTCATGGCCGTACGACGCGAGAGCCGCTACCCGGTCTCCGAAATCCTGGCGAAGACACCGGCGATCCCGAAGAACTGCCAGTGGGGCATCTTCCTGCGCAACCACGACGAGCTCACCCTCGAAATGGTCACGGACGAAGAACGCGACTACATGTACGCGGAGTACGCCAAGGATCCGCGGATGCGGGCCAACATCGGTATCCGGCGGCGGCTGGCACCCCTGCTGGACAACGACCGCAACCAGATCGAGCTGTTCACGGCGCTGCTGCTGTCCCTGCCCGGCTCCCCGATCCTCTACTACGGGGACGAGATCGGGATGGGCGACAACATCTGGCTGGGCGACCGGGACGCCGTACGCACACCCATGCAGTGGACCCCCGACCGGAACGCCGGATTCTCCTCCAGCGATCCCGGGCGGCTCTACCTCCCCACGATCATGGATCCGGTCTACGGCTATCAAGTCACCAATGTCGAGGCGTCGATGGCCTCTCCGTCGTCGCTGCTGCACTGGACCCGGCGGATGATCGAGATCCGTAAGCAGAACCCCGCCTTCGGTCTCGGTTCGTTCAGCGAACTGCCGTCGTCGAACCCCGCGGTGCTCGCCTTCACCCGGGAGCTCGGGGACGATCTCGTGCTGTGCGTGCACAACTTCTCGCGGTTCGCGCAGCCGACGGAGGTCGATCTGCGGTCGTTCAACGGGCGTCATCCGGTGGAGCTGATCGGCGGGGTGCGCTTCCCCGCCATCGGTGAGTGGCCCTACCTGCTGACTCTCGCCGGACACGGTTTCTACTGGTTCCGGCTGCGCAAGGACGCGCCGCCGAACTGACCGGGTGCCACTTCCCACCACCCGACGCGGGGCGGTTTCCGCCGCCCCGCACGGGGCACTCTCCCCCACATCGAGCACTTCCGGGACCTTCCGGGTCCCCTCAGAAGTTTCGAACCCTTCGAGTCGAGTCCGTACGGACCATCCTGACCCGACACGTCCCGCACAGCCGGACAGCTAATGCCGCAATCCGGGACACTCTTCGCATCCTGTGGTGTGCCCGGGGAAAGGACGCGATGCCATGTCGGAGGCTGCATCCACTCGGGTCGCCCTGACCGACAGCACAGCTCTGCTCCCGTCTCTCGCCCCCCTGTTGCACGAATGGCTGCCCCGACAGCGGTGGTTCGCCGGCAAGGGACAGCCGATCGCGGCCTTCTCGCTGCTGTCGGCGACCGAGATACTGCCGGTGGACACCGGTTCCGTCGGCGCCCGCGCCGGGCTGCTCCATCTGCTGGTCCGAGCCCATCAGCCGTCCATGCCCGGGCAGTCGCCGGACGACTGCTACCAAATCCTGCTCGGTGTAAGGTCCGTGCTGCCGCCGCGACTGGCGCCCGCGCTCATCGGCCATGTGACGGACGGGCCGCTCGCCGGCCGCACCGTCTACGAAGGGCTGCACGACCCGCGCCTCGCCGAAATCCTGCTGGAGCGGTTCCGTAGCCCCGGCACCCTCGGCGCGCTGCGCTTCGACCGGGGCGGCGCCCCGATCGCCGCGGGGCTGGCGCCGCGACTGCTCGACACCGAGCAGTCCAACACCTCGCTCGTCTATGGCAACGCCTACATCCTCAAGATCTTCCGCCGGATCTTCCCGGGCACCAACCCCGATCTGGAGCTGCCGCTCGCGCTCGCGCGCGAGGGCTGCGGGCGGGTACCCGCCCCCGTCGCCTGGTTCGAGGCCACCGCCCCCGAGCCGCTCACCCTCGGCGTCCTGCAGCCGTTCCTGCGCGGCGCGGAGGACGGCTGGCAGCTCGCCCTGCGCTCCCTCGCCACGGGCCTCGACTTCACCGTCGAGGCACACGCCCTCGGCAGGGCCACCGCCGAGGTCCACACCGCGCTCGCCGCCGCCCTGCCGCAGCCCGCGCTGCGCCGCGCCCAGACCGAGCATCTCGCCGCCGCGATGGTGCAGAGGCTGGAGGCCACCGCGCACGCGGTACCGGCGCTCATGCCGTACGTCCCCGGGCTGCGCACCGCTTTCGACGCGGTCGCCGCGCTGGGGCACCGGGGCCGCGACTGGGCGGCCCAGCGGGTCCACGGCGATCTCCACCTCGGCCAGACGCTCCGCGCGGCCGACGGCTTCTGGTCGCTGATCGACTTCGAGGGCGAACCGGCCCGGCCGCTGTCCGAGCGCCGCCGGCCGCAGCCCCCGGTTCGCGACATCGCGGGCATGCTCCGCTCCTTCGACTACGCCGCCCGCTCGCACCGCCCGTGGAACGCCGAGTGGGCGGCGCGCTGCCGGACCGCCTACTGCGAGGGGTATGCCGAGGCCGCGGGCGTCGACCCGCGCAGCGAACCGGAGCTGCTGCGCGCCCATGAGACCGACAAGGCGGTGTACGAGGTGCTGTACGAGGCACGTCACCGGCCCGACTGGCTGCCGGTCCCGATGGCGGCGATCCAGCGGCTGGCCGCCGTCGCCGGCTGACGGCCCGGGTCCCTCGCCCATCGGCGGACCCGCCGTCGTCGCACCCGCACCACCGCCCGTCCCGCCTCGTCCCTCCCCGCTGTTCCGCCCCGACAACACCCTCCGAGGAGGCTGTCCCTTTGACATCCTCCCCTCCCTAAAAGGAGGGGATTCCTGGCTCACGTTGGCTGCGGACCGGCGGTCCGTCAGCTCCTACACGATCAGCACCAGCCGGGTTGAGACCAGCCCGGACGAGCATCACGCGGGCGGAGTTCTTGTCCCTGGGGGATACGGCTCCGCACGCGGTGCACGAGTAGGTTCGTTCTGAGAGAGGTAGTGCGTGCTTGGTTCTCGCTCCGCACTGCGCGCAGTCCATGGTGGTGTGCGCGGGGTGGACAAGGTGCACGGGCCGACCGTGTTTGCGGCCCATTTCGATCAGGGCCGTCTTGGTCGAGCCGATCGCGGCGTCGGCGGCCTTCCGGGCCATGGTGGACTTGGCGAGGAACTTCGGCTTGAAGTCCTCGACCGCCAGCGCGTCGTGGTCGCGGACCACGGCCTTGGCCCACTTGCGGGCAGTGTCCTGCCGCTGCCGGGCCACCTTCTTGTGCAGCTTGGCGGCCTGCCGCTGCGCCTTGCGGTAGCCCTTCGACTGGGCCTTGCCCCGGGGCGCGCGGCGTCGGGCCATAATCCGCTGGTAGCGCGCGAGGCCGCCGGCGGCTTTCTTGCCGTACTCGGCGTGGGGCAGGTCATGGTCATCGGACGTGGTGGTGGCCGTCTCCTTCACGCCCCAGTCGATCCCGATCACCGCACCTGTGGAGGGCATCACCTCGGTGGCGGTGGGGACGACGAAACTGGCGTACCAATGCCCGAGGCTGTCCCGGTACACGCGCACCGACGACGGCGGCTCGGGCAGATCGCGCGACCACACTACGGTCAAGCTGATACCCCCGGCCAGGTGCAGGCGACCGTCCTTCAACCGGAAGCCACGCTGCGTGTAGTTGAGCGTGGGGTCCGTCTCGTGCTTCTTCTTGTACTTCGGCATCCCGGCACGCTGTCGCATCGGCAACCGGGCCTTGATGTCGTTGAGCGCCTTGGCCCGGGACCTGCCGAAGTCGCGGATCAACTGCTGCTGCGGAACGCTGCTGAGCTCACGCAGCCAGGACATCGCACCCCGGGCCTCGGTCAGCATCTTGTCCAGCCTGGCCGGGCCGCACTTCTCATCCTCGGCATGGGCCTTCTTCGACCGGGCGCAGCTCTCGTTCCAGATCCACCGGCACCGCGCCCACTCCGCTTCCAGCGCGGCGCCTGCGGTGGACGACACACGAAGCCGGTAGGTGTACCGGGCATGCCCGGCATTCTCCCCGCTCTGCGCTCCTTCCGTCATGACCCCCAACCTAGCCGCCCCCACTGACAATGAAAGAAAGAGCAGGTCAGAGCAGATGTGCAACGAACTCCGCCGCTGCGCGGCTCCGCCCCAAGGACCCATTCCTTCCCGGGCCGAAGCCCGGGGCATCCTGGGAGAAATCCTGTGACCGCCCGCAAGCCGTCCCGCAAAACGCCCGCCCCCACCGAGGTCCCCCAACTCCCGCTGCTGACACCGGACGGGACGCCACCCCCCGCGGCCCCGGCCGAGATGGACACGCCGTCCTCCTCGGAACCGGCCGCCCCGGACGCTTCGGCCAAGCGGAAGAAACCTGTGGGAAAGCGAGCCGCCGGAACCGGTGACGGCGGCCCGTCGCCGCGTCCTCGCCGGGGCGCCGGCAGTCAGGGAGTACGCCAGGCGCGCCCCCTCGACGAGGACGACCGGGCCCGGCTGCTCCACGGCGACCACCATGCCCCGCACGGCCTGCTCGGCGCCCACATGGTCCGCGGCGGTGTGACCTTCCGGGTGCTGCGCCCGTACGCGCGGTCCGTGACCGTGCTCGCCAAAGGGTTGCGGGCGCAGCTGCACGACGACGGCGACGGCCTCTTCTCCGGGCTGCTGCCGATGCCCTCACTCCCCGAGTACCAGCTCCTGGTCGCCTACGAGGACAACGAAATCGAGGTGCAGGATCCGTACCGTTTCCTGCCCGCGCTCGGCGATCTCGATCTGCATCTGATCGGCGAGGGACGCCACGAGGAGCTGTGGACCGCCCTCGGCGCTCAGCCCATGGAACACCAGGGGGTCGCGGGGACCCGGTTCACCGTCTGGGCCCCCGACGCCCGCGGTGTGCGGGTCGTCGGGGACTTCAACTACTGGGACGGCACCGGCTTCCCGATGCGTTCGCTCGGCTCCAGCGGGGTGTGGGAGCTGTTCCTGCCCGCGATCGGGGAGGGCACGCTCTACAAGTTCGACATCTGCCGCCCGGACGGTTCGCACACCACGCGCGCCGACCCGATGGCCCGCCGCACCGAGGTCCCGCCCGCCACCGCCTCGATCGTGACGGCCTCGCACCATGAGTGGCGGGACCAGGAGTGGATGGCCCACCGGGGGGACGTACCGGTGCACGAGGCGCCGTTCTCCGTGTACGAGGTACATCTGCCGTCCTGGCGGCCGGGGCTCACGTACCGCGAGCTTGCCAGCCAACTCCCCCAATATGTAAGGGACCTGGGATTCACCCATGTGGAGATGATGCCGGTCTCCGAGCATCCCTTCGGCGGCTCGTGGGGCTATCAGGTCACCGGCTTCTACGCCCCGACGTCGCGCCTGGGCACACCGGACGACTTCCGCTTCCTCGTCGACGCGCTGCACCGGGCCGGCATCGGCGTCATCGTCGACTGGGTGCCCGCGCACTTCCCGCGCGACGACTGGGCGCTCGCGGAGTTCGACGGCCGTCCACTGTACGAACACTCGGATCCGTCGCGGGCGGCGCATCCGGACTGGGGCACGCTGGAGTTCGACTACGGGCGCAAGGAGGTACGCAACTTCCTTGTCGCCAACGCGACTTACTGGTGCGAGGAGTTCCACATCGACGGACTGCGGGTCGATGCCGTCGCCTCGATGCTCTATCTCGACTACTCGCGCGAGGACGGGAACTGGTCCCCGAACGAGCGTGGCGGCCGGGAGAATCTGGACGCCGTCTCCTTCCTCCAGGAGATGAACGCCACCGTCTACCGGCGCAATCCGGGCGTCGTCACCATCGCCGAGGAGTCCACCGCCTGGAACGGCGTCACCCGTGCCACCCACCAGGTCGGCCCCGACGGCTTCGGCGGGCTCGGCTTCGGGCTGAAGTGGAACATGGGCTGGATGCACGACTCCCTCCAGTACATGTCGAAGGAGCCGGTGCACCGCAAGTACCACCACGACGAGATGACCTTCTCGATGGTGTACGCGTACAGCGAGAACTACGTCCTGCCGATCTCGCACGACGAGGTGGTGCACGGAAAGCAGGCACTGGTCAGCAAGATGCCCGGCGACTGGTGGCAGCGGCGTGCCAACCACCGGGCGTACCTCGGCTTCATGTGGGCCCACCCGGGCAAGCAACTCCTTTTCATGGGCCAGGAGTTCGCGCAGGGAGCGGAGTGGTCGGAGGGGCACGGTCCGGAGTGGTGGCTGCTCGACCCCTCTTACGAGGCGGAGAGCGACCACCGGGGCGTACGCACCCTGGTCGGCGACCTGAACACGGTGTACGCCGCCACGCCCGCGCTCTGGCAGCGCGACACCGTCCCGGAGGGCTTCGACTGGGTGGACGGCGGCGCGGCCGAGGACAACACCTTCGCCTTCCTGCGCTACGACGCGCACGGCTCGCCGCTGCTCGCCGTCTGCAACTTCTCCCCGGTGGTGCGCCACGACTACCGCATCGGCGTGCCGGACGTCCTCGGCGATCAGGTCGCGTGGGCGGAGGTCCTCAACACGGACGCCGCCCGGTACGGCGGCAGCGACGTACACCATCCCGGCACGCTGAAGCCCGAACGGGTGACCGCGCACGGCCGTCCCGGCAGCATCCTGCTGACGCTGCCACCGCTGGCGACGGTCTGGTTCAAGCCGGTGTGATCCCCGTGCAGGGGCCCGCGACCACCACTGGAACTCGAGGTCCGGTCGCGGGCCTTCGCCGTGCCCGCCCGCTCGGAACAGGGCGCCCCGCCCTGCCTCACACCATCTCGAAGACGTCCTCCAGCTCCTGGAGCAGCCGACGCTTGGGGCGGGCGCCCACCATCGACTTCACGGGTTCGCCGGAGCGGAACACCATCAGCGTCGGCATCGACAGGACCGCGTACCGGCCGGCGATGCCCGGGTTCCGGTCGACGTCGATCTGGACGATCTTGATGCGGTCGGCCTCCTCGGCGGCGACGGCGCTGAGCACGGGGGCCAGTTGGCGGCACGGGCCGCACCAGTCGGCGGTGAACTCGACCAGTACGGGGAGGTCTGCCGCGAGGACCTCCGTATCGAAAGTGGTGTCCGTGACCTCGGCCACGCCCTCTGCCTGAATCATCTGTCATCCTCCCAGTTCACAACGTGGCTCCGGACCGCCCGGAAGCTCCGCCTCGGCCTCCAGCTCGGCCCTCGCGAGTTGGGCGCCCACGTGGACGCGTACCGCCTGGAGCTGCTCGATGAGCGAGTCGAGCTCGCCGAGCTTGCGCCGGTAGACGGCGAGCGAGGCGGGGCAGGCGTCACCGGCCGGGTGGCCGGCGCGCAGGCACTCGACGAACGGGCGGGTCTCCTCCAGCTCGAACCCGAAGTCCTGGAGGGTCCGGATCTGCTGGACGAGCCGCAGATCGTCCTCGTCGTACGCGCGGTAGCCGTTGCCGGCCCGTCGCGCGGGCAGCAGTCCGCGCGACTCGTAGTACCGCAGAGTCCGTGTGGTCGTTCCGGCCCGTTCGGCCAGCTCACCGATGCGCATGTCCGTGACGGTAGACCTTTACGCGGGCGTCAAGGCAAGCACGAAGGGCCGCCGCGGGAGTTCCCGCGACGGCCCTTCCGCTGTGCTGGGCCCTAGGCCTTCGCTACGGCGGGCTGCTGGCCGCCGTCCCGCGGCTCCGGAACGTTGTCCGCGCCGTCGCCGTGCTCCGCGTCCTGGGTGAGCGTCTTCTCGTCGAACGGAATGGCACCGGCCAGCACCTGGCCGACCCGTTCCCTGTCGATCTCCTTGGTCCAGGTACCGATGAGGAGTGTGGCGACGGCGTTGCCCGCGAAGTTGGTGAGGGCGCGGGCCTCGCTCATGAAGCGGTCGATGCCGATGATCAGGCCGACGCCGTCGACCAGAGCGGGCTTGTGCGACTGCAGCCCGCTCGCCAGCACGGCGATGCCGGAACCGGAGACACCGGCCGCGCCCTTGGAGGCGATCATCATGAAGAGGAGGAGCGAGATCTGCTCGCCCACCGAGAGCGGCTGGCCCATCGAGTCGGCGATGAACAGCGACGCCATGGTCAGGTAGATCATCGTGCCGTCGAGGTTGAACGAGTACCCGGTGGGCACGGTGATGCCGACGACCGGGCGGCTGACGCCCAGGTGTTCCATCTTCGCGATGAGGCGCGGCAGCGCCGACTCGGAGGAGGACGTGGAGAGGATCAGCAGGAACTCGCGGCCCAGGTACTTGAGGAGCTGGAAGAGGTTCACCCCGGTCACCAGGCGCAGCAGCGTGCCGAGCACCAGGACCACGAACAGGATGCAGGTGATGTAGAAGCCCAGCATGATCGTGGCGAGCGCCTTGAGCGCGTCCACGCCGGTCTCGCCGATGACGGCTGCCATCGCGCCGAACGCGCCCACCGGTGCCGCCCACATGATCATGGACAGGATGCGGAAGACCAGCTTCTGGATGTGCTCGACCCCGCGCAGCACCGGCTCACCGGCCGTGCCCATGGCCTGCAGCGCGAAGCCGGTGAGCAGCGCGACCAGCAGGGTCTGGAGCACCGAGCCACCCGTGAAGGCCGACACGAAAGTGGTCGGGATGATGCCGAGCAGGAAGTCGACCGGCCCTTCGGCGGCGTTGTCCGCCGCCGTGTGGCCGACATCCTTCACCGACTGCGAGAGGTGCATGCCGTCGCCGGGGTGCAGCACATTGCCGACGACCAGGCCGATCGCCAGCGCGACCACCGACATGACGAGGAAGTAGCCGAGCGCGAGACCGCCTACCTTGCCGATCTTGGCGGCCTTGCGGACCGAGCCGACGCCCAGCACGATCGTGCAGAAGATGATCGGCGAGATCATCATCTTGATGAGGTTCACGAAGCCGGTACCGATCGGCTTGAGCTCGACGGCGAAGTCCGGGGCCGCGAAGCCCACCAGGATGCCGAGGCCCACAGCCGCGATCACGGCGATATACAGATAATGCGTACGGTCCCGCTTGGCGGCTACCACTCCCACGGGGGTTCTCCTCGGCTCGTCCAGGTCGCTCCCCCGTCCCTGGGGGGCTTGGTGACTATTTCGCTCTCTGTGACAGCGGTCACGGTTATGTTCATTTCGTTCATATGTTTTCGGCCAGGCAGACTGGTGCCATGCGTCTCCCCCGCCCCCGTACCCGTCCGCGCAGCCTGGCCGGCCAGCTCTTCGCCATGCAGGTCGTGCTGGTGGCGGCCGTGGTGGCGGGGTGCGCGTTCTTCGCCTACGTCTCCGGCAGCGGGCAGGCGAAGGAGACCGCGACCCGGCAGGTCACGGCGGCGGCGCTGGCGGTCGCCGACTCGCCGTCCGTACGGGAGGCGATCCGCACCCCGGACCCGTCCGCCGTGCTCCAGCCGTACGCGGAGAAGGTCCGCAGGGACACCGGGATCGCCTTCGTCACGATCATGTCCCCGGAACGGGTCCGCTGGACGCACCCGGACACGGACCGGATCGGGGAGCAGTTCCTCGGGCACACCGCGCAGGCACTGCGCGGCGAGACGTTCTCGGAGACGTACACCGGCACACTCGGTCCCTCGATCCGGGTCGTCACCCCGGTCCGGGACGGCGGAAGGATCACCGGTCTGGTCAGCGCGGGCATCACCGTCGAGCGGGTCTCCTCGCAGGTGCAGGAGCAGCTCGGGGCGCTGGGTCTCGCGGCGGGCGGTGCGCTGGCGCTCGGTGGCGTCGGTACGTATGTGATCAACGCCCGGCTGCGGCGGCACACGCACGGCATGAACGCCGCCGAGCTGAGCCGGATGCACGACTACCACCAGGCCACGCTGCACGCGGTGCGCGAGGGGTTGTTGATGCTCGACGGGCAGCGCAGGATCGCGCTGATCAACGACGCGGGCCGGGAACTGCTCGGCCTCGAACCGGGTGCGGTCGGGCGCAGGGCCGCCGAGCTGGATCTGCCGGCGCGGCTGACCGGTGCGCTGCTCGCCTCCGAGGAGCGGGTCGACGAGCTGCATCTGACGGCGGACCGGGTGATCGTGGTCAACACCCGTCCGGTGGTGGGCGGCGAGCAGCGCGGCACGGTGGTGACGCTGCGCGATCACACGGAACTCCAGGCGCTGTCCGGTGAGTTGGACTCCGAGCGGGGGTTCACCCAGGCGTTGCGCTCGCAGGCGCACGAGGCGGCGAACCGGCTGCACACCGTCGTCTCGCTGATCGAACTGGGCCGGGCCGAGGAGGCGGTCGGTTTCGCCACCGCCGAGCTGGAGCTGGCCCAGGCCCTCACCGACCGGGTGGTGGACGCGGTCGCCGAACCGGTGCTGGCGGCGCTGCTGTTGGGCAAGGCGGCGCAGGCGAACGAACGGGGTGTGGAGCTGGTGCTCGCGGACGACAGTCTGATCGACGACGGCGCCCTGCCCACGACGCTGCCGCATCGGGACCTGGTGACGATTCTCGGCAACCTGATCGACAACGCGGTGGACGCGGCATCGGAGGCGACGACGGATACGTCGGGTGCGGGTCCTGGTGCGTCGGAGGCGGAGGCCGGTGCGGCCGTGCCCGGCCGGCGGGGAACCGGGCCGGGCCGGGCCGCCCGTGCCCGGGTCACCGTCACCGCGCTCGCCGGGGACGGCGAGCTGCTGCTGCGGGTCGCCGACACCGGGGCCGGGATCGATCCGGACGACGCCGCCGAGGTGTTCGACCGGGGCTGGTCGACGCACGGCGCGGGCCGGGGGATCGGGCTGGCTCTCGTACAGCAGGCGGTGCACCGCAACGGCGGGACGGTCGCGCTGGACCGCGGCCCGGACGGCGGTGCGGAGTTCACGGTAAGGCTGCCCCTCAGCGGCGGCCGCACGACGGGCACGACGAAGGAGGCCACCGCGTGATCCAGGTACTGGTCGTCGAGGACGATCCCGTGGCCGCGGACGCCCATCAGCTCTATGTGGGCCGCGTCCCCGGATTCACGGTGGCCGCGGTCGCGCACTCGCGCGCGGAGGCGGTGCGGGCGCTGGACCGGATGCCGGTCGATCTGCTGCTCCTGGATCTGTATCTGCCGGACGGGCACGGTCTGCAGCTGCTGCGCTCGTTGCGCGCGGCCGGGCACTCGGCCGATGTCATCGCGGTGACGTCGGCGCGTGATCTGGCGGTGGTCCGGGAGGGGGTGTCGCTCGGTGTCGTCCAGTACGTGCTGAAGCCGTTCACCTTCGCCACCCTGCGCGACCGGCTCGTCCGCTACGCCGAGTTCCGCGCGGCGGCCGGTGAGGCGAGCGGCCAGGACGAGGTGGACCGGGCGCTCGGCGCCCTGCGCGCACCGCAGCCGACCCGGCTGCCGAAGGGGCTGAGCGGTCCGACGCTGGAGGCCGTCACCCGCGTCCTGCGGGCCGCACCGGACGGGGTCACGGCAGGCGCGGCCGGGGCCGAGCTGGGCATCTCGCGGATCACGGCGCGCCGCTACCTCGAACATCTGGTGACGGTGGGGCGCGCGGTGCGCAGTCCGCAGTACGGTCAGATCGGGCGTCCGGAACTGCACTACCGATGGGTGGCCCAGGAGCGCTGACCGTACGGTCCCGGGCCCACGGGACCAGGGCGTACGACACCGGGAGGGACACTAGGACGTTCCTACGAGCGGTGATATCGGTGGAACACACCGTAGTCAGCCCATGTGTTGACTTCTACGGTGGGGCCGTGCACCCCTCCCCGCCCTTCAACGCCCCCGCCGCGCGCCGACTCCGCGTGGCCCTGGGGATGCTTCCCGGCCATGTCGCGTACGGTCTCGGGGCGCAGTACGGACTCCGTATCAGCACCGAGACGGTGGTCGCCTGGGAACGCGGGCTGGCTGTCCCCAGCGAGTACGAACTCACCGCGCTGGCCGGAGTGTTGTGGTGCTCGCCGGGCGAGCTGCTCACCGCCGCGCGCACCCTGCGCGAGCACCGGGTGGCCCGGGAGCTGGCGGTGGAGGAGCTGGCGCGTCTGCTGGGGCTGACCACCTCCGCGTATCTGCGGATGGAGGAGGCGGGGCGCTGGCGCGGCAACGAACGCCAGTCCGCGGCGCTGAGCGAGGTGCTGGGGCTGACCGCCGCCGGGTTCGTGACGGTGTCCGGCCGGGAGGAGGAGTTGGCCGACCTGTTGCGCGCGGCGGTGACGACGCGCTGGCAGGCCCATGTCCGGCCGGTGGCGAAGCTGGTGCCGCTGGAGCGCGGCTTCCTGCAGGACGTACTGGAACAGCTGCACGCCGACTACCAGGCGCTCATGGTGTCGACGCTGAGCTGGAGCAGCACGGGTGCGGAGCGGGCCGGGTCGACGGGGGATGCGGGGCGGGCGTTCCTGGCACAGATCGTGGAGCGGTTCTGGCAGGCGGCGGGGGTACGGGGGACGAGCGTCTGAGCCGCCCGGCTTCCGATGGCCACCCCGCCCGTCCGCTCAGCCGCCGGCCTGATCCGAGGCCGCCGGGCCGTCCGACGACACCGGGTCGAAGGAGAACAGGCTCCCCCGGTCCACCCCGTCGCAGCCCCTCTGCACCAACTCGGCGCCGCGCCCGACGCTGCCCGCCTCGGCGCCGACGCACAGGTGGGTGTGGACGGGGCGGATCCGGTAACCCTCGACGGGGTGGCCCAGGGGCTCGATCCAGAACCTCTCCGCGGCACCGCGGCGCCCGCACTCCTGGTCCTGCAGCGAGGCGCCGACCTCCCGCGTCCCGTTCCAGACGCCCGTGCAGCCGGGGCCGTAGTCCGGGTGGTCGGTCACTATCCGCCAGACGCCGTCGCCCAGCGGCCGCAGGGAGAAGCCCGGGAGCGTCTCCCCGTCACAGGGCACCTGGTAGAGCCGGCCGCTGTCGAATCCCCGCTTCTCGGAGAGGCAGAGCCCGGAGTGGACGGACCGGATCTGCACCGTCCGCCCCGCCTCCGGCCCGGCGACGGGAGCGGGCGCCGGCTGTTCGTCGCGTACGAGGAGGGCGGCGGTCACCGCGACGGCCGCGAGCACCAGCAGGGAGACGGCCGCCACCAGGACGTTCCGGGACCGTCGGCCAGGACGGGCACGAGGCGTTCCGGCGGCCGGTTCGGGTGACCGCTCGACCGGCTCGGCCGGGACCTCCGCGGCCTCCGCCGTACCGCGCTCCTTCTCGGCATCGGCCTCCCCCGCGCGCCCGTCCCGCTGCCCGTGCACGGCAAGTTCCTTGCGTACGGCCAGCCAGTCCTCGAGCGCCGTGGGGCCGCAGCCGCAGGCCCGTACGAAGGCGGCGAGGAGTTCTTCTCGCGGGACCGACGTGCGGCCCAGCATGTTGGCGATCGTGGAGCGCGGCAGGACGTCGCCGACCGCGTCCGCCCGCTGGGCCAGCTCGCGGAACGTCAGACCGGACGTGTCCTTGAGCAGCCGCAGCAGGGCGACGAACTCGGCCGCACTCCGCGCCTCCCGAGGATCCGGAGCCCTGCCCTCGACCACCATGCGCTGTGTCCTCCCCTGAAATGAGTGTCCGGACAGGGTTGGGACATGTCCGGGACAGAGGTAAGCCTTGTTGATCCGCGCCGCCGGCTCAAGAGTGGATTCCGGCACCGCGGCCGGGTCCGGCACCGGCCTTCCGCAAAAGGACCTGAGCTCCGGGGCCAGGGGGGAACGGCAAGCGGCCCTGACCGTCCACGGGGGGACAGTCAGGGCCGCCGGTCAGCTCGTGCGAAGCCGCTCGCGACACCTGTCTCGCGGGCGCCTCTTGCGACGCTGTCGCGCCCGTCAGACGCTGAGGCCTCTCGTTTGGATCACGCCGGGCTCGCGTGCCCCGGCACCCTGATCCGGCCTGATCCAAACGAAAGACCCTAGAAAACCGACTCCGCCTCGTCCATCCGGTCCGCGGGCACCGTCTTGAGCCGGGTGATGGCGTCGGCGAGCGGAACCATCTTGATGTCGTTGCCGCGCAGAGCCGTCATCCGGCCGAAGTCGCCCCGGTGCGCGGCCTCCACCGCGTGCCAGCCGAAGCGGGTGGCGAGCACCCGGTCGTACGCGGTCGGCGTGCCGCCGCGCTGCACGTGGCCGAGAATGACCGGCCGGGCCTCCTTGCCGAGCCGGGTCTCCAGCTCGATGGCCAGCCGGTTGCCGATGCCCTGGAAGCGCTCGTGACCGTACTGGTCGATCTCGCCCTTGGCGTACGGCATGGAACCCTCGGCCGGGTGCGCACCCTCGGCGACGCAGATGACCGCGAACTTCTTGCCGCGTGCGAAGCGCTCCTCGACCATCTTGACCAGGTCCTCGACCTGGAAACGGCGCTCGGGGAGGCAGATGCCGTGCGCGCCGCCCGCCATTCCGGACTCCAGCGCGATCCAGCCGGCGTGGCGGCCCATCACCTCGACGACCATGACCCGCTGGTGCGATTCGGCGGTGGTCTTGAGGCGGTCTATGGCCTCGGTGGCGACGCCCACCGCCGTGTCGAAGCCGAAGGTGCGGTCGGTGGCGGAGATGTCGTTGTCGATCGTCTTGGGAACGCCGACGACGGGCATTCCGGCGTCCGACAGCATCCGCGCGGCCGTGAGGGTGCCTTCGCCGCCGATCGGAATGAGGGCGTCCATGCCGTAACGGCGGCTGAGCTCGGCGCAGTTCTCGGCGGCCTCGCGCAGCCGGTCGCGCTCCAGCCGGGCCGAGCCGAGGATGGTGCCGCCGCGGGCGAGGATGCCGCTGACCGCGTTGAGGTCGAGGGGGCGGAAGTGGCCGTCGAGGAGTCCCTTGAACCCGTCCTCGAAGCCGATGACCTCGTCTCCGTGCCCCACCACGGCTCGGTGCACGACCGACCGGATCACTGCGTTCAGGCCCGGGCAGTCGCCGCCTGCGGTGAGAACTCCGATGCGCATCGTGCTGTATCTCCTGCTCGCTGGTGCCGTTCGATTCGGGGGCGACTTCAGAAACCCCCGTGAGAATCCCCCGTACTGTGAGCCACGTCGATTGTCCCACGTCAGGTCCGGACCTCGCGCTCCCCGCCGCTCCGCGGACCTCCGCACCGGTTTTCCGCCGGATGCGACAGGGCGTCCGGCGAGGCATCCGGCAGGCCCTTCGGCGAGCGCATCCGCGGGGCCCGGGGCAAGCCGTACGCCCCCTGACTCAGGGGCCTTCGCCCGGCGGGCGGTGCCCGGGCCCCCGCGGGTATCGTCAACAAGGCAATACCATCCCAAACCGCAAGCTGGACGGGAGAACACGCGTGACGCGCAGCGTGTACGTGACCGGGATCGACCGGGGAGACGGCCGCCAGGTCGTCGATCTGGGAGTCATGGAGCTCCTGACGCGTCAGGTGGACCGGGTCGGGGTGTTCCGGCCGCTCGTCCACGACGGGCCCGACCGACTGTTCGAACTGCTGCGGGCCCGCTACCGCCTCCCCCAGGACCCCGAGTCGGCCTACGGCCTCGACTACCACGAGGCGTCCGCGCTCCAGGCGGAGCAAGGCACCGACGAGCTGGTCTCCCGGCTCGTCGAACGCTTCCATCAGGTGGCCCAGAAGTACAAGGTGGTGCTGGTACTCGGCACCGACTTCGCCGCCACCCAGCTCCCCGACGAGCTGGCACTCAACGCCCGCCTCGCCAATGAGTTCGGCGCCTCGGTGATCGCGGTGGTCGGCGGGAAGGGCCAGACCGCGGAGTCCGTGCGGGCCGAGACCCGCAATGCCTACCGGGCGTACGCGGGCCTGGGCTGCGACGTCCTCGCGATGATCGTGAACCGGGTGGCGGCCGAGGACCGCGAGGTCATCGCGGAGCGACTGGCGGCCCGGCTGCCCGTCCCCTGTTCGGTGCTGCCCGACGACGCGGCGCTCTCCGCGCCGACCGTCGCCCAGATCGCCGCCGCGCTCGACGCCACGGTGCTGCTCGGCGACGACTCCGGGCTGGCCAGGGACGCACTGGACTTCGTCTTCGGCGGTGCGATGCTGCCGAACATGCTGAAGGCGCTGACGCCGGGCTGTCTGGTGGTCACGCCGGGGGACCGGGCGGATCTGGTGGTCGGCTCGCTGGCCGCGCACAGCGCCGGGACCCCGCCCATCGCCGGTGTGCTGCTGACCCTGGACGAGCGCCCCGGCGAGGAGATACTCAAGCTGGCCGCGCGGCTCGCGCCGGGTACGCCGGTCATCGCCGTGGCCGGCGGCTCCTTCCCGACCGCAGGGCAACTCTTCGCCCTGGAGGGCAAGTTGAACGCGGGGGCACCCCGCAAGGCGGAGACCGCACTGGGCCTCTTCGAGCGCCACGTGGACACCGGCGCGCTGCTGGAACGGATCTCGGTGGCCCGTAGCGGCCGCGTCACCCCGATGATGTTCGAGCACGAGCTGCTGGAGCAGGCCCGCGCCGTGCGGCGCCGTGTCGTCCTGCCGGAGGGCACCGAGGAACGGGTGCTGCGCGCCTCCGACGTACTGCTGCGCCGCGACGTCTGCGACCTGACCCTCCTCGGCGACGCCGACGTCATCCGCAAGAAGGCAGCGGACCTCGGCATCGATCTCGCCGGGACGCAGCTCATCGACCCGCAGACCTCCGAGCTGCGCCAGATCTTCGCCGAGCGGTACGCGCAGCTGCGCGCGCACCGCGGGGTCACGGTGGAGCTGGCGTACGACGTCATTGCGGACGTCAACTACTTCGGCACGCTGATGGTGCAGGAGGGGCTCGCCGACGGCATGGTCTCCGGAGCGGTGCACTCCACCGCGGCGACGATCCGCCCCGCGTTCGAGATCATCAAGACCAAGGGTGCCGAGCGAAGCTCGTCGGACAGGGCGGTGGCGGGCGACGGGAGGGCCAAGGGTGCCGAGCGAAGCTCGTCGGACAGGGCGGTGGCGGGCGACGGGAGGGGAAAACCGGACGCCTCGATCGTGTCGTCCGTCTTCTTCATGTGCCTCGCCGACAAGGTCCTTGTGTACGGCGACTGCGCGGTGAACCCGGACCCGGACGCGGAGCAGCTCGCGGACATCGCGGTGCAGTCGGCCGCCACCGCCGCCCGGTTCGGCGTGGAGCCGCGGATCGCGATGCTGTCGTACTCGACGGGTACTTCGGGATCGGGCGCCGATGTCGACAAGGTGCGCGAGGCGACGGAGCGGGTCCGCAGGAGCAGGCCGGACCTCAGGATCGAGGGCCCGATCCAGTACGACGCCGCGGTGGAGCCGAGCGTCGCCGCGACGAAGCTGCCCGGCTCCGAGGTGGCGGGGCAGGCCACGGTGCTGATCTTCCCGGACCTGAACACCGGCAACAACACCTACAAGGCCGTGCAGCGCTCGGCGGGCGCGGTGGCCGTCGGCCCGGTGCTCCAGGGGCTGCGGAAGCCCGTCAACGATCTGTCCCGGGGCGCACTCGTCCAGGACATCGTCAATACCGTGGCCATTACGGCGATCCAGGCGCAGGGCGAGGAGTGAACGGATGACCACCCCGGCCACACAGGGCTCTTCCACGACGGGCGCGTACCACGTGCTGGTCCTCAACTCCGGCTCCTCGTCGGTGAAGTACCAGCTTCTGGACATGAGCGACCGCTCCCGGCTCGCGGTCGGACTGGTCGAGCGGATCGGCGAGGAGACCTCCCGGCTGGTGCACACCCGGCTGCTCGGTGGAAGCGCCGAGTCGCGCGAGCGGACCGGCCCGATCGCCGACCACGAGGCCGCGCTGAAGGCGGCGGCCGAGGAGCTTGCGGCCGACGGGCTGGGCCTGGACTCCCCCGCGCTGGCGGCGATCGGTCACCGGGTTGTGCACGGCGGGCTGCGGTTCACCGAGCCCGTGGTGATCGACGACGAGGTGCTGGAGGAGATCGAGCGCCTGGTCCCGGTGGCCCCGCTGCACAATCCGGCGAACATCGTCGGCATCCGTACCGCCCAGACCCTGCGTCCGGACCTTCCGCAGGTGGCGGTCTTCGACACGGCGTTCCACACGACGATGCCGGAGTGCGCGGCGCGGTACGCGATCGATGTGGAGACCGCCGACGCGCACCGCATCCGGCGCTACGGCTTCCACGGCACCTCGCACGCGTACGTCTCCCGCAAGGCCGCCGAGCTGCTGGGACGTACGCCGGAGGAGGTCAATGTCATCGTGCTGCACCTGGGCAACGGCGCCTCCGCGTCGGCGGTGGCGGGCGGCCGGTGCGTGGAGACCTCGATGGGGCTGACGCCGCTGGAGGGACTGGTGATGGGCACGCGTTCCGGCGATATCGATCCGGCCGTCACCTTCCACCTCCGGCGGGTGGCGGGGATGTCGACGGACGAGATCGACGAGCTGCTGAACAAGAGGAGCGGCCTGGTCGGGCTGTGCGGCGACAACGACATGCGGGAGATCCGGCGCCGGATCGACGAGGGCGACGAGCGTGCGGCGCTGGCGTTCGACATCTATGTGCACCGGCTGAAGAAGTACATCGGCGCCTATTCGGCGGTCCTCGGGCGGGTGGATGCCGTGGTGTTCACGGCGGGGGTCGGGGAGAACTCGGCGCCGGTACGGGAGGCTGCGATCGCCGGTCTCGAGGAGCTCGGCCTGGCGGTGGACGCGGATCTGAATGCCGTACGGTCCGGCGCACCGCGGCTGATCTCGCCGGACCACGCACGGGTCGCGGTCGCCGTGGTGCCGACGGACGAGGAACTGGAGATCGCCGTCCAGACCTTCGCACTCGTCGGACAGGTCCACAACTGAGCACCCCCGCGCCCCTTTGTACCTTCCACCAGACGGAATATTCCGCATCGAAACAAACCGATAGGATCCGCCTCATGCGCCGTTCCAAAATCGTCTGCACACTCGGTCCCGCCGTCGACTCCCATGAGCAGCTCGTCGCTCTGATCGAGGCCGGCATGAGCGTGGCACGTTTCAACTTCAGTCACGGCAGCCACGAGGAGCACCAGGGTCGTTACGACCGGGTCCGCAGGGCCGCCGCCGAGACCGGTCGTGCGGTCGGTGTGCTCGCCGATCTCCAGGGCCCGAAGATCCGCCTGGCGAAGTTCGCCGAAGGCCCCGTCGAGCTGGTCCGCGGGGACGAGTTCACCATCACCGCGGAGGACGTCCCCGGCGACAAGTCGATCTGCGGCACGACCTACAAGGGCCTGCCCGGCGATGTCGCCAAGGGCGACCCGATCCTGATCAACGACGGCAATGTCGAGCTGAAGGTCGTCGCGATCGACGGCCCCCGGGTCAGGACCATCGTCATCGAGGGCGGTGTCATCTCCGACCACAAGGGCATCAACCTGCCCGGCGCGGCGGTCAATGTCCCGGCCCTGTCCGAGAAGGACGTCGAGGACCTGCGGTTCGCCCTGCGGATGGGCTGCGACCTGGTGGCGCTCTCCTTCGTACGGGACGCCAATGACATCAAGGACGTCCACAAGGTGATGGACGAGGAGGGCCGCCGGGTCCCCGTCATCGCCAAGGTGGAGAAGCCGCAGGCGGTCGAGCACATGGAGGGCGTCGTCATGGCGTTCGACGGTGTGATGGTCGCCCGTGGCGACCTGGCCGTGGAGTACCCCCTGGAGAAGGTCCCGATGGTGCAGAAGCGCCTGGTGGAGCTCTGCAGGCGAAACGCCAAGCCGGTGATCGTGGCGACCCAGATGATGGAGTCGATGATCACCAACTCGCGGCCGACCCGCGCCGAGGCGTCCGACGTCGCCAACGCGATCCTGGACGGCGCGGACGCGGTCATGCTGTCCGCCGAGTCCAGCGTGGGCGCGTACCCGATCGAGACGGTCAAGACGATGTCGAAGATCGTCGTCGCCGCCGAGGAGGAGCTGCTCTCCAAGGGCCTCCAGCCGCTGGTCCCGGGCAAGAAGCCCCGTACTCAGGGCGGTTCGGTGGCCCGTGCCGCCTGCGAGATCGCGGACTTCCTGAACGGCAAGGCACTGGTCGCCTTCACCAAGTCCGGTGACACGGCCCGCCGTCTCTCCCGCTACCGTGCGGCGCAGCCCATCCTGGCCTTCACCACGGACGAGTCCACCCGCAACCAACTCGCTCTGAGCTGGGGCGTGGAGGCCCGTGTCGTCCCGCACGTGGACAACACGGACGCAATGGTCGACCTGGTCGACGGGGAGCTCCTGAAGCTGGACCGCTACAACGAGGGCGACACGATGGTCATCACGGCCGGCTCGCCCCCCGGCGTCCCGGGCACGACGAACATGGTGCGGGTGCACCATGTCGGCGGCGGGGCGCGCGACTGACGCGCCCGGTACCCGTAGGACTGTGGGCCGCACTCCTTCCGGAGTGCGGCCCACAGTCCTGGTGGGGCTCGGCTGCTAGGTCCTGTCCTGTCGACCTTCGTGGATCAGCCCGGGACATCTGGTGCGGTGCATCGCAAGGCGGAGGATCGTCCTCGTACTGGACGTACTCGGGCGACTTCGACATCGCGGCGAGGTGCCGTGCCAGTCGTTCCGGGCCTGCGAAGATCGGCAGGACAGGGCCTAGCTGTTGCCGCCGGTGAAGTAGTTGTGCAGCCCGGGGACCTTGAGCGTGCCGCCGAACTGGCCTGCCTGGGTCACCTTGACCTTGGTGAAGAAGGCGAAGGGCACGTTCAGCGGCGGCGGGGTCTGCGGGCTGAAGGTGACCGGGATGAGGCCGAAGAGGTTGCCCTTGAGCTCCTCGGTGTACATCGTCACCGTGCCGTTGCGGATGGTGGACGTGGAGCCCTTCCGCGCCTCGACATGGCCCGTCGTGCCGGCCGGGCCGACCGTCTTCTGGTGGAGGTCCTTGATGTCGACGGACTTGGCCGTGAACTTGAGCACCTTCTTCGTGGTGCCGTCGCCCTTCTTCACCTCGACGATGCCCTTGTAGTCGAGGCCGCCCAGGGTCAGCATCGAACTCTCCAGGATCCACGGCTCGTTCGGCAGCAGCGGGATGCCCTGCTCCAGATCGGCCGCGGCCAGCGCCTCGGGGTCGGCGGTCGGACACGGGAAGCGCTCCTTGGCGCCGTCCGGGATGTCGTCGTCCTTCTTCGCCTCGAGTCCCTTGACGCTCTCGTCGAGTTCCTCGACCGACTTGCCGGCCTTCTCCGCGGCCTCACGGATGGCGGCAGCGGTCTTGTCGGCCGTCTCCTTCGCTGCGTCCGTCGCCTTCGCCACGGGCTTCTCGGAAGGCTTCTCGGCGGGCTTGGCCGCGCCGTCACTCTCCGATGGCTTCGGGGACGCCGTGGCGGCCGGGGACGGGCTCGCCGTCTCCTTGCCCGGCCCGTCGAAGAGGTCCTTGAGCGCGTCGCCGACGCCCAGCGGGTCGAGCGGGTTCTTCGACTTCGTGGGGGTGGGCGAGGCGCTCGGCGTGGCGGCGGGCGCCTCGGCGGACTTCGCCTCGGCGGACTTCGGCTCGGCCTCGGCGGTCTCGCCGGCCGACGGGGTGGCCGAGGGCTTCGGGGTCGCCGTCCCGCCCTTGTCACCGGACTCGGAGGCTGACGGGGACGGGGACTTCGTCTCCGACGCGGACGGTGACGGTGACTCGCTCGGCTCGTCGGAGCGGGTCACGCAGGGACCGGGCGCGAACGGGATGTCCGTGTTGTCGTCGGCCAGCGCCAGCTTGGGGGTGAGCCCCATGCCCACGAAGACGGCCGTCGGCATCGCGGCGAGGGCGAAGGCCTTGCCCGCGGGTATGTGCAGCTTAGTCAGCAACGACTTCCGGGGGGCCGCGTGGCGCGGTCCGGTTCTCGTCCGGAGGTCCTCCCCGGTCGAGTTCAGCTGCGTCTCGTCACCCCGCACTGTTCCTCCCGCCGTTGGCGTCAACAATTCCGTTCGGGACGTCGTCGCTCCAGGGAGCGGTACCCGGGCTGTACGCCGTCGTGGCGCGCTGCTCCGGCAGTTCGACTCCGGTCGCTTCCCCGCCCTGCGGCTCTTCGGCCGGCTTACCGGTCGTGTGCAGGCCGGACTCCGTCTCGGCCGCGGGCTCTCCCGGGGCCCAGGACAGCGCGAGACAGCCGCCGATGAGGGCGAACAGGAACCCGATGAAGAAACCGCCGAGGTTGGACACCGGGATGGAGACCAGCGCGAGCAGGATCGTGGCGACACCGGCGAACACCCGGACTATCTGCTGGAACCACATGGTCAGGCCGAGCGTGATCAGCAGTACACCGATGATCAGTGAACCCGCGCCGGCGGTGGTTGCCATGGCCAGCGTCAGATGGCCGAGCTTGAGATTCGCGTACGGAAGATATGCGATCGGACCGCCACCGAGCGCGGTGAAAAGACCCGCCCAGAAAGGCCGGGTTTGCCGCCAGTCACGGAACCGCAGCCTCCAGTAGGTGAAGTCGCGGGTGCCTGTGGTCTCGGCGCTCATGGAAAACAGCTCCCTGGAACCGGTCGTGCTGTGAAAAGAAGAAGGGAGTCGGACGGGCGGGGCGGCGTGACCGCTCCGCCCGTCCGGGCGGAGCGCTTAGTAGCACTCCTTGACGCCGTTGTAGAGCTTCATGCTCAGACCGCTGAGCTTGAAGGTTCCGGCCGTGGTGGCCCACGCCGTCTGCTGCACGTTCCGCAGCTGGGCGCGGTCCGCCTGCTGGGCGAAACCGTTCTCGTTGACGTTTTCGTTGGCCTTGATCGCCGGACCCTTGGAGGCGTCCTTGGCCGCAACACCGATGTCGATGTTGGAGAACTCGGCATCGGCGTTGAGGTCGGCAACGTCGATGTACAGATTCTTGGCCGAAACCGGGGTCCCGTTGCCGCCGGCCTTCAGCTGAAGGCTGACCGAGCCGAGGATCGGGATGTCCGGCGTGACGACGGACTGGCACATCTTGGTGATCTTGGCCGTCCGGAACGACGAGATCGCAACCGGGTGAATGGTCTTCTTGTCACCCTTCAGCTCCGCGTAGCCGGCGTCTATGCCGCCGTACTGCGAGAAGCCGCGGCCGTCGAGGTACTCGGCCGACACCTTGAACGACTGGCCGGACACGCTGAACGATGCGGCGAGCGCACCCTGCGCGAGGGCCACGCCGACGGCGGCGGTCGCGGCAACACTCGGCACCATGACCAGAGCGAAACGCTTCCATCTGGTGCCGCCACGAACCTGGGAACTCATAATTTTCCTCCTTCTCGGACGTACATCTCCGGTCCGGGCCTGGGCCCGTCCTGGGATGGGAGAAGTGCTACGTCCTCGGGAAGGAGAGCGCCCGCGTACGGAGGCAGGAACCGCGTCCGAATCACCGGCGATCACCCCCGAGCGACAACCACTGGCCACGCAATCGCGCAACCTGTTCGGACAGGCCCTGCCGGACGGCAGGAACCCCCCTGTCCGGGGTCGGCGCCACTGCCGCCGACCCACTCGGTGGGGACCCAACGGGGCCGCCGCGCCGACTGGCAGCCGGGCTGGCGTTATTGGACCGAGCGTGGCCGATCGTGGTGCATTCGCGCCCGCCGCACAAGGGGTTCGTTACTCACTAGTAACGGCCCGATAACCGAGGCGCGACCGGGTGATACCGCCCGGCCACACAGGGTGGCACCGAACGGAAGGACGAAAGGGAGAATCGGGGCCGTTATACGGACAGATCCCGGGGGGCGATTTACTGCGAGTAACAGACGACACCTTTATCAAGATTTGGTAAAGCGAAGCCGTCTCTTATCGCCCTGATCGCGAAAACGGCCGTGGCACCCCGGGGGTACCACGGCCGTGTTGTCACATCAGAACAAGACCCGCGCCAGCGCGGTACGCGCGGCGACGACCCGCGGATCATCGGGGCCGATCACCTCGAACAGCTCCAGCAGCCGCACCCTCGCCGCGTCCCGGTCGTCACCGAAATTACGGCGCACCGTCTCGACGAGCCGCCCGAAGGCATCCTCGACATGACCGCCGACGAGATCCAGATCGGCGGCCGCGAGTTGCGCCGCGAGGTCGGCCGGCTTCTCCGCGGCGTCCTGGCGGACCCGCTGCGGGTCCAGGTCCTTGACCCGGGCGAGCAGTTCGGCCTGGGCGAGACCGAGCTTGGCCTCGGTGTTGGCAGGGTCGTCGGCGAGGACGTTCTTGTACGCCTGGACGGCGCCGGGGAAGTCATTGGCGTCCAGGGCGTGTACGGCTGCTTCGAGCAGGGCGTCGTACGGCCCGGCGGGCGCCTCGGCCGGGGCCTGGCCGGCCTCCTCGCCGGCGGCCGCGTCCTGGTCGACCACGATCCCGGTGAGCCCGAACCGCTCCTCGGCGACCTGGATCAACTGGTCCAGCGTCTGCCGGATCTGGGCCTCGGGGGCCGCGCCCTGGAAGAGCGGGAGGGCCTGCCCGGCGACAACGGCGAAGACCGCCGGGATGCCCTGGATGCCGAACTGCTGCATCAGCATCTGGTTGGCGTCGACATCGACCTTGGCCAGCACGAAGCGGCCGTTGTAATCCTGGGCCAGGCGCTCCAAAAGCGGTCCCAGCTGCTTGCACGGCTCGCACCACTCGGCCCAGAAGTCGATGACGACCGGGACTTCCGTGGAGCGCTGCAGGACATCGCTCTCGAAGCCCGCCTCATCGACATCGATCACCAGGGCGGACGGCGGTACGGCACCGCCACCACCCTGCCGGGCGGCCTCGGCGCGGGCCTGCTCCGCCTTCACCTTGGCCTCGCCGGCCGCCTTCACCGCGGCGAGGTCGACGACGCCGCTCATGGACATGTTCCTAGGCTGCATACGTACATCCTCCCCCCTCGGCGCACCGATATGGAAAGCGATACGGGAACCGCACCCGTCCGTAGCCCCCGCCGGCGTGCGGGGTGCCCGGACAGACCGCGACCCGAGGGCCCCTGAATGACCCGATTCGGCGCCGGGTCCCCACCCGGTGCCTGTGGCTGTCGTTCGGTCGTGGCGTCACGACGGCATGACCGCCGTCCTTACGCTACGACCCGTAGCGTAACTGCCCGGCACCCCTCGCGCACAAGCGTGTTCGGTGATCTGTCTCACGGCGGACGGGGCCGCTCGGCACTACTTACTGACGGGTATTGTCACGGCATGCTGAGCCACGGCCACCCCGAACCCCCTCGAACCGGACGCCCGCGCAGCGCCGCGGCCGATGAAGCGATCCTGGAGGCGACCAGAGCCTCCCTGGTGGACCTCGGCTGGTCGAAGCTGACGATGGGTGATGTGGCGACGCGGGCGGGGGTCGCCAAGACGACCCTGTACCGGCGCTGGGCAGGCAAGAACGAACTGGTCGTGGATGCCGTCGCGGTCCTCTTCGACGAGCTCGAACTGCCCGATCTGGGCAGCCTGTCGGCCGATGTGCAGGCGATGGTGCTGCAGTTCGCCGCGCTGCTGGAGCGGCCGGAGACCCAAACGGCGCTGATGGCGGTGGTCGCGGAGTCGACGCGCGACGAGGCGCTGCGGACCCGGATCCGCGACTCGATCGTGGACCGGCAGAAGCGGCTGGTGCTCCAGGGGCGTCAACGGGCCCAGGAACGCGGAGAGTTGCCTGTCGAGCAGGACGAGGCGATGGCGGCGACGACCGCCGATCTGATCTTCGATGTGATCGCCGGTGCGGTCGTGCACCGGGCCCTGGTGAGCGCCGAGCCCGTCGACGCGGACTGGGCCCGGCGCTTCACCGTGCTGCTGCTGGCGGGGCTGGGGGCGGCGGCCTCCGCGTAACGGGGGCGGGCTGCCGCCCCCGGAGGCGACAGCGGTCGCCGCCGACCGCCCGTCAGAAGCCGGGCGGCTCCGTGTAGGTGCCCCACTCGTCGCGCAGGGCCCCGCAGATCTCACCGAGCGTCGCCTCGGCGCGTACCGCGTCGAGCATCGGGCCGATCATGTTGGAGCCGTCGCGGGCGGCGGCGAGCATCGCGTCCAGCGCGGACTTCACCCGGGCGTCGTCGCGGACGTCCTTGCGGCTGCCGAGCACCCGGACCTGCTCGCGCTCGACCTCGTGGCTGACCCGCAGGATCTCCAGGTCTCCGGTGACCGAGCCGTGGTGGACGTTGACGCCGACGACTCGCTTGTCACCCTTCTCCAACGACTGCTGGTAACGGAACGCGGACTCGGCGATCTCGCCGGTGAACCAGCCGTCCTCGATGCCGCGCAGGATGCCGGAGGTGATGGGCCCGACAGGGTGCTGCCCGTCCGGATGGGCCCGGGTGCCGCGCTCCTTGATCTGGTCGAAGATCTTCTCCGCGTCGGCCTCGATCCGGTCGGTGAGCTGCTCCACGTACCAGGAACCGCCCAGCGGGTCGGCCACATTGGCGACGCCGGTCTCCTCCATCAGCACCTGCTGGGTGCGCAGCGCGATCTCGGCGGCCTGCTCGGAGGGGAGCGCGAGGGTCTCGTCGAGAGCGTTGGTGTGCAGCGAGTTGGTGCCGCCGAGGACGGCGGAGAGCGCCTCCACCGCGGTGCGTACGACGTTGTTGTACGGCTGCTGGGCGGTGAGCGAGACACCGGCGGTCTGGGTGTGGAAGCGGAGCCACTGCGCCTTGTCGGTCTTCGCGCCGTACGTCTCCTTCATCCAGCGGGCCCAGATCCGGCGGGCCGCGCGGAACTTGGCGATCTCCTCGAAGAAGTCGAGGTGCGCGTCGAAGAAGAAGGAGAGGCCGGGCGCGAAGGTGTCGACGTCCAGCCCGCGGGAGAGGCCGAGCTCCACGTAGCCGAAGCCGTCGGCGAGCGTGTACGCGAGCTCCTGCGCGGCCGTCGCCCCGGCCTCGCGAATGTGGTATCCGGAGACGGAGAGCGGCTTGTACGCAGGGATGTCGCGGGCGCAGTGCTCCATCAGGTCGCCGATGAGGCGCAGATGGGGCTCGGGCTGGAAGAGCCACTCCTTCTGCGCGATGTACTCCTTGAAGATGTCGGTCTGGAGCGTGCCGTTGAGCACGCCCGGGTCGACGCCCTGGCGCTCGGCGGCGACCAGGTACATGCAGAAGACGGGGACGGCGGGTCCGCTGATCGTCATGGACGTCGTGACGTCGCCGAGCGGGATGTCCTTGAAGAGGACCTCCATGTCGGCGGCGGAGTCGATGGCCACACCGCAGTGCCCGACCTCGCCGAGCGAGCGGGGGTCGTCGGAGTCGCGGCCCATCAGCGTCGGCATGTCGAACGCGACGCTGAGCCCGCCGCCGCCCGCGGCGAGGATCATCTTGTAGCGCTCGTTGGTCTGCTCGGCGTTGCCGAAGCCGGCGAACTGGCGGATGGTCCAGGTCCGGCCGCGGTAGCCGGTCGGGTGGAGCCCCCGGGTGAAGGGGTACTCGCCCGGCCAGCCGATCCGCTCGAATCCCTCGTATGCGTCCCCGGGGCGGGGGCCGTACACGGGCTCCACGGGGTCTCCGGAGAGTGTGGTGAAGTCCGCGTCACGCTTGCGGGCCTTGTCGTAACGGGCCTGCCAGCGGCGGCGGCCCTCCTCGATCGCGTCAGCGTCCATACAATCGAATTTACTAGGACGTCCTAGTAAATGTCGATGGCAAACCGCCCGGCGCTTCGCGCGGGGCGGTTCGGCCGGTGCGGCCCGGACCGGGCCGACAGGCTCTCAGGGCCTGTCGGGTGACCTTCGATCGGAAAGCGGACGCGGCGCGGTGCGTGCGATTCCAAGGCGCCGGAAGGCCCTTGTAGCGGAGCTACTAGGGCATTTCGGCAACGCCGGAAGCGTGCGTGCCACGCCGTGGCCCACCCGACAGGCTCTCAGGCCTTGACGGTGACGGGAGAACCGTCCGCGACCATCGGCTCGATCTCGCGGACGACCTTGCGCTCGACGAAGAACGCGGCCGTCGGGATGGTGCCGGAGATCAGCACCCAGAGCAGCTTGCCCACCGGCATCTTCGCCTTGGAGCCGAGGTCGAAGGCGAAGATCAGATAGATGATGTAGAGCACACCATGGATCTGGGAGACGACGAGCGTCAGATCCTTGCCCATGTCGAAGCCGTACTTGAAGACCATGCAGGTGCAGAGCACCAGCAACATGACGGCGGTGACGTAGGCCATCACCCGGTACCGGGTCAGCACACTGCGTTTCATGGATCGAGCGTAACCGGACGCCCGGGGCGATCTTGCAGCGGGCCGGGCCCTCGAAACGCCGTTCTACGCCTCTTCGAAATCATGGGCCGCGATCCGCAGCGGCCGCAGCATGGCGAAGATCTCCGCGCACTCCTCGGCGTCGTACACCCCGAGCCCGAACTCCATGTCGACCAGGTCCTTGGTCGCCGCCTCGACGACCTCGCGGCCCTTGTCGGTGATGGAGGCGAGGGTTCCGCGGCCGTCGTTCGGATTGGGGCGCTTGGCGACCAGTCCGGAGCGGACCAGCCGGTCCACGGTGTTGGTGACGGAGGTCGGGTGAACCATGAGCCGCTCGCCGATCTTGGACATCGGCAGCTCGCCCGCCTTCGAGAAGGTGAGCAGCACCAGTGCCTCGTACCGGGCGAAGGTCAGTCCGTACGGTTTGACGACCGCGTCGACCTCGGCGAGCAGGATCTGCTGGGCGCGCATGATCGAGGTGATCGCCCCCATCGAGGGCACCGGGCCCCAGCGCTGCTGCCAGAGTTCGTCGGCGCGGGCGATGGGATCGAAGGGGAGACTGAGCGGCTTCGGCACGGCACCGACCTTACCCACTGGTCATATGCTGGTCAGCACTGTCTCGAACTTCGGTCCGAATTCGGGGTGCGGTTGCCGTGCTGCCGACCTCACGGACGAGCAGGAGCGTGCACACCGTACCGATCACAGCGGATCCGGCGACCACCTGATGGACGGGAAGGAATTCGGCGGCCAGCCCGGCAAGGGCCATGCCGATGCCCTGGACCGTCATCAGCCCCGCGGTCTGCAGGGTCATCGCCCGGCCCCGCAGCTTCTCGGGTACGGCTTCGACGAACCACTGGTCGAGGCCGATGACGTATGCCGCCCCCACCCCGGCCAGTGCGAGCGCGGCCATGGCCAGCGGCAGGCTGGGGCGCAGCCCGTACAGCAGGAGCGGCAGGAGCCCGGCGACGGCGGCCGGCAGCACGATCCGGGAGCGGGCGCGCGGTGTGAGCACGCCGCCCACGTACAGTTCCGCGGCGATGTTGCCGATCGGCATCGAGCACATCAGCAGCCCCAGCGCGGCCGGGTCGGCTCCGATCTCGTCGGCGTAGGGTGCGGCCAGCGCCTCCGGTGCCACGACGAACATAGGCGGCACCCAGAAGAGCAGCGTCAGCGCGCGGATCCTGCGGTCGGCGAAGACTGTGCGCGCTCCGGCGAGTGAGTCCTTGAGCAGATTGCCCCCGTCGCCGCTGTCGCCGGTCCGGGCGGGCCGGTTCCGGGTGCCGAAGCGGAGCAGGGCCGCCGAGGAGAGGAAGGTCAGGACGGTGATCGCGATCGCCTCGCGCGCGGAGACCACGGTGAGCAGCACACCCCCCACACCGAAGCCGATCAGCAGCGCGCTCTGCGAGACGATCCGCAGCAGCGAGCGGCCCAGTACATAGAGATCGCCCTCGCCGAGAATGTCGGTGAGCGCGGCCATCCGTGTGCCGGTGAATACGGGCGACACGAGCGCGACGGCACAACGCAGGGCGAGGAGCCCGCCGACGGGGGTGCCGGGCAGCACCATGAAGGCGACGCAGCCCGCGCAGAGCAGATCGCAGGTGACCAGGACCCGGCGGGCGGGGTAGCGGTCGGCGACCCCGGCGAGGAGCGTGCCACCGATCAGGTACGGCAGCAGGCCGAGCGCGAAGGTGAGGGCGCTGAGCAGCGGCGAGTCGGTGAGGTCGTAGACGAGGACGGTGAGCGCCAGCTCGCTGACCATCAGGCCCAGAAGGGAAAGCAGATGGGCGGCGAATACGGCCCGGAACTCCCGTACGGCGAAGACGGCGCGGTAGCCGCGGGACGTGCCGGGGTCCGCGACGGCCGGGCCCCGGAGCGCGGGCGACGGGTTCGGGTCAATGGGGTCGGCGCGCTCCGGGGAGGGGGCCGGCGACGGCTCCGGTCCGGCGGGGTGGGCGTCCGCTCGGCGGCGTACGGCTGACGGTTCGTGGGGAGACGGGCCCGTCGGACCGTTCGGGGTGTCCGCCGCGTCGTGGGGGCTGCCCACCAGGTCGGGGCTGTTGCTCGGCATGGGCGCAGCTTGGAGGAGCAAGACCCTCGTTCCGTAGACTTTCGGCCTGAACCGAATCCTGACGAGGCGGCCGATGTCGTTCCATCTCCATTTCGACGAGAGCGATCTGCTGCGCTGCAGGTTCGCGCTCTCTCCGATCTGGGAGACGCAGCAGGCGGTACGTACCCTCCTGCGTCCCGGTCGGGGGCGCTACCACGAGCCGTGGCTGAGGCGCATCCGGAGCGCCGCCACGGGGCTCGATCTCCGGCCGCTGTGGTCGCTGATGCCGGAGAGCGGACACAGTCCGGACTTCCTGTCCCCACCACCCCTGGGGCCCTACGCCTCCTTCGAGGAGGAGATCGCCGGGGTCCGTGCCGTCGACCCCCGGCTGGTCCGCAAGGACCTGGCGCTGACGCTCGCGTGCATGCCGGGTACCCGGGACTCCCCCGCCGGGCGGGCGATGCTCGCCGACCCCGCACGGGCGCAGCAGGAGCTGGCCGCGTTGCTGGAGCAGGCGTGGCGGGTGTTGGTCGAACCGGACTGGCCGCGACTGCGCGCGCTGCTGGAGGCGGACATCGCGTACCACTCGCGCCGGCTCGCCGCGGTCGGCTTCGCACGGCTGCTCGGTGAGCTGAGCCCGCAGCTGAGCTGGACGGATTCGACGCTCACGCTGATCGGGATCAAGGGCCGGCACTCCCGGGTGCTCGGCGGTCAGGGCCTCGTCCTGATGCCGAGCGTCTTCGCCTGGCCGGATGTGGTCAGTGGGTACGAGCCGCCCTGGCAGCCCGCGGTGATCTACCCGGCGCGCGGGATCGGCGCTCTGTGGACGGAGCCCGCGGACCGCACGCCGAAGACGCTCTCCCGGCTGCTGGGGCGGACGCGGGCCGATGTGCTGTGCGCGCTCGACGAACCGGCCGGGACGAGCGCCCTCGCCCACCGGCTGGGCCTGGCACCGTCCTCCGTATCGGAGCATCTGTCGGTGCTGCGGGCGGCGGGGCTGCTGACGTCGCGGCGATACGGACACCAGGTGCTGTACGAGCGGACGCCGCTCGGCATCGCGCTGGCGGTGCCGGCCTGAGAGGAGCTCACAAAAGATGACGAAGAGCCCTCCTGCCGGTGCGGCAAGGGGGCTCCTCGGGTGGTACGGGCGTCAGTCCGCGAGATACCGCTCGACCGTCTCGACCTTGGAGGTCAGACCGTCGGTCACACCGGGGCGGATGTCGGCCTTCAGCACGAGGGAGACGCGGCCGGCGCGGGCCTCGACGGCGGCGACTGCCCTCTTGACGACGTCCATGACCTCGTCCCACTCGCCCTCGATCGAGGTGAACATGGCGTCCGTGCGATTGGGCAGCCCGGACTCACGGACGACCCGGACGGCGTCGGCGACGTACTCCCCGACGTCCTCGCCGACACCCAGCGGACTGACCGAGAACGCGACGATCATGCGCTGACCACGCCTTCCCGGCGGGCGCGGGCGGCGATGACGTCGTCGGCCTCGTAGCGCTTGAGCACCTTGTCGCCGTACAGCCCGCCGAACGGCAGCAGCGCGAGGAGGAAGAAGAACGCGACGCGCTTGAGCGGCCACTTGGTCTTGGACCAGACGTCGAGGAGCAGCACGGCGTAGATGACGAAGAGGACGCCGTGCAGGATGCCGAGCGGCATCATCAGGAAGTCGATGTCGGAGACCCGGCTGAGGATCGAGCCAAAGATGATCAGCGCGGGGAAGGAGAGCGCCTCGGGAACCGAGATGAGGCGCAGCCGGTGCAGGGCGGTAGCGGTCTTGACGTCCACGAGGGCACCTTCGGTGGGAGGATCGTGACAGCTTGTGAATACAGGCACAAGCGCGATCCATTGTGGCATCGGTTCGGGCAGCGGTCGGTGCCGGGGGCCGTATGTCGCCGGTCACGTGCTGCCGCCCCGGCCTTGTGCCCCGTACGGGCTACGTCCCGATTACGTACGTGCCACGTACCGGATGCGTATCGGGGACGGTTCAGGGGGCCGATTCCTCCCCTGGGCCCTGTCCTGGCCGGGCTCCTGCCGTTAACGTCGCTCCGTGGCAATGTTCCGACTCCAAGGCAGCAGAACGCTCGCCGTCGACCTGGCCGGCGACGCCGTGAAGGCGAAGAACGGTTCGATGGTCGCGTACGACGGCCGGATGACGTTCAAGAAGATGACCGGCGGCGGTGACGGCCTGCGCGGCATGGTGACCCGCCGGCTGACCGGCGAGCAGATGGCCGTGATGGAGGTGAAGGGGCAGGGCACCTGCTACTTCGCCGACCGTGCGAGCGAGATCAGTCTCGTCTCGCTGCACGGCGACAAGCTCTACGTCGAGGCGAGCAATCTGCTCTGCACCGATGCCGGACTGCGCACCGGCACCACCTTCACCGGCCTGCGCGGCGGAGCGAGCGGCAACGGCCTGTTCACCACCACCGTCGAGGGCACCGGACAGGCGGCGATCACGTCGGACGGTTCGGCGGTGGCGCTGCGGGTCTCGGCCTCGTACCCGCTGTTCGTCGACCCGGGCGCCTACATCGCCCATCAGGGAAACGTGCAACAGCACTTCCAGTCCGGGGTGAACTTCCGGACGCTGATGGGCGAGGGCTCGGGCGAGTCCTTCCAGATCCGCTTCGAGGGCGAGGGAATCGTCTACGTCCAGCCGAGCGAGCGGAACACCATCGGGGGCGATGTCTGATGCCGTTCCGTGAGATCAACTCGAAGATGGTCGAGGCGACGGTCGTTCCCGGCCAGAAGATGTACAGCCAGCGCGGCGCGATGCTCGCCCACCGGGGCGAGGTGTCGTTCACACCGAACATCCAGGGCGGTCAGGGCGGTGTGATGTCGATGATCGGCCGCCGGGTGGCCAATGAGGCGACCCCGCTGATGACGGTCGAGGGCAACGGCACGGTGATGTTCGGCCACGGCGGCCATCACATCCAGGTGATCAACCTGGCCGGCGACACCCTGTACGTGGAGGCCGACCGGCTGCTCGCCTTCGACGGGACGCTCCAGCAGGGCACGATGTTCATGGGTTCGCAGGGCGGGGTGATGGGCATGGTGCGCGGTCAGGTGACCGGGCAGGGGCTGTTCACCACCACCCTCAAGGGGCATGGCGCGGTCGCCGTGATGGCACACGGCGGGGTGATCAAGCTGCCGATCGCCCCCGGCCGCGAGGTGCATGTGGACCCGCAGGCGTACGTCGCGCACCACGGCGACGTGCGCAACAAGCTCTCCACCGCGCTCGGCTGGCGCGACATGGTGGGGCGCGGCTCCGGCGAGGCGTTCCAGCTGGAGCTGAGCGGCAGCGGCGCGGTGTACGTCCAGGCCTCGGAGGAGAAGCTGTGAGCACGCCCGTGGTCTTCGACCCGATGACGCTGCCGTCGGACGACAACGTCAACTCCTACACCTTCTGTGTGGAACTCAAGGGGAGCCAGTGGTTCCTGCAGAAGGGCAAGATGATCGCCTATTACGGGCGGATCGAGTTCAACGGCATCGGTCACGGCCGCTTCGAACGGCTGATCCGTACGAGTTTCCACTCGCCGCTGCACGCGAGCGACTGGGTGGTGGCCGAGGGCAGCGGCAAGATGCTGCTCGCGGACCGGGCCTTCGACGTCAACTCGTACGACCTGGAGGACGGGAATCTGACGATCCGGTCCGGCAACCTCCTCGCGTACCAGCCGACGCTGGCACTCAAGCAGTCCATCGTGCCGGGCTTTCTGACGCTGATCGGAACGGGGAAGTTCGTGGCGGCGTCCAACGGTCCGGTGGTCTTCATGGAGCCGCCGCTGCGGGTCGATCCGCAGGCCCTGGTGGGCTGGGCGGACTGCCCCTCGCCGTGCCACCACTACGACCACGGCTACATGACGGGCGTGTTGGGCGGGCTGCGGTCGCTGACCGGGATCGGCGGAACCTCGGGCGAGGAGCACCAGTTCGAGTTTGTCGGCGCGGGTACGGTGCTGCTCCAGTCGACCGAGATCCTGATGCCCGAGCAGTCGACGGGGGCGGTGCCGCAGCAGCCGGGCGTCCCGGGCGGGGGCGGTCAACCCGGGTCCGCGTCCCGCATGCCCGGTCAGCTCGGGGACCTCCAACGTCGCTTCGGATCGTGAACGATAGTCTGCGCAGTGTGACGTCGAACGTCCGCACCCCGCACCCGAGTCCGCCTCCGGGCAGGTGCCGGGTGTCACACTCCCTCACTTCGTCCGGCTTTCAACTTCTTAGGTAGAATCCACATATGGAGACCGAGACGGCCACCCGCTGGCTGAACGACGCGGAGCAGTGCGCCTGGCGTACCCACCTGGACGTCAGCAGGCTGCTGATGCACCAACTGGAGAAGGATCTCCAGCCGTTCGGCCTGACCAACAACGACTACGAGATCCTGGTCAACCTCTCCGAGTCGCAGGACCAGCGCATGCGGATGAGTGATCTCGCCGCCGCGACGCTGCAGTCCAAGAGCAGGCTCTCGCACCAGATCACGCGCATGGAGAGCGCGGGTCTGGTCCGCCGGGAGAACTGCGAGTCCGACCGGCGCGGTCTGTACGCGGTCCTCACCGAGGAGGGCGCGGAGACGATGCGGAAGGTGGCACCGCACCATGTGGCGTCGGTGCGCAAACACTTCATGGACCTGTTGACGCCGGAGGCACTGGCGGACCTGCACGCGGCGCTGGCTCCGGTCGCGGATCATCTGCGGGGACGCCGCGGCAAGGTGTGACCCACGGGGGCGACGAGCGGGGCGAGGACCAGCGCTCACGGGGCGTTGCCCGACAGGACCGTACCGTCGTTGAAGCTCAGGAACAGTGCGTCACCCTGCGCGACCAGCGAGACGTGTGCCGGATCGAGCGGATCACCGGGGGGTGCGGGCCATCCCGTGTACATCTTGGAGCCCACGTTGTCCTCCTCGGTCGCGTTCAGGCGGTAGGCCCCCACTCCGTACCCGTCGACGAGGAAAGCCTTGTCGCCGACCACGATCGGCGCTCCCTCGGTCTCCATTCCCTCGGACGCGTCATCCGTCGCCCAGATCAGACCGCCGTCGGCCAGCGTGATCACGTACACCCGCTGCCGGCTGCTCACCACGACCTTGCCGTCGCGTGACACGGCGGGCCGGTAGGCGATGTCCACGCCGTCGGCGAGCGTGCGGCGGTTCTGCGGGGCCGCCGCATCGACGACCGTCAGGCCGTTCGAGCCCGCGCAGAGGAGTTCCTTCCCCTTCAGGACCGGCGTACGGCAGGTGACGTCGCCGGCCCCGATGCCGCCCAGCCGCGTGCCGTCGGTGCTCTTCAGGATGGTGACGCCCTCGCCGACCGCGACGAGCCGGCCCTCGGCGAGGAGCAGTTCGGCCTCGGGGGCCGGGTCGACCCACGGCTTGTCCCATGCGCGTTCGTGCCCGCCGGTGAGTCGGTGGGCGACGATCCGGCCGGCCCCGGTTCCCGGGGTTCTCGTGACGTAATAGAGAACGCCGTCCGACTGTACGGAATCGGCCACCCGGGCACCGTCGTCCAGTGGCTCCCGCCACTTCTCGGCGCCGTCGGCCAGGCCGAGCGCCACCAGGGCGCCGTCCTCGAAGGCGTACACGGTGGGGCCGAGGACGGCGGCCACCGAGGCGGGACCAGCGGCCGTCTTTCCCGGCGGGGTCTGCCACTTGCGCCTGCCGTTCGCGGCGTCCAGCACGGTGATGCGCTGCGGACCGCCGCAGACCAGGGACGCACCCGCGAGTACGCACTCCACCGGACCATCCGCGATCTTGGCCTTCCACGCCTTCCAGCCCGCCGGTTTCCTGGATACGTCCGCGGCGGCGGCCCCGAAATCCCCGGTACGGCCGGCGTCGGCGTTGGGCACGACGGCGGGTCCTGCCTCGGACCGCACGGAGTCCGGGGCCGAGACGGTCGGTCGCGCACCGCCGCCCGCGTTGTCGTCGCCCCCGCCGTCGCCCTTGAAGAGCCCCGGCAGCAGCACCGCCCCCAGGACCACGCACACCATCGTGGCCGCTGCCGCCAGCCCGATCCACAGTCTCTTGTCGCCCTTGCTGTCGCCGGGCACGGACACAGGCACGACCGGCGTCGGTGCGAGGGCCGGTCCGCCGAGGGCGGGGGCATGGAGCGGGACCGGTGGGGCGGCCGCCGCGCAGGCGCGCGCCCCGGCCGCGTGCTCGGCGAGCTGCCGCCGTATCGCGTCCGTCCAGAGGAACGAGCCCGCGGGTGCCGTGCCCGGCCGCTCGTCCGGCAGCAGCATGCCGGCCAGTTGCCGAGGGGTCGGCCTGGCCTCGGCGTCGCTGCGCAGGCATTCCTCGATCACGGCACGCAACGGCGCCGGTACGTACGACAGTTCGGCCTCGCCGTGGGCGATCCGGAAGATCACCGCCGCCATGTCGGAGTCGTCGAACGGGCCGTGCCCGGTCGCCGCGAAGGCGAGCACCGCACCGAGGCAGAACACGTCGGACGCCGGGACGAGCGACCGCGAGCCGTTGACGTGCTCGGGCGAGATGTAACCGGGGCTGCCCACCACGACACCCGTACGGGTCAGCTGGGTGGCGTCGAAGGCCTGGGCGATCCCGAAGTCGATCACCTTCGGCCCCTCGGTGCCGAGCAGCACATTGCCCGGCTTGAGGTCACGGTGGAGTACGCGTACGGCGTGCATGTCGGCGAGTGCCTGGGCAAGGCGGGCACCCATCTGCCGTACCACCGGCTCGGGCAGCGGCCCGCCGCGGGTCACCGCCTCGGCGAGCGAGGGGCCCGGGACGTACTCGGTCGCCAGCCAGGGCAGCCGGCCGCTCGCGTCGCCACCGACGAGGGATGCGGTGTGCCGACTGCGTACGGCGCCCGCCGCGTCGATCTCACGGCGGAAGCGGATGCGGAAGCCGTCGTCGAGGTCGAGATCGGCGCGTACGGTCTTCAGCGCGACCAGTCCGCCGAGCGGGTCCGGCGCACCGGCGGGCCGGGCGAGATACACCTCGCCCATGCCGCCCGCGCCCAGCAGCCCGAGCAACTGGTAGGGGCCGACCAGCCGGGCGCGGCCGGGCGGAAGCGGCTCGATCACTGCACGGCTCCTCTGCCGTTCGCCGGACGGTTCACTCGGGCAGGGGTACGGAGAGCGTGGTGCCGTCGTCGTACACGACATGCACGACTCCGCCGACCGGCAGCACCTGCGGGTCGAGTAGTTCCTTGTCCAGCTCGACGCCGTTGCGAACGGTGTCGTACGTCGGTGTCCTGCTCGGGCCCGGGGCGCCCGTCAGCCGGGTGCCGGCCAATGTTCCCAGCGTGCCGTCGGGGCGGATCGGGACGGTGTACAGCGTCGTGCTGTCCGCCCAGACCACGGTGTCGGCGACGATCAAGGCGTTGGAGGCCGGGTTACTCATGCCCTTCCCCGCCTTCCCGCCGAGCGGAAACCTGCCGAGGGTCCGGCCGTTGTCGCGGCCGACGACGACGAGTTCGTCGGGCACGTCCGGCACGTATTTGTTACCCCGGCGGATGGCCATCACCCGGTCGTCGATCGCGGTGACGGTCGCTTCGGCGACGAGCGCGGAGTCCACCGGCACCCGCCCCTGCGCCTTGAGCGTCCCCGCCGCGAACCTCAGCACCCTCAGATCGGTGCCGAAGCCGGAAGCGCTGCTGTTGGATGCGTAGGTGGCACAGTAGGCGAATGCGCCCCGCAGCCGGAGATCTCCGCAGCTCTGGTCCGTTCCCTCACCACCCGCGGTGCCCAGCAGCGTGCCGTCCTTCGGTCGGAACACCTTCGGCCCGTCCTTACCGATCGCGTACACCGCCTTGCCGTCGGTGGCGACCGGCCAGAAGTTGCCCCTCTCGGCTTTGGCTAGCTCCTGCGGGGCCAGCGGCTTGTGCCATTTCTCGGCGCCGGTCCTGAGGTCGTACGCAGCGAGCGCCGAGCCCTCGGACGACCATGTGTTGGCGGCGAAGACCAAACCACCGACGACCAGCGGCGCGCTTGCCAGGTTCTGCGCGCCACCGGACCGGGTCTCCCAGCGGACCTCCCCCGTGCGGGCGTCCAGCGACTGCAGCCGGTCGCCTGCGGCGAGCAGCACGGTGCCGTCGTACACGGTGGGGCGGGTGGCACTGGCCGGCATGAAGAACTGACCGGTCGGCCCCCAGCCCGCCACCTTCGAGGTCTCCCCCGTGTCCAGCGTCCACATCCGGTGCCCGTCCACCGCCGACAGCGCCTCGTACGTGCCGTCCGTCTTGCGGCAGACCACGACGTCGCGACCCGCGGAGCAGCCGATCGGCGACCCGGAGAACTTCCCCTGCCAGGACTTCTTCCACCCCGCCGGACGGACATCGCGGCCGTACGGGACCGCGCCCGAGGCGTCCGGGCCCCCGTTCTCGTCCACACCCGCGACGATGCCGACAGCGGGTGAACCGCCCCCGCGCGCAGCCTCGTCGGGGGTCTTCTGGTTGTTGCGCCAGGCCAGGATGGACCCGGTGGCGGCACCCAGCACGATCAGCGCGGCGAGGACCGCGCCCAGGGCGCGCCGGGAGCGGCGCGGGGGCGGGGCGAGACCGGGGCCCTGGGTGGGCGCGATGTGCAGGCCGGGGGTGAAGTCTGTTCCCTGGGTGGGCAGTTGATGAGCGGCCGGAGGGCTTCCGGCAGCCACCTCGGTCGGTGTGTATCCCGGCAGCAGCGGTCCGCCCAGTGCGATGACCCGGGCCAGCTCCCGCTCGTACTCGGCGATGTGCCGCACCACCGGCTCCGGCCACCGGGCCGCCGCGCCGGGGCCGAGCAGCTCCGCGAGTTCGGCGGCGGCAGGGCGGGCGGCCGGGTCGGCCACCAGGCAGCGGTCCAGTACGGCACGCAGCGCGTCCGGAACATCGTCGAGATCGGCCTCGACGTACTTGACCCGGTAGAGCACGGCGGCGACCGGCCCGTCACCGAAGGGATCGCGCCCGGTGGCGGCGAAGCAGAGCACGGAGGCGAGGCAGAAGACGTCGGAAGCCGGGACGACGCGTCCGCTGCCCGCCACGTGTTCCGGGGACATGAAGGCGGGGCTGCCGACCATGCGACTGGTGGTGGTGAGCGGGGTCGCGCCGGCGTCGCGGGCGATTCCGAAGTCGATGAGTCGCGGGCCGTCCGCCGCGAGCATCACATTGCCGGGCTTCACATCGCGGTGGACGATCCCGGCCGCGTGGACGGCCGCCAGCGCGCGGGCGAGCCCGGCGCCGAGCATCCGAACCTCGGCCTCGGCCATCGCACCCGCCCCACGGACGGCGGCGGACAGGGTCGGCCCGGCCACGTACCCGGTGGCGAGCCAGGGCACTTCGGCGTCGGCGTCCCCCTCGAGCAGCGGGGCGAGATGGGGGCCGGTGACGGACCGGGCGACGGTGATCTCGCGACGGAACCGGTTGCGGAAGCCGGGGTCCTGGGCCACGTCGCGACGGACCGTCTTGACGGCGACCGGTTCGCCGCCGCCGTCCCGGGCGCCGAGGAAGACCTCCCCCATGCCGCCCGCGCCGAGCCGGGCCCGTATCCCGTAAGGCCCGATCCGCCTGGGCGAGTCGTCCCGCAACGGCCCGAGCATGCGCCATTCCCCCCGTCGTCACGCATGAGACGCCGGACGCCCTGTGCACGCGTCCGGGCGTAATCCTGCCACGGACACGTCATCAGCAGCAGCGCCCCCAGGGGGTCTTCAACAGGGCACAGGACACCGGGACTCGGCCACCCCGAGGACCCTGGAGCGGCCCGAAGGCCCGAACAGGCGCCGGGCCGGGCCGCGCAAGCCGGGGGCGCCCCCGAAGCGGCCGCACGCCGCCTCCGGACCCGTCCGCACCGAATCGGGGGTCAGCTTTCGGTGAGCCCCGCCACCAGTTCGTCCGCCGCCGCGTACGGGTCGAGATTCCCCGCCACGATGCGTTCGGCGAGCGCGCCGATGTGGCGGTCGCCGTGCAGATCGCCGATGCGCTCACGCAGCCGCGTGACGGCGATCGTCTCGACCTCGCGGGCCGCCCGGGCCGTGCGCCGCTCGGCGAGCACGCCGTGCTCCTCCATCCACGCCCGGTGCTTCTCCAGCGCCTCGACGACCTCGTCGATGCCCTCGCCCCGGGCGGCGACCGTCTTCACGATCGGCGGGCGCCAGTCGCCCGGACCGCGGGACTCGCCGAGGCCCAGCATGTGGTTGAGCTCGCGCGCGGTGGCGTCCGCGCCGTCGCGGTCGGCCTTGTTGACGACGTACACGTCGCCGATCTCCAGGATTCCGGCCTTCGCCGCCTGGATGCCGTCACCCATGCCGGGCGCCAGCAGGACGACGGAGGTGTCGGCCTGGGAGGCGATCTCCACCTCCGACTGGCCGACGCCGACCGTCTCCACCAGGATCACCTCGCACCCCGCCGCGTCCAGCACCCGGATCGCCTGCGGGGCCGACCAGGCGAGGCCGCCCAGATGTCCGCGGCTGGCCATGGAGCGGATGTAGACGCCCGGGTCGGAGGCGTGCTCCGACATCCGGACCCGGTCGCCGAGGAGCGCGCCGCCGGAGAACGGCGAGGACGGGTCGACGGCCAGGACGCCGACCCGCTTGCCCGCCCGCCGGTACGCCGAGACCAGCGCCGACGTGGATGTCGACTTGCCGACGCCGGGCGAACCGGTCAGGCCGACGACGTACGCGTTGCCCGTCAGCGGCGCCAGGGCCGCCATCACCTCGCGCAGCTGCGGCGACGCCCCCTCCACCAGGGAGATGAGCCGGGCCACGGCCCTCGGCCGGCCCGCACGGGCCTGCTCGACCAGGGTGGGGACGTCCACCATCACCGCTCCGTTCACTCGCTGCGTGCTCTCCGTGTACTACGCCGTGTATTACGTACTACGTACGGCTCGGCCGGGCCGTTCCTGCTCGGGAACCCCGGGTCCTACCTGGGAACACGGATGATCAGCGCGTCGCCCTGACCGCCGCCGCCGCACAGCGCCGCCGCCCCGGTGCCGCCGCCGCGCCGCTTCAGCTCCAGCGCGAGGTGCAGCACCACACGGGCGCCGGACATGCCGATCGGGTGCCCCAGCGCGATGGCGCCGCCGTTGACGTTCACCTTGTCCGGGGTGACCCCGAGGTCCTTCATCGACTGGACGGCGACTGCCGCGAACGCCTCGTTGATCTCGATGAGGTCGAGGTCCGCGACCTCCAGGCCGTCCTTCTTCAGTGCGTGCTTGATGGCGTTGGACGGCTGGGACTGGAGGGAGTTGTCCGGGCCCGCCACATTGCCGTGGGCGCCGATCTCGGCGATCCAGTCCAGGCCCAGCTCCTCGGCCTTGGTCTTGCTCATGACGACGACCGCGGCGGCGCCGTCGGAGATCTGCGAGGAGGTGCCCGCGGTGATCGTGCCGTCCTTGGTGAAGGCCGGGCGCAGCTTGCCGAGGGACTCCGCGGTCGTCTCCGGTCGGATGCCCTCGTCCTTGGAGAAGAGGACCGGGTCGCCCTTGCGCTGCGGGATCTCGACCGGGGTGATCTCGGCCTCGAAGATGCCGTTCTTCTGGGCGGCGGCGGCGCGCTGGTGCGAGAGGGCGCCGATCTCGTCCTGGTCGGCGCGGTTCAGTCCGAGCCGGGTGTTGTGCTTCTCGGTGGATTCACCCATAGGGATGTTCTCGTAGGCGTCGGTCAGACCGTCGTACGCCATCGAGTCGAGCATCTCGATCGCGCCGTACTTGTATCCCTCCCGGGACTTCGGGAGCAGATGCGGGGCGTTCGTCATGGACTCCTGGCCCCCGGCGACGACGACGTCGAACTCACCGGCACGGATCAGCTGGTCGGCGAGCGCGATCGCGTCCAGCCCGGACAGACACACCTTGTTGACGGTGAGCGCGGGGACGTTCATCGGGATGCCCGCCTTGACCGCGGCCTGGCGGGCGGGCATCTGGCCCGCACCGGCCTGCAGCACCTGGCCCATGATCACGTACTCGACCTGGTCGCCGCCGATACCGGCCCGGTCCAGTGCGGCCTTGATGGCGAAGCCGCCGAGATCGGCCCCGGAGAAGCTTTTTAGCGAGCCGAGGAGCCGGCCCATGGGCGTACGCGCGCCCGCGACGATCACTGAGGTTGTACCGGTCGTTCCTGACATGAGGCACGGCCCCTTGGGATGAGGAGTGAACGAGGGTTTACACGAATGTACTGAGCGGTACCTCACCCGTCATCCCGCAGCGGGTGTGATCGCGCGCACGTTGCGTAACCATCGGTGGAGCGCTGCACTGGTTGCATGCTGACGCGAATCGACCACATCGGGATCGCCTGTTTCGACCTGGACAGGACGGTCGAGTTCTACCGCTCGACCTACGGGTTCGAGGTGTTCCACTCCGAGATCAACGAGGAGCAGGGCGTACGGGAGGCCATGCTCAAGATCAACGATACGTCCGACGGCGGTGCTTCCTACCTCCAGCTCCTGGAGCCGACCCGGGAGGACTCGGCCGTGGGCAAGTGGCTCGCGAAGAACGGTGAGGGCGTCCACCACATCGCCTTCGGCACCGCGGACGTCGACGCCGACGCGGCGGACATCCGGGAGAAGGGGGTCAGGGTGCTGTACGAGGAGCCCCGGACCGGTTCCATGGGGTCCCGGATCACCTTCCTCCATCCGAAGGACTGCCACGGCGTCCTGACCGAACTGGTCACGTCCGCAGCGGAGCACTGACCTCCGGATACCCGGCCCGGTAGAGTGGGCGGTTCCGGGCCGGGGCCGGGTCGGGGCCGCGCCGCGTCCCCAGCCGTTGATCTGTCACCATTCCCCGGGGGACCGTTCACCGGTGAACGGTACTCGTTGGAGAGTTGCGACCAGGGGACGGATGGACCGCGCAGTGCGGGGCTACGAACGCCAGGAGAGCCACCGAGCTGACGACGACCATCTCTCGCGGTTCGAAGCCGAGATGGACCGGCTGAAGACCGACCGGGAGAAGGCCGTCCAGCACGCCGAGGACCTCGGTTACCAGGTCGAGGTCTTGCGCGCCAAGCTGCACGAGGCTCGGCGCAATCTCGCGACCCGTCCCGCGTACGACAGCGCGGACATCGGCTACCAGGCCGAGCAGCTGCTCCGTAATGCCCAGATCCAGGCCGAACAGCTGCGGACGGACGCCGAGCGGGAGCTCCGTGACGCCCGTGCGCAGACGCAGCGCATCCTGCAGGAGCACGCCGAGCACCAGGCTCGGCTCCAGGCCGAGCTGCACAACGAGGCCGTGCAGCGGCGCCAGCAGCTCGACCAGGAGCTGGCCGAGCGCCGCCAGACCGTCGAGTCCCACGTCAACGAGAACGTCGCCTGGGCCGAGCAGCTCCGGGCCAGGACCGAGTCCCAGGCCCGCCGGCTGCTGGAGGAGTCCCGTACCGAGGCCGAGCAGTCCCTGGCGGCGGCGCGCGCCGAGGCGGGGCGGCTGGCGGAGGAGACCCGGCAGCGGCTCGGTTCCGAGGCGGAGTCGGCCCGTGCCGACGCCGAGGCGATCCTGCTGCGTGCCCGCAAGGACGCCGAGCGGCTGCTGAACGCCGCCTCCAGCCAGGCGCAGGAGGCCACCAGCCACGCCGAGCAGCTGCGGACGTCGACGACGGCGGAGACCGAGCAGACCCGGCAGCGGACCGCCGAGCTGAACCGGGCCGCCGAGCAGCGCATGCAGGAGGCCGAGACCCAGCTGCGCGAGGCCCGGCTGGAGGCCGAGAAGGTCACCGCGGAGGCGAAGGAGGCCGCCGTCAAGCGGCTGGCCGCCGCCGAGTCGCAGAACGAGCAGCGCACCCGTACGGCCAAGTCGGAGATCGCCCGGCTGGTCGGCGAGGCCACCAAGGACACCGAGACCCTCAAGGCGGAGGCCGAGCAGGCGCTCGCCGATGCCCGTGCCGAGGCGGTCCGGCTGAGGTCCGAGGCGTCCGAGCAGGCCCGCACGGCGGCCGCCGAGGATGCCGCGGCCCAGCTCGCCAAGGCCGCCAGGGCCGCCGAGGAGGTGCTGACCAAGGCGTCCGAGGACGCGAAGTCCACCACTAGGACGGCGAGCGAGGAGGCCGACCGGATCCGCCGCGAGGCGGAGGCCGAGGCGGACCGGCTGCGCGGCGAGGCCGCCGAGCAGGCCGATCAGCTCAAGGGCGCGGCCAAGGACGACACCAAGGAGTACCGGGCCAAGACGGTCGAGCTGCAGGAGGAGGCGCGCAGGCTGCGCGGCGAGGCCGAGCAGCTGCGCTCCGAGGCGGTCGCCGAGGGCGAGCGGATCCGCGGCGAGGCGCGCCGCGAGGCCGTCCAGCAGATCGAGGAGGGCGCGAAGACCGCCGAGGAGCTGCTGTCCAAGGCGAAGGCGGACGCGGAGGAGCTGCGCACCACCGCGGGCACGGAGAGCGAGCGGGTCCGTACCGACGCGGCCGAGCGCGCCGGCGCGCTGCGCAAGCAGGCCGAGGAGGCCCTCGAGCGCGCCCGCGCCGAGGCCGAGCAGCTGCGTACCGAGGCCGAGGAGCAGGCCGGGTCCACCACCACCGCGGCCGAGCAGGCGGCGGCGGAGCTGCGCGAGGAGACCGAGCGTGCGGTCGCGGCCCGGCAGGCGGAGGCGGCCGACGAGCTGACCCGGCTGCACACCGAGGCCGAGACCAGGGTCACCACCGCCGAGCAGGCGCTCACGGACGCGCGCGCCGAGGCGGAGCGCATCCGGCGCGAGACGAACGAGGAGTCCGAGCGGCTGCGCGCGGAGGCCGCCGAGCGGCTGCGGGCGCTGCGGGAGCAGGCGGAGACCGAGGCGGAGCGGCTGCGCGACGAGGCCGCGGCGGATGCGTCGCAGTCGCGTGCGGAGGGCGAGTCCGTCGCCGTACGGCTGCGCGGCGAGGCGGCCGCCGAGGCGGAGCGGCTCAAGTCCGAGGCGCAGGAGAGCGCCGACCGGGTGCGTTCCGAGGCCGCTGCCGCCGCGGAGCGGGTGGGCACGGAGGCCGCCGAGGCGCTGGCCGCCGCGCAGGAGGAGGCGAACCGGCGTCGCCGGGAGGCCGAGGAGACCCTCGACGCGGCGCGCGCCGAGGCGAACCAGGAGCGCGAGCGGGCCCGCGAGCAGAGCGAGGAGCTGCTCGCCTCCGCCCGCAAGCGGGTCGAGGAGGCACAGGCCGAGGCGCACCGCCTGGTCGAGGAGGCGGACAGCCGGGCGACGGAGCTGGTCTCCACGGCCGAGCAGACCGCCCAGCAGGTACGGGATTCGGTCAGCGGACTGCAGGAGCAGGCCGAGGCGGAGATCGCCGGGCTGCGCTCCACCGCCGAGCATGTCGCGGAGCGGACCAAGTCCGAGGCGCAGGAGGAGGCGGACCGGCTCCGCGCCGACGCGCACGCCGAGCGCGAGCGGGCGGGCGAGGACGCGTCCCGGATCCGCCGGGAGGCGCAGGAGGAGTCCGAGGCCGCGAAGGCGATGGCCGAGCGGACCGTCGCGGACGCGATCGCCGAGTCGGAGCGGCTGCGGGCGGACACCGCGGAGTACAGCCAGCGGATGCGTACCGAGGCCTCCGACGCGCTGGCCTCGGCCGAGCAGGACGCGGCGCGCAGCCGGGCCGAGGCCCGCGAGGACGCCAACCGGATGCGTTCCGACGCCGCGACCCAGGCCGACCGGCTGGTCGGCGAGGCGACGAGCGAGGCCGAGCGGGTCCGTACGGAGTCGACGCAGCAGGCCACCCGGCTCGTCGAGGAGGCGACGCAGCAGGCGGCCCGAGCGATGGACGAGGCCGCCGACGAGGCGGAGCGGCTGCGTGCGGAGGCGGCGGCCACCGTCGGTTCGGCGCAGGAGCACGCGGCCCGCACCCGCGAGGAGGCGGAGCGGGTGCGCGCCGAGGCGGAGGCGGCGGCCGAGCTGATGCGCGCTCAGGCCCGCGAGGAGGCGGACCGGTTGCTGGACGAGGCGCGGGAGGCCGCGGCGAAGCGCCGGGCCGACGCTGCCGAGCAGGCGGACCAGCTGATCAACAAGGCGCAGGAGGAGGCGCTGCGCGCCGCCACCGAGGCCGAGGAGCAGGCCGACACGATGGTCGGCGCGGCCCGCAAGGAGGCCGTGCGGATCACCTCGGAGGCGACCGTCGAGGGCAACTCCCTGGTGGAGCGGGCCCGTACGGACGCGGACGAGCTGCTGGTCGGCGCGCGCCGGGACGCCACGGCCATCCGGGAGCGGGCCGAGGAGCTCAGGGCCCGGATCGAGGGCGAGATCGAGGAGCTGCACGACCGGGCCCGGCGGGAGACGTCCGAGCAGATGAGGACGGCGGGCGAGCGCGTCGACAACCTGATGAAGGCGGCGACCGAACAGCGCGACGAGGCGGCGGCCAAGGCCAAGGAGCTGCTGGCGGACGCGAATTCGGAGGCGAGCAAGGTCCGGATCGCGGCGGTGAAGCGGGCCGAGTCGCTGCTGAAGGAGGCCGAGCAGAAGAAGGCCACGCTGATCCGCGAGGCCGAGAAGCTGCGGGCCGACGCCGAGACCGAGGCGAAGCGAACGGTGGACGAGGGCAAGCGCGAACTCGACCTGCTGGTGCGCCGGCGCGAGGACATCAACACCGAGATCTCCCGCGTCCAGGACGTGTTGGAGGCACTGGAGTCGTTCGAGACGCCGGCCGCCGGCGGCAAGGGCGGCACTTCCACCGGCGGCGTCAAGGCCGGGGCCTCGGCGGGCGCTCGATCGAGTGGCAAGTCGTCCGATGGGTAGTCGCCCCGTCATCTCCCGTGCTTCGTCAGGAGCGTTCAACCTTCCGAGTGGCAAGGGTTACGGTGGGTCAGCCACTCGAAAGAGGTGTCATTCTCCAGATCAAAAGGGCATCCGCTCGATGACACGCCGTCCGCACCCCTAGGATTCCCTCTAACACCTCACCGGTCTCATTCGACAGGAACCCCATGAGCGACCCTTCCTCCCCCTTCGGCTTCGAGCTCGTGCGACGTGGATACGACCGCGGTCAGGTGGATGACCGCATTACCAAGCTCGTCGCCGACCGTGATAGTGCTCTCGGCCGCATCACGTCTCTGGAAAAGCGCATCGAGGAGCTCCACCTCGAAACGCAGAACGCCCAGGCCCAGGTCAACGACGCGGAGCCGTCGTACGCCGGTCTCGGTGCCCGCGTGGAGAAGATTCTCCGCCTGGCCGAGGAGGAGGCGAAGGACCTGCGCGAGGAGGCCCGTCGCGCCGCCGAGCAGCACCGTGAGCTCGCCGAGTCGGCCGCCCAGCAGGTGCGCAACGACGCCGAGTCGTTCGCCGCCGATCGCAAGGCGAAGGCCGAGGACGAGGGCGTCCGTATCGTCGAGAAGGCCAAGGGCGAGGCCGGCACGCTGCGTGCCGACGCCCAGAAGGACGCCGCGCAGAAGCGTGAGGAGGCGGACGCCCTCTTCGAGGAGACCCGCGCCAAGGCCGCCCAGGCCGCCGCGGACTTCGAGACCAACCTGGCCAAGCGCCGCGACCAGTCGGAGCGCGACCTCGCGTCCCGTCAGGCCAAGGCCGAGAAGCGCCTCGCCGAGATCGAGCACCGCGCCGAGCAGCTCCGCCTGGAGGCCGAGAAGCTCCGTACGGACGCCGAGCGCCGGGCCCGTCAGACAGTGGAGACGGCACAGCGCCAGTCCGAGGACATCGTGGCCGACGCGAACGCGAAGGCCGACCGGATCCGCAGCGAGTCGGAGCGCGAGCTGGCGGCGCTCACCAACCGCCGCGACTCGATCAACGCCCAGCTGACCAACGTCCGCGAGATGCTGGCGACGCTGACCGGTGCCGCGGTGGCCGCCGCCGGCACACCCGCCGACGACGAGCCGGTCACCCGCGGCGTTCCGGCTCAGCAGACCCGCTGACCCCGGAGTACCGCAGTCGTACGGCCCGTGTACCCCTCGCGCGCCCGGTTCCGCCTTTGTGGTGGCGCCGGGCGCGCGGCCGTTCTAGCGTGAACGCATGATCGAGCTTGATGGCCTCACCAAGCGCTTTGGCAACAAGGTTGCCGTCGACCGGCTCTCGTGCCGCGTCAGACCCGGAATGGTGACGGGCTTTCTGGGGCCCAACGGGGCGGGCAAGTCCACGACGATGCGGATGATGCTCGACCTCGACAACCCGACCAGTGGTTCGGTGCGCATCGACGGCAAGCACTACCGCGACCTGGAGGAACCCCTCAAATACATCGGTGCGCTGCTGGACGCCAAGTCGATGCACGGCGGACGCAGCGCGTACAACAACCTGCTCTGCCTCGCCCAGAGCAATCGCATCCCGGAGAGCCGGGTCGCGGAAGTCCTGGACACCGTCGGCCTGACCGCGGTGGCGAAGAAGAAGTCGAAGGGTTTCTCGCTCGGCATGGGCCAGCGGCTCGGCATCGCGGCCGCGCTGCTCGGCGACCCGCAGGTGCTGCTCTTCGACGAACCGGTCAACGGCCTCGACCCCGAGGGCATTCACTGGATCCGCAATCTGATGAAGGCACTCGCCGCGGAAGGCCGGACGATCTTCGTCTCCTCGCATCTGATGAGCGAAATGGCACTCACCGCGGACCACTTGATCGTGATCGGCCAGGGCAAGCTGCTCGCCGACACCTCGATGGCCGACTTCATCCACCAGAACTCCCGCAGTTACGTACGGCTGCGCTCCCCGCAGCAGGAGCGGCTGCGCGATGTGCTGCACCAGGAGGGGCTCGTGGTGGTCGAGACGGGGAACGGCACGCTGGAGATCGACGGCGCCACCACCGAGGCGCTGGGCGAGCTCGCCGCCCGGCATCAGATCGTGCTGCACGAGCTGAGTTCCCAGCGGGCCTCTCTGGAGGAAGCGTTCATGCAGATGACGGCGGATTCGGTGGAGTACCACGCGCACTCCGAGCTCGCCGGGGCGCCGCCTCCCGTGGGCCCGCACTGGGACGATCCGTACAGCCGGCAGACACCCACCGGCACCGGGAAGGGGGCGTGACGACGATGGCATCGGTACCCGCGGTCCTGACTTCCGAGTGGACCAAGATCCGTACGGTCTCGTCGACCGTCTGGACGCTGATCTCCGCGTTCGTCGTCACCGTCGCGATGAGCGCGGCGCTCTGCGCCCTGATGAACGCCCAGTTCAGCGACCTGCCGGTGGAGGAGCGGGCCACCTTCGACCCGACCTACATCAGCTTTTCGGGCATGGTTCTCGGCCAGCTGGCCATGGTCGTGTTCGGTGTGCTGGTGGTCGGTACGGAGTACAGCTCGGGCATGATCCGCACCTCGCTGGCGGCCGTACCACAGCGTGCTTCGTTCCTCTTCAGCAAGATCGCGGTGGCCGGCCTGCTGGCCCTGGTGGTCGGCCTCGCCACCAGCTTCGTCTCGTTCTTCCTCGGGCAGGCGCTCCTCGGCGACCACGGCACGGACATCGGTGCGGAGAATGTCCTCCGGGCGGTCGTCGGCGGTGGCCTCTACATGGGTCTGATCGGGATCTTCTCCATGGGCGTGGCGACGATGCTGCGCAGCTCCATGCTGTCCCTCGGCATTCTGATGCCGTTCTTCTTCCTGGTCTCCCAGATCCTGTCGGCGGTGCCGGGCGCGAAGAAGGTCGCCCGCTACTTCCCCGACCAGGCCGGATCCAAGATCATGCAGGTGGTTCCGGACGCCATGAACAGCAATCCGGCGCCGTACGGGCCGTGGGGCGGGTTCGGCATTCTGCTCGCCTGGGTGGCGGCCGCGCTGGTCGGCGGCTATCTCGTACTGAAGAAGCGCGACGCGTGACCGGTGGGCGGGACGCGTGACCGGAGTGCTCCGGGAGTGCACGTCCCGCCCCGGAAGCGCCCCCCCTTCACTCCGACGCGGGGGACGCGCTCGCGTAACGACTTGGCCGGAACCGTCAAGGCCTGGATATCCTCCTAACTCTTACGGGGGTGTGCGGCCTGACGGCCCGGGCCCCGACGACAGACAGAAGTCGATGGGGCTGGAGCATGATCGAGGCAGTCGGCCTGACCAAGCGCTACGGTGCGAAGACGGCCGTGCACAACCTTTCCTTCCAGGTGCGGCCGGGCGCCGTCACCGGATTCCTCGGTCCCAACGGGTCGGGCAAGTCCACCACCATGCGCATGATGCTGGGCCTGGACCGTCCGACTTCCGGTCATGTCACGATCGGCGGCCACCCCTTCCGCAGCCTGCCGAACGCCCCGCGTCAGGTGGGTGCGCTGCTGGACGCGAAGGCGGTGCACGGCGGGCGCAGCGCCCGTAACCATCTCCTGTCGCTCGCCCAGCTCGCCGGGATCCCGGCCGCCCGGGTCGACGAGGTGCTCGGCGTCGTCGGTCTGCACGACGTCGCGCGCAAGCGGTCCAAGGGCTTCTCGCTCGGCATGGGTCAGCGGCTCGGCATCGCGGCGGCGCTGCTCGGCGACCCGAAGGTGCTGCTCTTCGACGAGCCGGTCAACGGCCTCGACCCCGAGGGCATCCTCTGGGTCCGCAATCTGATGAAGACGCTGGCGTCGGAGGGCCGTACAGTCTTCGTCTCCAGCCATCTGATGAGTGAGATGGCGCTCACCGCCGACCACCTGATCGTGATCGGCCGCGGGCAGTTGCTCGCCGACATGAGCGTCAAGGAGTTCATCTCCGCCAACTCGGCCGACTTCGCCCGGGTGCGGGCCGCGGACGGTGTCCGGGAGCAGCGGGAGAAGCTGACCGCCGCGCTGACCGAGGCGGGCGGCCGGGTCATGCCGGAGCCGGACGGGGCCCTGCGCGTCACCGGCCTGCAGCTGCCGCGGATCAGCGATCTGGCCCACGAGTCGGACGTCCGGCTGTGGGAGCTCTCGCCGCACCAGGCCTCGCTGGAGGAGGCGTACATGCGGATGACGCAGGGCGCCGTGGACTACCGCTCGACGGCGGACCAGAAGGTGGGGCTGCAGCAGCCGGCGCACGGGTACGGCCAGCAGCCCGACTACGGGCCGCAGCCGGTGCCGGAGATGCCGCAGCAGGGCTGGTACGCCCCGCCGCCGCCCGGACAGAACCCGTACGCGCAGGCCCCGGCGGCCCCGGTCGCTCCGGTCGCACCCGCCCCGGCGGCGCCCGCCGCAGCCCCCGCAGACCTGACCAAGAGCGAGACCAGCGAGGACGCCCGATGACGACACCGCCGCCCCCGCAGGCGCCGTACCAGCAGGCCTCCGCCCCCGCCGGTGCCCCGCAGCAGAACTGGCAGGACGCCTCGGCCGGGCTCTACGACTCCCCGATCCCGCTGCGCGCCGCAAACCTCGGTGACGCGCTCGCCTCCGAGTGGACCAAGATCCGTTCGGTGCGCTCCACGATGTGGACGCTGGGCATCATGATCGTGCTGGTCCTCGGCTTCGGCGTGACGGCAGCGGTCCTGCTCAGCGTGTCCGGGGCCCACACCGACAGCGTCCCGAAGCTGAGCTTCGGTTTCTTCGGTGTACTCCTGGGCTCGATCTGTGTGATCACGCTCGGCGTGATGACCATCGCCTCCGAGTACGGCACGGGCCTGATCCGTACGACGCTCACGGCCTGCCCCAGCCGCGCCCGGGTGCTCACCGCGAAGGCGATCGTCTTCTTCCTGCTCACCTTCACGATCACGACCGTGGTGACCGCGGCGGTCGCCGCGGTGCAGTCGGCCATGCTGGACGGCAGGGCGCCCACCGGGGACGAATGGCTGCGCGCCACGGTCGGCGTCGGCCTCTACATCGCGACGCTGGGGCTGCTCTCGCTGGCGATCGGTGCGCTCATCCGGCATTCCGCGGGTGCGATCACGGTCATGATCGGGGTGGTGCTGCTGCCGCTCGTGCTGGCCCTGTTCATGTTCACGAAGTCGCTGGCCGGCCTGCAGCAGGCGCTCTTCGAGTACTCGATCCCCAGCCAGCTCAGTGCCTTCTACAACACCTCGGTCACCGGATCGGGGCCGACCGGCTGGGACCCCCTGTGGATCATGCTCGGGGTGACCGCCGTGGCCATGATCGGCGCGTACGTCACGCTGGAGAACCGCGACGTCTGACCGCTCGCCGGCCCGGCCCGCAGAAGACCCGGCCGGCCGCCGAGCTCAGTAGCGAGGCGCGTTCCTGGACCGCTGCACCTGTGTGGTGCGGCGGTCCTTCGCGTTCCAGCAGGCCTTGTGCCAGTGCCTGCGGTCGTCGATCCCGCCGTACTCGGACCAGGCCACCAGGTGCGGGACGCCGGACAGGATCTCCTGGTCGCAGCCGGGGCAGCGGTAGCGCTTGCCGGCCGCGCTCGCGCCGCTGACCGGGCGTACCGTCCACTCCTCGCCCCGCCACTCCTCGGTGCGCCCCCCGCCGCCGTACCGGGCCCCCGGCTCCACTGTGCTGTCGTAATGACTCTCGCCGCCTCGGGGGCGGTTGCGGCGCGGGGACACGTGACACCTCACGGGGCAGGCTGGGCAGTTCCGTCCAGCCTAGGGCCATTCGGCCGAGCCCCGGGTCCCGCACCGCACAGCCCGGCGCCCCGGACGGGGTGAGTTACCGGAAAATCGCAACAGCTTGCCGGCGGACCGTGCCCTTGGCACGTGTCAGACGTTGTTGCGGGTAGGGGAGAGCCCGCGTCGGCCGCAAGGAGGTAATTGGCGATGCGTGTGGGAACGTTCGTACTGGCAGCCCAGTTTCCGGGACAGGGGCCGGGTGAAGCGCTGCACCGCGCGATCCGGTCCACCGAAATCGCGGAGGAATCCGGCCTCGACTCGGTCTGGCTGGCGGAACATCATTTCGTGCCGTACGGGGTCTGCCCGTCCGCCGTCACACTGGCCGCACTGCTGCTCGGCCGCACCCGGAGAATCCGGGTGGGTACGGCGGTGAGCGTGCTCCCGAACCAGCATCCGGTCGCGCTCGGCGAACAGGCCGCGCTGCTCCACCTCACCAGCGGCGGCAGATTCACGCTCGGCGTCGGCCGGGGCGGCCCCTGGGTGGATCTGGAGGTGTTCGGCGGGGGCCTGGAGGCGTTCGAGAAGGGCTTCCCGGAGTCCTTGGACCTGTTGCTCGACTGGCTGACCGAACCCCGGGTCGCGGGCAACGGGGAGCGCTACGGCTTCCGCGAGGTGGCGGTGGTCCCCCGGGCCGACGAACTGCTCGGCCGGAACGACGGCGAGAGCCCCGGCGGCCCCGAGGTGGTCGTCGCATGCACCTCGCCGAAGACGGTGCGGCTCGCCGCGGAGAACGGTCTGCCGATGCTGCTCGGGATGCACTGCGGGGACGAGGAGAAGGCCGAGATGGTCGCCCTGTGGCGCTCCGCCGCACTCGCCGCCGGGCGCTCGCCCGAGAGCGTCCGGGAAGCCGGACATGTGTCCGCAGGGGTGGCCCAGATCGCCGATCGTGCCGAGGACGCCGTGGAGACGCTCGTGAAGACGATGCCCGGCTGGCTGCGACAGGGCCTGGACGCCCATGTGACGGTCGACGGCAGGCACCGGGTGATGCGCGACCCCGTCGCCTATACGGAGCTGCTGTGCGGCCTTCATCCGGTGGGCCCGCCCCGGCTCGCGGCCGACCGGCTCGCCGCCACCGCCGAGCGGACAGGCATCACCCGCTTCGCGCTCCTGGTGGAGGGTTCGGGAGATCTGGCGGCCACGGAGGAGAACGTAGCGCGGCTGGGCACCGACGTAATGCCACTGCTCACATGACACATCGTAACGACCTCCCCCACGATAGGGAGCGGGCTCCCGACGCCATGCGCCCCCGCTTGCGGCGTTGTCGTCAGTCAACGACGCTCCGCGTCGATTCCTTCCTCCGCCTTGCAATCGAAGCCGCATGACGCCGCTCGCTGATCCGCTCCCTATCGTCGGGGAGGTCGTAAGAGGAGCTCACAAAATGGGAGTCCGATCAGCTCGCGGCGTCTGGTGCGTGCGATCGCAAGGCGCTGGAAGGTCCTTGTAGCGGAGCTACTAGGGCGTTTCGGCAACGCAGCGAGCGTGCGTGCCAGGCGTCGCGAGCCGGACGCCCATTTTGCGAGCTCCTCTAAAGAGGCAACGGTGCTGCCGCCCCGGAGCCAGTTGCACCTCCTGCGGACCGGAGCGGCAGCAGAAGCGTTTAGCAGTCCCGTAGTTCGGGCGACTGATTGAGCAACTGGCCCCTCACCGAGGTGAATCGGGCCAGCCGCTCGTCGACCGAGGCATCCAGCGGGAACACCGCGACGCGGTGGCAGTTCTGGAATGCCAGACGCACCCCGAAGTGCCGCTGCAGAGCGCCGCGTATCGCATCACTCGCGAGCGCGCGCAGCAGCTGACCACGTGCCTGCTCGTCCGGCGGGGGCGTCTGGTTGTCGGCGAACTCTCCGCCGTCGACCTTCAGCTGAGCCACCAGAGAGCTGATCATCTCCCATGCGTAGGGCAGGGAGGTCCGGACGCAGTCGACGAAGTCGGCTTCGTCGACCTCGCCTCGCTCGGCCTGTTCCAACAGCGCCGGTGAGACGTCGAGCGACATGGGTTCTCCTCTCGCGACCCCGACGACGGGCCGGGGCCTTACGGGCAGGGAAGGAGGACGGCGACGCACTGTGCACGCACTGCGACCTCCTGCTTACACGGTAAGGGTGCAGTCCTGGCCGCACCAGGAGATTAGGAACACAACCGGCCAATAACGAAGGGGAGCAAAGAGGGGCAAGCCCGAAAGCCCTCGGTCCGGGTGATCGCGGGCGGAAGGGGAGAATCGCGTGGAGCACCCGTCGTCGAGTAGCGTTGCCGACCATGCGTCTCGTCATCGCCCGCTGCTCCGTGGACTACGCCGGCCGGCTCACGGCCCACCTGCCCTCCGCTCCCCGTCTGATCCTGGTGAAGGCGGACGGGAGCGTGTCGATCCACGCCGACGACAGGGCGTACAAACCCCTGAACTGGATGTCACCGCCCTGCACGCTCAAGGAGGGCACGGACGACACCGCGGGCATCTGGACCGTAGTGAACAAAGCGGGCGAGAAACTGATCATCACGATGGAGGAAATCCTCCATGACTCGTCCCATGAGCTGGGTGTCGACCCGGGCCTCATCAAGGACGGCGTCGAAGCACATCTGCAGGAACTGCTCGCCGACCGGATCGAGACACTCGGCGAGGGCTACACCCTGATCCGCCGTGAGTACTTCACCGCGATCGGCCCCGTCGACATCCTGTGCCGCGACGCCGACGGGCAGACCGTGGCCGTGGAGCTGAAGCGGCGCGGCGACATCGACGGCGTGGAGCAGCTGACCCGCTATCTGGAGCTGCTCAACCGCGATCCCCATCTGGCCCCCGTGAAGGGCATCTTCGCGGCGCAGGAGATCAAGCCGCAGGCGCGGGTGCTGGCGACGGACCGCGGGATCGGCTGTGTGGTCCTCGACTACGACGCGCTGCGCGGTATCGAGGACGACAAGCTGCGGCTGTTCTGAGATCTCCTCCGACCCTTCTCGGAGCTCTCGAACCTGCCCTGCGAGCTTCTTCTCCGGGCCTCGTCTCTGAACTTTTCGGACGCCGGACGTGCACGTCACGTCCGGCGTCCCACGTCTACGGGGGCGGTTCAGACCACCGCGGGACTGCTGTGTGCGCTCGCTGCCGCCGGTGACGACGACGTCAAGGAGGGCCCGCTCGCCGAGTCGGACGTGCCGGGCTCGGTCGGCTCGGGCTCGGTCGCCGTGTCCGTCGGGCTCGGGGAGAGGGTGTCCGACGGGCTCGGGGACGGGCTGCCCGGCTTCGTCGACGTGGGCTTCGTCGGGCTGGGCGACTTGCCCGGCCCGGTCGGCCCGTCCGACGACGGCTTGCCGCTGGACGGCTCGGCCGACGACGAGGTGTCGCCCGGCTCCGCCGAGCCACCGGACGGCGTACCGCTCGCGCTCGGCGTGACCTGGCTGCCCGACGGGCCCGGCGTCTCCACGGCGCCGCCGGCCCCCGTGTCCGCGGGGGCCGAACCATCCGTCGGCCCGTCGGCCGGGACCTCGTTCCCGCTGTCGTCCCGGCCCACCGACTCCTCGCTCGTGACCCCCGGATTCCCCTGGGCATCGCCGCCTGAGGTCAGTCCCAGCACCACCACCGTGCCGAGCACACCGGCCAGGAGCACGCCCGCGCCCGCCGCGACGGCATTACGACGGGCCTTGCCCAGCCCCGCCAGGCGGCCTCCCCGCGCACCTCCGGCGGCCGAGGGGGCGCTCTGCCGGGCTATCACCGCCGTGGCCTCCTCGTACGGCCGCGACAGCGTCTGCGTCACGCCTGTCGTCGCACCGACGGGCGGCCGTACCGGCTCTTCCGGCCACGGGACCGGCACCTCATCGCCCACCGGGGCGAGGACATCCGGCAGCGGGCCACCGGAACGGTCCGCGACCAGGGCGAGCGCGCGCCGCCCGGCCACCGCACCCGACTTGTCGGCGAGTGCCCCGCGCATGCTGATCGAGGTCTCCAGCTCCGTCCTGGCCCGGTCCGGATTGCCGGTGCAGAGCGCGAGAACACCCAACTCATGGTGGAAATACGCCTCTTCGGCGACCTCTCCAGCGATCCTGGCCGCCTCCTGACCGAGCCGCAGGGCCCTCTCCCAGGCACCCCAGTGCAGCCCGGCAGCGAAGGCGGGAGAGGCGCTGCGGGCCAGCAGCACGGCCGCGCTGGTCTGCCCCGCTTCGTCGCCGGGGACAAGCTGTGCCATGGCCGCGACGACGGCGTCGGCCTCGGCGGTCACCCGTGCGGGAGTGACCGAGGGGTGACCGGCCCACCAGGCGTAGTGCCGGGCCGCCGTCCGGGCCCGGTCGATGGCGTCCTCGCCGTATCCGGCGGCCGCCAGCTGGGCGGTGACTCCGGCGGCCAGCCGGTAGCGGGGGCCGGCCGGGGAGAGCAGTCCGCAACCGGCCAGTTCACCGAGCGCGGCGTCGGCGTGGGTGTCCCCCACGAGCGCCGGCAGATGCGCCTGGTGCGGCACCTCGCCGCCGAGTGCGACCGCGAAGCGCAGGGTGTCACGGGCGGGCCCGCTCAGCCGCGAGGCGAGCAGCGCGGCGGGCGCCGCGCCCTCGCCGAGGCCGGGCAGCGGTATGTGGACGCCGTCGATCTCCTCGTCGTGCCCGAAGGGTGCGTCGGCGGACCGGAGGTCGAGGCCGTCGTACGCCTCGGGGTCGGTGCGCAGCATGTCGCGCTGGCGCAGCAGGGCGCCCGCCTGTACGAAGCGCAGTGGCAGGCCCTCCGACTCGAACCAGAGGTCTCCCGCCCAGTTCGCCTCCTCGTCGGTGAGCGGTCGCTCGACGACCTGCTCCAGCAACTCGATCGAGGAGCCCCGTCCGAGGCCCGCGAGGAAGACCTCTTCGAGGTACGAGTCCGCGGTGGGTGCGGCGACATCCGGGGTCGTCGCGAACAGGAAGGCGCACTCGGGCGTGGCGTCGAGGAGCTCCTCCAGGGCGGCCCCGCCGAATTCCAGGTCGTCGAGTACGACAACGGCGCCGATGGTCCGGACCCGGTCGAGGAGACCGGCGCGGTCGGGCCGGTGCAGCGGCGCCTCGTACACGGCCTCGAAGAGCCCGTACAGCAGATCGGTGACGGTCCGCTTGTGGCCGCAGAGCCGTACGACCCCGTCCGGCGCAAGGTCCGCGCAGTCGGCGGCCACGGCGTCCAGCAGTGCCGTACGGCCGGATCCGGCCGGTCCGGTGAGCCGCACCGAGCGGCCGCGGGCCAGCAGGCGCACCAGCCGTTCGCGTTCTTCCGCGCGCTCCAGGAGGGGCAGTTGCGGGGCGGGCGGCCCCGGCGGCACGGGCGGTGCGGTGGCACGTTCGCGGTCGGTGCGCTCGGCCGCGGTGCGCCGGACCGGCGGGTCGGGCTGCTCTCCCGGCGGGCACAACTCGACCTCGCTGCCGTCGACCGGATTGAGGGTGAGGAGGTAGTCGCCCGATATGAGCCGGACGACGCGCGACTGCTGCGGCGTTTGCTGACCGAAATCCGGGGCAATGGGGCCTCCCCTGCCCGAACGGAGCTGAGAGCTCGGGGATGCATCGTGGGACGGCCGACGCCGACCGTCCGTCTCGCCGAAGCCGTCGTTGTCCCGGCCGTACTCCTCCGGCCCCCGGTGTGTCGGGTCCATCGCCAAAGCCCCCAGACGCGTCGCGCACGATTGCCCCTCCCGGCCTCGCACGCCCTGCTGTCGCTTCTGGTCCGGTGTCCGCCCGGTGGGTTCCGTCAATCGGCGGACGGCCGAACCCTAAACCGTCGCGCGGTGTCCCCGCACAGTCGGGGGGCCACGCCGCCCGAAGCGCACGTTCTCGTGCGGAATGTGCACCGCCGGTCACGCCGCGCGGCCGGGCGGAGGGGCCCCTACACGCGGGGCAGGGAGTCCGCGGCGATCCCGCCTTCGATGGCCAGGATGCGGTGCAGTCGGGTCGCCACCAGCAGGCGCTGCATCTGCGGCGGCACACCGCGGAGCACCAGCCGTCGTCCGGCCCGCCCGGCCCGGCGGTGTGCGCCCATGATGACGCCGAGTCCGGTGGCGTCCCAGGAATCCAACTCGGTCAGGTCGAGCACCAGGTCGCCGACTCCGTCGTCGAGGGCCGAGTGCAGGACCGTACGGGCGTCCGCCGCGCTTCGGACGTCAAGGCGGCCCCCGACGACCAGCTCGGCGTGGTCGCCCCTGATGTGCATATGCGCTCCCCGGGATTACTCCGTAGCAAGGTTCGTCTGTCTGTTCTGTCTCTCCCACAACTGACTGCGGCAGCGACAGGGAAGTTGCCGTCTGTAAGCGAACCGATACCGAATTCACTCCGTGGAGTGATCGAGGCCCGGCGCGGATCCGCGCGGATCCGCTGATTCCAGGTAACTCCCCCCGGCCTCCGGGCCTGACCGACGGCAGATCAGGCAACCGGAGGACCGAAAACGATCAGTACGTGTAGAAGCCCTGCCCGCTCTTGCGGCCGATGTCACCTGCATCCACCATCCGGCGCATCAGCTCCGGCGCGGCGAACTTCTCGTCCTGCGACTCGGTGTAGATGTTGCTCGTCGCGTGCAGCAGGATGTCGACGCCGGTCAGGTCCGCCGTGGCCAGGGGCCCCATGGCGTGGCCGAAGCCCAGCTTGCAGGCGGTGTCGATGTCCTCGGCCGAGGCGACGCCCGACTCGTACAGCTTGGCGGCCTCGACGACGAGCGCCGAGATCAGCCGGGTGGTGACGAAGCCGGCCACATCGCGGTTCACGACGATGCAGGTCTTGCCGACGGACTCGGCGAACTCCCGTGCGGCGGCGAGGGTTTCGTCGCTGGTCTTGTAGCCGCGTACGAGTTCGCAGAGCTGCATCATGGGGACCGGCGAGAAGAAGTGCACACCGACGACCCGCTCGGGGCGCTCCGTCACAGCCGCGATCTTCGTGATCGGGATGGCGGAGGTGTTGGAGGCGAGCACGGTGTCGTCCCGGACGATCTTGTCGAGGGCCCGGAAGATCTCGTGCTTGACCTCCAGCTTCTCGAAGACGGCCTCGACGACGACATCCGCGTCGGCGACCGCGTCGAGGTCGGTGGTGGTGGTGATGCGGGCGAGCGCGGCATCGGCGTCGGCCGCCGCCAGCTTCCCCTTGGAGACGAACTTGTCGTACGAGGCCTTGATGCCGTCGCGTCCACGGGTCAGGGCCTCGTCGGTGACATCACGCAGCACGACGTCCCAGCCCGCCTGGGCGGAGACCTGCGCGATGCCGGCTCCCATGAGTCCGGCTCCGATGACGGCGAGCTTCCTGGCCACGTGTACACCCCTCGGGTTGTGTTCGCCTCTGCAGCTGGTCCCTGCACGGCCGGTCCTAACGCTTGTTCACATGCTCTCCGGCGGAGATTAGTACCCGCGAGGGGCCCTGGGGCCATGAAGAGATGCGCGTCACGTCTCACATGACGGACATCACACCGGGACACGTCATTCGGCGGCGCGCCGGGCGCAGTTGAGGACCTTCTCGTACCCGGGGCGCCCGCCGCCGGACCGGGTGCGTATCCGGTGCCCCTCCCGGCTAGCTTTGCCCCGTAGCGTTACTAGGCTGGCGGCATGGTCAATCTGACACGTATCTACACCCGCACCGGCGATCAGGGCACCACCGCCCTCGGCGACATGAGCCGGACCGCCAAGACCGATCTGCGGATCTCCGCGTACGCCGACACCAATGAGGCCAATGCCGTCATCGGTACCGCGATCGCGCTCGGGCAGCTCTCCGAGGACGTCGTGAAGGTTCTCGTCCGCGTGCAGAACGACCTGTTCGACGTGGGCGCGGACCTGTCGACCCCGGTTGTCGAGGAACCGAAATACCCGCCGCTGCGGGTCGAGCAGAGTTACGTCGACAAGTTGGAGGCGGACTGCGACCACTACCTCGAGCAGCTGGAGAAGCTGCGCAGCTTCATCCTGCCGGGCGGTACGCCGGGGGCGGCGCTGCTGCACCAGGCGTGCACCGTGGTCCGGCGGGCGGAACGGTCCACGTGGGCGGCGCTGGAGGTGCACGGCGAGGTGATGAACGCGCTGACGGCGACGTATCTCAACCGTCTCTCCGACCTGCTGTTCATCCTCGCGAGGACGGCGAACAAGGAGGTCGGCGACGTGCTGTGGGTACCGGGCGGCGAGCGGTAGCCCTGCGCGGCGAAGACGCCGGACGGGTGCGGCGGCCAATGGTGCCGGACGGGTGCGGTCCCGAGCCCGTCCGGCCTCTCAGCGCCCGGCCGGCTCCCGTTTCGGGAACACCGTGTAGCTCCCCGCGATGACCACGTTGATCCCGATCACGAGCAGCATCTTCTGCTGCCACGACCGGAGCGACGTCACGTCGCCGTCCCCGGCCACGTACCAGACCGCCGCCTGGAGCAGGGCCAGTGCGACCGCCGCCGCGACCGTCCAGCGCGCCGCGACCCGCCACTCGTGCGCCGCCCTGGCCATTCCGTACCTCGGCGGCTTCACCGGCGGCGGGCCGCCCGCGAAACGGTGGGCGACCCGGGCGTCCACCCAGCGGATCGTGGAGCGGCCGAGCCCCACCGTGAAGCCGATGTAGACCGCGGCGAGCCCGTGCTTCCAGTCGGGCTCGGCCCCGTTCTTCAGGTCGATGGCCGTCACCACCAGGAGCACGACCTCCAGCAGCGGCTCGCACAGCAGCACGGCCGCGCCCAGGCGCGGCTTCTTCGCCGGGTACCGCAGCGCGAGCCCCGCGGCCAGCAGCACCCAGAAGGCGACTTCGCAGAGCACGATCAGCGTGACGATCACGGCACTTCTCCTTCTCGTTGCCTTCAGCCTTCCGGCCGAGGTGCCCGGAATCGTCGTCGGCAGTGACGAACCGCGACTGCATCCTTCGATGTACTCGTGCCTCACCCACGGTAGGGATGTCCGGCGCCGGGCCGCCGTGTTGGATGGGAGGGTGTTCTCCTTCGCCCGGCCGCACCGCCACGACGTGCTCATCGCCGCCACCGGTCTCTTCGGCGGTCTGTTCCTGTGGGTGCTCGGACTGCACATGCAGGGCGACCGGGCCTTCGTCGGGCCATGGGTCTCCCTGCTTCCGCTCGCCGTCGTCTCGGGGCTCGAACTGGTACGCAGGAACGCCCCGCAGACGGCGCTGGTCATCGGCACGCTCGCGCTGGTCGCGGACCAGTTCACGGTCGGGAATCTGGCGACGGTGCTGATGTTCACCGACCTGATGTACGCGGCCGTGCTGTACGGGACACCGGCCGCCGCCCGCCGCATCCCGGTGTCCACGTTCCTGATCACGGTCGCGGTCACGATCGGGTTCCTGGCGTGGTTCCGTGATCCTCAGGCGCTGCTCATCGGCGTGGTCACCGGCATGATCTCCTTCCTGCCCGCCATCACGGGGGTCAGCGTCCGCAACCACCGGGATGCCGCCGAGGCCGCCCTGCTGCGCGCCGATCAGACCGCGCTGCTCGCCGAGATGGACCGTACGCAGGCGGTGACCGCCGAGCGCGCCCGGATGGCCCGCGAGCTGCACGACATGGTGGCCAACCATCTTTCCGCCATCGCCATCCACTCCACCGCCGCGCTCTCCATCGACGAGCCGGACACCTCGCGCGAGGCGCTGGGCGTGATCCGCGAGAACAGCGTCGACGGCCTCGCCGAGATGCGCCGGCTGATCGGCCTGCTGCGTACCGGCGGCGCGAACCCGGAACCGAGCGCCTCGCCGACGCTCGCCTCGCTGGACGCGCTGATCGAGCAGGCCCGTACGAACGCCGCGGCGAGCGGTCTGACCTGTGTCTTCGAGGACACCCGCGGCGAGCGGGGCCCGCTGCCCGCGCCGGTCGAACTGGCCGCGTACCGGATCGTCCAGGAGTCCCTGACGAACGCGCTCAAGCATGCCGTGCCCGGCCCGGTGGTGGTGCGGCTCGGGTGGGCCGGGCCGCTGCTCGCCGTGGAGGTCAGCAGCGCGTTCGGTGACCGTGCCGGGCCGCGCGCGCCCGGGTCGGGGGCCGGTCTGGTGGGCATGCGGGAGCGGGTGGCGCTGCTGGGCGGAGCGATCGAGACGGGTCCGGTGCGCACCGGCGACGGAACGAGGATCTGGCGGGTACGGGCCGAACTGCCCGTGGCGGAAGGGAGTGTCAGGGCATGACGATCCGGGTGGTGGTTGCCGAGGACCAGTCGGCCGTCCGTGCGGGGCTGGTGCTCATTCTGCGCAGCGCGCCGGACATCGAGGTCGTGGGCGAGGCCGGGGACGGTGAGGAGGCGGTTCGGCTGGCGCGCGAGCTGCGGCCCGATCTGGTGCTGATGGATATTCAGATGCCGCGGCTCGACGGGGTGTCGGCGACCGGGCAGGTGGTGGCCGAGGAGCTCGCGGACGTGCTGGTGCTGACGACCTTCGATCTGGACGAGTACGTCTTCGGGGCGTTGCGTGCGGGGGCGGCCGGCTTCCTGCTGAAGAACACCGATGCGCGTGATCTGCTCGAAGCAGTACGTACGGTGGCGCGCGGCGAGGGGCTGATCGCCCCGGCCGTGACGCGCCGTCTGATCGCGGAGTTCGCGGGGACCACCCCCGTGCGGCCGGTGAACGCGCACGATCCGGCGGTGCTCGACTCGCTCACCCGGCGGGAGCGGGAGGTGCTCGGTTGTCTGGGCGCGGGACTGTCGAATGCCGAGATCGCGGTCCGGCTCTCGATGGCCGAGGCGACGGTGAAGACGCACGTCAGCAGGTTGCTGGGCAAGCTGGAGCTGCGCAGCCGGGTCCAGGCGGCGGTGCTGGCACAGGAGTTGGGAATCTGACGAAGAACAGGACTTTGGTCTGGACCTCTTGACGATTGGTCCAGACCTTCCTAATCTCGCCGAACACACTGCGGTGAGTGCGCCATGACAAGGCGTGCTCAGGACGGCGCAGGGTTTGCAGTCCACGGACCACCCCCCGTTTGTCCGGACCTCACCCGAGGAGCACCGTTGAGCACTGAAAACCCCCTACACCGGCCCCGATTCGGATTCGGCACCGGCAGAGCCACCAGATCCAGAGCCGTCGCGGGCCTCACCGCGCTGCTTCTTCCGCTCGCCGCCATGGTCGGCCTGGCCTCCCCCGCCGAAGCCGCCGCCTCGGCAACCGCCACGTACCTCAAGAAGTCCGACTGGGGCAGCGGCTTCGAGGGCCAGTGGACGGTGAAGAACACCGGCACCACCGCCCTCTCCTCCTGGACCATCGAGTGGGACTTCCCCTCGGGCACCGCGGTCGGCTCCGCCTGGGACGCCACCGTCACCAACTCCGGAACCCACTGGACCGCCAAGAACGCCGGCTGGAACGGCTCGGTCGCACCGGGCGCCAGCGTCTCCTTCGGCTTCAACGGCACCGGCTCCGGCGCCCCCACCGGCTGCAAGCTGAACGGCGCCTCGTGCGACGGCGGCAGCGTCCCCGGCGACAATGCCCCGTCCGCTCCTGGCACCCCCACCGCGAGCTCCGTCACCGACACCTCGGTCAAGCTGAGCTGGACCGCGGCGACCGACGACAAGGGCATCAAGAACTACGACGTGCTGCGCGACGGCGCCGTCGTCGCCACGGTCAGCGGTACGACATACACCGACACCGGCCTCACCGCGGGCACCGACTACTCGTACACCGTGCGGGCGCGTGACACCGCTGACCAGACCGGTCCGGTCAGCGGCGCGGTCAAGATCCACACCACCGGTGGTGGCGGCAACCCAGGCACCGGCGGCAAGGTCAACCTCGGCTACTTCACCGACTGGGGCGTGTACGGCCGGAATTACCACGTCAAGAACCTGGACACCTCGGGTTCGGCCGCGAAGATCACGCACATCAACTACGCCTTCGGCAACGTCACCGGCGGCAAGTGCGCGATCGGCGACTCCTACGCCGACTACGACATGGCGTACACCGCCGACAAGTCCGTCGACGGCGTCGCCGACACCTGGGACCAGCCGCTGCGCGGCAGCTTCAACCAGCTGCGCAAGCTCAAGGCGAAGTACCCGAACATCAAGGTCCTGTGGTCCTTCGGCGGCTGGACCTGGTCCGGTGGCTTCGGTGAGGCCGCGAAGAACCCGGCCGCGTTCGCCCAGTCCTGCTACGACCTGGTCGAGGACCCCCGCTGGGCCGATGTCTTCGACGGCATCGACATCGACTGGGAGTACCCCAACGCCTGCGGCCTGACCTGCGACACCAGCGGCCCGGCCGCACTGAAGGGCATCACCTCGGCGCTGCGCACGAAGTTCGGCAGCAACAACCTGGTGACGGCCGCCATCACCGCCGACGCCTCCACCGGGGGCAAGATCGACGCCACCGACTACGCGGGCGCCGCCCAGTCGCTGGACTGGTACAACGTGATGACGTACGACTTCTTCGGTGCCTGGGACGCGAAGGGCCCGACCGCCCCGCACTCCCCGCTCACCTCCTACAGCGGCATCCCGCAGGCCGGCTTCAACTCCGCCGACGCCATCGCCAAGCTGAAGGCGCAGGGGGTCCCGGCCTCGAAGCTGCTGCTCGGCATCGGCTTCTACGGCCGCGGCTGGACCGGCGTCACCCAGGACGCGCCCGGCGGCACCGCCACCGGAGCGGCCCCCGGCACCTACGAGGCCGGCATCGAGGACTACAAGGTCCTGAAGACCAGCTGCCCCGCGACCGGCACCGTCGCCGGTACCGCGTACGCGCACTGCGGCACCAACTGGTGGAGCTACGACACCCCGGCCACCATCGCGTCCAAGATGACCTGGGCGAAGGGCCAGGGCCTGGGAGGCGCGTTCTTCTGGGAGTTCAGCGGTGACACCAGCAACGGCGAACTCGTCGGCGCGATCAGCAGCGGTCTGAAGTAGTCCCCCACTCAGTACCGCGCACCACCCCGAAAAGCAGCCGGGGAGACAGGTCCGCCCCCTGTCTCCCCGGCATTTCGCGTGCTTCCCCCTGAAGGCCGACCTAAGCCACGTTGACCCGCTGGCCGGGCGGAGCCGCCTCCAGCCAGGCGAGGAATCCGGTCAGCGCGTCCTCGCTCATGGCCAGCTCCAGGCGGGTGCCACGATGGAGACAGCCGAGCACCACGGCGTCCGACAGGAGCGCCAGCTCCTCCTCGCCCTCGGGCAGCCGACGGGCGACCACCTCGATCGCGGAACGCTCCAGGCCCCGGCGTGGGCGAAGGGCGTACGAGAAGACCCGGAACCAGTCGATCCGGTCTCCGCTGTACCGGGCGACCCCGTACACCCAGCCCTTGCCCGAGAGGTCGGGCTCCTCAGGCACATTCCATCTCAGGCTGCAGTCGAAGGTCCCACCGGAGCGCTGAATCAGCCGCCGGCGCAGACCGAAGACGAAGAGTCCAACCGCGACCAGTGCGACGACCAGCCCGCCCACCCACAGCGCGAGGAACATCTCCACCGACCTCCTCGCGTCGTCGAGTAACGGATACCGCCAGAACTACAACCGCACCTGCATCGCCTCAGCCGCGGCACGGTCTGGAGTGGTCTCCAGCTCGGGCCGCGGCTGAGGGTAAAGCTACGTTGTCGCGGTGCGCTAGTGCTCCGACACCGCACGCAGTCGCACTTCGGCGCGCCGCTCGGAAGCGGCGTCCGTTTCCGACTTCGCACGCTCCAGCGCACGCTCGGCGCGCTTGACATCGATCTCGTCCGCCAGCTCCACGATCTCCGCGAGCAGCGAAAGCTTGTCGTCCGCGAACGAGATGAAACCGCCGTGCACCGCGGCGATCACGGTCTCACCGCCGCTCGTACGGATCGTCACCGGGCCCGATTCCAGCACACCCAGAAGCGGCTGGTGACCGGGCATGACGCCGATGTCGCCGGACGTGGTGCGCGCGACGACCAGGGTGGCCTCGCCGGACCAGACACTGCGGTCCGCGGCGACCAGCTCGACGTGCAGCTCAGCAGCCAAGGGTGGCTCCTCGGGTCACCACCCGGCCGTTCGAGCCGGGTGTTGGGTCAATTCTACGGGGCGTGGTGAGGGGGACGGGACGGACCCCGTCCCCCTCGGTGAGCCATGGGCTCAGGAGACGCCGAGCTCCTTGGCGTTGGCCTTGAGGTCCTCGAGGCCACCGCACATGAAGAACGCCTGCTCCGGGAAGTGGTCGTACTCACCGTCGGCGATCGCGTTGAACGCTGCGATCGACTCGTCGAGCGGAACGTCCGAACCGTCCACGCCGGTGAACTGCTTGGCGACGTGGGTGTTCTGCGACAGGAAGCGCTCGATGCGACGGGCGCGGAAGACCGTGAGCTTGTCCTCCTCGCCGAGCTCGTCCATACCGAGAATGGCGATGATGTCCTGGAGGTCCTTGTACTTCTGCAGGATTCCCTTGACCCGCATGGCGGTGTCGTAGTGGTCCTGCGTGATGTACCGCGGGTCCAGGATCCGGGACGTGGAGTCCAGCGGGTCCACGGCCGGGTAGATGCCCTTCTCGGAGATCGGACGGGAGAGCACCGTCGTCGCGTCGAGGTGGGCGAACGTGGTGGCCGGGGCCGGGTCGGTCAGGTCGTCCGCGGGGACGTAGATCGCCTGCATCGAGGTGATCGAGTGACCGCGGGTCGACGTGATGCGCTCCTGCAGCAGACCCATCTCGTCGGCCAGGTTCGGCTGGTAACCCACCGCGGACGGCATACGGCCGAGCAGCGTGGACACCTCGGAGCCGGCCTGGGTGTACCGGAAGATGTTGTCGATGAAGAAGAGCACGTCCTGCTTCTGCACATCGCGGAAGTACTCCGCCATGGTCAGACCGGCCAGCGCCACACGAAGACGCGTGCCCGGCGGCTCGTCCATCTGACCGAAGACGAGGGCCGTCTTGTCGATGACGCCCGAGTCGGACATTTCCTCGATGAGGTCGTTGCCCTCACGGGTACGCTCACCGACACCGGCGAACACCGACACACCGTCGTGGTTGTTGGCGACGCGGTAGATCATTTCCTGGATCAGAACGGTCTTGCCGACACCGGCACCACCGAACAGACCGATCTTTCCACCCTTGACGTACGGGGTGAGCAGGTCGATGACCTTGACGCCGGTCTCGAACATCTCGGTCTTGGACTCGAGCTGGTCGAAGCTGGGCGCCTTGCGGTGGATCGGCCAGCGCTCGGTGACCTCGGCCGAGGCCTCGGGCTTGTTCAGGATCTCGCCGAGGGTGTTGAACACCTTGCCCTTGGTGATGTCACCGACGGGGACCGTGATGCCGGCGCCCGTGTCGGTCACCGGGGCCTGGCGGACCAGACCGTCGGTGGGCTGCATCGAGATCGCGCGGACCAGGCCGTCGCCGAGGTGCTGGGCGACCTCGAGGGTCAGCGTCTTGAGCTTGCCGTCCTCGGCCGGGTCGGCCACCTGGACGGTCAGCGCGTTGTAGATGTCCGGCATCGCGTCGACGGGGAACTCCACGTCGACGACCGGGCCGATGACCCGGGCGACGCGGCCCGTGGCAACGGCCGTCTCAACTGTCGTCGTCATTACTTGTCACTCCCCGCGGTCGCGTCGGCCAGCGCACTGGCACCGCCGACGATCTCGCTGATTTCCTGGGTGATTTCGGCCTGGCGGGCCGCGTTGGCAAGCCGGGAGAGGCTCTTGATGAGCTCACCGGCGTTGTCGGTGGCCGACTTCATCGCGCGGCGGCGGGCAGCGTGCTCGGAAGCAGCGGCCTGCAGCAGCGCGTTGTAGATCCGGCTCTCGACGTACCGCGGAAGCAGGGCGTCGAGGACGTCCTCCGCCGACGGCTCGAAGTCGAAGAGCGGCAGGATCTCGCCCTGGCCGGCCTCCTCCTTCGCGGCGTCGAGGCTGAGCGGCAGCATCCGGTTGTCCACCGGGTTCTGCGTCATCATCGACACGAACTCCGTGAAGACGATGTGCAGCTCGTCCACGCGGCCCTCGGCGGTGTCCTTGGTGACCGCTTCGATCAGCGGGGCCGCGGCCCGCTTCGCATCCGCGTACGTCGGGCTGTCGGTGAAGCCCGTCCACGAATCCTCGATCTTGCGCTCGCGGAATCCGTAGTAGGCGACACCCTTGCGGCCGATCACATACGTGACGACCTCCTTGCCCTCACCGCGCAGACGCTCGGTCAGTCCCTCCGCCGCCTTGATGGCGTTGGAGGAGTAACCGCCGGCCAGACCGCGGTCGCTCGTGATGAGCAGGACCGCGGCCCGCGCCGGAGCGTCGGCCTCGGTGGTCAGCGGGTGCTTGGTGGTGGAGCCGGTCGCCACCGCGGTCACCGCGCGGGTGAGCTCGGTCGCGTACGGCGTCGACGCCGCCACCTGGCGCTGCGCCTTGACGATGCGCGAAGCGGCGATCATCTCCATCGCCTTGGTGATCTTCTTCGTGGCGGTGACGGAGCGAATGCGGCGCTTGTAAACGCGAAGCTGAGCGCCCATCGATCAGCCCTCGCCCAGGAGCTTGCCGTCCGAGGTCTCGAACTGCTGCTTGAAGGCGGCGACCGCGTCGGCGACCGACTGCAGCGTGTCGTCGGACATCTTGGCGCCCTCGGCGATGCTGGTCAGGAGCTCCTTGCGCTCACGGCGCAGGTACTCCAGCAGCTCGCTCTCGAAGCGACGGATGTCCGCGACCGGGACGTCGTCCATCTTGCCGGTGGTGCCGGCCCAGATCGAGACGACCTGTTCCTCGACCGGGTACGGCTGGTACTGCGGCTGCTTCAGCAGCTCGACCATGCGCTTACCGCGCTCCAGCGACGCCTTCGAGGCCGCGTCCAGGTCGGAACCGAAGGCGGCGAACGCCTCCAGCTCGCGGTACTGGGCGAGGTCCACACGGAGACGGCCGGAGACCTGGCGCATCGCCTTGTGCTGGGCGGAGCCACCGACACGGGAGACCGAGATACCGACGTTCAGGGCCGGACGCTGGCCGGCGTTGAACAGGTCGGACTCCAGGAAGCACTGACCGTCGGTGATGGAGATGACGTTGGTCGGAATGAACGCCGACACGTCGTTCGCCTTGGTCTCGACGATCGGGAGGCCCGTCATCGAACCGGCACCCATGTCGTCGGAGAGCTTGGCGCAGCGCTCCAGCAGACGCGAGTGGAGGTAGAAGACGTCGCCCGGGTAGGCCTCACGGCCCGGCGGACGGCGCAGCAGAAGCGACACGGCGCGGTAGGCGTCGGCCTGCTTCGAGAGGTCGTCGAAGATGATCAGGACGTGCTTGCCCTGGTACATCCAGTGCTGGCCGATGGCCGAACCGGTGTACGGCGCAAGGTACTTGAAGCCGGCCGGGTCGGACGCCGGGGCGGCGACGATGGTCGTGTACTCGAGCGCACCGGCCTCTTCCAGGGCACCGCGCACGGAGGCGATGGTGGAACCCTTCTGACCGATGGCGACGTAGATGCAACGCACCTGCTTGTTCACGTCGCCCGAGCGCCAGTTGTCGCGCTGGTTGATGATCGTGTCGACGGCCAGAGCGGTCTTACCCGTCTGACGGTCACCAATGATCAGCTGACGCTGGCCGCGGCCGATCGGCACCATGGCGTCGACGGCCTTGTAGCCGGTCTGCATCGGCTCGTGCACCGACTTACGGACCATGACGCCAGGGGCCTGCAGCTCGAGGGCGCGGCGGCTGTCGGTCGCGATCTCACCGAGACCGTCGATCGGGTTGCCGAGCGGGTCGACGACGCGGCCGAGGTAGCCCTCGCCCACACCGACGGAGAGCACCTCACCGGTGCGCTGCACCGGCTGGCCCTCTTCGATACCGCTGAACTCGCCGAGAACGATCGCACCGATCTCGCGCTCCTCGAGGTTGAGGGCGAGACCGAGGGTGCCGTCCTCGAACTTCAGCAGCTCGTTCGCCATGGCCGAGGGAAGACCCTCGACCTTCGCGATGCCGTCGCCGGCAACGCTGACCGTACCGACCTCCTCGCGCGAGGCCGCGTCCGGCTTGTACGACTGGACAAAGTTCTCCAGCGCGTCCCGGATCTCCTCCGGCCGGATCGTGAGCTCCGCCATCTGGGTTCCCTGCTCTCCTTGTTGGGCCCGAAGTTTCTTAAGGGGGTCTGGGGGCCGACCCCCAGGAATCTTCTGCAATTTCTGCACGGCCCAACCGGGCCGCTGGTCTTGCTCTGTTCTGTTGCTGCGCTGTGCTCGTCAGCCGGCCATGCGACGGGTCGCCTCTTCGAGGCGCTCCGCGACGGTGCCGTTGATGACCTCGTCACCGACCCGCACCGCGATCCCGCCGAGGACCGTGGGGTCCACATCGAGATTCAGGTGCATCGGCCGACCGTAGATCTTCGCCAGCGCGGCGCCGAGGCGCTGCTTCTGCTGATCGCTCAGCGGTACTGCCGAAGTCACCACGGCGACCATCCGGTCCCGGCGCTCCGCGGCAAGCTTGGAGAGGGACTCGAGTCCCGCTTCAAGGCTACGTCCACGCGGCTGGGTGACAAGCCGCACGACCAGGCGCTCGGTGGTGGGCCGTGCCCGGCCGCCGAGCAGGCTGCGCAGCAGCTCGCCCTTGGCCAGGGCGGACCCGGACCGGCCGGTGAGCGCGGCGCGCAGTTCCTTGTCGGAGGAGACGATCCGGCCGAACCGGAACAGCTCGTCCTCGACGTCGTCGAGGTCTCCGCTGCGCTGGGCGGCGGTGAGGTCGGCGATGTTCGCCAGTTCCTCGACCGAGTCGACCAGGTCACGCGACTGCGACCAGCGGGAGCGGACCATGCCGGAGATCAGGTCGACGGTCTCGCCGCCCACCTGACCGCGCAGCAGTCGTCCGGCCAGCTCGGCCCGGGCCTCGCCGGCCTGCGACGGGTCGGTGAGGACCCGTCGCAGTGAGACCTCGCGCTGGAGCAGCGCCGTGACGGCGGCCAGCTCCTCGGCGAGCTTCGCCGCGTCGACCGACGTGTTGTCGGTCAGCGCGTCGAGACGCTCACGTGCGGCAGCCAGTGCCTCGCGGCTCGCGCCGTTCATCGGACAGCCTCGGCCTTCGCCTCGAGCTCGTCGAGGAAACGGTCGACGGTGCCGCTCTGCCGGGCGTGGTCCTCGAGGGACTCGCCGACGAGCTTGCCGGCCAGGTCGGTGGCGAGCTTGCCCACGTCCTGACGCAGCGCGGAGGCCGCGGCCTTGCGGTCGGCCTCGATCTGGGCGTGGCCGGCAGCGATGATCTCCTCGCGCTGCCGCTGGCCTTCCGCCCGCATCTCCTGCAGGATCACAGCGCCCTGCTCCTGCGCCTCCTGGCGCAGGCGCGCGGCCTCGTGACGAGCCTCGGCGAGCTGAGCCTTGTACTGCTCAAGAACGCTCTGGGCCTCGGTCTGGGCCGCATCGGCCTTCTCGATACCGCCTTCGATGGCCTCGCGGCGCTCTTCCAGAACCTTGTTGATGTTCGGGAGGAGCTTCTTGGCGAGGAAGCCGAAAACGATGACGAAGGCGATCAGACCGATGACGAGCTCAGGGAGCGGCGGAACGAGGGGGTTCTCCACCTCGGAGGCCGCGAGCTGAACCACGGGGTTCACATCAGTGCCTTTCGTCGGAACGGACTAGTCGCGGTTCGTCAGCTGTAGACGAACGGCATGACCAGACCGATCAGGGCGAGCGCCTCACAGAAGGCGAAGCCGAGGATCTGGTTGGCGCGGATCAGGCCGGCAGCCTCGGGCTGACGGGCGAGAGCCTGCGTGCCGTTACCGAAGATGATGCCGACGCCGACGCCGGGGCCGATGGCAGCCAGGCCGTATCCGACGGAGCTGAGGGAACCGGTGACGGCGGCAAGGGTCTGGGACATGCCAGTTCTTCCTTCTCTTTCACGGACCGGTGGGGGTTGGCCACCGGACGACTGGGGGTATGGGAGGCGCGATCAGTGGTGCTCGGCGACAGCGCCCTGGATGAAGGCGCACGCCAGGAGCACGAAGACGTACGCCTGGACAGCCTGGATGAACAGCTCGAAGGCGGTCATCACGATGACCATCACGAACGACACACCCGCGTAGGCGATACCGATGCCGTTGAGCAGGTACCAGCTGGCGATGGTGAAGAGCAGGAGCAGCGTGTGCCCCGCGAACATGTTCGCGAAGAGTCGGACCGCGTGCGTGAAGGGACGGACCAGGACGTTCGAGAAGAACTCGATGACCATGACCAGCGGGAGCACCGGGCCGAGCGACTTGTCGTAGCCGGTCAGGTTCTTGAAGCCACCGACGAAGCCGTGCCTCTTGAACGTGATGCTCATCCAGAGGACGTAGACGATCAGGGCCAGACCCATGGGGTACGCGATGACCGACGTCACCGGGAACTGGGCGAGCGGGATGATCGACCAGAGGTTCATCATCCAGACGAAGAAGAAGATCGACACCATCAGCGGGACGTACTTCTCGCCCTCGCGCTTGCCGAGCGTCTCGTAGACAATGCCGCGGCGGACGAAGTCGTAGCCGGCCTCGGCGACCATCTGCAGCTTGCCCGGAACGACCTTCGGCTTACGGAAGGCGGCCCAGAAGAAGCCGACGATGATGACCGTACCGAGGAGCGCCAGCAGCATCGTCTTGTTGAAGTAGATGTTGCTGTCCGCGTCACCGAAGATCGGCTCGAACAGGAATGAGTGCAAGCCAGGACCCGGGAAACCACAACCGGAGAAGATGTGGCAATCGGTCTCGAAGGCGAGCACCTGGGTCGGGTCAGCACTCACCGCGGGCTCCTTCAGCGTGGCGCATAGGTACGGCAACCTCGTTGTGTCGGCGCGGCGCGCAGCCGCGGTTCGGCACTGGACTGGTGTTACGGATGTGTGAGCGGCAGTCAGGCATTGAGCCTCGCGATCGAGCAGGCGTCAGCTCACATGCCCGCGCCCGCAGTGCCGCAGTTGGAACCGGACGATAGCAGGGTCTTGAACCTGCACTTATCCCGCCCCTACCCTTCACGACTTCGAGCCCGTGTTCTTGGGCTTTTCCGCCTTGTCGGACTCGGGTTCGACGTAAAGGATCTTGGCCTTCATGTGCGCACGCGTCTGTGCGCCGATCCACACGAGGGTCATCACGACCAGGGTGATCGCGAAGGCCTTCGGGTTGAACATCGTCGTGTTCTTGAATGCGGCGACAAAGATGAACAGGAGGAGAAGCTGAGCCGTGTACAGCATCAGCCCCATCGCCTGGAACAGGTGAGGCAGGGACCGCGCGGTCCGTTGCAGGACCAGCAGTCCGATCCCCATGAAGAGGATCACCACGATCGTGGCAACGACCGAGCCCAGGGCTCCCTTGCCGCCCGCGACGCCACCGCTGACGGCGGCGGCAACAGCGCCGGCGACAGCGGTGGGTACGGCGGCCTGGAGGAGAGTCCGGACGTCGTTGGACGGCATGGCGGCAGCTCCGCTTGCAGGGGGTGGGCAGTGTGTCGTCATGGACGAGCGTAGGCCCGGTTCGAGTCGATGCCTCGGGCCGATGGACCGTGGCACTCAGGTCCTTCAACTCCGTCACCGGGCTTCGTGAACGGTATCACAAACTATTTGATGAGGTCTTTACCAAGAAAGTGTGCTTGCTGTCACACATGTGGGCGAACCTGCGCATGTGAGCAAGGCAACTCAATGTCTTGTCTGGTATTGCCCCTCGATGTCCGAATCGTCAATGCGTCGAATCAGCCGTGCCTCTGTCCGAAAAACGCGAACGGGGGCCGATTGCGGTCGCCCCGTTGACGCCGGATACTCCCACGGCGATCCGGGCCCTTTCCTGGAGCTCGTGCCCCTCCTGCCCCATCTGCGTATCCAGCGGCCGCTGTTGGGCCTCGTCCGGAGCCGATGGTTCCGCCTCGGGCATCTCGCCCTTGCCGCGGCGCCGGCGGTAGCGGGGCGGTACGAACCGTTCCGCCCAGTACGGCGCCTGCGGGGTGAACCGGGGCATCAGGAGCAGGACCAGGCCCAGCGCGCTCAGCCCCATGATGACCAGCACGATCCACAGGGACGTCGAGTGCACGGAGTATCCGACCGCGCCGAAGGCGATCAGGGCCGACCAGAAGTACATGATCAGCACGGCCCTGCTGTGCGAATGGCCGATCTCCAGCAGCCGGTGGTGCAGATGGCCGCGGTCCGCCGCGAACGGCGACTGGCCGTTCCACGTACGCCGCACGATCGCCAGCACCAGATCGGCGGCCGGGATCGCGATGATGGTCAGCGGCAGCAGCAGCGGGATGAAGACCGGCAGCATCGCCTGGGTGGCCTCGCGCTCACTGCCCACGAAGAGCTTCATCGTGTCCGGGTCGACCTGCCCCGTGACGGAGATCGCGCCGGCCGCCAGCACGAGGCCGATCAGCATCGACCCGGAGTCGCCCATGAAGATCCGGGCCGGATGCATGTTGTGCGGCAGGAAGCCCAGGCACATGCCCATCAGGATCGCCGTGAAGAGCGTCGCGGGAGCAGCGGCCTCGATCATGTGCCCGTACCAGAGCCGATACGTGTACAGGAAGAACGCCGCGGCGGCGATGCAGACCACGCCCGCCGCGAGACCGTCCAGACCGTCGACGAAGTTGACCGCGTTGATCGTGATGACGACCACGGCGACCGTGAGCAGCGTGCCCTGCCACTGGGTGAGCGCGACGGTGCCGACGCCGGGAATCGGCAGCCACAGGATCGTCAGGCCCTGGATGACCATGACCGCGGCGGCGATCATCTGCCCGCCGAGCTTGATCAGTGCGTCGATCTCGAACTTGTCGTCCAGCACACCGATCAGCCAGATCAGCGCGGCCCCGGAGAGCAGCGCCCGCGGCTCGTTGGAGAGACGAAAGACCCAGTCGAGGTTGTGCAGATGGGACGCGACGATCAGCCCGGCGCACAGTCCGCCGAACATGGCGATGCCACCGAGCCGCGGTGTCGGTTCTCGGTGGACGTCACGCGCACGGATCGCGGGCATCGCCCCGACCGCGATGGCGAACTTGCGCACCGGGCCGGTCAGCAGATAGGTCACCGCGGCCGTGACACAGAGCGTCAGCAGGTAATCACGCACGGGCTGCCCCACAGATTTCGCCGGCCATCTCAGCCCACACTTTAACGAGGTGGGGCTCATGGTTGAGGACACGGAGGACGGGCCGATGGTTGCATGGACCACGTCTACCCCGGATAGGGCGGATATTTCCGGGCCAGCTCACGGACCTCCGCCCCGATGTCGCCCTCCTCACGCACCGCCGCTCCGAAAAGCGCCGCCAGCCGCGCCATGTCGGTGTTGTCCATGCCCTGGGTGGTGACGGCCGCGGTGCCCAGCCTGACCCCCCGGGCGTCCCCGTACGGAAGCGCGCAGGTGTCCAGCACCAGGCCCGCCGCTGCCAGCCGGGCACGGGCGACCGGGCCGTCGACGCCGAGCGGGGCCGGGTCCGCGACGATCAGGTGGGTGTCCGTGCCGCCCGTGGTGATCTCGAAGCCCTCGGCCGCCAGACCGGCGGCCAGCACCCGGGCATGGGCGACCACGCGATGGGCGTAGTCCGTGAACGCGGGAGTGGCCGCCTCCCCGAACGCGACGGCCTTCGCGGCGACCGTGTGCATCTGCGCGCCGCCCTGTGTGAAGGGGAAGACCGCCCGGTCGATCCGCTCGGACAGCTCCGCACCACAAAGGATCATCCCGCCGCGCGGACCGCGCAGCACCTTGTGCGTGGTCGCGCAGACCACATCGGCGTACGGCACCGGGCTCGGCGCCGCTCCCCCGGCGATCAGTCCCATCGGATGCGCGGCATCGGCGATGAGATACGCGCCCACCTCGTCCGCGATGTCCCGGAAGAGTTCGTAGTCGGGATGGCGGGGGTACGAGATCGAGCCGCTGACGATCGCCTTGGGGCGGTGCGCGCGGGCCAGGGTGCGCACCTGCTCGTAGTCGATCAGGCCGCTCTCGGAGTCGACCCCGTATCCGATGAACTCGAACCAGCGGCCGGAGAAGTTGGCGGGCGAGCCGTGGGTGAGATGTCCGCCGTACGGGAGTCCCATCGCGAGCACCGTGTCGCCGGGGCGCAGCAGGGCCGCGTACGCGGCGAGGACGGCGGAGGAGCCGGAGTGCGCCTGGACGTTGGCGTGTTCGGCGCCGAAGAGCGCGGTGGCCCGTCGGCAGGCGATGCGTTCGGCGGCGTCGGCCTGCTCGCAGCCGCCGTGGTAGCGGGCGTCGGGGTAGCCCTCGGCGTACTTGTTGGCGAGCGGTGAGCCGAGGGCGGCGAGGACCGCGGGGGAGGTGAAGTTCTCCGCGGCGATCAGCTGCAGGGTGGTCGACTGCCGGTGCAGCTCGCCCAGGAGCACGGCGGCGATCTCCGGGTCCTCCCGGGCCAGGGCGCCGAAGTCCTGCGGCAGGGTGGTCCCGGCGTCGGAGGAGGGTGCGGCAGGAGTGGTGACCGGCATCTGACGGCTCCGGGCCTGGAGAGGGGTGCGCTTGGGTCAGCTCCAATGTAGGCCCGTGACGGGCCCCCTGCCTGCTGTGCGGCGACGCCGTCCACCCGCCCGGCCCAGGGTGCCGGGCCCGTGTGTACGGCCGTCAGAGTGGCGCAGGCACGCCCGTCAGTGCGGGGTGGGTACGCCGGTCAGGGCCGTGACGACCGGGTCGAGGGCCTGGTTGATCTCGTCGCCGATGGACCGGAAGAACGTGATCGGGGCGCCGTACGGGTCGTAGACCTCGTCCGCCTCGGCGGTGGGGGCCAGCAGCCAGCCGCGCAGCGCGGCCGCGGCGCGGACCAGTGCGCGGGCGCGTTCGACGACGCCCTCGTCCCGCGGGTCGGGCAGCGTGGCGGGATCTATGGCCCGGACCAGCCGGGTGAATTCCTTGAGGGTGAAGGTCCGCAGACCGGCCGAGTGACCCATCGAGATGACCTGGGCCCGGTGGTCGCGGGTGGCGGTCAGCACCAGGTCGGCGCGGATCACGTGCTCGTCGAGGAGCTCCCGGCCGACGAAGCCGGTGGTGTCGGCGCCGAAGTCGGCGAGGACGATCTCGGCGTTGGCCTCCATGGGGGCGCCTTCGTGGCCCCAGGTGCCCGCACTCTCCACGATCAGTCCGCCCTGCCGCGGATCGCCGAGGCGGTCCACCAGGGCGTGCCGGGTCAGCCGCTCGGTGATCGGTGAGCGGCAGACGTTGCCGGTGCTGACGTGGAGGATGCGGAAAGTGTCGGCCCGCCCCGTTATGCCACGCCCCTCAGGGGCGGTCAATTGGCCACCTCGAGGTCGGGTACCACCTTGCGCAGTTCCTCGACGGAGAGCGCGCCCGCGCGCAGCAGCACGGGGACCTTGGCGGTCACGTCGACGATCGACGACGGCACGATGCCGGGTGTCGGGCCGCCGTCGAGGTAGACGGAGACGGAGTCGCCGAGCATCTCCTGGGCGGCGTCGCAGTCCTCGGGAGCCGGGTGTCCGGTGAGGTTGGCGCTGGAGACGGCCATCGGGCCGACCTCGGTGAGCAGTTCGATGGCGACCGGGTGCAGCGGCATCCGGATGGCGACGGTGCCGCGGGTGTCCCCGAGGTCCCACTGGAGCGACGGCTGGTGCTTGGCGACGAGCGTGAGGGCGCCGGGCCAGAAGGCGTCGACGAGTTCCCAGGCCTGCTCGGAGAAGTCGGTGACCAGTCCGTGCAGGGTGTTCGGGGAGCCGATCAGGACGGGGGTCGGCATGTTGCGGCCGCGGCCCTTGGCGTCCAGCAGGTCGGCGACGCCCTCGGAACTGAAGGCGTCCGCACCGATCCCGTACACGGTGTCGGTGGGCAGCACGACCAGTTCGCCGCGGCGGACGGCCGACGCGGCCTCACGCAGACCCGTCGTACGGTCGGTCGCGTCGTTGCAGTCGTATCGCCGTGCCATCAGCCGGCCTCCTCAAGCGTGTACGGGTAGGGCGGGTACGGGTCGTGCGGGTGGTGGCCGCCGGTCACGGCGTGGCCTTGCGGGCCGTGGCGAACCGCGGCCTGTTGTTCAGGTCGGGGTGGTCGGCCGCGTCGGCCCAGCCGCGTTCCTCGGTGAAGATCCACGGCACCTGGCCGCCCTGGGTGTCGGCGTGCTCGATGACGACGAGGCCGCCGGGGCGCAGCAGACGGTGTGCGGTGCGTTCGATGCCGCGGATGGTGTCGAGGCCGTCCTCGCCGGAGAAGAGGGCCATCTCCGGGTCGTGGTCGCGGGCCTCGGGCGCCACGTACTCCCATTCGGTGAGCGGGATGTACGGCGGGTTGGAGATGACCAGGTCGACCTGGCCGTCGAGCTCGGGGAGGGCGGTGAGCGCGTCTCCCTGGTGGACGGTGACCCTGGACCCCTCGGCGTTCTTCCTGGTCCACTTGAGGGCGTCGTCGGACAGCTCCACGGCGTGCACGCGTGAGCGCGGCACCTCCTGGGCCATGGCCAGGGCGATGGCACCCGATCCGCTGCAGAGGTCGACGACGACCGGTTCGACGACGTCCATCGCGCGCACCGCGTCTATCGCCCAGCCGACGACCGATTCGGTCTCCGGGCGGGGGACGAAGACGCCGGGGCCGACCTGGAGTTCCAGGTAGCGGAAGAAGGCGCGTCCGGTGATGTGCTGGAGCGGTTCGCGGGCCTCGCGGCGGGCGATGGCCTCCCAGTAGCGGGCGTCGAAGTCCGCGTCCGGCACATGGTGCAGCTCGCCCCGCTTGACGCCGTGCACGAACGCGGCGAGTTCCTCCGCGTCGAATCGCGGCGAGGGCACACCGGCGTCGGCCAGCCGCTGAGTGGCCTGGGCCACCTCGGCGAGCAGCAGGTTCATCGCGGTTCTCCGTACGGGTTACGGGCGGGGCGGGCTTTGCTTATGCGGCGGCGAGCTTGGCGGCGGAGTCGGCGTCGACACAGGCCTGGATCACGGAGTCCAGGTCGCCGTCGAGCACCTGGTCCAAGTTGTACGCCTTGAAGCCGACGCGGTGGTCCGAGATCCGGTTTTCCGGGAAGTTGTACGTACGGATCTTCTCGGATCGGTCGACCGTACGCACCTGGCTGCGTCGTACGTCCGAGGCTTCCTGCTCCGCGGCTTCCTGGGCGGCCGCGAGCAGGCGCGACCGCAGGATGCGCATGGCCTGCTCCTTGTTCTGGAGCTGGCTCTTCTCGTTCTGGCAGGAGGCGACGACTCCGGTCGGCAGGTGGGTGATGCGAACCGCAGAGTCCGTGGTGTTGACGGACTGGCCGCCGGGGCCCGAGGAGCGGTAGACGTCGATACGGAGATCGTTGGCGTGGATCTCGACATCGACCTCCTCGGCCTCGGGCGTGACGAGCACGCCGGCGGCGGAGGTGTGGATGCGGCCCTGGGACTCGGTGGAAGGCACCCGCTGCACGCGGTGGACCCCGCCCTCGTACTTCAGCCGGGCCCATACGCCCTGGCCGGGCTCGGTGGCACCGTTGCCGCCCTTGGTCTTCACTGCGACCTGGACGTCCTTGTAGCCGCCGAGTTCGGACTCGGTGGAGTCGATGATCTCGGTCTTCCAGCCGATGCGCTCGGCGTAGCGCAGATACATGCGCAGCAGATCGCCGGCGAAGAGGGCGGACTCGTCGCCGCCCGCGCCCGCCTTGATCTCCAGGAGCACGTCCTTGTCGTCGCTGGGGTCGCGGGGGACCAGGAGGAGGCGGAGCTTCTCGGTGAGCTCTTCGCGCTGCTTCTCCAGGTCCTTGACCTCGGCGGCGAAGTCGGGGTCGTCGGCGGCCAGCTCGCGGGCCGTCTCGATGTCGTCCCCGGCCTGCTTCCAGGAGCGGTACGTGGCGACGATCGGGGTCAGCTCGGCGTAGCGCTTGTTGAGCTTGCGCGCGTTGGCCTGATCGGCGTGGACCGACGGGTCCGCGAGCTTCTTCTCAAGATCGGCCTGTTCACCGATCAGTTCCTCGACCGCCTCGAACATCTTCGGGCTCCTGGTTCCTTCACTCAAACGTGCCTGCTGGACGGCGTGATGCTGTCCGGGCGGCGTGGGGCACGGCCCCGTACCCCGGGCCGGAAAAAACGCCGGCCTCGACGCCCCCGGGAAGAGGGCGCCGAGAACCGGCGCAGTGGCTCGCTACTTGCTGGCGGAGCCGGCAGCCTTGCCGAAGCGGGCCTCGAAGCGGGCCACGCGGCCACCGGTGTCGAGGATCTTCTGCTTGCCCGTGTAGAACGGGTGGCACTCGGAGCAGACGTCGGCGCGGATGCTGCCGCCGTCGATGGTGCTCCGGGTCGTGAACGACGCGCCACAGGTGCAGCTGACCTGCGTCTCGACGTACTCGGGGTGGATGTCGCGCTTCAAGGGTTTCTCCTAGATTCGGGAGGGCACCGGGTCGTACGCGCGGATTGCGCGTCCGTGAACCGGGGCCGACGTACCAGTCTGCCAGGACCGGCCGTATCTCCCAAAACCGGGGGCGGGCCGCACCTATTCCCGGCCGGCGCTCCCGACCCGCATTCCGGTCCGTGTTCCCGGCCTGTCCGGCCGCCGGTCACCGGACGATGCGGCCCGCGGTGCCCTTGTCGCCCGCCGACTTCTCGGTGGCGGAGGCGGGGATCGCCTTGTCCTGCTTGAGCGCCGTCCAGACCTGCTGGGCGGACTTCTCCAGCGGTACGACGCGGTTCGGGTCGGCCGGGTCGTACTGGACGGGCATGGTGACCATGTGGACGTTCTTCGAGCCGAGCCCCTTGAGGCTGTTCGCGAAGCCGGTGAGCTGCTGGACCGAACCCAGGTCGGAGTCGGTGGTGATGGCCTTGGTCGCCGTGTCCGCGAGGTCGAAGAGCGTCTTCGGGTTCGAGTACACGCCGACGCTCTGGGCCTGTTCCATCAGCGCCTTGATGAACGCCTGCTGGAGCTGGATGCGGCCGAGGTCACTGCCGTCGCCGACGCTCTTGCGGGTGCGGACGAGGCCCAGCGACTGCTCGCCGTCGAGGGTGTGGGTGCCGGGTTCGAGATTCAGATGGCTCTTGGGGTCGTGGATCGCCTCGGTGGTGGTGATCTTCACGCCGCCCAGCTGGTCGATGAGCTTCTTGAAACCGGTGAAGTCGACTTCGAGGTAGTGGTCCATGCGGATGCCGGACATCGACTCGACGGTCTTGACCGCACAGGCCGGCCCGCCGACCTCGTACGCCGTGTTGAACATGGCGCGCTGCTGGCCCGCGACGGTCTTGCCGGTGGTGTCGCTGGTGCAGTCGGGCCGGGTGATGAGGGTGTCGCGCGGGATGGAGACGACGGAGGCCGTCTTGTGGCCCTTGTTGAGGTGGACGACCATCGCGGTGTCGGAGCGGGCCGTGCCTTCGTCGGCACCGTACGCGGAGTTCGCGCCGGAGCGGGAGTCCGAGCCGAGCACGAGGATGTCCTCGGAGCCGTTGTCGACGTTGTCGGGGCGGTTCTTGCCGAGCGCCGCGTTGATGTCGACGGCCTTGAGATTGCCGTTGAGCTTGAAGTAGGCGTATCCGAGCCCGCCACCGCCGACGACCACGGCGGCGGCCAGGGTCCAGGCACCGATCACCGTCGCCCTGCGGCGACGGGAAGGCTTCTTCCGGCGTTTGCCGGTGGGGCGTATTCGGCCGCCGCTCCCGCTCTGCTCGGTCATCCGTCTCCTTCGGTCGTCAGCTGTTCCCGGACAGGCCCTCCCGTGCAGCGGCGTTCGGGCACTGGTTCCTCGGCATTTTCACTGGCTTTGGCGACTTGTCGGTACTTCGTACGACGCCGTGGCCCGAAGAAGGGTTGCACAGCGACCTGTCACGTCCTGGTGAGAGCGACATGGGGACAAAGGGGATGTACGCCATGGATTGAACGACCAGCGATCCCGCGCTCACCTGCGGTTTCTTGCCCGCTGCAGCCATTGTGGCGGCACCCGTCGCGGCGGCCGGCATGTGGCGAAGGTCTCGAATCGGCCGAAAGTGCCGAATCGGCTGCGTCACACCCGCGCGGCCCGACAAGCACAGGGCCGCCCCCGTCACCGAAGTGGCGGGGGCGGCCCTGTGTGGAAACAGCCGATCCGGTACGGCGGTCAGTCGTTGCCGTTGCCCGGAGCCGGTGTCGTCTTCTGGATCTGGAGCAGGAACTCCGCGTTGGACTGGGTCTTCTTCATCCGGTCCAGGAGAAGCTCGATCGCCTGCTGCTGGTCGAGCGCGTGCAGCACCCGGCGCAGCTTCCAGACAATGGCCAACTCGTCACTGCCGAGCAGGATTTCTTCCTTACGGGTGCTGGACGCGTCGACGTCCACCGCCGGGAAGATGCGCTTGTCCGAGAGCTTCCGGTCGAGCTTGAGCTCCATGTTGCCGGTGCCCTTGAACTCCTCGAAGATCACCTCGTCCATGCGCGAGCCGGTCTCGACGAGCGCCGTGGCCAGGATGGTCAGCGAACCGCCGTCCTCGATGTTGCGCGCGGCACCGAAGAAGCGCTTCGGCGGGTACAGCGCGGTCGAGTCGACACCACCGGACAGGATGCGGCCGGAGGCGGGGGCCGCGAGGTTGTACGCACGGCCGAGGCGGGTGATGGAGTCCAGCAGGACGACCACGTCGTGACCCAGCTCGACGAGACGCTTGGCGCGCTCGATGGCCAGCTCGGCGACGGTGGTGTGGTCCTCGGCGGGACGGTCGAAGGTCGAGGAGATGACCTCGCCCTTCACCGACCGCTGCATGTCGGTGACCTCTTCCGGACGCTCGTCGACCAGGACGACCATCAGGTGGCACTCGGGGCTGTTGACCGTGATCGCGTTGGCGATCGCCTGCAGGATCATGGTCTTGCCGGTCTTCGGCGGGGCCACGATCAGGCCTCGCTGGCCCTTGCCGATCGGGGCGACCAGGTCGATGATCCGCGTCGTCAGGACGTTGGAGTCGGTCTCCAGACGGAGCCGGTCCTGCGGGTAGAGCGGGGTCAGCTTCTGGAACTCCGGGCGGCCGCGGCCGGTTTCGGGCGCCATGCCGTTGACGGAGTCGAGGCGGACCAGCGCGTTGAACTTCTCGCGGCGCTCGCCGTCCTTGGGCTGGCGCACCGCACCCGTGACATGGTCACCCTTGCGCAGGCCGTTCTTGCGGACCTGGGCGAGCGAGACGTACACGTCGTTCGGGCCCGGCAGGTAGCCGGAGGTCCGGATGAACGCGTAGTTGTCGAGGATGTCCAGGATGCCCGCGACGGGGATCAGGACGTCGTCGTCGGAGACGGGAACCTCGCTGGCGAAGTCCTCCCGGCCACGGCGGCCACGGCGGTCGCGGTAGCGGCCCCGGCGACCGCGACGGCCGCCCGCCTCGTCGTCGTAGCCGTCGTCCTGCGGGCCCTGCTGGCCCTGGCGCTGCTGGCGCTGGCCGCCCTGCTGGCCCTGGCCGCCGCCCTGCTCGTCGCCCTTGCCGCGGCGGTCGCGCTGCCGGTCGCGGCGCTCCCCGCGCTCGCCACGCTCCTGGCGGTCGCCCCGGTCGCCGCGGTCACCGCGCTGACCGCGGTCCTGGCGGTCGCCCCGACGGCCCTCGGCCGTGTCGGCGGCGGCCTCGGCCTTGGCGTCGGTGCGGTCGTCACCCTTCGGTTCGGCCTGCGTCTCCGGCTTGGCCTCGGCGGCCGGCTTGCTCTCCGCCTTGGTCTCCGGGCTGCCCGCCTGAGCGGTGGCCCGGCGCCGACGGCGCTCGCCCGTGGGCTGGTCGTCGCTGGCCGGCTGGCCGGGAATGTCGATCTGCTGCTGGGCCGCGGCCTTCTCGGCGGGCGCGGCGGCAGCGGACGCGTCCCCGGTCCGCGCCTTGGAGGTGGCGCGGCGCTTCGGCTTGGTCTCGGCATCCGAGGCGGGCGCGGCGGCCTTGGGCGCGGCGGAGTTACCTGCCTGCGCCTCCTTGATGACCTCGATCAGCTGGCCCTTGCGCATCCGCGCAGTGCCCTTGATGCCGAGGCCGGACGCGACCTGCTGCAGCTCGGCCAGGACCATGCCGTCAAGGCCGGTGCCGGAGCGGCGGCGCCGTGTGGTGGTGCCAGTGGCAGCACCTTCGGCGGGCGCGGCGCTGTCGACGGTCTTGTCGGCAGTCACGCCCATCAGATCGGTGGTGTCGCTCACGAAGGGTCCTTCCCTGGAGCGGACGTCGGCCTTCTGGCTCGGCGACCGGTTGTGCTGTCCGACTGCGGTCTTTTTCTTGCGGACCGAGCCGGGGCGGTGGTCCGCCGCGGGTACGGCGGAGAGATGAAAGTGTGCATGGGTCCGGCGCGAGCATCCCCCTGCTCGGCCCACTCCTGGACCAGCGAGGGGTGTCGTGCCGGTTCCGGAGCGTGCACGAAACTGCTCAGGCAGGCTGCTCAGGCAGTTGGGAGGCTCCCGGAAGAAATGGTGGTCCCGGAAAGGGACACGAAGCAACGCGCCACGTAGACGTCGATCGCTGACTTGAGGTTAACACTACCGGCTCCAACAAACATTCCCCCTCTCATTCACCGGCAACCGCTTCTCGGCTACGGGGCGAGCGGCAGCACACTCGCGCCCGGGGCGTCGAGAGCGAGCCGATTGGCCGCCCATCCCTCGCCCGCCAGCCGTGCGACCTTGTCGGCCGCACCGTCCTCGGCCAGTGCGAGCACGGTCGGCCCGGCACCGGAGATGACTGCGGGTACGCCGTCGGCGCGCAGTCGGTTCACGAGTTCCACGCTCTGCGGCATCGCCGGGGCGCGGTACTCCTGGTGCAGCCGGTCCTCGGTGGCGGTGAGCAGCAGTTCGGGGCGGCTGGTCAGGGCCTCGACCAGGAGTGCGGCGCGGCCGGCATTGAAGGCCGCGTCGACATGCGGGACCGTGCGCGGCAGCAGTCCGCGGGCGGTCTCGGTCAGGACCGGCTTACTGGGGACAAAGACCACCGGAACGATGGAATCTGCGGGATCCATCCTGATCGCGCGGGCGGATCCGCCGTCCATCCAGGCAAGGGTGAAACCGCCGAGCAGGCAGGCCGCGACGTTGTCGGGGTGACCCTCGATCTCGGTGGCGAGCTCCAGCAGCGCGGCGTCGTCGAGCCGGGCGTCACCGCCGGTCGTCACGGCGCGGGCGGCGACGATGCCGGCGCAGATGGCGGCGGACGACGAGCCGAGGCCGCGCCCGTGCGGGATGCGGTTGGCGCAGACGATCTCCAGGCCGCGGGGCTGTCCACCGAGCAGGTCGAAGGCGGTACGCAGGGAACGTACGAGCAGGTGGCTCTCGTCGCGGGGCAGCGTGTCCGCACCCTCACCCGCGATGTCGATGTGCAGTCCGGCGTCGGCTACGCGGACGACGACGTCGTCGTACAGCCCCAACGAGAGGCCGAAGGCGTCGAAACCCGGGCCCAGGTTGGCGCTGGTCGCAGGGACGCGCACCCGGACGGCGGCGGCTCGGAAGGCGGGACCGGCCATCGGTTGGACGACTCTCCTTGTAAGGCGGCGGGGGTGGTGAAGCGTTTTCTCGACGGTGGCGGGACGTCGTGACGGCGGGGAGTGGAATTCCGGGGAAACCGACGGCCACAACGACCCATGCGCCGCAGCAGATGCGGCGGGGTGGATTGGGTACAGCTTATCGAAGGAAGGTTCTGTCGCGACATAGGGCGCACAGGAGGCGCACGATGCGTGTCGCCCGCCTCCTATGCGCTCTCCGCCCCGAAAAGGGACGGTTGAGCTGGGTTCTTGCCGACAGATGACCGGGCTTCCGGCGGCAGTGGGCCGCGGCGTCGGGGCGTGGCGTCGGAGTCGTACGGGCAAGCAGTGCCGCCGCCCGCGTCCCCCGTCCCACACCCCTGCCCGAGGTCGGGGTCCCGGTGGTTACGCGAGGCCCAGCTTCTGTGCGGCGGTGGCCGCGTCGACCGGGACCGTGACCGGCTGCGGGGCGCCCGCGACGGCCCAGTCGGGGTCCTTGAGGCCGTTGCCGGTGACCGTGCAGACGATCTTCTGACCCGGGTCGACCTTGCCCTCTTCCGCGGCCTTCAGCAGACCGGCGACGGACGCGGCCGACGCGGGCTCCACGAAGACGCCCTCCTGCGAGGCCAACAGCCGGTAGGCGGACAGGATCTGGCGGTCCGTCACCTCATCGATGAAACCGCCCGATTCGTCCCGCGCGTCCAACGCGTACTGCCAGGAGGCCGGGTTGCCGATCCGGATCGCGGTGGCGACGGTCGACGGGTCCTTGACGATCTCGCCGCGGACGATGGGTGCGGAGCCGGAGGCCTGGAAGCCCCACATGCGCGGGGTGTGCGTGGACATGCTGTCCGCCGCGTACTCCTTGTAACCCTTCCAGTACGCGGTGATGTTGCCCGCGTTGCCGACCGGGAGGACATGGATGTCGGGGGCGTCGCCGAGCGCGTCGACGATCTCGAACGCCGCGGTCTTCTGGCCCTCGATACGGACCGGGTTGACCGAATTGACCAGCGCCACCGGGTAGTTGTCCGACAGCGAACGGGCCAGTGTCAGGCAGTCGTCGAAATTGCCGTCGACCTGGAGGATCCTGGCGCCGTGCACGAGCGCCTGGCCCATCTTGCCGAGCGCGATCTTGCCCTGCGGCACGAGGACGGCGCAGACCATGCCGGCCCGTACCGCGTACGCGGCGGCGGAGGCGGAGGTGTTGCCGGTGGAGGCGCAGATGACGGCCCGTGCGCCTTCCTCCTTGGCCCGGGTGATGGCCATCGTCATGCCGCGGTCCTTGAAGGACCCGGTGGGGTTGGCGCCCTCGACCTTGAGGTGCACCTCGCAGCCCGTGCGCTCGGAGAGGACCTGAGCGGGGACGAGCGGCGTACCGCCCTCACGGAGCGTGACGACGGGCGTCGCGCTCGTGACCGGAAGGCGGTCCCGGTACTCCTCGATGATGCCGCGCCACTGGTGGGTGCCCTTGCTGGTCATGGGTCCTTACTCCCCTTCAACACGCATGATGCTGGCGACACCGCGAACGGTGTCGAGCTTGCGCAGCGCCTCGACGGTCGCCGAGAGGGCGGCGTCGGGCGCGCGGTGGGTGACGACGACGAGAGAGGCCTCGCCGCCCTCCCGTCGCCCGCCGCCACCCTCGGCGGAGGCGACCGCGTCGCCGCTGCTTACATTTCTACCCTGCTGACGGACGGTATCGATCGATACGCCCTGTTCGGCGAAGACCGTCGCGACCTGAGCGAGTACGCCAGGCTTGTCGGCCACGTCGAGGCTGATGTGGTACCGCGTGACGACCTCGCCCATGGGGCTGACCGGCAGGCGCGTGTACGCGGACTCGCCGGGGCCGGTGGCCTCGTTGAGTTTGTTGCGGCAGACCGCGACCAGGTCGCCGAGGACCGCGGAGGCGGTCGGCGAGCCGCCGGCGCCGGGACCGTAGAACATCAGCTGTCCGGCCGCCTCGGCCTCGACGAAGACCGCGTTGTACGCCTCGCGCACGGAGGCCAGCGGGTGACTCAGCGGGATCATGGCGGGGTGCACCCGCGCGGTGACGGACTGCCCGTCGGCGGCGCGCTCGCAGATGGCGAGGAGCTTGACGGTGCAGCCCATACGGCGGGCGGAGACGATGTCGGCGGCGGTGACCTCGGTGATGCCCTCGCGGTGCACATCGCCGATCCTGACCCGGGTGTGGAAGGCGATGCCGGCGAGGATCGCGGCCTTGGCGGCGGCGTCGAAGCCCTCGACGTCGGCGGTCGGGTCGGCCTCCGCGTAGCCGAGGGCGGTGGCCTCGTCGAGCGCCTCGGAGTATCCGGCTCCGCTCGTGTCCATCCGGTCGAGGATGAAGTTGGTGGTGCCGTTCACGATGCCGAGGACCCGGTTGACCTTGTCACCGGCGAGGGACTCGCGCAGCGGCCGTACCAGCGGGATGGCACCGGCGACGGCGGCCTCGTAGTAGAGGTCCCGGCCGTACTGCTCGGCGGCGGCGTGCAGTGCGGCGCCGTCCTCGGCCAGCAGCGCCTTGTTGGCGGAGACGACGCTCGCGCCGTGCTCGAAGGCGGTGGTGATGAGGGTACGGGCGGGCTCGATGCCCCCGATGACCTCGATGGCGACGTCGATGTCGCCCCGTTTGACCAGCGCTGTCGCATCGGTGGTGACCAGCGCCGGATCGATGCCTTCCCGCACCTTGGAGGGCCGGCGCACGGCGACACCGGCGAGCTCGACCGGGGCGCCGATGCGCGCGGCGAGGTCGTCGGCGTGCGTCGTCATGATGCGCGCCACCTCTGAGCCGACCACTCCACAGCCCAGCAGCGCCACCTTCAGCGGACGCGTACGCATCATCCGACCTCGTTTCCTCTACCTCTTGATGTGTGGTCCAGTCTCACTCACCGGACGGGGGGTTCCTGCCACCCGTCCGGATCCTGAGACATCTATGGGGGTCCGGGGGCATACCCCGGGAAAAACGACATCATCCGACATCCAGACGCAGGAGATCTTCCTCCGTCTCGCGCCTGACGATCACGCGCGCCTCCCCGTCGCGCACGGCGACGACGGGCGGGCGCAGGGCGTGGTTGTAGTTGCTCGCCATGGAGCGGCAGTACGCACCGGTGGCGGGCACGGCGATCAGGTCGCCGGGCGCCAGGTCGGACGGCAGGAACGCGTCCTTGACCACGATGTCGCCGCTCTCGCAGTGCTTGCCGACGACCCGGACGAGCATCGGCTCCGCGTCGGAGGTCCGCGAGGCGAGCGCGACGCTGTACTCGGCGTCGTACAGCGCCGTGCGGATGTTGTCCGACATCCCGCCGTCGACGCTGACGTACGTACGCAGCCCCTCCAGGGGCTTGACGGTGCCGACCTCGTACAGCGTGAAGGCGGTGGGGCCGACGATGGCGCGCCCCGGCTCGACGGAGATCCGGGGGGTGGCGAGGCCGGCCGCCTCGCACTCGCGGGTGACGATGTCGCCGAGCGCCTTCGCGATCTCGTGCGGCTCGCGCGGGTCGTCCTCGGAGGTGTAGGCGATGCCGAGGCCGCCGCCGAGGTCGATCTCGGGCAGCTCGACGCCGTGCTCGTCGCGCACCTCGGCGAGCAGCTGCACCACGCGCCGGGCGGAGACCTCGAAGCCGGCCATGTCGAAGATCTGCGAGCCGATGTGCGAGTGGATGCCGATGAGCTCCAGCCCGTCCAGGGTGAGGGCCCGGCGCACCGCTTCCGCGGCTTGTCCGCCGGCCAGCGCGATCCCGAACTTCTGGTCCTCGTGGGCAGTGGCGATGAACTCGTGGGTGTGTGCCTCGACGCCGACGGTCACCCGGATCTGTACGCGCTGCCGCTTGCCGAGCCGCTGCGCGATGTGCGCGACCCGGGCGATCTCCTGGAAGGAGTCGAGCACGATCCGCCCGACGCCGGCGGTGACCGCCCGTTCGATCTCCTCGACGGTCTTGTTGTTGCCGTGGAAGGCGATGCGTTCGACGGGCATTCCGGCGTCCAGCGCGCAGGCCAGCTCGCCCCCGGAGCAGACGTCGAGGTTGAGCCCCTCCTCCTTGAGCCAGCGCACGACGGCGCGCGACAGGAACGCCTTTCCGGCGTAGAACACATCTGCGTCCCGCCCGAAGGCGTCGGCCCAGGCCCGGCAGCGGGCCCGGAAGTCGTTCTCGTCGAGGAAGTAGGCGGGGGTGCCGAACTCCTCGGCCAGCCGCGTCACTTCGATCCCGCCGACGGTGACCGCGCCGTCCTCGTCGCGGGTGACGGTACGGGCCCAGACCTTCGTGTCCAGGACATTGAGGTCGGCGGGCGGGGCGGTGTAGTGCCCTTCCGTCATGACATCGGCGTGACGGGGCCCGGCGGGGTGTGCGGATCGGCTCATCGTGTTGCTCTGCTCTCTCGGGTCTCTCAGAGGACTTCGGGTGCGCTGATGCCGAGCAGGGACAGGCCGCCTGCCAGCACCGTCCCGACGGCTTCGGCGAGGGCGAGCCGGGAACGGTGGGCGGCCGAGGGTTTCTCGTCACCGACGGGGAGCGGGCGGGCGCGGTCATGGAAGTCGAGGAAGGCCTGCGCGACCGCTTCCAGCTGCCGGGCGACCCGGTCGGGCTCGCGGTGGCGGGCGGCGGCGGCGAGCACCTCGGGATGGTCGGCGAGGAGCGTTGCGAGGGCGGCCGCGTCCACGCTCTCCTCGTACGCGGCACGGAACCCGAGCTGCTCGGCATTCCGGCTCAGGGCACGGGTCCGGGCGTACGCGTACCGCACCCGGAACAGCGGGTTGCTCTCCCCCTGTACGAGGAGCTCGTGGCTCCCCGTGCACCGGGCGCGGTCGTGCGGGGCGGCCCGCAGCAGCGCCCAGCGCGCGGCGTCGCTCCCGAGCCGCTCGAAGAGATAGCCATCGGCGGCGGGCACGGGCACCACGTGCAACGCTTCCCCGCCGGCCGTCCGCTCCCCGACCTCGGCCCCCTGGGCCCTCAGCAGCCGCTCGACCGTCTCGGTGACGACCCGGGCACGCAGCTCGCCGGCGGGTGCGAACGAGGCGGTCACGCCGAGGAGGCCGTCCCCGTGCCCGTACTCCGTACCGCGAGCGTCGACGGCCCTGACAAGGGCAGCCAGGCCGTCGTCACCGTCCAGGGTGAAGTTCAAGAACCCGGGCCCGGTGACCTCGACACCGCCGATCCCCGGCACGCCCTGCACCCGCTCCCGAAGAATCTCGGCCACTTCCCGGGCCGGCAGCGCGGCGGGCCCGGCCAGCTGGAGGGCGACGGCGCAGGCGTACTCCCCACGCCCGCCGGGCCGGGTCCGCTCCACCCGCACGCGCGCGGGCACCGGCGCGCGCAAGGCGTCCTCGTCGACCGCGCGGCGCACGGCGTGCAGCACGGTCCTGGAGAGATCGGCGGGGGTCACAGGACAAGCGTATGGGAGGACGGGGGCTGCCTCGCGACCCGGTTTCGCCATCCGGTCACCCGGCGGCGCGCTCCGCCCTCCCGGCGCCCTGTCTGCCGTCGAGCGCCGACGGGTCCTTCCGGGCCATCAACTGCCGTACGAGCCGCACCAGCTCACCCGGCTCGAACGGCTTCGCCAGGAACGCGTCGACCCCCGCGTCGACTCCGTTGTCCGCCTCGTAGGGCGTGCAGGCGCTGACGATCGCCACGGGCACATGTCTGGTCCGCGGATCGGAGCGCAATCTGGTGGCGGTCTGCACACCGTCCAGCCGGGGCATCACGACATCGAGCGTGATCACGTCGGGACCGATCCGATGCACGAGATCCAGACACTCGACACCATCGACCGCGGTCACGACCTCGAAGCCCTCAAGCTCAAGGTTGACCCTGATCAACTGCCGGATGACCTTGTTGTCGTCGACAACAAGCACACGGCCACATGCCCCTGACACGCTTCGAGCGTAGGCGGGACGTAGGGGCTGCGTCCGGGTTTTGCCCATTTCCGGCCCCCGACGAGTGGTGCGGGGAGGTGGCCGGATGTACGCAGGACCTTCCGCCCTCCCGCTCCCAGGGGGCCCGCGCAGCCACCCGCCGGCGGCACCGAAATACCTGTTCACGGACACCCGGCGGAAGCTGGTAGTGTTTCTCCCGTCGCCGAGCAACACAGCGATACGCCCTCGTAGCTCAGGGGATAGAGCATCGGCCTCCGGAGCCGTGTGCGCAGGTTCGAATCCTGCCGAGGGCACTTCGAGTGGAGTGCATAAAGACCCCGTCATCAGCGGAAACGCTGAGGCCGGGGTCTTCGCGTATGTGCAGCCGGATGCGGCCCGAAGCGGCTGCATGTCGGGGTCTGTGGACGAGGCGTGGACGGGATCTTGGGACATTGCCGCAGGTGAGCCACGCTCCACGGTTCCCAGGTCTGATGAGACAGTCACGCGCCAGGCAAGAACCTGACGTGTCAGAGGCGTGCGCTTGGATGAACGGGTGACCGTTCAAGACGTTGCTCGGCAGCTGCCTGAGATAGCCGTCCTCCGTGAGCACTGCCGTTCCCTGGCCGTGCTGGAGGCCATCCTGAGCCCTGAGTGGGCGAACCGCCACCACTCCTTCAACGACCACTGGTCCGAGGGAGAGTCGATGGCCTCGATGCAGAACGGAGCGGGCGACGAGTACTCAATCGTCTTCTCGGCCGCCGGCGCCTACGTCCGTGGATTCGATCACGAATCACCTATGAGCCCCTACGCAGAGGACGGGCCATGGCCCGGAGTGCTCGACGAGGTTCCCGACGTTTTCCGGCCGTGCGTTGAGGAGCCCGCATTCTCCGATGACGGGATGCCTTGCATCACTGCGTGTACGTGGCGAGAGACGGGAGACAGCGGCTGGAGAACAGGGACGATCGACTTCCCCGACGAGGAAACGGAAGACCCCGACGGCGCCGGGTACCTCTTCCAACTGTTGGTGGACCGCTCGCCGGAAGCGTTTCAGCAGTGGGCCGAGGACTACTACGAGGTCCCTGTCAACGTGGAGGCCGTTCGTCACGTCTTGTCTTCGCGTCCTCTGACTGAAGAAGTGGTCCGCGCGTTGAACTCAGAGATCGTCCTGGCAGACCTCGCAGAGGACATTGCGGAGATCGGCTATCCGATGAGCTGAGATATAGAGCAACGACGAGGCCCCTGGACGCTCGAGCGCGGCGATCGCGCTGTCCTTGGTGTTGGTGGCGAACGCCGTCAGGCGCATGCCGTCAGTGTCGGTGAAGCGCAACTGGGCTCCGGGGTGCGGGCGTTCCTTGCGGACGATCAGCCGCATGCCCTGCGGCCAGCCGTCCAGGACATCTCCGGCGAGTTCGGCGACCCAGGCACCGTCACGGATCTGGCCGCCGGGCTCGACGGCCGGTGTCCATGCCGAGTCGGGAACCCTCAGTACGGCCTGGTGGATCTGCTCGGATGGTCATACCGACCGAGTACGACAGCCACCGTCCGCGCGCGGTGAGCCAGTCGAGGAACGTGTCGGTACCGCCTGCGGAGTCGGTGCGGATCAGGGTGCGCCGGCCACCGGAACTTCCTCGGCAGCTGGGCCAGCGCCAGGCGGGTGGTCTGGATGTGGTCGGCGGCGGTGTTGCTGCCCGCCCTGCCCGGCCGCAGCAGTCCCGCGACGGGCTCTCCCGTGCCGCCCCGTCCGTGGTCGACGAAGGCCATGAGCGGGTGGTGGCCGTAGGTCTTCTTCCAGGTCCGTGTGGCGTCCCGCTTGTCGGAGTGGGCTAGCACTAGCACGCCGTCGATGTCCACGGTCACCTGCCCGTCTGCGTGCGGAGCATCGGGCCCGACCAACTGCCATGTACGGTCGCGGACTTCGGCCCGTGCCACGCGGATGGCGGCCGGTGCCCGAGAGCCCGCCGCGCCGAGCGTGTCGACCAGACGGGAGACGGTCGGGTCAGAGGCCACCCGCCCGAAGAGGGCCGGTTCGGCCCGCAACATGGCGACATCGGCCAGGCAGTCCCCGCCCAGTGCGACCGCGAGCGCGAGGTCGAGAAGGATTTTGCCTGGGTCGTGCACCGCCCGCGGCTTACGCCACGGCGCGAGCGCTGCCGACAACGCGGCATCCAGGCCGCTCTTGCGGACCGTCTCTACCAGCAGGACCACCCCGGCTAGCGAGACCACCGCACGGCCATTGCCCTCAACTCGGACAGGCGAGTACGCCCCGCTACACTTCTTCACCCGGGGAGTGCTTCTTTCTTGGCGACGAACAGGACCTTCAACAAGCCCTATCGTCCCAGCTCAGAGGCACTCCTCGCTTATTTGATCATCCTTCGGACGGCCGCCTTCGTGGAAGCCCGAGGCTAAGTGGTCGACGCTTGAAGTCCTTCGGGGGTTGATCATGCTGCGAGTGCAGCGGGGGATTCTTGTTGTCGGTCAGCGGGTGTGTGCCGGTCGAGCCGGGCCAGCAGATCGTCCAGGTCGGAGGTGGTGAACTTCCACTGGAACGGCTGTGCTGTGGCGTTGTAGCGGTCTTCGAAGGCTCGGAGTCGGTCCCCGACCTGGGCAAGGTCGGTGAAGTCGTTGGGTGAGACGACCTTGCGTTGGACGACGGAGAAGTAGATCTCCACCTGGTTCAACCACGACGCGTGAACTGGAGTGTGGACCGTGATCGCGTTTGGGAAAGCGCTGGTCAGCCGGTCGGCGGCCTTCCGCCCGCGGTGGGAGGAGCCGTTGTCCACGACCCAGAACACCCGTTTGCCGCTTGTGTAGGGCTCCTGGCTCATGACCTGGGCGACCAGGTTCATGAACGGGTCGATGCCGGTCCTGGGCTCGGTGCGGCCGAACACCCGGGCATGGTGGACGTCGTAGGCGGCGAGGTAGGCCAGGGCACCTCCGCGGCCGTAGGTGTGGTTCACCCGCATGGCCCGAGCCTGCCCGGGGGCCAGGGTGGGGTGGCAGCGGCAGCGGGCCTGGATGGAGGTCTTCTCATCCGCGCTGATGACGTACTCGTCCGGTCCGAGTGGCCGGCCTTGCCAGGTGCGGGCGTACAGGTCCAGCACGCGGGTCGCCCTGGGTGCGAAGGCAGGGTCGGTGATGAAGATCCAGGAGCAGTGCTGCCAGGGCTTGAGTGCGTCCTGGGCCAGCCAGCGGCGCACGGTGGAGGCCTACACGGCTGGGGCGATGCCCCGCTGCACGGCCTCGCGGGCCAGCTCCGGGCACGACCAGCGTGAGAGCGGGACGCCGGTCTCGGCGGGCAGTTGGCAGGCCAGCGCCTTGACCTGGGCGGCCTGCAGCGCGGTGAACGAGGGCGGCCGACCGGGGCGTCGACGGTCGGCCAGCCCGGACAGACCCTCTTCGGCGAACCGGCCTCGCCAGGTCCGTACGGTGTCCAGATGCAGACCCGTCTCGCGGGCGATGCGCGCGTTGGAGCGGCCCAGCGCCGCGCGGAGCACGACGTGCGCGCGCATCCGGCTCTGGTGGGGAGTCTTGTGGCCGTAGGCCATCTTCTTCAGCCGGTGCCTCTGCGAGGCGGTCAGCGATATCGGGCAGGCAGCAGCAACGGGCAAGGCAGGCAGGCCGATCAGCAGAAGTGGATCTTACCGGCTGGAGCCTGCCGCGCCACTGATGCCGCAGACCAGGCAGGATGACCCCATGCCCACCGTGCCGGAGTCGACCAAGACCTCCCTCGCCCAGAAGCTGACCGCGCGAGCCCGTACCACCTGGCCCAAGGTCGCCGGCCTGGACGTCCGATATCGAGGCCAGTTCAGCTACGTCGACGGCGAACTCACCGACGGCGAGCCCATCAAACTCATGCGTCTGCGCTACGGCGGCTCCGCCAGCACCTGGGGCTTCGCTCTCTACCTCGCCAGCACCGACAAGTACGAAGACACCATCCTGCCCACCGGCAGCTTCGCCGGCACCCCGGAAGAAGCCTTGGACTGTGCCTGCGGCCTCTACCTCACCACCCCTGACGTCTGAAGACGCAAGGTTTCCTATGCAGGCTGGATGATCCGCCGGGCTCGTATGTCGTCTCGTCAGCGAAGCTCCTTCACCATCACCCGTTCCCTGGTCGCACCATCGGCCAACAGGTCTCCGAGCTCTTCAGTGACGATGAAGCCGTTGCGCTGATACAGCGCGATGGCCGGCTCGTTACCCGGGATCACCGCGAGTTTCAGCGTCGTAGCACCCGACCGGAGGGCCCACCTTTCGACTGCCGCTATCAACCGGTCTCCGATGCCGCAACCCCGCGTCTGGGGGCTGACCCACACCGACCTCAGCTCGCATGCACCGTCGTCCCCAGGAAGGCCGCTGGCCACCGCGACCGTTCGACCACCCAGCAACGCAATGATGTTGTAGGCGTCGGGCATCTCCAAGCGCTCACGCCACCGCTCCTCCCCGCCGCTGTGCCAGTCCGCAAGCCGAGCTTTGAACGCCTGCGGCGCCTCGCCCAGCGCAGCAAGGCGAACCTCCCGCCACAACGGCCAGTCGCCTTTCGTGAGAACACGCAGGTGCACCATGCCGAGGAGTCTGCCGCGAGGCCCGCGGAGAAGTCCATGACATCAACCTCGACGCCACTCGGCCTTCGGAAAGACTCAGTGGCGATCCGGCAAGTCCTGACACCAGGCACCACACCGGCTCCGGAGTCAACCCCCGAAGGACTTCGAGCGCAGACCACTAACTTGATCTTTAACCTGTGCGGCGTGGACGTGGGGTCGTTGACTTCTTCTTTGTGCGTCGCGTTGCGGGGCCCGGTTTCCCGACGGTGTGCACGTCGTAGCGTGTGGTGGGTTCGTTGTTTCTGCGGCCGGGTGGCCGTCCTGGGCCGGGTCGTGAGGATTTCGGTGCTCCGGCAGGGCAGGCGGCCTTCGGGCGGAGGTGCCGAAAAGCGCGACGGACTCGTGCGGGGGTCAGTTTGTCCGGCGGGCTCGGCTTCTCCCACGGTCGGTGCAGATCGGCTGCCAGTGGGCGGGCGAGCCGGAGCTGGGTGAAGACCACGAGGGTCAGCCAGGTCCAGCGGTCTGCGGCTTCAGGGCTGCGGATCTTCGGGCAGGTCCAGCCCAGGGTCTGCTTGAAGAGACGGAAGGTGTGCTCGATGTCGAAGCGCCGCAGGAACGCCTGCCAGAGCAGGTCGACTTCGCCGGCGGTGGCGTCGGTGCCTGACCACCACAGCCAGACCGGCTTGGGTGTCGCGCCGCTGGGCAGGTGCTCGACCTGCAAACGGATCACGGTTCCCTCGATGACCGGCAGGACGCCGAGCTGAGCGGTCCAGGCCGAACGGTGAGTCAGCCTCGGGTGGAGCCGGTCCCAGGCTCGTGCGGTGGCAGTGCCGTAGAGACGGGTCTCGGTCACCGTCCGCGCATCGGGGGCGCCCCAGGTGGACTGGTCACCGAACACGAACTCACCGCCGTGACGGGGCGGGCGCCCCCGAACCCCGGACTCCCGCGCCGGAACTGCACGGCGCAGGACACGGTCCGAGCGCATCCGGCCCAGCACCTGCACCGGCAGATCCTTCAGCAGGAAGGCCAGACGGGGCACGTCATAGCCGGCGTCCACCACGATCAGGATCTCCGGGTCTTCGTCCTTCCACTGCCCGGCCGCGATCAGCCGCTCGACGAGCTC
>NZ_JBVKBV010000007.1:17685-360545 GCF_055635345.1 Streptomyces sp. NPDC111516 | reverse complement strand
CGACCGCACCTCATCGACGGCTGCCTCATAGGCACCGGCCTGACCCTGAACAACTGACACGATCAGACCGACATCACCCAATCAAGTTCAGTAGCGCTTCGTGCCAGGCCTTCGTCGGGCCGGCTCGCCCATGCGCTGTCCGGGAGATCGGGTGTCAGTCCTCGCGTCCGGCGAACTGAAAGGTCATCCCGAAGACGCCGGCAAGAGTGATTCCGAGCCCGATGAGGAAGAGCCACAGCCCGTACACGATGCCGAGGCTCAGCAGCGCCATGCCGGCGGCTGTCCGTGCCGGGAAGGAACTCTGCGGCGGAAAGAAGTCCAGCACACCGGTGCGTTCCTGGATCTGGGAGCCCGGGCGGTCTTCCGGCCGTTTGCCCTTGCGGCGGTAGTTCATGGCGCAGAAGAACGAGATGAGTGCCGACATGACGAAGGACACCGTGAGGGCGGTGCCCCCAGCAGGCTCACGAGCGAACACGATGTAGGCCGCGTCGGTGAGAAGAAAGAACAGCGCCACACCTGCGAAGAGATACGCCTCGGTTTTCATTCGCCGTGTCCTCCCGATGTGTCAGGGGTCGACATATCACTACCAGTACGTTGCATTGAGGGCACCTCGGGGTGGTGGAGGTCGAAGGCGGGGGAGTCGGAACGGATCCGCGGCATTGCCTCGAAGTTATGACGCGGTGGAGGGCAGGAAGTTGCCCATTCCAGCGACCGTCCGAACCCCCACGGATCGTCCACGTCGACCCTCTCCGCGTACTTCGCGGTCTTCCATACGTTGTACAGGAAAGGAAGGGTGGAAAGGCCGAGCAGGAAGGCGCCGATCGATGAGATCGTGTTGAGGGTGGTGAAGCCGTCGACGGCGAGGTAGTCCGCATAGCGTCGGGGCATTCCGCTCTCACCGAGCCAGTGCTGGACCAGAAAAGTGGTCTGGAAGCCGACGAACAGCGTCCAGAAATGAACCTTGCCGAGGCGTTCGTCAAGCATCCTGCCCGTCATCTTGGGCCACCAGAAATAGAACCCTGCGAACGTGGCGAAGACGATGGTGCCGAACAGGACGTAGTGCAGGTGAGCCACGACGAAGTAGGAATCGGTGAGGTGGAAGTCCATGGGCGGTGAGGCGACGAGAACGCCGCTCAGCCCACCGAGCAGGAAGGTCACCAGAAAACCGATCGACCAGAGCATCGGTGTCTCGAACGTGAGGCTTCCTCCCCACATCGTGCCGATCCAGTTGAAGAACTTGACACCGGTCGGCACCGCGATGAGGAAGGACATCAGCGAGAAGAACGGCAGCAGCACCGCGCCCGTCGCGAACATGTGGTGCGCCCACACCGCTGCGGACAGCATGGTGATGGCGATCGTCGCCCCCACCATGCCGATGTAACCGAAGACGGGTTTGCGGCTGAAGACGCTGAGGATTTCGGTGACCACGCCGAAGAATGGCAATGCGACAATATATACCTCCGGGTGGCCGAAGAACCAGAAGAGGTGCTGCCACAACAGCGCACCTCCATTGGCTGGATCGTAGACGTGTGCGCCGAACTTTCGGTCCGCCATCAGCACCAGCAATGCCGCCGTCAATACGGGAAACGCCAGCAGGGCAAGAATGGATGTGAAAAGGATGTTCCACGTGAAGATCGGCATTCGGAACATCGTCATGCCAGGGGCACGCAAGCTGACGATGGTGGCGATGAAATTAACGGAACCCAGCGTCGTGCTCAGCCCGGCAAGGACAAGCCCCATGGCCCAAAGATCTCCGCCGGCGCCCGGCGAGCGGATGGCATCGTTCAGCGGAGCGTAGGCGAACCATCCGAAAGCGGCGGCGCCACCCGGAACCACGAATCCCGAGACGACGATCAGGCCGCCGAAGAGATAGAGCCAGTACGTCAGTGCGTTGAGCCGCGGAAAGGCGACATCAGGTGCGCCGATCTGTAGCGGCATGACGGCGTTTGCGAACCCGGCGAAGGTGGGGGTCGCGAACAACAGCATCATGACGGTGCCGTGAATGGTGAAGAGCTGATTGTACTGAAACGAACTCACGACCTGGAGGCCTGGCCGCGCCAACTCTGCGCGCATCAGCATCGCCAGAACGCCGGCGAGAAGGAAGAAACAGAACGCCGTGGCCAGGTACATGTTGCCGATCGTTTTGTGATCGGTCGTGGTCAGGTAATTTCCGATCCTGACGCCCGAACTGACGCGCGGGTTCGTGCCATCCAGAGGCGTTTGCGTGTGTGGGTGGTCCAGCTGTGCCATGGCCCCTCCAGAGATACTGGGTGAACGGCGGGGATCGGCTCACCACCGCGCCTGGTGACCAGCTGCGGTCGGCCCAACGGGAACCTGCCTGGACGGTCGGGCCTACGACTCGCCCCTCGACCGTCATACCAAGCCACCCGCGCCTCGGGCACGCACCGCGCGGAGACCACGCCCCCTTTGTATCCGTGTGGGGTGAACGCCGGCGTCCCGGCGGCATCGGAACCGGACCGTCGAGGCATTGGATACCGAGCCATCGGAGACGGGCGGCCGGCGCTACCGCCGCGGGATCTCGACCTCGGCGCGGATCGCCCGGCTGCCGTGCGGACCGGGCGTGGCATCAATGGCGCTGGTGGTGGTCCGGTCACCGGCGTCGTCGTCGTCGACCGCCGGGAGCTGGTTGAGGATGTCGTGCAGATGGTCGGGGTCGAAGCCGCTGCCGGCAACCCCCGTGCAGAAGATCCACGCGCCGTCCGCCCGGTCGCCGTAGTAGGCGTGTACCGGTGTGCCGGACACGCCGAGACGCGCGGCGTTCTGCCGGGTATTGGTGTTGAACCTCTGCACCATGTCCGCCGGTCGCCGCGTCCGCTACCCGAGCGCGAGCATTGCGTCGGCGACCTCGCCGGCCGCCGCATCGGGGATCGCAGTGGCGGCCTCCTCGAGGACGAGCAGCCGCGCCCCGGGGATCTCGCGCGCGATCGCCTCGCCGTTGCCGACGGGGAAGAACGGGTCGCGGCGGCCGTGGACGACGAGCGTGGGGACGTCGATCTCGGGCAGGCGCTCGCGCCAGCGGGGTCTGCAGTCGAGCTTGGAGAACACCATGCCCATCTGGTTGGCCATCTGGACCGGGGGTGCGGTGCCGGGCGTGCGGTCCCAGATGCGCGCGGCGATCGCGCGCGCGGCGACGGGGTCGTCGCCGAGGATCTCCGCGCCGGTGGCGGCGAACTCCGCCACCGCCTCGCGGTCGGTCCAATCGGGCATCGGATGCGCGAACAGCCGGCTCATCGTCGCCTGGTCGTGGTCGGGGAGGTCATCGTCGATCAGCCCGGGCGCGACCGCGCGGGTGCCGGCCAGGGTGAGCGCCGAGAACGCGCCCGGATGGTCGAGCGCGGCCACCTGGGCGACCATTCCGCCGACGCCGATGCCCGCGAGGTGCGCGGGCCCGACGCCGAGCGCGTCGGCGAGGGCCGCCGCGTCGGCGGCGAGGTCGCGCAGGGTGTAGGCGGGCGCCTCCGGGTCCGCCGTCGTCGACTCGCCGCTGTCGCGCAGGTCGTAGCGCACCACGTGGCGCCCGGCGGCGGCGAGGCGCTCGCAGAGCGCGTCGGGCCAGGAGAGCATCGTCGTCCCGCCCGCGAGCAGGACGAGCGGTGCGTCGTCGCGACCGAAGGACTCGATGCCGAGGGCGACCTCATTGGCGATGAAAGTGGCCATCGGATCACCATAGCCGGAGCCATGGGGCTGGAGCCCGGGCCCGGAGTCATGGGCCGGGATGGATTCGAACCGTCGACCTACGGATTGGCAGTGACCCGGCATCAAAACCGGGCCGCCCCGAGGACCGATGGATGGTCTCCTTCTGCGCCTTCCTGCGCGAGTCCTTGAGCGAGCCCGCCATAGCAGGGCGTCGGAGGCGTCAGCCAGTGATGAGTTCTGTGAACCGCTGGGTGTCGATGTTGCCGCCGGAAGCGATGATGCCGATCCTGCGGGGCGCACCTTCGAGGCGCCCTGCCATCAGGGCAGCCAGGGCGGTGGCTCCGCTGGGTTCGAGGACGATCTTCAGGCGTTCGAAGGCGAAACGCATGGCGGTGATGATTTCCGCGTCGCTGACGAGGGAGACGCCGTCGATCAGACGCTGGTTGATGGCGAAGGTGATCTCGCCTGGTGTGGGCAGCGCCTGGCCGTCGGCAATGGTCCGGGGCACGGGGATGGTGACGCGTTCGCCGCGTTCCAGGGAGCGCTTGGTGTCGTCGCCTGCTTCGGGTTCGACGCCGATGATCGTGGTGGCGGGGTGGAGTGCCTTGGCGGTGGTGGCGGAGCCGGCGATGAGGCCGCCGCCTCCGACGGGCACGACGAGGGCGTCGAGCGGGCCGGTCTCCTCGAAGAGTTCGAGGACGGCGGTTCCCTGTCCGGCGATGACGTGCGGGTGGTCGTAGGGCGGGATGAGGGCGAGGCCGCGGTCGGCGGCGAGGGCTTCGCCGAGGGCGGTGCGGTCCTGGGTGTAGCGGTCGTAGGTGACGATCTCCGCGCCGTAGCCGGCGGTGGCTTCCATCTTGGAGCGGGGGGCGTCCTCGGGCATGAGGATGACCGCGGTGGTGCCCAGTTCGCGGGCGGCCAGGGCGGTGGCCTGGGCGTGGTTGCCGGACGAGTAGGCGGCGATGCCCTTGGCCAGTTGCCCGGCGGGCAGTTGGGCGGCGGCGTTGTAGGCGCCGCGGAATTTGAAGGCTCCGATGCGCTGGAAATTCTCGCACTTGATGAACACCTCGGCGCCGACCAGGGCGTTCAGGGCGCGGGAGGTGAGGACGGGGGTGCGGTGGGCGATGCCTTCGAGACGTGCGGCGGCCTGGCGGACGTCGTCGAAGGAAACGGGCAGTGCAGCGGCCATGGCGGGTCCTTGCGCGGGTGAACGTTGGGAGATGTCTTACGGGCGGCAGGTCACCAGCCGGAGACGCGCGCGGGATCGGTCGAACCGGCGGTCATGAAGAGTCCTTGGTGTAGTTGTAGACGGTCGCCCGGGAGACGCCGAGCAGGTCGGCGATGGCCTGGGCAGCGTGGTGCGAGTCGAAGTAGCCGTCACGGTGCAGTTGCTGCACGAGCTCCTTCTTGTTCGCCCGGCTGAGCGACCTCGGGGTGCCGGCGCGCTCCGCGGCCAGAGCCTCGACCGTCTCGTGCAGCTCACGCGCGTTGCGGTCCCGGAGCGTCTCCAGAGGCTGTTGCCGGTTGTCGGTGTCCGTGGCGACCAGGTTCGACAACGCGAGCGTGACTGGTGACAGCACGGAGACGTCGAGGTTCAGGCACAACGCCGCGATGTACTCGCCCGCAGCGTTCTTGATGCCGATGGAGGTGCTCTTCGCGGGGCGGCCGTCGGGGAACTGGTTGGGGTAGTTCTGGATCACGCTCGGGTACTGGGGATCGGCGATGCGGGCCAGGCCCAATTCGGTTGCGGAATCTCCGACTTGACGGTCGGAGAGGTTGTTCTCGATGGCGCGGATCGCGTGCTGCGGGTCACGCAGGTCGTGCAGGACCACCTCGCACAGGCCAGGGAACATGCGTCCCAGGGCGACAGCGATCTTCTCCGCCTCGCGGATCAGGTGCTCGTCCGTTTCGGCCGGGGTGGGCAGGGCCCGGTCCGTGTGCCGGTCCTGTTCCGTGGTTTCTGTGACGTGGTCCATGCATCCCCTCGCTGGATCGTCAGGCGGGCACCACAGGGGGCGGGCTCCGGGTACTTGGCCCAGTCTTCCAAGAGCAAGGTAACCGTGTCTAGCAGAATCGTCTAGATCTGCATTCATTGTCCAAACGCAACTCCCCCCGGCTGGAGGCGCAAAGTCCCAGAGAAGTCCCACGGATGCCGCCGCGCCCCCTCCAGGCTTGCATTAACGCAGGTCGGAGCAGGTGCGGCGGCACTCGCCGGTCAGATGTCCCGGAACTCCTATACGACGTATCTGACCTGCGCAAACGAACCCGTCCGAAGCGGCAGCCGACGACGATCGTGCAACCAGTCCAGCAAAGACGACGCGTTCACGTCCTTTACGCGCATCTTCCTGGGAGTTCCGGGGTCAGCAGCGACCTGCTGGATCTGTGCGTCGCCCGGCCCATACGTTCAGCCGGTCCGCGGTGTGGGATCGAGCTGGATGGCGTTGTCGGCGCCGCCGTGGTTGCCGATGGCGAATCCGGCGAGGGTCTTCGGCACCGTGCCGGTGGTCAGGTCCCCGACGGACAACTGGCTGGTGGCGTTGTTGTCCGGGACGTACATCCCCGCGTCGAAGTACGGGGTGCCGGTCCGGGGACTGACGGACAACACGGCGATCTTGTGGGCACCGTCCACGGCGAGGGACGACGGCTTGCCGATCCGCAGGGTGGTCCCGTCGCCGGTGGGTTCGCCGGTCGCCTCGTCGAGCGAGCTCAGCACCCCCGAGGGAGTGATGTTCACGCTGATCGCGGTCGCCGACACGTTGTACAAGGTGCCGGCGTCGTCGGAGCCGATGCCGTGGCTGCACGCGGAGGTGGAGCCGTCGCCGGTCACGGTCCCGGCTGCCAGGTCGACCCGGGCGACGGTGGTGCTGCCCAGGCGTCCGGAAGCGTGCTCGTTGTTGCCCTCGCGGTCCACTGGCTGCAGACCGCCCTCTGACCACGGCCCCTACAAGGCCCTGTCCGAGGTGCTTGGGGCGGTGGTACGCAGGCGTCCGGTGATCGCGTGTCCGGTGTCCGGGGCGGGCGTGGTGGTGGGGATGCCAAGGCGGTCGGCCAGATCATTGAGGTGCAGGTCGCAGGCGGTCTCGAGCAGGTCGGCCAGGACATCCGCGGCGGCAAAGGCGCGTACTGCGGCAGTGGTCAGGACTGCGGCGCCGATCAGGGCGGCAGGCCACCAGGCGGCGGTGAGGGTGAAGTAGAGCAGCCCCCAGGCGGCGAGGCGGGCGGTGGCGGCGTAGGTGTCGCGGGCGGCGGCGAGGTCGGTGCGGAGCTCAGCGGACAGCACAGTCCACAGGCGTGGCCAGGCCAGGGCCAGGTCGTCGAGGCCGTTGTTTTGGGCGGCATGGAGCGTAGCGAGCGCGAACCGGTCGCCGATGCGGGTGGTGTGGCCCGGCCGGGCGGGGCCGAGACGGGCCCGTCGGCGCTGCCGGGCGCGCACCTGGGCGGCGCGGGTCCGGGCGGCCCCGTAGTCTGTGGCCCGGGCGGCGTGCCGGATCGCGGTCTTCAATTGCTCGCCTGCCGTGTCCCAACGTCTTTGGCGCCAGGCCCGTATCCAGGAAGCAGGTGGGAGGTCGCCGGGCAGCGCCCACAACTGCTCGACCAGGCCGCCGAGAGTGCCGGCGAGGAGTCCCACACCGGTGCTGGCCAGCAGGATCGTGGATGCGGCGAGTGCGACCGTGCCGGGGGCGTGGGCGGCGGGGCGGGCGGAGAGCTGGTCGAGCCAGTCGCCCAATCGGTCGGCGGCGAAGGGGTGGTCCTGGCCCAGGTGCAGGCTTGTTGCGAGCAGCGCGGTCCACAACAGGCCGGGCAGCAGCAGCGCGTTGAGCCACCGATCGGCGAGTTTCGTGCCGATCCCGGCCAGAAAGGTGCTCGTCACCGCAGGCCGGGCGAGTAGGGCTTCATCCGTCCGTCCTCGCCCAGGGATGCTGCACAGGTCGGCGGGTGCGGGGTCTCGTCCTGAAGGACCACCCGGCTGCACCTGCCCAGTGGGCAGGTCCACCCGGCAATCCCCGCTGTGTCCGCTCCCATGCCCGGCGGCAGGGACGGGACACGACGGGTCAGCGCGGGCAGGCCCTGCCGGGCGCAGGCGTCCTCGATCACGTCGATCAGCGCGGCCACGTGCCGCTCGTCGGGCTCGGCCCGGTTGGCGAGCAGCGCCAGCAACTCGCTCAGCTGCGGCAGCGCCCCGGCGTCGCGGATCATCGTCGCCAGCTCCGGCCAGCGGCTGAGCTCACCGCACAGCGCCGCCACGCGCTCGCCCACCACGTCTTGCATGCTGCCCCCTCTGCACGGTTCCACCTGGCTGGTACTCGTGGGGCCTGCGCCAGCAAACGGGGCCCTGTTCCCCAGAGTTGACCAAAGTATAGGTTGTGTGGCTTGTGCCGTGGTTAGCATCCACTTAAGGCGCAACGCCCATGTTGCGCGTGCAGTCGCGGCTTGCCTGGGCATGCAAATCGGGCCCCGACAGTGATGCTGTTCCTTCGGGGGATATCTGCCATGCCGGACCGCGATGCGGCACTCGCCGCCCTCAACAGCCACCTCGCCCTCAACGCCGGCGACTCCACCCACATCCTCGAACCTGAGGTCCGCCGTGCTGCCCGCGACTTGGAGCGTGTCACCGACCCCGAGCACGACCTGTCCGCCGCGCAGGTCCTGGGCTGGTACCACTGGCTGCGCCACCTCGCCCTTTCCGAGGGCCACGGCCAGGATGATCTGGCAGCTGCTACCCGGTTCTTTGCCCCCGTCCATCGAGTGAGCCCTCAGTCAGTTCCCGAGCCTTTGCGCCGCACGCTGCAAGAATCTGCCGTCGGGACCCCCGTGCCGGAGTTCGATCCGCGCGCCATGGCCACCGCGCAGGCTCGTGCCGTCGATCTGCTCACCGCATACGAGCGCACGGGGCAACGGGACGTACTCGAGCGGGCCGTCGCCGCGTTCCGCACGGTGCGCACCATGCTTCCCGAGGGCCACCCCAGCCATGCTGCCGGTCTGCACAACCTCGGGACCGCCTTGCAGTTCCTGTCCGACCGCGTCGGCGAGATCGAGGTACTGGAGGAAGCCGTGCAGGCCGGCCGGGGGGCCGTGGCCGCCACCCCCCAGGGCCACCCCGACCGCGCCGGGTACCTGAACTCATTGGGGGCCGCTCTCTTTCGGCTGTTCGAGCGCGTCGGTGACATCGAGGTACTGAAAGAAGCCGTAAAGGTCCAGCGGGAAGCAGTGGCCGCCAGCTCCCAAGGCCACCCCTACCGCGCCATTTACCTCAATAACCTCGGGAACTCGCTGCGAACCCACTTCGAGCGCATCGGTGACCTTGCGGTACTGGAAGAAGCAGTACAGCTTGGCCGGGAGGCTGTGGCCACCACCCCCCGCGACAACCCCGGCCGAGCCGGGTACCTCAACGACCTCGGGAACACGCTGCGAACCCACTTCGAGCGCGTCGGTGACCTTGCGGTACTGGAAGAAGCAGTACAGCTTGGCCGGGAGGCTGTGGCCACCACCCCCCGCGACAACCCCGGCCGAGCCGGGTACCTGCACAACCTCGGGAACACGCTGCAGGCACTGTTCGGGCGCGTCGGCGACATCAAGGTACTGAAAGAAGCCGCACAGATCAGCCGGAAAGCAGTGGCCGCCACCCCTCAAGGCCACCCCAACCGCGCCATGCACCTCAACTCCCTTGTGAACGCGCTGCAGACGCTGTCCGAACGCACGGGGCGGACAGAGGCACTGGAGGAAGCAGTACAAGCCGGCCGGGAAGTAGTGGCCGCCACCCCCCACAACCACCCCAACCGCGCCGGGTACCTGACCTCGTTGGGGGTCACTCTCCAGCGCCTGTTCGAGCGCGTCGGTGAAATCGAGGTACTGAGGGAAGCAGTACAGGTCAACCGGGAAGCCGTGGCAACCGTCCCCCACAACCACCCCCACCACGCGATCTCCCTCAACAACCTCGGGAACGCCCTGCAGACCCTGTCCGAACGCACCGGTGACATCGAGGTACTGAAGGAAGCCGCACAGGTCAACCGGGAAGCCGTGGCCGCCACCCCCCACAACCACCCCCACAACGCTGCGTACCTCAACAACCTCGCAGGCAAGCTACTGACCCTGTTCGAGCACATCGGTGAGATCGAGGTACTGAAAGAGGCGGTACAGGTCGGCCGGGAAGCCATGGCCATCACACCCCACAACCACCCCAACCACGCCGTACACCTCAGCAACCTCGGAAGCATCCTGCAGACCCTGTTCGAACGCACCGGTGACATCGAGGTGCTGGAAGAAGCCGCACAGGTCGGCCGGAAAGCCGTGGCCACCACACCCCGCAACCACCCCAACCGCGCTGTGCACCTCAACAACCTCACAGGCACGCTGGCAGCCCTCTTCGAGCGCGTCGGTGACATCGAGGTACTGAAGGAAGCCGTAAAGGTCCAGCGGAAAGCAGTGGCCGCCACCCCCCACGACCACCCCAGCCACGCCATGCACCTCTACAACCTCGGAAACACCCTGCAGACCCTGTTCGAACGCGTCACCGACATCGAGGTACTGGAAGAAGCCATACGGGTCAGCCGGGAGGCCGTCAGCGCCACCCCCCACGACCACCCCCACCGCGCCGTGTACCTCAACAGCCTCGGCGGCAAGCTGGCAAACCTGTTCGAGGTCACGGGCGGGACGCAAGCGCGGGAGGACGCATGCCGCTACTTCGGCGAGGCCGCGGGCAGCACGACAGGTGACACGGTCACCCGCATTAAGGCGTATCGGCGCTTCGCGCTCCTGGCCTCCGGCCCCGACGCCCCCCAGGCGGGGCTGGAAGCCGTGGAGGAGGCCATTGGCCTGACGGCGTCCCTCGCCCCGGGCAGTCTGAGCCGCGCGGACCGCGAGTACCAGCTCGGCCGCCTGCCAGGTCTACCGGCGGAGGCCGCCGCCGCCGCGCTCGCCGCAGGCCGGCCGGCGCGGGCCGTGGAGCTGTTGGAGAACGCCCGCGGAATCCTCGCCGCCGACACCCTCGGTCTGCGCAGCCGTGATTCCGTCCGCCTGCGCGAGCACGCCCCCCACCTGGCGGACGAGCTGCGCCAACTGCGGGCCCGCCTCGACGCCCTGAACCACCCCCGCCCCACGTCATCGGCGGAGGCCCCGGAAGCGCTCCGGGAGGCGAACCAGCGCCTAGCAGAGCACCGGCGCGAGGCCCACGACGCCTGGCAGAGCCTCCTCGCGCGCATCTCCGGCCTCCCGGGCTTCGAGGACTTCCTCCACGCGCCCCCGATCAACGAGCTCGCCCGCCATGCGCACGAGGGGCCCGTCGTCTTCGTCACCGCCAGCCCCCGCCGCTGCGACGCCCTCGTCCTCACTGATTCCGCCGACGCCCCTGTCCGGGTCGTGCCCTTGCCCACGCTGACCCAGGGTGCCGCCTTCGACCAGGGGGAACGACTCCTGGCCGCCCTGCACGCCACCACCGACCACAAGATCGCCCCCAGGGCACGTGTCGAAGCCCAGCAGGAGATCCTCGCCGTTCTGGCCTGGCTGTGGGACACCGTCGCTGAGCCTGTTCTGACCGACCTCGGCCACACGACCGCCCATCAGCCCGGTGAGCCCTGGCCCCGTCTGTGGTGGTGCCCGGTCGGCATCCTCGCCTACCTCCCCCTCCACGCGGCCGGCCACCACACCGACGGCCTCCAGCGGGAGGGCGGACCGCGGACCGTCCTCGACCGTGTCGTCTCCTCCTACACCACGACCGTGCGCGCCCTCGCCCACGCCAGAACCCGCCAGTCCGGACAGTCCACCCCCAGCACCCTGGTCGTCGCCGCCGCCAACGCCCCGGGCACCCCGCCGCTGCCCGGCGTCCGTGTCGAGACCGCCGCCATCACGTCCCTGATCCCGGACGCCCGCCTCCTGGCCACCCCCACGCGCGACACGGTTCTCAACGCGCTGCCCAGCCATGGCATCGCCCACTTCTCCTGCCACGGCGAAGCGGACTGGACCGCCCCCGCCCGGAGCCACCTGGTCCTCACCGACCACGCCACCACCCCCCTGACCATCGCCGACATCACCGCCCTGGACCTGACTGCCGAGCTGGCCTACCTCTCCGCCTGCGACACCAGCAACACCGCCCCCCGCCTGGCCGACGAGTCCCTCCACATCACCGGCGCCTTCCACCTCGCCGGCTACCGGCACGTCATCGGCACGCTGTGGCCCGTCGACGACCGCACCGCTGCCCAACTCGGCAGCGACTTCTACGCACACCTCACCGACAACGGCACGGCCCCGCCCCAGGCCGACCGAAGCGCCCTCGCCCTTCACCTCGCCACTACACGCCTCCGCAGCAGGTACCCCCATGTCCCCAGCCTGTGGGCCGCCCACACCCACACCGGTACATGACCCGACCCCACCCAACCACCCACCCACCTGCTCTCATTTACGGCGCTGGCCCTGCCACTGGGTGAGGACCTCGCGGGCACGGCGGGCGGCGACGGCGTGCGGGGCCCGCGCTCTCGGCGAGGCGTTCGCTGAGGTGAGTGAACTCCCGTACTGCCGTGGCGACATGGCCATCTCGGCGCGGAACCAGGCCAGGAAGTGGCGGATTTCAAGGGTGTCGGGGTGATCGGCGGCGAGGACCCGCTCCTGGGCCGCCAGCACGTGCGCCAGCTGGGCCGCCGCCGCGTCGTCGGATCCCTCGGCACCGTGCCAGCGTGCCTGCGGTGGTGCTCTGTGTCGACGAGAAGTCCCAGGTGCAGGCCCTGGACCGGTCGCAGCCCGTGCTGCCGGAGATGCCCGAGCGCTGCACCCGCGGCTGCCTGCGGCACGGCGTTACCAGCCTGTTCGCCGCATTCGACCTGGGTGCCGATGGTCGACCAGATGCGGTCGGCGTGACACGACCGACATCGGACGTTGCGAGGCCACTTCAGTGACAACCCTCAGTGAAGGCTGACGGATACTCAGGACCCTCTGGCGTATCGTCGACCATTCAAGATCATCTTGCACATGCGTTGCACAAGGTGCTGAAAAGCAACAGTGATCACTGAAGGGCCGTGAAGGTAAGTATTCGCAGGTCAGCTGGCATGTTGTGTTGTCGTGCCCCTTGGGCCCAAGGGGCACGACGCCGCGCCGGTCAGATGTCCCGGAAGATCTCGATCTGCGCGCCCACGGAGTTGAGTCGCTCCGCCAGCTCCTCGTAACCGCGGTTGATGACATACACGTTGCGCAGTACGGACGTGCCCTCCGCCGCCATCATGGCGAGCAGCACCACCACGGCGGGCCGCAGCGCGGGCGGGCACATCATCTCGGCGGCGCGCCAGCGGGTCGGGCCCTCGACGAGTACCCGGTGCGGGTCGAGGAGCTGCAGCCTGCCGCCGAGGCGGTTCAGGTCGGTGAGGTAGATGGCCCGGTTGTCGTAGACCCAGTCGTGGATGAGGGTCTGGCCCTGGGCCGAGGCGGCGATGGCCGCGAAGAAGGGCACATTGTCGATGTTGAGCCCGGGGAACGGCATGGGGTGGATCTTGTCGATCGGCGCCTCCAGTTTGGAGGGGCGGACCGTGAGGTCGACCAGCCTGGTACGGCCGTTGTCGGCGGCGTACTCCGTCGTACGTTCGCAGTCGACGCCCATCTCTTCCAGCACCGCGAGCTCGATCTCCAGGAACTCGATCGGTGCCCGGCGGATCGTCAGCTCGGACTCCGTCACCACGGCGGCGGCGAGCAGACTCATCGCCTCGACCGGGTCTTCGGAGGGGGAGTAGTCGACGTCCACATCTATGTGCGGAGCGCCGTGCACGGTCAGGGTGGTCGTGCCTATGCCGTCCACGCGTATGCCCAGAGCCTCCAGGAAGAAGCACAGGTCCTGGACCATGTAGTTGGAGGATGCGTTACGGATGACGGTCGTGCCGTCGTGCCGGGCGGCGGCCAGCAGTGCGTTCTCGGTCACGGTGTCCCCGCGCTCGGTGAGCACGATGGGACGGTCGGGCGTGACCGAGTGGTCTATCTGCGCGTGGTAGAGCCCCTCGGTCGCGGCGATCTCCAGCCCGAACCGGCGCAGCGCGATCATGTGCGGCTCGATGGTCCGCGTACCGAGGTCGCAGCCGCCCGCGTACGGAAGCTTGAACGAGTCCATCCGGTGCAGCAGCGGGCCGAGGAACATGATGATGGAACGGGTCCGGCGGGCGGCGTCCGCGTCGATGGCGTCCAGGTCGAGCCGGGCGGGCGGGACGATCTCCAGATCGATTCCCTCGTTGATCCACCGGGTCCGCACGCCGATGGAGTTCAGCACCTCCAGGAGGCGGTAGACCTCCTCGATGCGGGCCACGCGGCGCAGCACCGTACGGCCCCTGTTGAGCAGAGAGGCGCAGAGCAGCGCCACGCACGCGTTCTTGCTCGTCTTGACGTCGATGGAGCCCGACAGTCGGCGCCCGCCAACCACTCGCAGGTGCATGGGCCCGGCGTAGCCGAGCGAGACGATCTCGCTGTCGAGTGCTTCACCGATGCGCGCGATCATCTCAAGGCTGATGTTCTGGTTGCCGCGCTCGATGCGATTGACGGCGCTCTGACTGGTGGAGAGCGCCTCGGCGAGCTGACTCTGTGTCCAGCCGCGATGCTGACGTGCGTCACGGATGAGCTTGCCGATGCGTACGAGGTAATCGTCTGACATGACGAAAGGTTATCTCAGATATGAGATGGGCCCTGGGGCGGGGTACGCCGTTCGGGTGACGGTCGTGTGCAGGCGTGGCAGTTGTCCGGCCGCGAGCGCGTGACGAACGGTGCGAGTCACGGATGCGCCGTGCGTTCCATGGTCCACCGGGCTCGTCGCGACGGCGCGCGGTGTGCGTCCGTCCGGGGTGGACGTACCCCGCCCAGGCCCGGCGCCGGGTCAGCCCTCGAAGAGGAGTGCGGCGGTGAGAACGCCGAACTGTCCGACCGGTCGGGGCGCACAGGTTCGGCGGTCACCGGACTGACGGCTACGGAGGCCCGGACTAGGCTCGCCCTGTATCCACGATGTCCGTGATGTCGATTTATTCGGCGGGACGTGCCGCGGGGGAGAGTCCCGCTCGCGCAAGGAGCCTCCATGACCGACCGTGCCCACACCGTGCTGGCAGGCCTCGACCGCATCGGCTCCGATCTGGAGGTCATCTACAAGGACCTGCACAGACACCCCGAACTGGGCTTTCGGGAGCACCGCACGGCGAGGAAGGCGTCCGGCGCCTTGCGGAACTTCGGCTACGAAGTCGCCGAAGGGATCGGCGGAACCGGGGTGATCGGCATCCTGGTCAACGGCGAGGGCCCGATCGTCATGGCCCGCGCCGACATGGACGCCCTCCCGGTACTTGAGCGGACCGGTCTGCCCTACGCCTCCACGGCCACGGTGACCGGCGACGACGGCACCGAGCAGCCCGTGATGCACGCCTGTGGGCACGATGTGCACGTGACCTGTCTGATCGGCTGCGCACGGCTGATGGCCCAGGCCAGGGGCGCCTGGCGAGGCACCTTCGTGGCGCTCTTCCAGCCCTCGGAGGAGAACGGCGACGGCGCCGATGCCATGATCAACGACGGTTTGACGTCGAAGGCCCCCCGACCCGACGTGGTACTCGCCCAACACGTCCTGCCCTATCCGGCCGGCTATGTCGGCACCCGCTCCGGATCGTTCCTGTCGGCCGCCGACAGCCTGCGCATCACCGTGTACGGCCGGGGCGCGCACGGCTCCATGCCCCAGGCCGCGGTCGACCCCGTGGTGATGGCCGCGATGATCGTCGTACGCCTGCAGACCATCGTCTCCCGGGAACTGGCTGCCACCACCCCGGCCGTCGTCACCGTGGGCAGCATCCATGCCGGCACCGGCCCCAACGTCATCCCCGACCGTGCGGTCATCCAGCTCAATGTCCGTACCTACGACGACGCCTCGCGCACCCAGGTCCTGAACGCGATCGAGCGGATCGTCGAGGCCGAGAGCAAGGCATCCCGATCCCCGAGGCCACCCGAGATCGAGAAAACCGTCACCTTCCCGCCCACGGTCAATGACGAGGCGCCGACCCGGCGCGTCGCCGAGGCGTTCGCCGCCCACTTCGGCGACGCCGCGCACACCATCGACCTGCAGACCGCCAGCGAGGACATGAGCGAGATCCCCAAGGCGTTCGGTGCGCCGTTCACCTACTGGGGCATCGGGGGCATCGACCCCGGCCTGTACGCCGAGGCCGCCAGGAACGGGACCGTCGCCCAGGACATCCCGGTCAACCACAGCCCCGCCTTTGCCCCGGTCGTCCGGCCGACCCTGGACACCGGCGTCAGCGCGCTGACGGTCGCCGCCCTCGCGTGGCTCGGCAGGTGAGCCGGTGGCGGCGCCCCGCCGCGAAAGGCGGTCGGCCAGGGCTGACCTCTCGCAGTGAAGATCGAGCGATTCTCACTGAAGGTTGAGTGGTTGGTTGGGGGCTTCGCGGTTCGAGTGTGACTGCGCCCAGCCGGCCTCTGAGCAGTTGGCCCGTCTGAGTGCCGGGCGTGGCCGACGAGAAGTGGCAACCGGCTGCTGCTCTTCAAAGGGAGAGCGAGCCGGGCCGACCGCTGCCGCTCGACTTTCCGGGCTGCCTCGTGCACCCGACTTGATCGGGCAGGAGGACGCGGAGTGTTTGCCCGTCGTCGGCAATGTGGTCCTGTGACCGCAGGGCGGTTGCCTCCGGCCTCAGAGGGGCAAGAAGGGGCTCGGTGAACACCCGACAAAGGCGGTGCGGAGAATGTCGGGTGATCGGGACCGGTGTCGCCGCACGATGGGGGCATGGATGACACGACTTTGGTATCCCGATTCCTCCGTGACGGCTTCGTGAAGTTGGAGGGCGTCGTCGCGCCGCGCGTGGCCGCGGACTGCGCGCGGCTGCTGTGGCGAGAGACGGGATGCGACCCGGACGATCCAGCGACGTGGACGCAGCCCGTGCACTGGGTGGCCGGCATGGCGCAGGGGCCGTTCGCCGCCGCGCCCAACTCCCCGTCCCTGCAGCGCGCGTACGACCTGCTCGTCGGCGCGGGATGCTGGGAGCCGCGCTACTCGCTGGGCACGTTCCCGCTTCGCTTCCCGCACGAGGAGGAGCCGGACGACGCGGGCTGGCACATCGAGGGGAGCTATCTGCCGGAGGGCGAGAGCTGGTACTTCACGAATCTGCGCTCCCGGGGCCGGGCGTTGCTGATGCTGTTCCTGTTCAGCGAGGTCGGTGAGGAGGACGCCCCGACCCGGATCCGGGTCGGCTCACACCTCGACGTGCCGAAGGTGCTGGAGAAGTACGGGGAGGGCGGGGCGAGCGGGCTGGCCCTTGCGCCCGATCTGGTGGCGGCGTCCGACCACCGGCCACTCGCCCTCGCCAACGGGTCCCCGGGCGACGTCTTCCTGTGCCATCCGTTCCTGGTGCACGCGGCGCAACCGCACCATGGGGTGCGGCCGCGCTTCATGGCCCAGCCGCCGCTGATGCCGGCCGCGCCGTACGAACTGGAGCGGGCCGACGGCGCGTACTCACCCGTGGAGATCGCGATCCGTCGGGGCCTGGGACAGGACACGCCCGGTCCGGACGGGGACGGCGCCGACTGCAGTGCCGGGTAGACATGCTTCATCCGTTTCTGGAACCGGGCGGAGAGCCAGTGCCCGGGCAGCGGCACGTCCGGCAGCGCCGTGCCAGCCGATATCGGCCATCGGGCGAGTGCTGTCCACAACACACCAGCCTCACGACGACATGCCGGACAAGATCACAGGAAGGAGCGCCGTCAATGTCGGGTCCGGCATGGTGGGCGCTGCCTGGCGTGGTGGTCGTCAAGAGGAAGGAGACCGGGCATGCTGGAGCGGCTGAACCAGGCTATGGAGTACATCGAGCGCCATCTCGACCAGGCCGTCGAGGTGGCGGAGCTGGCACGCATCGCGGCCACCTCGGAGTACCACCTGCGTCGGATGTTCTCCGCGCTCGCGGGCATACCGCTGTCGGAGTACATCCGGCGCCGTCGGCTCACCCTCGCGGGCGCCGAAGTACTCGCGGGACGTGAGACGCTGCTGGAGATCGCGGTGCGCTATGGCTACAGCTCCGGCGAGGCGTTCGCGCGGGCGTTCCGTGCCATGCACGGCATCGGACCGGGCGAGGCCCGGCGTACCGGCGCCGCGCTCAACTCCCAGTCCCGGATGGCCTTCCGCCTCACCATCGAAGGGAGTAGCAGTATGCGATACCGCGTTGTGGGCAAGGCGGACTTCACCGTCGTCGGGCTCAAGACCCGGGTACCGCTGGTGCATGCGGGGCCGAACCAGGCGATCATGGACTTTGTCCGCGGGATCGACCCGCAAACCCTGGAGCGCCTGGAGAAACTGTCGGACCAGGAGCCGCACGGCATCGTCGCGGTCTGTGACGACCTGGACCCCAGCCGCGCCGAGGGCACCGAACTCGACTACCACCACGGCGTGATCACCTCCGCGGCCGCTCCGGAGGACACGACCACGTTGGCCGTCCCGGCCGGCACCTGGGCGGTCTTCACCACCTCCGGGCCGGCGCCGAAGGCCATCCAGGAGCTGTGGCGAGACGTGTTCACCGAGTGGTTCCCGTCGAACCCGTACCGCACCCGCACCGGCCCTGAGATCCTGCGCACCCGCCTGTCGCCGGAGAAGACCGAGGCCGACGCCGAACTGTGGCTCCCGGTGGAGCCCGAGCACGGCTTAGCCGAATCCAGGGAGCGTCTGGCTGCGGCCCGAGCCGCTCTTGGCGGTGGCGCAGAGGATTTCCGCGGCGCACGTCCCTGACCACGAACCCGCCCTTCCGCACGACACTCCGACTGCTTGACAACGACGATCGGGAATCAGTCACCTCGAGTGATCTTGAGCGAGCCGGGCCCTCTTGCGCTGGAGGTAGAACTGGGGGCGGCAGGCGGCTCAGCACGTCAGACGTATTTGGTTCATGCGTCCTGGCTTCAGAGGGCCTGAGCATGCAGCGCAGGTCGTCGGTTGTTGTCTGGGTGGGGCGGCGGGGTCCGTGATGGCAGAGGGGACTATCCTCTGTCGATCCGGCGGCGTATGCAGGCCGCATGGCTGCAGCGTTTCCGCCCCGCCCGCAGCCCACGCGGCTGCCGGAAGGGTCGCCGACGTGCCGAAACTCCCAGGCCGCCGCAGTGCAGGCCCGCTCAGTCGCGGCGAACGTCTCCGCGGTCCGCTCATCGACCTGATCCTCGGCACGGACATCGACCACCTGGGCGTGCCCGTCAGCGCCGTATGAAGCAGTCCGGGGTGTGACGCCGCTTCTTCCCGTCCTCACGCCAGTGCAGCCAGAACGTGGCTGGGAAGCGATCCCGGCCACGGCCGGGTCGAAGTCGAGCAGGATCAGCCGGTCCCGCTCCAGCCATGACTCGTACCCCACATGCCCGCCGGTGGTCGCCGCGGCGGTCACCTGCCTTCGCTGAGAAACGATCAACCTTCACTGCGAGAGATCAAGGGTGTCCTTTGACAGCGAAGTTAGTCGGTTGCGATGCCCTGACCTTGAGCGACTAGGGTCGATGGCAAACGATCGCTCTCGGTGGGTGCCTCTCGTTTTCCGTCTCAAGTGATCTGGTCCGAAGCTGCGGCTGCGACCTGGAGCGACCAGAACGGTTGAGACACCTGGGTGGCCGAAAAAATCTCAGTTGATCTGGAACCTGGCGTCTGAATACTGGCAGTCGTCTCAGTTGATCTGGACTGCTTCCGTCGTTTCGAACTGGACCAGTGGAAGGGCCTGCGAGATTGACCATGCACGATGACCAAGTGGACGTGACCACCGACATCGTTGCGACCCTGATCCAAGAACAGTTCCCTCAGTGGAGCGGCAAGGCGATCCAACTCCTGTCGTCGACCGGGACGGTCCACGCGATCTTCCGCATCGGGGACGGCCTCTCCGCGCGTTTCCCGCTGCGTCTGACCGATGCCGCGGAGGCGCTGGCGGTTCTGGAACGGGAAGCCCAGGCGAGCGCGGAGCTGGCACAGGTGTCTCGGTTCCCCGTTCCGGAACCCGTCGCCCTGGGAAAGCCTGGAGCGGGTTACCCCATGCCGTGGTCGGTCCAGACATGGCTGCCGGGAACGGTCGCCTTCGATGCCGACCCGAGTGGGTCGGACGCTTTCGCCGAGGACCTTGCGGCCTTCATCGCAGCCCTGCGGGACGCCGAGACGCGGGGGCGGCGTTTCAGCGGCGAGAACCGTGGCGGCGTTCTCGCACACCATGACGACTGGATGGCGAAGTGCTTCGAGGAGAGCAAGGGGCTGCTGGACGTGCCCCGGCTGCGCCAGGTGTGGAGCCACCTCCGGAAGTTGCCACGCACGGCTGCCGACGTGATGAGCCATGGTGACCTGATTCCCGGCAACGTACTTGTCACGGGAGACCGGCTCAGCGGCGTACTCGACACCGGCGGCTTCGGCCCGGCCGACCCCGCGCTGGATCTGGTCAGCGGCTGGCACCTGTTGCAACCGGGTCCACGGGAAGTGCTCCGGCGGACACTGGCCTGCGACGATCTGGAGTGGGAGCGCGGCAAGGCATGGGCCTTCGAACAGGCGATGGGTCTTGTCTGGTACTACGCCGAGAGCAATCCGACGATGAGCAGAACGGGGCGCCGGACACTCGACCGCATTCTGGAGTCGACGAAGTGATGTCGCCCCGATCGTAGGCCGTGGCAGAGGCGATCGCTTGTCGCCCTCACCGACAGAGCGCCAACGTGAACAGATCGACAGTGCAGGTAGCTCGGCTTGAGATGGTTCGCGCGTGCCAGGCGGCGGACGTAGGAGTCGGTGATCTCACCGGCGTGAGGGCGTAGTCGAACGGGCAGTGGAGCCAGCGGGCGGGGCAGCTCGGGCAGCACCGGGGGAGTCACTTCAGAGGGCCCCTCTTCGGGGCTTCCGCGGCATGGTCCAGGGGGACGGCGTCGAGGCCTGCCTTGGTCACGCGTTCTGTGCCGTTGAGGATCGCGTCGATCGCGGCGCCCCGGATCGCGTGGGAGAGTGCGCCGATCATGCCGTCGGTTCGTTTGTGGAGGTAGCGGTCCAGCTTGACCAGATTTCCCGGTGGAGGGTCGTGAAGGAGAAGGGTCTCCTCCATGGTCGCGACCAGACTCTTCCATTCGGCGCCGTAGGGGAAGGGGCGGGTGGGGACAAGGGTGAAGCGGCTCGCGATCTGGGCGCCGCGAGTGCTGGCCAGCAGTTCGCTGGTTTCGAGGTTGATGCCTGCGTAGGCGAACGTCGCGGGGAGGCGTTCCGAGAAGTACTTCAGAGTGTCGGAGACCTCAGCACCAGCCCGTGTGACCTGCGAAACGTTGTGGATTTCGTCGACCGGGACCAGGCCCGTGCGGGTGTCCGTGCAGACGCCGACCACCGCTTCGGTGATGTCGGTCATGTTCCACCTGGCCCGGACCGGCAGGCCCAGGAAGCGAGCGGACTCGGCCGCGATCATGCGCGCGGTCGCCGCGGGTGGGACGGTGATGTAAACCACCGGGATGCGGTCGGCGACGTTCGGATGGCGGGCCCGGTCGAGGAGTTCGTGGGCGAGCCCGAGCTGGGTGAGGGCACTGGTCCCCGGTGCCGGGCAGCCGGGAGACCATCAGGCCGCGGCGGGCGCTGATCGTGTGCCGGTTGAGCAGGACCAGCAGCTGCCCGCAGACCACCGTCTTCTCGACGAACGAGGTGGCGGCGAGCATGCGGGCGTGATGGTCGAGCCGGTCCTCGTCATAGAGCGCCCGCTCGACCGCAGACAGACAGTCCAGTTCGGCCGGGGTCAGCAGGACCGGGGGGCTGGGCGGGCCGGCGGCGAACCTCCGCCACCCCTCCAGGGTGGTCAGTTGCCGGTTGGCCTCGGCATCGGCTTCCTTCAGCGATGTGCGTCCGGTCGCTGGTTCGGAGATGGTCACGGACGCCTCCAGGGGTTGGCGAGCGGGTCGAACAGGCCCAACGGGATGACCTTCGCGGACTCGGTGTCCGCCTGGTCGTCCTGGGCTGTTTCGGTGGCGGGCGGATCGGGGACCGGCCGGTCGGAGGCAGTGGCCCGGGTCCGCGCGGCGACGCGCCGGGACCGTTTTGCCGCACGGCCCTTCCGCTGGGCAGGTCCGTCTTGGGTCCGCCGCAGCAGGTCGGCGGCGGCATCGGCGATCTGTTCCTCGGTCCCTCCCGGGACCTGTTCGCGGGCGTGGTCCCAGGCCATCTCGCCGAACGGGACGCCGACGCGGTGCAGGTGTTTCCAGAACACCGTGATCCACCGGGCCGGCTCGCTGCGGCGGTCGCGTACCCGGACACGGGAGACGTCGTAGGGGTCGTAGTGGATCTCCCACAGGCCCTTCTTCTCCGCCACCCCGGAGTGCTGTCGGCGCAGCGGGGTCAGCTCGGCGTCGTCGTAGGTGCGGTGGTTGATCGGGATGCCGTAGGAGTTGATCGCCTGCCAGCGTTCGGGCCCTCGGCATCCAACTCGCACAGCCAGAGGAGATGGAACAGGACGGGGAGCGTCTCAAGCCGGTCACCGGCCGCATCCGCCCCGGCCATCAGGGGGACCGGTGCCGCGAAGACCTCCCGGAGTCGGTCCACGACCGGCCCGCGTCGGCACCGGGGATGCCGGTAATGCGACAGCCACCGCACGTTCGCCAGCAGCACCTCCTTCGGAACCCCGACCCGCTCGAAGCCCCGCCCCGCCTGACGGCAGGCCCGGCGCGTCACCTCGAACGCCTCCGCGTCCCTCGCCTCGATCCGCTCATCGGCGCGGACATCCACGACCACCGCCGAGCCGTCCGCGCGGCGCACGAAGTAGTCCGGAGCATGCCGACGCTCACGCTCGCCGTCGTGCCAGTGCAGCCAGAACGGCTGCGAGGCGATCCCCACCACCCCGGGATCGAAGTCCATCAGCACAAGCCGGTCCCGCTCCAGCCACGACTCGAAACCGACATGCCGCCCGGTCGTCGCCGCCCAGTACCAGCCCGAGAAGTGACGCTCACCACGAGACCAGCGAAACGGCCGTACCGCGGCCGCATCCTCGAACCGTGCCGTCACGCAGTCCAGCAGCGGACGCCGCCGACACTCGCGCGCAGCATCCACGTACGACAGGTCGACGTACGGCTCCGCAAACTCCACCCCGACCGGTACGGCCACCCAGCACCCCCAGTACGTCCCCTCGTACGACTAGGTTCGCCGGCAAGGAAGCCGTAACGACTGGGTTCGCTGTCAAACGCCTCGATTGGATGACAGCGGACAGCGGCGCCCGCACATGACCGCGCTGCGGTGATGTACTAGAGTTATCTCGACATCGAGATACATGCCGAAGGCGCACCGCAGTCCGCCATCGAGTAAGGGTTACCTAACTAAGCCTTACCTTAGCGGATGGTCGAGGAGCCGTAGGCGGCACCACGCGGCGCCCGCCGTAATGAGGCGCGGCGCGGAGTACGCGCACATTGATGAAGGAGACTGTCGTGTCGGCGAACAGCTTCGACGCCCGCAGCACGCTGCGCGTGGGCGACGAGTCGTACGAGATCTTCAGGCTGGACAAGGTCGAGGGCTCCGCGCGCCTCCCTTACAGCCTGAAGGTGCTGCTGGAGAACCTGCTCCGCACCGAGGACGGCGCGAACATCACCGCCGACCACATCCGGGCGCTCGGCGGCTGGGACTCCCAGGCGCAGCCCAGCCAGGAGATCCAGTTCACGCCGGCCCGCGTGATCATGCAGGACTTCACCGGTGTGCCGTGTGTCGTGGACCTCGCCACCATGCGTGAGGCCGTCAAGGAGCTGGGTGGTGACCCGGCCAAGATCAACCCCCTCGCCCCGGCCGAGCTGGTCATCGACCACTCCGTCATCGCCGACAAGTTCGGCACCAACGACGCGTTCGCGCAGAACGTCGAGCTGGAGTACGGCCGCAACAAGGAGCGCTACCAGTTCCTGCGCTGGGGCCAGACCGCCTTCGACGAGTTCAAGGTCGTCCCCCCGGGCACCGGCATCGTCCACCAGGTCAACATCGAGCACCTGGCCCGTACGGTCATGGTCCGGGGTGGCCAGGCGTACCCCGACACCCTCGTCGGCACCGACTCGCACACCACCATGGTCAACGGCCTCGGCGTGCTGGGCTGGGGCGTCGGCGGCATCGAGGCCGAGGCCGCGATGCTCGGCCAGCCGGTCTCCATGCTCATCCCGCGCGTCGTCGGCTTCAAGCTGACCGGCGAGCTGAAGCCCGGCACCACCGCCACCGACCTCGTGCTGACCATCACGGAGATGCTCCGCAAGCACGGCGTCGTCGGCAAGTTCGTCGAGTTCTACGGTGAGGGCGTCGCCGCCACCTCCCTCGCGAACCGCGCCACCATCGGCAACATGTCGCCGGAGTTCGGCTCCACCGCCGCGATCTTCCCGATCGACGACGAGACGCTGAAGTACCTGCGCCTGACCGGCCGTGACGAGCAGCAGGTCGCGCTCGTCGAGGCGTACGCCAAGGAGCAGGGCCTCTGGCTCGACCCGGCCGCCGAGCCGGACTTCTCCGAGAAGCTGGAGCTGGACCTGTCGACGGTCGTCCCGTCGATCGCCGGCCCGAAGCGCCCGCAGGACCGCATCGTCCTCGCGAACGCCAAGGAGCAGTTCGCCCAGGACGTGCGCAACTACGTCTCCGAGGACGAGGAGGCGGGCAAGGAGTCCTTCCCGGCCTCCGACGCCCCGGCCTCCGCCAACGGTGTCCCGTCGCGCCCGACCACGGTCACGGCCCCCGACGGCACGACGTACGAGATCGACCACGGCGCCGTCACCGTCGCCGCGATCACCTCCTGCACCAACACCTCGAACCCGTACGTCATGGTCGCCGCGGCGCTCGTGGCGAAGAAGGCGGTCGAGAAGGGCCTGACCCGCAAGCCGTGGGTCAAGACCACCCTCGCCCCGGGCTCGAAGGTCGTCACCGACTACTTCGACAAGGCGGGCCTGACCCCGTACCTCGACAAGGTCGGCTTCAACCTCGTCGGCTACGGCTGCACCACCTGCATCGGCAACTCCGGCCCGCTCCCGGAGGAGGTCTCCAAGGCGGTCAACGAGCACGACCTGGCCGTGACCTCGGTGCTCTCCGGCAACCGTAACTTCGAGGGCCGGATCAACCCCGACGTCAAGATGAACTACCTGGCGTCCCCGCCGCTGGTCGTCGCGTACGCCATCGCCGGTTCGATGAAGGTGGACATCACCAAGGACGCCCTGGGCATCGACCAGGACGGCAAGCCGGTCTACCTCGCGGACATCTGGCCGTCCGAGGCCGAGGTGAACGACGTCGTCGCCAACGCCATCGGCGAGGACATGTTCAACAAGTCCTACCAGGACGTCTTCGCGGGCGACGCCCAGTGGCAGGCGCTCGCGATCCCGACCGGCAACACCTTCGAGTGGGACCCGCAGTCCACCTACGTGCGCAAGCCCCCGTACTTCGAGGGCATGACGATGGAGACGACCCCGGTCGCGGACATCTCCGGCGCCCGGGTGCTCGCCAAGCTGGGCGACTCGGTCACCACCGACCACATCTCCCCGGCCGGTGCGATCAAGGCCGACACCCCGGCCGGCAAGTACCTCACGGAGCACGGCGTCGAGCGCCGTGACTTCAACTCCTACGGCTCGCGCCGTGGTAACCACGAGGTCATGATTCGCGGCACCTTCGCGAACATCCGCCTGCGCAACCAGATCGCCCCGGGCACCGAGGGTGGCTTCACCCGCGACTTCACCCAGGCTGCATCTGCGGGCGATGCCCCCGTGTCGTTCATCTATGACGCCTCGCAGAACTACCAGGCCGCCGGCATCCCGCTCGTCATCCTGGCGGGCAAGGAGTACGGCTCCGGCTCGTCCCGCGACTGGGCGGCCAAGGGCACCGCGCTCCTCGGCGTCAAGGCCGTCATCGCCGAGTCCTACGAGCGCATCCACCGCTCGAACCTCATCGGCATGGGCGTCCTCCCGCTCCAGTTCCCGGAGGGCGCGAGCGCCGAGACCCTCGGCCTGACCGGTGAGGAGACCTTCTCCTTCACCGGCGTGACCGAGCTGAACAACGGCGCCACGCCGCGCACGGTCAAGGTCACCACCGACACCGGTGTGGAGTTCGACGCGGTCGTCCGCATCGACACCCCCGGTGAGGCGGACTACTACCGCAACGGCGGCATCATGCAGTACGTGCTCCGCAGCCTGATCCGCAAGTAGGCGATCCGGCAGGGCAGTGGGCCGCTCCTCTTCGCACGTCGAAGGGGTGCGGCCCTTTCCCGTACCGGCTCACCGTTCCGCAGCCACCGTCAGAGCTTCTTGGGCGAGGTGTAGCCGACGACGTACGGTGCCACCGCCGACTGCTTGGTGTTCTTGTAGTTGAGCTTCTCGCTGGAGTTGCCCTCGACGGAGAAGTACGCCTTGTACTTGGTGCTGTACGCGGTGAGGACACCGACGTGGTCGATGACACCGTTCCTGTCCAAGTCGTAGCTGACGACGTCGCCCTTCTTCGGCACGTAGCCGCCCTTTTTGGCCACGTCGGCGCGAGAGTGCCAGGTGTGGTTGGCAAGCCCGTAGGTGCGGAAGGAACCGGCGGACGCGTTGAGCCCCGTGACCTTCGCGCCGCCCCAGTACCAGGTGTACTTCGCGAAGTCGGAGCACCAGGCGCGGGACTTCCACTTCACGGGGGTCCAGGTCTTGGTTCCCTTGACGTACATGTAGCCCTTGCTCGTGCCGCAGGTGGCGCCGTTGGTACCGGTGCGCGGGGCGCTCGTCCCGTCGAAGCGGCGGTTGCGCGGGTCCGTCCAGAAGCCGGTGTAGAAGTTGCAGTTGTTCTTGGCGTTGACGCCGTTGGCCGCGCCCTCGTACTTGCGCTTCTTCACCTCGGAGTTGGTGCTGGTGTACTGGCTGAGCGCCTGGGTGGCTATCTTGTCGCCGATCACGTTGGCCGAGGCCGCGGTCGCGGGGTATGTCGTGACCCCCAGGGTGAGCGCGGTGCTGAGGCCGGCCGTCGCCAGGGCATGGCGAATACGCATGTGTGCTCCTTCAGATCGGGATGTTGTCCTGCTTCTCGGCAGGTGGGTCCTCGTCGGCCGGCTTCGTTGTCTCCTCCGGCAGCCCGTCACCGGGCCTGTCCGACGGGATGGCCACCACCCTGCTCGACCGACCGTGTCCCAACCTTGAAAAGAGCTTGAAACAGCTGCTTGGAGCCGCTGGCTTCGGTCTAGGATCGCGCCCCGGGGGTGGTTGGTGTGGAGGTGGAGTTCCGTGTGCTGGGAGGGGTCGAGGTCCGGGTCGACGGCCACCGGCTGGACTTGGGGCCCGCACGGCAGCAGCGCGTTCTGGCGGTGCTGCTACTCGAAGCCGACCAAGCGGTCACGGTGGACGAACTCGTGGACCGGGTCTGGGGAGAGCGAGCCCCACAGCGCGCCCGGTCGACGCTTTACAGCTACCTCTCCAGGCTGCGCCTCGCGTTACGCACCGTGGCCGAGGAGGCGCAGATCGCGCGGCGGTCGGGAGGATACGTACTGGCCGTAGCCGCCACGGCTGTCGACCTGCACCGCTTCCGGGGTCTCGCTGCCAGGGCTCGAACCACCGCGCACGCAGGGGACGAGACCGAGGCGGCGGGCCTCTTCGAGAAGGCCCTCGCGAGCTGGCAGGGCGAAGTGTGTCCTGGCATGGACACCCCGTGGTTCAGCTCCCAGCGCGAGGCGGCGCAAGTCGAACGCCTCGCGGCCGTTCTGGACTGGGGTGATCTCCAATTACGCCGCGGGTTCCAGACCGAGTTGGTGACAGTGCTGGCCGCCCTCGCCGAGGACAACCCTCTGGACGAACGGCTTGTAGGCCAGCTGATGCTTGCCCTCTACCGCGGCGGACGCCCCGCCGACGCCCTCAACCACTACCAGGACCTCCGTCGTCGTCTCGCCGAGGAGCTGGGCATCGACCCGGCGCCGCCGCTGCGGAAGTTGCACCAGCAGATCCTGATCTCGGATCCGCAACTCGCGCCACCGGCGCGGGACGCCACGCCCAACCCGGTGCGTACCACGGCAGCACACCCCAGACAACTGCCCGCCCTGCCGCCTCTGTTTTCCGGCCGCGACAATGAACTGGTCTGGTTGGACAAACTGTTGGCTCCGCAAGGCGAGCCGCACAACGGGTCCCTGCCGATCGCCGCGATCTGCGGCATCGGCGGCGTCGGCAAGACCTCGCTGGCACTGCGCTGGGCCGATGGCCGGCAAGAGCGCTTTCCCGACGGTCAGCTGTTCGCTGATCTGCAGGGATTCACCCCCTCCGGTGAACCGGCGGACCCATACACGGTCATGCGGGGTTTCCTGGAAGCCCTCGGCACCGATGCCGGGAGCCTTCCCGCTACCCCCCAGTCCCAGGCCGCGCTGTACCGAAGTCTCACGGCAGGCCGACGACTGCTCATCATGCTCGACAATGCTCGTGACACCGACCAGGTGGTGCCGCTGCTACCAGGCAGCCCCACCTGTACGGTTCTGATCACAAGCCGTCACCAACTCCCCGGCCTCGCGGCCTCCCACGGCACCGTCCAGCTCACCTTGGAAGCGCTCGACCGCGCAGAGGCGCGCGACCTGCTCGTCCGCCGCCTGGGTTCCGACCGGCTCGCCGCGGAACCCGCGGCGGCGACGGAACTCCTCCACCACTGCGCCGGGCTCCCCATCGCCATCAGCGTTCTCGCCGCCCGGCTCACCACGAACCCGATGCTCACCTTGATCGCGCTGGCGGCCGAACTGCGAGAAGCGGCGACTCCGCTGGACGCCCTGGAGACGGGCGAGGCGAACAGTGACGTACGGATCGTCTTCGCCTCCTCCTACCTTGCACTCGATACCGATTCCGCCCGGGTTCTGCGGCAGATCGCCCAGGCACCCGGTGCCGATATCAGCCTGCCCGCCGCTGCCAGCCTCACCGGTCTGCCCCTTGCCCGCCTCCGTACACGGCTGCACCGACTCCAGGCCCACCACCTCGTTCAAGAACGGGTCCCCGGCCGTTTCACCTGCCACGACCTGCTGCGTGCGTACGCCCTTGAGATGACGGAAACCGTCGCCCTCGCCAGTGAAGCGGATGCGGCACTGAGCCGCGTTCTCGACCACTACGCGCACACGGCGTACGCAGCCGACCGACTCCTGCTGCCCTACCGCGACCCGCTCCCGCCGGCATCGCCGGCAGACGGCACGCGCCTTGAGGAATTCGCGGACGCCGACCAGGCCATGGCGTGGTTCGCGAGCGAGCACTCCGTGCTGGCAGCGGCGGTCAACCACGCGGTACGCGCCGGACGCGATGCCCAGGCATGGCGGATGGCATGGGCGATCACCACCTTCCTCGCTCGGCGCGGGCGGTGGGCGGACGTCACCGCCGTGCACAGCACCGTGCTCGCCGCCGTGGCTCGCCTCGGGGATCCGGCTGCCCAGGCGGAGTCCCATCGCGCGCTCGCCTGGGCCTGCACGGAGACCGGCCACTTCGCGCAAGCACACCAGGAACTGGCCCATGCGTTGGCCCTCTCGGAGACGAACGGCGATCTCCTCTCCGCCGCCCACACCCACCTCGCCCTGGGCTGGCTGTACGAGCGCGAGGGCGACAAGTACGCCGCTCTGCGGCACGATCAGAGTGCCGTCGAACAGTTCACCTCGGTCGGAAACCTCCCAGGACGGGCCCGCGCTCTGAACGCGGTGGCCTGGGACCACGGCCAACTCGGGGACCATGCCGCGTCGGTAAGCCGCTGCCAGGAGGCGCTGGCCATCCAGCGGGAACTGGGCGACGAACGAGGCCGGGCCAACACCTGGGACACCCTCGGCTACGCCTACCACCAACTCGGCGAACACGCAAAGGCCATCGACTGCTACCAGCACAGCCTGCACCTCAACCGTGCACTGCATCACCGCTACAACGAGGCCCTGACGCTGGCCCACCTGGGCCAGACCTACCATGCGACGGAAGCCGTCGAATCGGCCAGGGGCGCCTTGCGCGAGGCCCTCGATATCTACCTCGACCTCCATGTTCTCAATCCCGAAGTGGAGCGGGTCCGTGTACTCCTGCGCGAACTCGACAGTCCACCGGATCCGGACGGTCCGGCCCCCTTGGCCTCGCTGTTCGGCCACGATGACGTGGTGTCGGGAATGAGTTGACCGGCGAGGCCCCGGAAAGATCGTGTGAACCCCGGTCCGCAACCGTCGCCCCGCAGCGAGTCCCTGGCGGCCCGCGGCACCGCGACGCGAGCCGCGCTCGCGGAACTGCACGAGGCCGTGGACACCGGCGCGGCGCTCGCCGTGGGTTCCTCCGTCTGAGGCATTTGACGGAATGTCGCGGACCATAGGGCTGCCGTACCCGGAAGCGAGCCACCGCCCACCTCGTCGTGGGCGCACGGAATGCGATGGTGGACCAGCGGGTTCGCAGATTTGCGACCTACGCGGAACGAACGGCACAGAGAACGGATGACACCCATGGGCGAGTTGATCCTGATCCGGCACGGCGAGACCGAGTGGTCGCGGTCCGGGCAGCACACGAGTCACACCGATCTGCCTCTGACCCCCTTCGGCGAACGCCAGGCCCGCGCCCTGGCTCCGCTGCTCGCCGACCGGCATATCGCGCTCACCCTGGTCAGTCCCTCGGTTCGCGCCCGGCGCACCGCGGAGCTCGCCGGGCTCACCGCGCCCCGCATCACACCCGAGCTGCGTGAGTGGGACTACGGCGGCTACGAAGGGGTGACCACCGAGGAGATCCGCCTCACCCGACCCGCGTGGAATCTGTGGACCGACGGGGTCGCCCCCGGCCCCGAGGCGCATCCCGGCGAGACGCCCGCCGAGGTCGGTGCGCGTGCCGACCGGGTGCTGGCGGACGTGCGGGACGCGAGCCGCGATACGGACGAGGACATTGCGCTCGTCGCCCACTCCCATTTCCTGCGCGTACTCACCGCCCGCTATCTCGGCCTGACCCCGGCCGAGGGCACGCTGTTCCAGCTCGCCACGGGGGCGGTTTCGCGGCTCGGCACGGAGCACGGCAATCCGGTTCTGACGGCGTGGAACGTGACATTGCCCGAGAGCTTGTTCCGCCGGCCCGTTCCGGAAAGCCCGGAGCGGGACTGAGCGGGAGCCCGGTCGTGCCGTCGCGCGGCTGTCCACGAGTGGACCGACGGCCGGTACCTCGGGGCAAGGTACCGGCCGTCGGCCGTGACGAGGGCGGAACACCTGGGTCTCAGGAGAGCAACTCCACCTCCGCGAGCGCCGCTTCACCGGCGAACACGATGCGGTAGTGCGCGTACGAGCCCGGTGTGCCCACCGAGAACACCCTCGTCTGCCTGTCCCAGGCGAACGACTGCCCCGAGCGCCTGTCGAGGTCCTTCCATGTCGTGCCGTCCGACGAGCCCTGGAGGACCCAGCCCGTCGGGGCCTTGTCCGCCGCGCTCGATGTCAGTGTGTACTGGACCGCGTCCGTGGCGGAGGTCACCGGCAGATCCACCGAGGTGACCGTCGCCGTCGTGGCCGACGTGTTGTCGAACAGCGCGCCTTCACCCTTCAGCACGTCCTTCTTCGGCGACGGCACCTGGCCGTCCTTGGTGATCGACGTCGGTGCCGCGTCCTTGCCGGTGCCCCACGACGACGGCTCGGCGCCCATGTCGAACTCCAGCACACCGCCCTTGGCCAGCAGGTCGTGCGGCAGTGAAGTGGAGGTCCACTTCTTGCCGTTGACCTTCAGGCCCTGCACATAGATGTTCTTCGCGCTGTTCTTCGGCGCCCTGACGACCAGGTCGTGGCCGTTCTCCAGGTGGACCGTGGTCTTCTTGAAGAGCGGGGAGCCGATGGCGTACTCGCCACTGCCCATCACCAGCGGGTAGAAGCCGAGCGAGGAGAAGAGGTACCAGGCCGACTGCTCGCCGTTGTCCTCGTCGCCGTGGTAGCCCTGGCCGATGTCACTGCCGGTGTAGAGGCGGCTCAGGACCTCGCGGACCTTCTCCTGCGTCTTCCAGGGCTGCGAGGCCGCGTCGTACATGTATGTGACATGGTGCGCGACCTGGTTGCTGTGGCCGTACTGCCCCATCCGTACGTCACGCGCCTCCGTCATCTCGTGGATGACACCGCCGTACGAGCCGACGAACTCGGGGCCGGCCGTCTCCGGGGTGGAGAAGTACGTGTCGAGCTTCTTCGCCAGGCCGGCGCGCCCGCCGTAAAGGTTCGCCAGGCCCCGGCTGTCCTGCGGGGCCGTGAAGGCGTAACCCCAGCCGTTCGTCTCCGTGTAGTCGTAGCCCCAGATCCGAGGGTCGTACGTGTCGGAGGCGACCCGCCAGTCACCCTTGGCGTCCTTGCCCTGGAAGAAGCCCGCCTTGGAGTCGAACAGCTCGACGTAACTGCGGGCCCGGTTCAGGAAGTACTCCGACTCCTCCTTGTACCGCTCCTTCTTCGTCTTCTTGTAGAGCGCCCGGCCCATCTGCGCGATGCCGTAGTCGTTGAGGTAGCCCTCCAGCGACCAGGACAGGCCCTCGTGCGTGGCGGTGTTCGCGTAGCCGACGAACGGGGACGTCGCCATGCCCTTGCGGCCGACGCCCGAGGACGGCGGGACCACGGTGGCGTTCTTCAGCGCCGCGTCGTACGCCGCCTCGCCGTCGAACTTCACGCCCTTGACGTACGCGTCCGCGAACGCGACGTCCGAGGAGGTGCCGGTCATCAGGTCGGCGTAACCGGGGGAGGACCAGCGGGAGATCCAGCCGCCGTCCTTGTACTGCTGGACGAAGCCGTCCACCATCTCACCGGCCCTGCCCGGTGTCAGTAGGGAGTACGCGGGCCATGTCGTCCGGTAGGTGTCCCAGAAGCCGTTGTTGACGTACACCTTGCCGTCGACGATCTTCGCGCCCGTGTGGGTCGGGGTGTCGGAGCCGATCTGCGGCGAGAACGGGCTGGCGTACTGGTCCTTGCCGCCGACCCGCTCGAAGCCCGAGTTCGGGTAGAGGTACAGCCGGTACAGGCTGGAGTAGAGCGTCGTCAGCTGGTCGGCGTCCGCGCCCTCGACCTCCACCCTTCCCAGGATGTCGTCCCAGGCCTGCTGCGCCCGGTCCTCGACGCGGCCGAAGGAGCGGGACGCGGGGATCTCGGCGGCGAGGTTCTGCTTCGCCTGGTCGATGCTGATCAGCGAGGTGGCCAGACGGAGGTTGACCGTACGGTCCTTGCCGGCGTCGAAGCGGAGATAGCCCGTCACGTCGTCACCGCCGCCGCCCTTGAGCTTGCCGCTCGCGGTGACCGGCGCGTCGAAGACGCCGTAGACGAAGAGCCGGGTGGCGCCGGTGGAGAGACCGCTCTTCACGTCGGAGAAGCCGGTGAAGGAGCTGGTCCCCGGGTCGAGGGTGAGTCCGCCGTCGTTGGAGATGTTGTCGAAGACGACGGACGCGTCGTCACCGGGGTAGGCGAAGCGCATCCGCGCCGCGTGGTCGGTCGGCGTCATCTCCGCCTTGAGGCCGTTCTCGAACGTCACCCCGTAGTAGTGCGGCTTCGCCGTCTCGTTCTCGTGCTTGAACGGCAGCGCGCGCGCCGTGCGGGAGGCGTCCGGGGTGTCCTTGGCCACCGACGGCATCAGCTGGAACGTCTGCCGGTCGCCCATCCACGGGCTCGGCTCATGGCTCGCGCTGAACGCCTGGAGTGTGGGCAGGTTGTCGCTGTTGTTGGCGCGCTGGTAGTCGTACAGCCAACTGGTCGACCCGGCGTTGGTGACCGGCGTCCAGAAGTTGAAGCCGTTCGGGACCGCGGTGGCGGGGAAGTTGTTGCCGCGCGAGAAACCACCGCTGGAGTTGGTGCCACGGACCGTCGACGCGTAGTCGGAGAGGTGCGGGCGGGGCTTCTCGGGTGCCTTCGGGGCGATCTTGATGTCGTCGATCCAGCCCTGGAACTTCGCCGGGCCCTTGGGGGAGTCGTACGCCACCAGGATCCGGTCGACGGTCTTCCCGGCCGCGACCGTGCCGATGCGCGAGGCGACCTTGTTCCACTGGTTGACGTACAGCCGCTTGGCGTCGGCCTGGCCCTGCGGGGTCAGTGGACCGCCGTGGCTGTCGGTGGCACCCAGATCGCTCAGGTACGTGCCGTCGGTGAACGCGAGGTCGACCGCCACATGCGTGGCTGGGTACGCGAGGTCCGTCTCGCCCATCTGCGGGTAGACGAGGTAGGAGAGTTCGGTGTCCCGGGTGACGGCCGTGTCGACGTCGAAGACCTTGTTGTACGAGTACGCCCGGCCGTCCGCCTTGTGCGTGCCCGCGTAGCGCAGGGCCTTCTTGCCCGTGAAGCCCGCGCCGGCCTTGGCCGTGGGGGAGCCGGACGGACCGCGGTCGGTCTGGCTGCGCATCTCGGCGGGCGCCGGCGTGCTTGTGTTGCCGTCGGAGAACTGGACGTCGGCGAGCTGGGTGATGTTCGAGGCGCCGTTGTTCTTCGTGATGTCCAGACGGAAGTGCTGGTAGGCCGTGTCGGCCGTGATGTCGTACGACTTCGTCTGGAACCGCTCGGTGAAGGTCTGACCGGTCCGGGAGTCCAGGTCCTTCCACGTCTTGCCGTCGGCCGACCCTTGCAGGGTCCAGTCCTTCGGGTCGCGCTCGTCGTGGTCATTGGCCGACGTCAGCGCGTATGTGACGACCTTGACCGGTTCGACGAGATCGAACTCGACCCAGCCGGTGGGCTCGAAGGCCAGCCATTTGGTGCCGGGCTCCCCGTCGATCAGGTTCTCCTTCACCTCCCCGCCGCCGGTGTTCTCGCCGCTGGCGCGGACGTCTGTCACCTTGTCGGTCACATTGCCCGGTATTCCAGCGGAGAAGCCGCCATCGACACCCGATGACCGCTTCTTTCCGTCGGGGCCTTCTTCGACGGTGTTGCGCCAGTCCGGCTGCTTTTCATCTGCTTCGAAAGAAGAACTGAATGTCCGTTCCCCCAGGGCGCTTTGGCTCCTTTCTCCGGTCCGTGCCGACTGCGCGGCGGCCGCGGCGGGGGCTGTCACGACCAGAACCAGCGAGGCCGCGATCAGTGCGGCCGTACGGCTTTGTCTCTTGCGAGAACCATGTCGGGGCTGCATGCGGAGCCATTCCTCCCGAGGAAGTGCGCTTGGACAACGTTGTCAAGCAGTTGCGCAAGGTCCAGTAGGGAGTCAAGTGCCGGTATGTGTCAAGAGTGTTGGGCGTGAATCGCCGGTGGAATCGACCGTAATGCGGAAATCGTTACACCCGGATCGGGACGCACGGGGTCCAGGTATCCGCGAGGTCTCAACTCGGGAAAGACTGCTGCTCAACCTTGCATTCGATCTTGCTCAGTTGGTCGCAAGTGGACTATACCTGTCGGCGTCTGCACAGCCGTTTCCGGCGACGCGGACAGGGGGACACGGGGGAACGGCCGAGGACGGCACAAGAGGTGCGATCCGATGTCCGAACTCCCTCAACCCCCCACTGCACATGGCTAGCCTGAAATCAGCACCACCCAAGCGCAACTGACCGCGGTGGCGGGGCCCTTCGCCTGTCTGGCGAATATCGACGGGCGACCGGTACACACCGCCTGAGTCCTGGAGAAGGCGAGGACTTGAGCATGGGATCCACCTCCGCCCACAAGAATGAGGGCCTTGGCCGTCGCGATGTGATCAAGCGATCTGCCGCACTCGGTCTGATCGCCGTGCCGACGATGAGCTTCCTGTCGGCGTGTGCAAGCAGCGACAGCAGCAGCGACAAGAAGGTCGAGAAGGGCAAGACCAGCAAGGCGAACCCGCTCGGCGTCAACGAGACGGCTCCCCTCGACGTAGTCATCTTCGACGGTGGTCTCGGCCAGCAGTACGCCCTCGACGCGGAGAAGAAGTACAACGCCGCGTTCCCGAAGGCCCCGAAGGTCAAGCACACCGCGACCCAGAAGATCCAGTCGCAGCTGCAGCCGCGCTTCAACGGCGGCACCCCGCCGGACCTGATCGACAACTCCGGCGCCGAGCAGATGGACATGGGTGTCCTGGTCGGCAAGAAGCAGCTGCTCGACCTCACACCGCTGATGGACGCCCCGTCCATCGACGACCCGAGCAAGAAGGTCCGCGACACGCTGCGCCCGGGTGTCCTGGAGATGGGCCAGTTCGACGGCGACCCCGTCTGGATCATGTACTACGCGTACTCCGTGTACGGCGTCTGGTACTCGCAGACCGCCCTCGACAACCTCGACGCGCAGTACCCCGAGAACTGGGACGACATGCTCGCCCTCTGCGCGAAGGCGAAGAAGAAGGGCATCGCCGGCTGGACGTACCCCGGCAAGTACCCGTACTACCTGCCGTTCTCGCTCTACCCGTTCATCGCCAAGATCGGTGGCCGGGAGGTACTCGACAAGATCGACAACTTGGAGCCGAACGCCTGGATGGACCCCGCGGTGAAGGCGGCGTTCGAGGCGTACTACGAGCTGTACCAGAAGGGCTACATCCTCAAGGGCACCCCCGGCCTGACCCACATCCAGTCGCAGACCGAGTGGACCAAGGGCAAGGCGCTGTTCATCCCGAACGGTTCGTGGGTGGAGAACGAGGCGGCGCCGACCACGCCCAAGGACTTCAAGATGATGGTCGCGCCGCCGTCCGGCCTGGACTCGTCCGACAAGATGCCGTTCGGCACCATCTGGGCCTCCGGCAGCGAGCCCTTCATCGTGCCGGCCAAGGCGAAGAACAGCGAGGGCGCCATGGAACAGCTGCGCATCATGCTCTCCGAGGAGTCCTCGAAGAACTTCACCAAGCAGGTCAAGTCGCTCAGCGCGTTCAACGGCGGCACCGACGGTCTGACCCTGTCGACCGCCATGCAGTCCGGAGTCGACTCGCTGAAGAAGGCCGGCGACAACGTGGTCAACCCGCGTCTGCAGGACTGGTACGTGAAGCTCCAGAAGGAGCAGATCGGTGTCGCCGGTATCGGCGAGATGATGGCGGGCCGCGCGACCCCGGCGGAGACCCTCAAGAAGATCCAGGCCTTCGCCGACGCGGCGGCCAAGGACCAGTCCATCAAGCACTTCAAGCACCAGTGAGCAACCGTCACCAGCGGCGGCACCCGCGGAAAGATCGGGGTCGGTAAACGATGCAGCATGGCAAGTACCGTTTCATCGTGGGGTTCTTGGCAGTCCCACTGGCGTTGTACGCGGTCTTCGTCATTTGGCCGTTCATCCAGTCCATCTACTACTCGTTCACGGACTGGACCGGCCTGAGCCCGGACTTCAAGATGGTCGGGTTCGACAACTACACGAGGATGCTGAAGGACGACATCTTCTGGAAGTCGTTGCAGCACAGCGTGTTGCTCGTGCTGCTGCTGCCGCTGGTGACGCTGGGCCTGGCGCTCTTCTTCGCCTTCATGCTCAATGTCGGAGGCCGGCGGCGCAAGAACGCCGCGGTCTCCGGCGTGCGGGGCTCGTCCTTCTACAAGATCGCCTATTTCTTCCCGCAGGTGCTCTCGATCGTCATCGTCGCCCTGCTCTTCCAGTTCGCTTTCAACCCCACCAGCGGGATGCTGAATTCGACACTGAAGGCGATCGGTCTGGGGTCCATCCAGCCGGACTGGCTGGGCGATCCGAGTCTCGCGCTGGTCTGCGTCATGTCGGTGCTGGTCTGGTCGACGGTCGGATTCTTCGTCGTCCTGTTCTCCGCGGGAATGGCATCCATCCCCAAGGACTTCTACGAGGCGGCGCTCCTCGACGGCGCCAACCGCTTCACCACGTTCTTCCGCATCACGCTTCCGTTGCTCTGGGACACGGTGCAGTCGGGCTGGGTGTACATGGGGATCCTGGCTCTCGGCGTGGAGGCGTTCACCGCCGTACAGGTCATGACCGTGGGCCCCGGTGGTCCCGACTACTCGACCACGGTCCTTCCGCTGTACGTGTACCAGACGGCCTTCCGCGACGGGCAGGCCGGATACGCGACAACGATCGGTGTCGGACTGCTCGTCGTCACCATGGCCTTCGCCGCCATCGTGATGCGACTGGGCCGGCGCGAGCGGCTGGAGTTCTGATGCTGCGATTGACGGGGGCCGGCCCCCGGATCACCGGCAGGCACCACAGGTCGGTCTCCGTGTCCGGCTCGAAAGTACGAGGTGAGTACACGTGAAGACGACTGACACCCCTCCCGCGGCACCGGCGGCCGACCCGGCCCCGGTGGCCAAGGCGCCCGCGTCCGCCGTCAAGGAGAAGAGCGGCGAGGGCCAGGTCCTCAATGTCTTCTCGCACGGTGTGCTGATCATCTGGGCGATCCTGGTCGTCCTGCCGCTGCTCTGGGCGGTGATGGCGTCCTTCAAGACGGACGACTCGATCCTGTCGACGCCGTGGGCGCTGCCCGACAAGCTGCACTTCGAAAACTGGTCGCGCGCCTGGACCCAGGCGCACATGAGCGACTACTTCTTCAACACCGTCGTGGTGGTGGGCTGCTCGCTCGTCGGAACCCTGCTGCTCGGGTCGATGGCGGCGTACGTACTGGCGCGGTTCGACTTCCCCGGCAACCGCTTCATCTACTACCTGTTCATCGGCGGGATGAGCTTCCCGATCATCCTGGCGCTGGTCCCGCTGTTCTTCGTCATGAACAACATGGGCCTGCTGAACACGCGGCACGGACTGATCATGGTCTACATCGCGTATTCGCTGCCGTTCACCGTCTTCTTCCTCACCTCTTTCTTCCGGACACTGCCGAGCTCGGTGGCGGAAGCGGCGATGATCGACGGGGCCTCGCACACCCGGACGTTCTTCCAGGTGATGCTGCCGATGGCGAAGCCCGGCCTGATCAGCGTCGGTATCTTCAACTTCCTCGGGCAGTGGAACCAGTACATGCTGCCGACGGTGCTCAACACCGATCCGAACCACCGGGTGCTCTCCCAGGGTCTGGTCGAACTGGCCACCAGTCAGGGGTACAAGGGTGACTGGTCCGGTCTCTTCGCCGGTCTGGTGATGGCGATGCTGCCGGTCCTCGCGGCCTACATCATCTTCCAGCGCCAGGTCGTCGCCGGGCTCACCGCGGGTGCGGTGAAGTAGCACTCGTACCCTCCGCACACACGAACCGCCCGTCGGCCACGCGCCGGCGGGCGGTTCGTGTGTGTGCGGGAGGCCGCCCCGGGTGAGGGCACCGTGCTCATCCGAGGCTTCGCATGCTCAAGGTCTTGACGGGGAGTACCTCAAAACGCTCAGCTTAGAGTTCACATGTTAGAGAAATCGGTAGGAGTGAGAGAGTCGATGGAGACTCCGGGTTCGCAGACATCTCTGCATCGCGCCAACCTTGAGCGGGTGGTGCGCGCGGTACGCATGGCGGGCTCGCTCACCCAGGCGGAGATCGCACGGAGCACCGGCCTGTCAGCGGCCACCGTCTCCAACATCGTTCGCGAACTGAAGGACGGCGGCACGGTCGAGGTGACCCCCACCTCGGCGGGCGGCCGGCGGGCCCGCAGCGTCTCGCTCAGCGGCGAGGCCGGCATCGTGATCGGCGTCGACTTCGGTCATACGCATCTGCGGGTGGCGATTGGCAACCTCGCCCACCAGGTGCTCGCCGAGGAGTCCGAACCGATGGATGTCGACGCCTCGGCGGCGGAGGGGTTCGGACGGGCGGAGCGCCTGGTCAAACGGCTCATCGAGACGACCGGGGTCAGCCCGGACAAGGTGATCGGGGTGGGCCTCGGTGTTCCCGGCCCGATCGACGTCGAGTCCGGCACCCTGGGCTCCACGTCGATCCTGCCGGGCTGGACGGGCATCAACCCCAGCGAGGAGCTCGCGGGCCGGCTCGGCGTGCCGGTACACGTCGACAACGACGCCAACCTGGGCGCGCTCGGCGAGCTGGTCTGGGGGAGCGGCCGCGGGGTCAAGGACCTCGCGTACATCAAGGTCGCCAGCGGTGTCGGCGCCGGTCTGGTGATCGATGGGAACATCTACCGGGGGCCGGGCGGCACGGCAGGCGAGATCGGGCACATCACGATCGACGAATCGGGCCCGGTCTGCCGCTGCGGCAACCGCGGATGCCTGGAGACGTTCACCGCCGCACGCTACGTCCTGCCGCTGCTCCAGCCCGGTCACGGGGCCGATCTCACCATGGAACGGGTGGTCCAGCTGGCCCGCGAGGGCGATCCGGGCTGCCGCCGGGTGATCGCGGACGTCGGGCGCCACATCGGCAGCGGGGTGGCCAACCTCTGCAATCTGCTCAACCCCAGCCGGGTGGTGCTCGGCGGTTCGCTCGCCGAGGCCGGCGAGTTGGTGCTCGCACCGATCCGCGACTCGGTCTCCCGCTACGCCATTCCCAGCGCGGCCCGGCAGCTCTCGGTGCTGCCGGGGGCGCTCGGCGGCCGGGCCGAAGTGCTGGGTGCGCTCGCCCTGGTGCTGAGTGAGATGGGGGATTCAACCCTTTTGGAAAGCACCTTGTCGTCAACCGCCCCGGCTTCACTTAGATAACGAATGGCACCGTTGTCATCTCGTTAAGGATTTACTCCTTGACGCTGACGTCGCAGCCGAGTTGACTTCCTGCCACCTCGGCCGCACCGTCGCGGCCTCGTCAGGGAGGCAACCCCACATGAACGCAACGACGCGACGCATCGTCATAGGCACGGCCGCAGTTTCCATGGCCGTCTCCCTCGCAGCCTGTGGCAAGGCCGGCGACGACAAGGACTCCGGCAGCGGCGGCGACAGCAAGACCATCGGCCTGCTCCTGCCGGAGAACAAGACCACGCGTTACGAGACGTTCGACCGCCCCATCATGGAGGCGAAGATCACGCAGCTGTGCGGTGACTGCAAGGTCAAGTACAACAACGCCGCGCAGGACAGCGAGACCCAGAAGAAGCAGTTCGACGCGCTCGTCACGCAGGGCGTGAAGGTCATCATCCTGGACACCGTCGACTACAAGGCCGCGAAGTCCTGGGTCCAGCAGGCCGCGAAGAAGGGCGTCAAGGTCGTCGCGTACGACCGTCTCGCCGAGGGCCCGATCTCCGCCTATGTGTCGTACGACAACGAGAAGATCGGCCAGCTCCAGGGCGAGGCGTTGGTCAAGGCGATGGGCGCCAAGGCCAAGGACAGCAACGTTGTCATGATCAACGGCTCGCCGACCGACCCGAACGCCCCCTTCTTCAAGAGGGGCGCGCACAGCGTCCTCGACAAGCAGGTCAAGAAGGTCGTCTACGAGCAGGACATCCCGGACTGGTCGGCGGACGAGGCCAACAAGAAGATGGGAGCGGCCATCGACTCCCTGGGCAAGGACGGCTTCCAGGGCGTCTACTCCGCCAACGACGGCATGGCCGGCGGCATCATCACGGCCCTGAAGAAGCAGGGTGTGAAGGTTCCGGTCGGCGGTCAGGACTCCGAGCTCGCCGGTCTGCAGCGCATCCTCACGGGCGAGCAGGCCTTCTCGATCTACAAGCAGATCAAGCCGGAGGCCGAGACCACCGCCGAGATCGCCGTCCGGCTGCTCAAGGGCGAGAAGATCGACGACCTGGCCCCGGTCAAGGTCGACAGCCTCTCGGGCGAGTTCAAGGGCACCCCGTCCAAGCTGTACGACGCCTCGGTCGTGACCAAGGAGAACATCGCCTCCACGATCGTCGCCGACAAGGTCTACAAGGTCGAGGAGATCTGCACCGCCCAGTACAAGGCGGCCTGCGACGCCGCCGGCGTCAAGTAGTCACCCGCCGGCAGACGTCACCCCGGTCCGGTCCGGCGCCCGCCCCGTCACATGCCCCGCAGCAGGGGCGGGCGCCGGACTTCCCACCGGTTCCGGTCACCGCACGCGGCTGCCCTCAGGGGCGCGGCGCGAAGCCCCGGCCGGCACGGAACCCCCTCCCCGGGCGCGGTCTCGGCGCGTGGTCGTCCCCCGGCGACGACGTTCCGAGGCGGTCCCCGGAGACGTTCCGGTCTTCCCGGCGGCCCGGTGACCGGCACCGCCCCCTGTGCTCAGCAGTACCATCCCCGCCGGTCAGGCGGCGAAGGAGATGATTCACGTGTCCGCTACGCCCGTGCTGGCGTTGCGCGGAATCTCCAAGCGGTTCGGCGCCGTCCAGGCGCTCACCGATGTGGACCTGGAGATTCGCTCCGGCGAAGTGGTCGCCCTGGTCGGCGACAACGGCGCCGGCAAGTCGACCCTCGTCAAGACCATTTCGGGTGTTCACCCGATCGACGAAGGCACCATCGAGTGGGAGGGTGAACCGGTCCGCATCAACCGGCCGAACGACGCCCAGGAGCTCGGAGTCGCCACCGTCTACCAGGACTTGGCGCTCTGCGACAACCTCGATGTGGTCGCCAACCTCTTCCTCGGCAGCGAACTGCGCAAGGCCTCCGTCCTCGACGAGATCGGGATGGAGAAGCGCGCCAAGGAACTGCTGGACACGCTGTCCATCCGGATACCCAGCGTCCGTATCCCGGTCGCCTCGCTCTCCGGCGGTCAGCGCCAGGTCGTGGCCATCGCCCGCGCCCTGATCGGTGACCCCAAGGTCGTCATCCTCGACGAGCCGACCGCCGCTCTCGGCGTGGAGCAGACCGCCCAGGTCCTCGACCTCGTCGAGCGGCTGCGCGAGCGCGGCCACGGCGTCATCCTCATCAGCCACAACATGGCCGACGTGCGCGCTGTCGCCGACAAGGTGGCGGTGCTGCGGCTGGGCCGCAACAACGGAGTCTTCGACGTGGCGACCACGTCCCACGAGGAGATCATCTCCGCGATCACCGGTGCCACGGACAACGCCGTCACGCGCCGTCAGGCCCGCACAGCCACGAAGGAGGACGCGAAGTGAGCGACCTCGCCAAGACCCCCGAAACCGCCACCGACGAGTCCGCCGCGGCGACACCCGCGGCCGAGCCCTCGGCGGCCCCCGCCCCCGCGGTGGACCCGCGCCTGCTCGTCCGCGAGGAGGGCTTCAAGGGCTACTGGTCCGAGTTCACCCGCAAGGTGCGCGGCGGCGAGCTCGGCTCGCTGCCGGTCCTCGTCGGCCTGATCGTCATCGCGGTCGTCTTCCAGTTCCAGAACAGCAACTTCCTCTCCGCCAGCTCCATCGCCAACGTCGCCGTCTACAGCTCCGGCCTCGGCATCATGGCGGTCGGCATCGTCTTCGTGCTGCTGCTCGGCGAGATCGACCTGTCCGTCGGCTCGGTCGCCGGTGTCGGCGCGGCCGTCTGGGCCGTGCTCAACGTCAACCACGGTTGGAACGACTGGTCGGCGGTCCTCGTCGCGGTGCTCTCCGGCATGGTGCTCGGCGCGTTGCACGGCTTCTTCTTCGCCAAGATCGGGGTGCCGGCCTTCGTCGTCACCCTGGCCGGTTTCCTCGGCTGGAGCGGTCTGCAGGAGTGGATGATGGGCGGTGAGGGCTCTATCAACACGCCGTCCGGCAGCATCGTCGAGAACCTCACCAACTACTTCTTCGAGGACAAGGCCGTCGCATACGGTGTCGCCCTGGTCGCCGTCCTCGCCTACGCCGCCTCGCTCCTGATGGACAGCCGGCGCCGCGGGGCCGCGGGCCTGCCGGCCCGTCCCACCACTGAGGTCCTGCTCCGCACGGGCATCGTCGCGATCCTGTGCTTCGCCGTCGCGTACGTCCTGAACGAGCCCTCCGGCGCCCGCGGCCTGCCGCTGGCCCTGGTGATCTTCCTCGCCGTGCTGGTCGTCGCGGACTTCGTGGCCCGCCGGACCACCTTCGGCCGCCAGGTCTTCGCGGTGGGCGGCAACCCGGAGGCCGCGCGCCGTGCCGGTATCAACGTCGACCGGGTCCGGATCACCGTCTTCGCGCTCTCCGGAATGCTGGGCGCCTTCGGCGGCCTCTTCATCGCCAGCCTCTCCGGCGGCGCCACGAAGAGCGTCGGCGGCGGCAACACGCTGATGCTGGTCATCGCCGCCGCCGTCATCGGTGGCACCAGCCTCTTCGGAGGCCGGGGCAAGGTCTGGTCCGCGCTGCTCGGCATGATCGTGATCCAGTCGATCCAGCAGGGCCTGAACATGATCGGTATGGCCAACGCCATTCAGTACATGATCACCGGCGCAGTTCTGCTGGCCGCCGTGGTCATCGACTCGGTCTCCCGTCGCACCCAGAAGACCGCAGGTCGCGCCTGACATCGCGGCCGCCCCACCCAGTGCCCGGCGCCCCGATCGAGACGCCGGGCACTGTCGGCTGCGGGACGGGTGGGGCAGCACACCCCCCGCCCGATGACCTCGCGCGCGGACGGAACACTAGACTCATCGGATCGGCATGCTCGACCAGCTCGAACGCTAAGGAGGAACGGGTGGCTCTGCTGACCCGCATCGGTGGACCGCGCGACCTGGACCGGCTCACTCCCGAGCAGCTGGACCAGCTCGCCGAAGAGATCCGGACCTTCCTCGTCGACGCCGTTTCGAAGACCGGCGGACACCTCGGCCCCAACCTGGGTGTGGTCGAGCTGACCATCGCCCTGCATCGGGTCTTCGACTCGCCGAAGGACAAGGTGCTGTTCGACACCGGTCACCAGAGCTATGTGCACAAGCTCCTCACCGGTCGCCAGGACTTCTCGAAGCTCAAGAGCAAGGGCGGCCTCTCCGGCTACCCCTCCCGCGCGGAGTCCGAGCACGACGTCATCGAGAACTCGCACGCCTCCACCGTGCTCGGCTGGGCCGACGGCCTCGCCAAGGCCAATGAGGTGCTGGGCAAGGACGACCACGTCGTCGCGGTCATCGGTGACGGCGCGCTCACCGGCGGTATGGCCTGGGAGGCGCTGAACAACATCGCCGCCGCCAAGGACCGCCCGCTCGTCATCGTCGTCAACGACAACGAGCGCTCCTACGCGCCGACCATCGGCGGCCTCGCCAACCACCTCGCGACGCTGCGCACCACCGACGGCTACGAGCGTTTCCTGGCCCGCGGCAAGGACATCCTGGAGCGCACCCCCGTCGTCGGGAAGCCGCTGTACGAGACGCTGCACGGCGCCAAGAAGGGGCTGAAGGACTTCATCGCCCCGCAGGGCATGTTCGAGGACCTCGGCCTGAAGTACGTCGGCCCGATCGACGGCCACGACATCGCGGCCCTGGAGTCCGCGCTCCAGCGCGCCAAGCGCTTCGGCGGGCCCGTCATCGTGCACTGCCTCACCGAGAAGGGCCGCGGCTACACCCCCGCCCTGCTCGACGAGGCCGACCGCTTCCACGCCGTCGGCAAGATCCACCCCGACACCGGCCTCCCCGTCGCCACCTCGGGCCTCGACTGGACCTCCGTCTTCGGCGAGGAGATGGTCAAGCTGGGCAAGGAGCGCAAGGACATCGTCGCGATCACCGCGGCCATGCTCCAGCCGGTCGGTCTGACCAAGTTCGAGAAGGCGTTCCCGGACCGGATCTACGACGTCGGGATCGCCGAGCAGCACGGCGCGGTCTCCGCGGCCGGCCTCGCCACCGGCGGACTGCACCCCGTCTTCGCGGTGTACGCCACCTTCCTCAACCGCGCCTTCGACCAGGTCCTGATGGATGTCGCGCTGCACAAGTGCGGTGTGACCTTCGTCCTGGACCGGGCCGGCGTCACCGGCACCGACGGCGCCTCGCACAACGGCATGTGGGACATGTCGATCCTGCAGTGCGTGCCCACGCTCCGGATCGCCGCCCCGCGCGACGCCGACCAGGTCCGCGCCCAGCTGCGCGAGGCCGTCGAGGTCGACGACGCGCCGACCGTGGTCCGCTTCTCCAAGGGCGCGGTCGGCCCGGCGGTCAAGGCCGTCGGCCGGGTCGGCGGCATGGACGTCCTGCGCGAGCCCGGCACCACCCGGCCGGACGTCCTCCTCGTCTCCGTCGGCGCGCTCGCCCCGATGTGCCTGGAGATCGCCGGTCTGCTGGACGCCCAGGGCATCTCGACGACCGTGGTCGACCCGCGCTGGGTCAAGCCGGTCGACGAGGCCATGGCCCCGCTCGCCGAGCGGCACCGGGTCGTGGTCACCGTCGAGGACAACAGCAGGGCCGGCGGCGTCGGCTCCGCCGTCGCCCAGGCCCTGCGCGACGCCGGGGTCGACCTACCGCTGCGCGACTTCGGCATCCCGCCGCGCTTCCTCGACCACGCCTCCCGCAAGGAGGTCATGGCCGAGATCGGGCTGACCGCCCCGGACATCGCCCGCCAGGTCACCGGCCTGGTCGCCAGGCTGGAGGGCCGCTACGAGCCGGGCGCGGACGACGCCTCCGTCGCCGTCGAGCCCGTCCGCGACTGAGAGCCTGTCGGGCTCTCGGTCGCGGACCAAGGGCACGGGCGGCCTCCGGACCTCGGTGCCACGGGGCCGTACGAGCGAACCGCGATACGGCCGATGGGCCCTTCGGAGCACCCCGTACGGGTGGTCCGAAGGGCCCATTCGCGTGAAATCGCCCGGTCCGGAGCCCTCCGTGGCAGGCGTGGTCCCAATCATGGCGTACACGACGAGTGCGTGGAGGTACGCCGGTGACTGCCCAGCAGGACACACCACCCAGCAGTGATGGACTGTTCCGGACCAAGACGGTCGAACAGTCCATCCGCGATACCGAGGAGCCGGAGCACGCGCTCAAGAAGTCCCTCTCCGCGCTGGACCTCACGGTCTTCGGAGTGGGCGTCATCATCGGCACCGGCATCTTCGTGCTCACCGGCAAGGTCGCCAAGGAGACCGCCGGCCCCGCGACCGCACTCGCCTTCGTCGTCGCGGGCGCCGTCTGCGCCCTGGCCGCGCTCTGCTACGCCGAGTTCGCCTCCACCGTCCCCGTCGCCGGCTCCGCGTACACCTTCTCCTATGCCTCGCTCGGCGAGCTCGTCGCCTGGATCATCGGCTGGGACCTGGTGCTGGAGTTCGCGCTCGGCACGGCTGTGGTGGCGGTCGGCTGGTCCGGCTATGTCCGCTCGCTGCTGGACAACTTCGGCTGGACCTTGCCCGATGCGCTCTCCGGAACCGATGTGGCGAAAGGATTCGGCTTCGACATCCTGGCCTTCGTGCTGGTGCTCGTCCTGACCGTCGTGCTGGTGCTCGGCATGAAGCTCTCGGCCCGGGTCACGACGGTTGTCGTCGCCATCAAGCTCGCCGTGGTGCTTATCGTGATCATCGCCGGACTGTTCTTCATCAAGGCCGCCAACTACTCGCCCTTCATCCCCGAGGCTCAGCCACAGCCCTCCGGTTCCGGACTGACCGCGCCGTTGGTCCAGCTGATGTTCGGTTTCGCGCCCACGAACTTCGGCGTCATGGGCATCTTCACCGCCGCCTCCATCGTCTTCTTCGCCTTCATCGGCTTCGACGTGGTGGCCACCGCCGCCGAGGAGACGAAGGCTCCGCAACGTGACATGCCACGAGGCATCCTCGCCTCGCTCTTCATCTGCACCCTGCTCTATGTCGCCGTTTCGCTGGTGGTCACGGGCATGGAGCACTACACCGAACTGTCCGTCGAAGCCCCGCTGGCCGATGCCTTCAAGGCCGTCGGCCATCCCGTCTATGCCGGGTTCATCAGCTTCGGCGCCGCGATCGGCCTCACCACGGTCTGTCTGATCCTGCTGCTCGGCCAGACCCGGGTGTTCTTCGCGATGAGCCGCGACGGGCTGCTCCCGCGGTTCTTCTCCGTGACGCACCCGCGCTACCGCACCCCGTACCGTCCGACCATCCTGCTCGGCGTGATCATCGCGATCGTCGCGGGGTTCACGAGCATCAACGAACTGGCGACGCTGGTGAACATCGGTACGCTCTTCGCGTTCGTCGTCGTCGCCCTCGGCGTCATGGTGCTGCGCCGCACCCGCCCCGATCTGCACCGCGCCTTCCGGACCCCCTGGGTGCCGCTGGTCCCGATCCTCTCGGTGGCCGCCTCGGTGTGGCTGATGCTCAATCTGCCGGCCGAGACCTGGCTGCGGTTTGCCATCTGGATGATCGTCGGCGTGATCATCTACTTCGCGTACGGGCGCGGCCACAGCAGGCTGGCGCGGGGCGATGCCCGGTAGTCGCGGAGAGTCCGGCGTGTCCTGCCTCGCGGATACCATGACCGTATGACTTGGCTGATCACGGGTGGTGCGGGTTTCATCGGGGCACACGTCGTAAGGGCGATGCTCGACGCGGGCGAGCAGGCCGTCGTGTACGACGACCTGTCCACGGGTGACCCGAACCGGGTTCCCGAGGGCGTGCCCTTCGTCAAGGGTTCGACGCTCGACCGTGTCGCCCTGGACCGGAGCCTCGCGGAGTTCGGCATCGACGGAGTCGTCCACCTCGCCGCGAAGAAGCAGGTCGCCGAGTCCGTGGCCCGCCCGCTCCACTACTACCGGGAGAACGTGCACGGGCTGCAGAACCTCCTCGAAGCCGTCACGGCGGCCGGCGCGCGCCGCTTCCTCTTCTCCTCGTCCGCCGCCGTGTACGGCCTCCCCGACGTCGACCTGGTCAGCGAGGAGACTCCATGTGCTCCGATCAATCCGTACGGCGAGACCAAACTCGTCGGTGAGTGGATGGTGCGCGCGGCGGGTGCCGCCCACGGCATGGCGACCGCTTCGCTCCGTTACTTCAACGTCGCGGGTGCGGCCGGACCGCGGCTCGCCGACACGGGCGTCTTCAACCTGATCCCGATGGTGTTCGAGAAGCTCACCGAGGGCCGTGCTCCGATTGTCTTCGGCGACGACTACGCGACTCCGGACGGTACCTGCGTCCGCGACTTCATCCACGTCGAGGACCTGGCCTCCGCCCACGTCACCGTGGCGCGCGCTCTGGGGGAGCGCGGTGACGGGACCGACCTGACGGTCAACGTCGGCCTGGGTGAGGGGGTTTCGGTGCGCGAGATGATCTCGCTGATCGGCGAGGTCACGGGATACGGACCGGCGGCGGAACCGACCGTGTCCCCCCGGCGCCCGGGTGACCCGGCCCGGGTGGTGGCCTCGGCCGGCCGTATGCGGGAGGAACTGGGCTGGACGGCCCGGCACGACGTGCGCGAGATGGTTGCGTCGGCCTGGGAGGGCTGGTGCCTGTACCACCCCGAGGCGCGTCGCTGAGGGCGGCCCGGAACGGATGATGCGGCGATGCCCCGGGGTGTTTTCACCCCGGGGCATCGCCGCATCGCATGTCGCCGAACGGGCCATCAACCGCCGGTGGCGGGCGACTTCTTCGCGGACTCGGGAATGGTGGCGTCCTTCCGGATCGCCTTCCACAGCTCACCGGCCTGCGGCTCCGCCGCCACGACCCGGTTGGGATCCAGCTTGTCGTACGCCACGGGCAGCATGATCGTTTCCATCGAGCCCGGGTCCACACCGTTCATCGAACGGCCGAACTCGGCAAGCGACGTCAGCGAGGCCAGCCCGGAATCGGTGGTCAGCGATTTGGTGATCGAGTTGGCGATCTTGTACGAGTTCGTCGGACTGCCCAGCAGATCCTGGGACTTCACCTCGCTCAGCAGGGCCAGCAGGAACTGCTGCTGGAGCCCGATGCGGCCGAGGTCGCTGCCGTCCCCGATGCCGTGGCGGGTACGGACGTAGGCGAGGGACTCGGTGCCGTCGAGCTTGTGCGGGCCGGCCGTGAGGTTCAGCCCGGACGACTTGTCGTGGATGTCCTGCGGTACGTCGACCGTGACGCCGCCGATCGCGTCGACCAGGTCCTTGAACCCGGCGAAGTTGATCTCCACGTAGTGGTCGATGCGCACCCCTGACATGCTCTCCACGGTCTTGACCACGCAGGCCGGACCGAAACCGGCGTACACGCCGTTGAACATCACGCGGTTCGCCGACGGCGTCGTCGAACCGTCGGCCTTGGTGCACTCGGGCCGGGTCACCAGGGTGTCGCGGGGTATGGACACCGCGACGGCCTTCGTCCGGCCCTCGGGTATGTGGACCACCATCGCGGTGTCGGAGCGCGCGCCACTGACGTTACCGCCGCCGCCCAGCTCCTTGTTCTCCGCACCGGCCCGGGAGTCCGAACCGAGGACCAGGAGGTTCTGGCCGCTGGTGGGGAGCTTTTCGGGGCGGTCGTCGCCGAGTGCCTTGTCGATGTCGACGCCCGTGATGTTCCCGTCGAGCCGGCTGTACAGCCAGTAGGCGGTTCCACCCCCGGCCACCACGAGCGCGAGCAGGGTGAAGAGGATGCCACGCCTGATGCGCTGCCCGCGCGTGCGCACCTTCCCGGCCTTGCGGCTCCTGGGCTTGCGGCGGGATTGCAGATCGGAGTCGTCAGACATACACACAGCTCGTCATCGTCTGGGCCCCTGGGTCAGTGGGGTAACCACTGAGGCGAGTCGGCCCCTCCCTGTCGATCGGCTGCCGGAGCCGGAGGAGGGGGGATGGTACGGGTCCGCCGACCGCGTCGTCGAGGGTTCTCCGGACGACGGAATCGCAGGCGGGCACCAACTGATCGCACACGTGTTGACTGATCGCACGCGTGCTGATCGAGCGGATGCTGGAGCACTATAGACAGATTTCCTGACGGGAAGGGAGAGTGCATATCTTCTTGGAAGCTGGGAGTTGCCTGAATCCCTGGTTCCACTTCAGAGGGGATCACCGGACGGATGGCACGCTGAAGGGACCGCCGAGGGGGGCACGGCACGGTTGCGCCGGACCCTGCGGGAACGGCGCCAGCCGAGGGCCGGGGAGGTGCGGCGATCGTGGTCGCGACGCCCGGAGATGCCCTGGTACTGCTGGCGACCGAGGACCACGGCCCAGTGGTCGACATCGTCTGCGCCCGGCCGGGCACGGCTGACGAGCGTGCGGCGCTCGACCGCGCCGCGGCGGACTGCGGCCGGCGAGGCGTCCGGGTGGCGAGCGATCCCTGATGATCGACGGGGAGGTGGGAAAGATCACAGCGCTGGTGCTCGACGCGCTGCGCGAGCTGCGCCTCCTGACGGTGCGAACCCTCGATCCCGATCCCGATCCCGATCCCGCGCATGCGCCGCGGTCCGCCGGCACCAGGAGGCGCTCGGCGGGGACTGGGCGCTGGACCCCGCGACCCATGTGAGCCACTGTCCCGCACGTCTTCGACCGCATCCACCGGTTTCCCTGGTACACCCGGTTCCGCCAAGCACTGCTGCGCAGCCGTATCCGGAGAAGCTCGCGCCCACGCCGTCCACCGCGGGAGTCATCGCCGAGCATCTGCACAAGGGCCACCACCGCCGCGGGCCCGACGCCGTGGAGGAGCAGCGGGCGGTCCTGGCCGAGCAGTTCCCGCTGCCCGAGCAGGACGACGACCTGGGCTTCCAGCCGTATCCTCAGCTGTATTCGCTCCGGTCTCAGGACATTGAGACGCAGCAGCTCAGGACGCTGCCTTACTGGGCGGAAATTGAAGGGTCCGTACGATGAGTCCGCCTGTCGACCCGTCTCTCTTCACCGTGTCGGTGGTCGTTCCGGCCTACAACGCGACAATGAACTGGCGACGCTGGTGAACATTGGCACGCTCTTCGCGTTCGTCGTCGTCGCTCTCGGCGTCATGGTGCTGCGCCGCACCCGCCCCGATCTGCACCGCGCGTTCCGGACCCCGTGGGTGCCGCTGGTCCCGATCCTCTCGGTGGCCGCCTCGGTGTGGCTGATGCTCAATCTGCCGGCCGAGACCTGGCTGCGGTTTGCCATCTGGGTGATCAACGGCGTGATCATCTACTTCACATTTGGGTGGGGCACAGTCGGGTGTCGAGGTCCGCGAGGTGACATCAGCCTGGGATCGCAGTGGCGATTCCGTGGCGATCGAACGAGGATTCTATGATGGGCGCGCCAGACCTATCGGCTGCCGGAGATGCGGGCCACCGCGGAATCGGGGTCGGGGTCGGGAACCAGGGAAGGATGACCCCAGAACATGCTGGTCAGGTCAGGGCGCGCCGCCCGGGGGAAGAACGCCGTTGCGGGCATCGGCGCACATGCCGCAAGCGGATACCGGGCCGAGCTCCCGGCTGACGGACGATGGATCACCAGGGGCAAGGACGGCAGGCTCACCGCCTACGCCCGTCACCGGGACGGACTGCTGCGCTGGACCCAGTCGAGGCCGGGCGGATCCGAGTGGACGGGACCGGCGCTCATCGAGGTACCGAATCTGACGCACCTTTGCGTGGCGCAGAGGGACGACGGTTATGTGCACATCGTGGCACGCCGGTCCGTGGCCAAGGGCGACGGGCCGCCGGCCGTCGACTTCGCCCATGCGATCCAGTACCAGACAGGCCGCCCGCTCGGCCCGTGGCGGTCCCTCGGCAACCCGCACAAGGAGAAAGACCGCGCGGTTCGGGTGGGACCGCCGGTGCTTGCGGTCAGCTCGTCCGGTGCGGCTCATGTCTTCGTACGGAACTCCGGTGGCGGCATCATGCTCCGGCGAGAGGGCAAGGGCGGCAAGTGGGAGGGTTGGACAGATCTGAAAGGCAGTCAGTCCCAGGACTTCATGGCCGTGTCGGTCTCGGCATCCGGCGGCATGGAGCTGTTCGTTCCGGGCAATGGCCAGGCCATGCGCTGGGTCCAGGCGGAGAAGGACGGACCGTTCGAGCAGGCACAGAGCATCCCGGTACAGATCGCCCCCGGTGGCGTCGCCGCACTGGAGACCGCCCCCGGTCGGCACACCTTCTACTGGACCGATCCGTCCGGCTCTGGCATCGTGACCCACCGCCCCGGAACCTGGCTGATCCCGGTCGGCGGCACCCCCGCCGAGGGCCCGGTCGCAGTGCTGCGAGCGACGCTTGATGGATACGACTGCACGGTGCTCGCCCATCGGGACCTCGACGGTCAGGTCATGCTCGCGGCGTGCGGTACGGAGAACGAGGGCGCCGGCCTGTGGTGGTCGCCGGCTGGCGAACGGACCGTGGCGACACCGGCACTTGCCCTCGACGCGCACGGACGCGTGGTGCTCGGCATGATCGGGGTGGACGGGGCGCTGTACATCGCGCGGCAGAGCCCCGAACCGGGTTTGGCGATGGCACTTGCGGAGCGGATCAGCTGAAACGCTTCTTCCTCGGCAGTTGCGAAGGTTCTCTCCCCGACTGGGTGAGACCCTTCGCACGCGCCGCCGTACTCGGCCCCTGGGGCCGGGCGAACACCCAGGACGTGCTGCCGCCACCGGTCGCCGGCGACTTCTTCGCCGACTCCGGGATCTCCTTGTCGGCGCGCAGCGCCTTAGTCTGTGAACCGTCGTGATGTCTGTGATATAGACGGACCTTTGAACGAGGTGTGAAGCTGCGGCGTCACTCACACGCAACCTGCGATCGAGCTCATGTTTGAATCATGTCCGCATTATTGGCATTTTTTGCCTTCTGTCTCGCACATTGACACGAGCCTTATATCTGATGAAGATGTGGTTGCGCTGTAAAGGTTGAACGTTCTTCTGCTTGGTTCGGTCTGGCGCGTTTTTGTTGGGTCGGCGCGTGGGCTGAGAACGCGGACTGCTGATGGAACGGCTCCGCCGGTCGTCGACCGCGGGCTGAACGGGAGTGATGGCAGTGTGGTGGCGGTACGCGACCTGCCTTGACGGAGGGCAAGGGGCTTGACGATTATTCCGGGCCCGGCTGTACGTCCCGTTCCAGAGATTGCCCCCCACTCCGTCCGCAGGCCCGTCTCCAGCATTCCACCGGCTCCGGCGGAGCGGCGGAGTGCGGCAGCCGGATCTTCTGAGGACGTCTACGTCGAACGTGGGATCACGCCCCTGCGTGCCAGGGAAGCGAATCGCTCTGCTGTCGTCGACCTGCTTCAGTCCGTGGGTGTCGGCTGTTTCGCGGTGCGCGGAGAGTCGGACCACGGGTCCGTGGTCGCCGTCTGCGAGGACGATCGGGAACGTGTGCTGGATGCTCTCTTCCGGGGCATGGGACAGTACGCGGGCCACATCAGCGTCATCGATCCGCAGTCCCGGGGGGCTGCCGCTCCCCGTTCCACGCGCGACCCGAAGGCGTGGCGCGGGGTCCGCACCGCTTGCGCTGTGCACGTCAGCTGGTACCGGACGGATATCGGCCGGCACATCACGTACGGCCATGAATACGGCTGCGCGATCGAATTCTGGCGCCGTCAGGGCACCCATCTCGTCGCCCCTCGCGCCAACCGGGCCGTCTGGGCGGTGTCGGGTGTGGGCGGGAACGTCCTCGGTGCGCCGCGGCTCTTCAGCCGTTTCGTCTCCGACCATACTCCGCACCGCGATGCGCCGCCGCTGGCAACCCGCCCCGAATTCCTGGTGAGTTGTATCGAGGACATCGCCTTCCCGGTGGATGCTGTCTACACCTGGGTTGATGGGAACGACCCTGCCTGGCAGCAGCGCAAGGCATCGGCCAAGGGCGAGGTGTATCACGCCGAGTCGGCGAGTGATGCCCGCTTCATCAGCCGGGACGAACTGCGTTACTCGGTCCGCTCGTTGTACATGTTCGCGCCGTGGATCGCCAATATCTACATCGTCACCGATGACCAGGTACCCGCGTGGCTGCGCGAGGACGTTCCCGGCATCCGGGTGGTGAGCCACCGTGAGATCTTTCGCGATGCGTCGGATCTGCCGACGTTCAACTCGCACTCGATCGAGAGCCAACTGCACCATATCGACGGACTGTCCGAACATTTTCTGTACTTCAACGACGACATGTTCATCGGCCGTCCTGTGACGCCGCACGCCTTCTTCACCCCGAGCGGCACGGCGCGCTACTTCCCCTCCCGCAACCGCATTCCCCAAGGGCCGGTCGTTGAGACCGATACCCCGGTGGACGCAGCCTGCAAGAACAACCGCGCCCTACTGAGGGAACGTTTTGGCAGGGTGATCACCCAACCCATGGAACACATCCCGTACGCCTTGCGGCGCAGCGCGATGGAAGAGGCCGAGCGTGACTTCCCCGAGGCCTGGGCGCGTACGGCGGCCAGTCGGTTCCGGGCCATGACCGACCTGTCGACGACGTCGTCGTTCGGGCTGTACTACGCGGCGCTCACCGGCAGGGCGCAGCCCGCCTCGATGCCCTTCACCTACCTTCAGCTGGCCGTTCCCGATCTCGCGGAGAGGCTGCAGCGACTGCTTGACGGCCGGAACCAGGATTCCTTCTGTCTCAACGACGCGTTCTCCACCCCCGAGGACATCGAGGCCCAACAGGAGCTGCTCGACGGCTTCCTCAACTCGTACTTCCCGGCCGCCAGCCCCTACGAGCGATGAAGCGGAGACTCTGATATGGCCGATCCGACGGCGCTGGGCTCCGCGAGCCGGGTCTACCGACGCATCGTTCCCCAACCCGTACGCACCGTTGCCGGAAACCGGGTGCCGCCCCGTGTGCGGCGCAAGGTGAAGGGTGGAATCGCTCGCACCCTGGACCGCCGGGAGGCGAGGCTCCACCGGCGGGCTCTGCGGCTGGTTCGCAAGTCGGACGTGGTGGGTGCCTCCGAACGCCGTACCCGTACCCCCGACGGCAGGGTCGGCCATGTGCACCAGGGGCTGAGCGTCGACCTTGCGCGCCGGGTCGATTTCGGGCTGGTCGCCTCGGCGCTCGACGCGGGGGACATCGCGTGGTTCGCGGTCCCCGCCCTCGATGACCGGCACTACTGCATCGCGGTGGAACAGCAGGACAAGGGCCAGGTCCGGCGGGTGCTGCGGGCCCTGTTGGAGGAGCACACCGGGTATGTCATCTCGGTGTCGCCGTCCAACAGCGATACCCGGATGATTCCGGGCAGCCACCTCAAGGCATGGAAGAACTATGCCAAGGCCAAGGTTGTCCGGCTCACCTGGCTGCGCACCGAGCCCACCGAGAGTCTCTGGGTCGGTGAGGACCACGGCATCGAGATCGAGTTCTGGACCGCGAACAACGAACTGGCGCACGAACGTCTTGTTGGCCCTCGCCCGAACCGGGTTCAGAGGGTTGTCCCCCGAGATGCGATGGGCATCGAGATCGGATTCGAACGACTTTCCGGCTACGCCGACACCGATGGGGACCTCGCTCCGGCCATCTCCCTGGAGCAGTTCGACATCCCGCGGCTGGAGGAGATCACCTTCCCGATCGACGCGGTCCTGCTGTGGCAGCACGCCGATGCCTGGGGAGAGGAACTGCTGCGCGCCTCGTTGCGTTCGCTCCATCAGTACGCCCCATGGATCGATGTCGTCCATGTGGTGGCACAGCCTCCGGTGCCCGACTGGCTGCGGGGCGTCGACGGACGGCTCGCCGTGCACCAGGCAGCCGGCCCCGGTGCCGAGGCCGGGCTGCATTGGCTGCCGGACATCGCCGACCATTTTCTGCTGCTGCGCCCGGGTGCCCTGATCGGCCGCCCGTGTCGTCCGTTCGACTACTTCACCCCGCACGGCACGACCCGGCCCCGACGAGGGCTGTGGACTGCCGACGAGTCGTTCGCGTCGTGGACCGTCGCGGCATACGCGGCCACTGGCCGCGCCGTGACACAGAGCTTCGCGCCCGGCCCTCAGCCGTACAGTTGCGAGGTATTGAATCAACTCGCCGAGAGCGGTTCGGTACCGGAGCCGACACCCGACGGGCAGATCCGCCCGAATCTCCCGGGCGCGCACCCGGGAGACGGACTCGTCCACCACTTCGCGTACGCGCGCGGTCTGGCAGATCCGTCCGGTGAGACCACGGTGGCGCTCCACGCTGCCATGCCCGCCATTCAGCGAAGTCTGAACAGACTGTTGGTACGCAGGGACACCCAGCAGCTGCAACTCTTCGGTCTCGGGAGCGACGAAGCTCTGAGCCGTGGCGGCCACGACGCCGTCATCACATTCCTGCATCGTTATTTCCCCGTGGCCAGTCCGTTCGAGCACGGGAACCCAGAGGACCCGGACAACTACACGTGAGCACAGGAAATCCCGAGGCGTCGGCCGTTGTCGGGGTGTACCGCACCTTCGTCCCCAGATCCCTCAGACGCCGCGTCGCGCGGAGGGTGCCGATGCGGCTGCGTAGTGGCCTCAAGGGGTTCTTGCGGCGGCTCCATGTCCTCACCTTGGCAGCGCGGTTCGTCCGTGGACGTCGTGCCCGGCGCAGTTGGCCGCACCTCTTCCGTGCGTCGGAGAGCCTGGCCGTGCTCTCGGGACGGGGCGGGATGATCGCGCTCGTGCGGCCCACCGCCTCTCCACTGGGCTTGCGTGAGGCCAATCTTGAGCTGATCATCTCGCTTCTGGACGGGGCGGGCATCGACTACTTCGCGGTCCGTGGCAATTCCGATTTCCGCTCGGTGCTCGCCGTCTCGGAGGCGGACCGGGAGCGAGTGAAGGACGCACTCAGCAGTACGAGGCGAACCGCACCTGTGTATGCCGCTGTCTGTTCGGGCGAGCGGCTCGTCGGGAGAGCTGCGCTCTGTGGGTCCGCGCGAGCCCGCCGCACCATCGGCGATGCAGCGGTTCTGCGGACCGGAATGGTCTGGAGCGATCCGGGAAACACACTGGTGCTGGGCCTGCGGTACGGCTGCGACATCGAGTTCTGGCGCAGTGAGAACGGGCAACTCGTGGCACCCCGCCCCAACCGGGTCATGGAGCAGATCGCCTTCGATGAACCGCGGGTGACCGTACCCATCAGCCGACTCACGGGATTTGCTTCTCTTCATACCCGCCGTACCCAGTCGGTGCGGACGATCGAGGCGTGCGCGGACGTGCTGCCCGAGGATGTGCGTTTCCCCGTCGATGTCGTCTATACCTGGGTGGACGGGTCGGCTCCCGATTGGCAACGGCGGCGTGCCGAGTTCGGCCACGGCGGCTATCACGCCGAGTCGGCGAACGCGGCCCGCTACATCAGCAGGGACGAACTGCGTTACTCACTACGCGCGTTGGAGCAGAACGCACCCTGGGTGCGTCATATCTATTTGGTGACTGACCGTCAGCGACCGTACTGGCTCAGCCTTCGCAGCTCCCGTATCACTGTCGTCGACCACACGGAGATTTTCGACGACCCGGCGGCCCTTCCCACGTACAACTCGCATGCCATCGAAAGTCAACTGCACCACATCGACGGGCTCTCCGAGCATTTTCTTTACTTCAACGACGACATGTTCCTCGGTAAGCCTGTGACCCCCCAGGACTTCTTCCTGTCCAATGGTATGACGCGTACTTTCTTCTCCCCTTCGCAAGTACCCAGATCTGAACTCACCCTCGGGGACCGGCCTGTTGACGCCGCCGGGAAGAACAATCGCAGGATCATCCTGGAGAATTTCGGGTCCGCCATCATTCAGAAGCTGCGGCACGCGCCGTACGCCCTGAGGCGAAGCGTGCTCTACGAGATGGAAGAAGAATTCGCCGAAGCGCATCACGCGACTTCGCACAGCAGATTCCGTAGCGCCACCGACATCTCGATACCGTCATCGCTCTACCACTACTACGCGTACTTCACGGGCAGAGCTGTTCCCTCGAATATTGGCTTTGCCTACCTCGACCTCGCCAGGCCGGAGATCGCGCGACGGCTGGGTATCCTCTTGGCCCGACGGGACCGACAGGCGTTCTGCATCAATGACACCGTTTCCGACACGTTCGACGTGAATCGTCAGACGCTGATGATCAATTCCTTCCTGGAGTCGTACTATCCCGTGCCCAGTCCGTTCGAGCAGAAGGAGAGTGGAATTCGATGAAGATCTCCTTCCTGATCAACAACATCTACGGAATCGGTGGTACGAACCGTACGGTCATCAACCTCGCCGAAGCGCTCGCCCTGCACCACGACGTGGAGATCGTCTCGGTCTTCCGGCGGACGACAGCGACGAAGTTCGAGATCTCTCCGCGTATCGCTGTCCGGGCACTGGTGGACCTGCGCCCCGGTTCGGGGGACAAGAACGCCCCGGACAGCGATGTGCCCAGTGAGGTGGTGCCACGCCAGGAGGAGTTCTACGCTCAGTACAGCCTTTTCACCGACCGGCGGATCATCCAGGATCTGAGCCGTACGACCGCCGACGTCGTGATCGGAACCCGCCCCAGCCTGAACCTCTTCGTGGCCGCGTACACGCGTGAGTCGACCCTGCGGGTGGCACAGGAACACATGACGCACCTGGGCATTCCGCCGGCGGTCAGGGCAGAGATGGCGCGTGTCTACCCGAGACTCGATGCCGTCACCACGGTCACGGAGGCGGACGCCGAATCCTTCCTCAGGAACACGCCGGTGCCGGGGATCCCCGTCGTAGGCATTCCCAACAGCGTGCCGCGCCCGTCCGTCGAACCCGCCGACGGTACGCACAAAGTGATCGTCAGCGCGGGGCGTATGCATCGCATCAAGCGGTACGACCTGCTGATCCGGGCCTTTGGCATGCTCGCGGAGGAGTTCCCGGACTGGCAGCTGCGGATCTACGGTGATGGCGGCGAGGCCGCCGGACTGCGTGCCCTGGTCACTGAACTCGGACTGGCCGGCCGGGCCCTGCTCATGGGCGGGTTCTCGCCGATCGAGTCCGAATGGGCCAAGGGATCGATCGCCGCCGTCACCTCCAGCGCGGAGTCGTTCGGGATGACCCTGGTGGAGGCCATGAGGTGCGGCCTGCCCGTGGTCTCGACCGACTGTCCGGTCGGGCCGCGGGAAATTCTGCGGCACGGTGAGGACGGACTTCTCGTGAGGACCGAGGACGCCGAGGCGGTGGCCCAGGGGCTGCGCCTACTGATGTCCGACGAGGCGCTGAGGCGTCACATGGGCGCGGCAGCGCTGCGGAACTCCACGCGGTACGACCCGGAGGCGGTAGCCAAGCGGTACGTTGACCTGTTCGAGGAGGCGGCAGCTCGCCGGGCGGCCGCGGACAAACACTACCGACGTCCGACGACGAGGAACGGAACGTCGGTACAGCACACTGTGCCCCCGCTCTCCATCAACGCCGCTACGGTCGATGTCGCAGCGGACGACGCCTGCTGGCTGCGGTTCTCCGTGGACGGTCCGGCCGACGGCAAGGACCGGTGGCAATTCGTCCTGCGGCACAACCCGTCCAACGGCAAACGGCTTCCCGACATGCGGCTGCGCACCACCCGTAAACCGCTCGGAAACGGCGGAACTCGATACACCGCAGCTCTCACTCCCTCGGCACTGGACAAGCTCGGTGACGGGCGGTGGAGGGTGACCATGTCCTCCGCCAAATCCGTGAACGTTCATATGAAGGCGGGCATCCGCGACACCCGCAAGCTGATCGGTGCCCGGTCCGTGCTGCTGTCGCGACCCGAGACCGCACCGGTGGGCTGGAACCTGCCGTACGCCCAGCCCAACGGCAAACTGATGCTGCGCACGGTGCTCAGACAGGACCATGTCGAGGCCACGGCCGTGGACGTGAGCGAGGACGCTATCAGGCTGAGCGCGGTGCTCTGCGGAGGCAGCCGGATCGAGCCGGGTGCGCTCTTCGTGGTGAGCCGGCGTGGCTCGCACTCGGCGAACCTCACGGTGCCGGTGCAGGTTCTGGCCCACAACTCCTTCCGCGTCGAGGTTCCGCTGCGCACGGTCGTGGACCATCGCCTCGAACGCTGGGAGGACTGGGACTGGTGGCTCCAGCCCTCTCCGGACAGCTGGCGCAAGATTCGTGTCTGCCATCTCCTGGAAGACTTTCCCGACGTCAAGGGCGCCTATATCTACCCAGCCGTGCCCCTCGTGGGGGACGAAGTATCGGAATTCTCTCTCGTCCATCCTGCGAAGCCGGTCCGGGTTCGGCCGTACTGCTCCGTGTCCGGGGGTATGGCCATGAACGTCGTCGACCGCTAGAACAATCCACGAATGAGTAATCAAATGGAACGCACCATATTTGTCCTCGGGGATTCTGTTCCGGCGCCTCGAAGCGACGAAGAAGCACCGATGGCTGGATGGGGACAGAAACTCCAGGAGCTGATCGTCGGCCCCATCGAAGTGGCCAACTACGCGCGCAGTGCAATGACGACTCGCAAGTATTTCACCGAGCGTCTTCCCGCACTGCTCAACAGAATGGTCCAAGGGGATGTTGTACTAATTGGTTTCGGGTGCGTGGATCATATGATCCACAATGGAATGCGCTACGTTCCGGTCCCGGAATACAAAGAACTCCTGGGATTGTTCGTGGAGTATGTGCGTGCAGAAGGTGGAATTCCTGTACTGGTAACGCCCATGGCGCGATACGCATTCTCTGCCACGGGTGAAGTGAAGAACACCCTGGGGAACTACCCGGATTCCATGGCCGAGGTCGCCGCGGCAACCGGCGTGCCGCTGATCGACCTCACCCGGATCACGATGGACCTCTGGGCGAGGATAGGTCCGATGCGACTGCGCCAGTATTTCTGCTGGGTGGACGCCGGAGAACACCCACTCCACCCCGAAGGCAAGATCGACTCTACGCATACGAACCATCTCGGCGCCTACGAGGTCGCCCGCGTCGTCGCCTCCGGCCTGTGCGAGAAGGGCATCCTGGCAGGCGCCGATGTAGATGTCGCGGCGCTGATGGAGCCCCCGGGCGTGCCGCCGGTGACCTACGAATTCAGTGTGCAGTCCCCGGAAGCGGCGCTGAGTTACGGCCCCGCGGTGGGGCAGGCGCCCGTGGTCGCGCATCCCGCTCAGGGCGCGCAGGCCGGCCCCATGACGAAGCTGTCCGGCACGGCGGGTCCAGACGTCGACTACCTGCTGTTCTTCGAGCACGGCCAGTACCTCGGAGGTACGAGGGTGGGCTCGGCCGGCCAGTGGCTCTGGCGGCGATCGGTCGAATGGGTCGCCGGCGACCACGCGATCCAGGTGGTCGGGCTGCGGCAGGACGGATGCTCACCCGTCGTGAACCATCATTTCGCCGTGATTTCCGAGGTTCCGCCGCCGGTGGTCGCCTCGCCGAAGCCCAACGGCTTCTCGGGGCCCCGGATCCGCTTCGCGGGCACAGTACCTCCAGGTGCCACCAAGATCATTCTTCTGGAGCGGGGGGTGCTGATCGGCGCGACAGGTGTCGGAGAGGGAGGCGAGTGGGCCTTCACACATCCGCACCCCTGGCGGGCCGGCAGCCACGAGGTGGACGTACTGGCGCTCTTCGGCGCACTTGAGTCGCCCCGGACGGTCACCCGGTTCAAGGTGGTGGGGATCCCTGAAAACAGCCCCATCAGGTCCGCAGGTATGTCACGGGCGGAGTGCGACGACGTCTGTGAGCACAGGCCATTCACCGGAAACTGGTAGGTCGGTCATGCGAACGGGCCGTACAGGAAGCATCCTGTACGGCCCGTTCCGCCTATGCGCGAAGAATTTTTACGCCGGAACGCTCGCCACGCCCTGCGCCAGGAACTTCCGTCCGTTCACCCGCTCCGAGACGCCCTCACGGTCCAGGTACGGCGTGATGCCGCCCAGGTGGAAGGGCCAGCCCGCGCCGGTGATCAGGCAGAGGTCGATGTCCTGGGCCTCGGCGACGACGCCCTCGTCCAGCATCAGACCGATCTCCTGCGCCACCGCGTCCAGGACCCGGTCGCGGACCTGCTCCTCGGACAGGACGACGTCGCCCTGCTTGAGGAGTGCGGCGACCTCCGGGTCCAGCTCCGGCTTGCCGGAGTCGTAGACGTAGAAGCCTCGCTTGCCGGCCTTGACGACCGCCGCCAGGTTCTCGGAGACGGTGAACCGGTCCGGGAAGGCGCGGTTCAGGGTCTCGGAGACATGCAGACCGATGGCCGGGCCGACCAGCTCCAGCAGCACCAGCGGGGACATCGGCAACCCGAGCGGCTCGATGGCCTTCTCGGCGGTCTCGACCGGGGTGCCCTCGTCGATGACGTTCTGGATCTCGCCCATGAAGCGGGTGAGAATGCGGTTGACGACGAACGCAGGGGCGTCCTTCACCAGCACCGCGGTCTTCTTCAGCTTCTTCGCCACACCGAACGCCGTGGCCAGCGAGGCGTCGTCGGTCTGCTCGCCGCGGACGATCTCCAGCAGCGGGAGGATCGCGACCGGGTTGAAGAAGTGGAAGCCGACGACCCGCTCCGGGTGCTGCAGCTTCGACGCCATCTCGGTGACCGAGAGGGACGAGGTGTTGGTGGCGAGGATCGCGTGCGCCGGAGCGACCGCCTCGACCTCCGCGAACACCTGCTGCTTGACGCCGATCTCCTCGAAGACCGCCTCGATGATGAAGTCGGCGTCGGAGAAGCCCTCCGCCTTGTCCAGCACACCGGAGACCAGGGCCTTCAGACGGTTGGCCTTGTCCTGGTTGATCCGGCCCTTGCCGAGCAGCTTCTCGATCTCGGCGTGGACATAGCCCACCCCCTTGTCGACGCGCTCCTGGTCGATGTCGGTCAGCACGACCGGCACCTCCAGACGGCGCAGGAACAGCAGCGCCAACTGCGAGGCCATCAGACCGGCACCGACGACGCCGACCTTCGTGACCGGGCGGGCCAGGGACTTGTCCGGAGCGCCGGCCGGGCGCTTGGCGCGCTTCTGGACCAGGTTGAACGAGTAGATCCCGGAACGCAGCTCGCCGCCCATGATCAGGTCCGCGAGGGCCTGGTCCTCGGCGTCGAAGCCGGCGCCCAGGTCGCCGTCCTTCGCCGCGGCGATGATGTCCAGCGCGCGGTACGCGGCCGGGGCGGCGCCGTGCACCTTGGAGTCGGCGATGGCCTTGCCGCGCGCGACGGCCTGGTCCCAGGCGTCACCGCGGTCGACCTCGGGGCGCTCCACCGTGACCGTGCCGTTCAGCACGTTCGCGGTCCAGATCAGCGACTGCTCCAGGAAGTCCGCGCCCTCGAAGATCGCGTCGGCGATGCCGAGCTCGTAGACCTGCTTGCCCTTGAGCTGGCGGTTCTGGTTCAGCGAGTTCTCGATGATGACGGAGACCGCGCGGTCGGCGCCGATCAGGTTCGGCAGCAGTGCGCAGCCGCCCCAGCCGGGGACCAGACCGAGGAAGACCTCGGGCAGCGAGAACGCGGGCAGCGCCTTGGAGACGGTGCGGTACGAGCAGTGCAGACCGACCTCGACACCGCCGCCCATCGCCGCGCCGTTGTAGTACGCGAACGTCGGGACGGCGAGGCCGGAGAGACGGCGGAAGACGTCGTGGCCGCCCTTGCCGATGGCCAGCGCGTCCTTGTGCTCCTTCAGCAGCTCGACGCCCTTGAGGTCGGCGCCGACCGCGAAGATGAACGGCTTGCCGGTGATGCCGATGCCGGTGATCGCGCCCTCGGCGGCCTCCTTCTCGACCTGGTCGATCGCGGCGTTCAGATTCGCCAGCGACTGCGGTCCGAAGGTGGTCGGCTTGGTGTGGTCCAGGCCGTTGTCCAGCGTGATGAGGGCGAAGCGACCCGCACCGGCCGGAAGGTCGAGGTGGCGTACGTGCGCCTGGGTGACGACCTCGCCGGGGAACAGCTCGGCCGCGCCCTTCAGAAGCTCAGTGGTGGAACTCACTTGTTGCCTCCGGTGAAGTTCGGGTTCTCCCAGATGACCGTCGCGCCCATGCCGAAGCCGACGCACATGGTGGTGAGGCCGTAGCGGACCTCCGGCTGCTCCTCGAACTGGCGGGCCAGCTGCGTCATCAGACGCACACCGGAGGAGGCGAGCGGGTGGCCGTAGGCGATCGCGCCGCCGTACTGGTTGACGCGCGCGTCGTCGTCGGCGATGCCGTAGTGGTCGAGGAAGGCGAGCACCTGGACGGCGAACGCCTCGTTGATCTCGAACAGATCGATGTCGTCGATGGTCAGCCCGGCCTTGGCGAGGGCCTTCTCGGTCGCCGGGATCGGGCCGTAGCCCATCACTTCGGGCTCGACACCCGCGAAGGCGTACGACACGAGGCGCATCTTGACGGGCAGGCCCAGTTCGCGGGCGACGTCCTCGGCGGCGATCAGCGAGGCGGTGGCGCCGTCGTTGAGCCCCGCGGCGTTCCCGGCGGTGACCCGGCCGTGGGCGCGGAACGGGGTCTTCAGACCCGCGAGGGACTCCAGGGTGGTGCCCGGGCGCATCGGCTCGTCGGCGGTGACCAGGCCCCAGCCGGTCTCGCCGCCCTCCGGGTTGGTGCGGCGCACCGAGATCGGTACCAGGTCCTGCTGGATCCTGCCGTCGGCGTACGCCTTGGCGGCCTTCTCCTGCGAGCGGACCGCGTACTCGTCGGCACGGCCCTTGGTGATCTGCGGGTACCGGTCGTGCAGGTTCTCCGCGGTCATGCCCATGAACAGGGCGGACTCGTCGACCAGCTTCTCCGACACGAAGCGCGGGTTCGGGTCCACACCCTCGCCCATCGGGTGGCGGCCCATGTGCTCGACACCACCGGCGACGACGACGTCGTACGCGCCGAAGGCGATGGAGCCGGCCGTCGACGTGACGGCGGTCAGGGCGCCCGCACACATGCGGTCGATGGAGTAGCCGGGGACGGACTGCGGCAGCCCGGCCAGAATTCCGGCGGTACGGCCCAGCGTCAGACCCTGGTCACCGATCTGCGTGGTCGCGGCGATGGCGACCTCGTCGATCCTGGCGGGGTCCAGGTCCGGGTTGCGGCGCAGCAGCTCCCGGATGGCCTTCACGACGAGATCGTCGGCGCGGGTCTCGTGGTAGATGCCCTTGGGGCCCGCTTTGCCGAACGGGGTGCGGACGCCGTCGACGAAGACGACGTCCCGGATGGTACGAGGCACGGTGGCTCTCCTCCAGGGTGCGGGATGGCACTGCTGCGGGGCACGCCCACAGACGCGCCGCTCCCCTCATGCTACTTGCGGGTAACCGGACTGCCCACCCCTGGCGACGGGAGCGGCGAAGGTCACACACGGGCGAGTCGGCCGCGAGGACCGTTTCGTCCTCAAACGCCGGGCGTCCTCGAAGTGCCGCCCGCCGGGGGCGTGGCAGTGCCGCACCCCGGAACGGCCCGGAAATCGGCCACGCGTCACGCCGAAAACGGCAGATCGCCGGACGGGGCGGAGAGAACAGCCCGTCCGGCGATCGAGGACACGGTGTGACCCGAGGCCCGCGCAACCTGGCGTGATTACGACCCTCTAAGGCGATCCCTCAGGCCGCGGACGTCAGCGAGCGGACCAGAAGCGGGGTCACCTGTTCGATCTGCCAACGCCGCGCCCCGTACCCGATGAGCGCGGACTCGATCGAGTCCGCGGTCGGATTCTTCGGCGGCTCCCAACAGACCCGGCGCACCGTGTCCGGCGTGATCAGGTTCTCCTGCGGCATGTGCAGCCGCTCGGCGAGCTCCGAGACCGCCGCGCGGGCGGCCGCGAGCCGGGCCGCTGCCGCCGGGTCCTTGTCCGCCCAGGCGCGGGGCGGCGGCGGACCGGCGAGGGTCTGGCCGGGCTGAGGCAGCTCCGACTCCGGCAGCGCCCTGGCCCGGTCGATGGCCGCCTGCCACTGCTCAAGCTGCCGGCGCCCCATGCGGTGGCCGAAGCCGGGCAGGGCGGTCAGCGCATGCGCGTTCGGCGGGAGGGCGAGCGCGGCCTCGACGATCGCGGCATCGCCCAGCACCTTGCCGGGCGAGATGTCCCGTCGCCGGGCCACCTGGTCACGGACGGTCCACAGCTCCCGTACCACCGCCATCTGACGGCGGCGGCGGACCTTGTGCATGCCGGAGGTCCGGCGCCACGGGTCCTTGCGCGGGGGAGCGGGCGGTGCCGAGGCGATCGCGTCGAACTCCTCCCGCGCCCACTCCAGCTTGCCCTGCCGGTCGAGCTCGTCCTCCAGGGCGTTGCGCAGATCGATCAGCAGCTCGACATCGAGCGCCGCGTAGCGCAGCCAGGGGTCGGGCAGCGGACGGGTGGACCAGTCGACGGCGGAGTGGCCCTTCTCCAGCGAGTATCCGAGCACGCTCTCGACCATGGCGCCGAGGCCGACCCGCGGGAAGCCGGCCAGCCGTCCGGCCAGCTCCGTGTCGAAGAGCCCGGTGGGAGTCATCCCTATTTCGCGCAGACAGGGCAGATCCTGAGTGGCGGCGTGCAGGATCCACTCGCTGCCATACAGAGCGTCTCCGAGTCCCGACAGGTCGGGGCAGCCGACCGGGTCGATCAGCGCGCTGCCCGCGCCGTCGCGGCGCAGCTGCACGAGGTAGGCGCGCTGGCCGTAGCGGTAGCCGGAGGCGCGCTCGGCATCGACGGCGACCGGCCCGGAGCCCGCGGCGAAGGCGGCGATCACCCGGGCGAGGGCGTCGTCGGATGCCACCACCGGGGGAATGCCCTCGCGAGGTTCGAGCAAGGGGATCGGCGCCGGGGCGACGTCGTCCGGGGGAGCGCCCCCGGTGGTTCGCAGTGAAGTGTCTGCTGCGGTCTCTTGGGCGTCGGTCACGTGTCAAGGGTATCTGTGTATGCACGGCGCCCGTCGACGGAATGTTCCGTCGACGGGCGCCGATGAATGTAAACCAGCCGGTTCGCATCGCTGCGCGGACCTGCCGGGGGCGGGGGTCAGTGAATGATGCCCGTTCGCAGGGCGACGGCGACCATTCCCGCGCGGTCTCCGGTGCCGAGCTTGCGGGCGATTCGGGCGAGATGGCTCTTGACGGTCAGGGCGGACAGGCCCATCGAGACGCCGATGGCCTTGTTGGACTGGCCTTCGGCAACCAGCCGGAGGACCTCGACCTCGCGGCCGGACAGTTCGCGGTAGCCGCCCGGGTGGCTCGGGGTGCCGGGGGGCCGGCGGTGCATACGGGCGGCATTGGCGCCGATGGGGGCGACGCCGGGACGGGTGGGGTGGCCGATATTGGTTCGGGTGCCGGTGACGACGTAACCCTTCACGCCGCCCGCGAGGGCGTTGCGTACGGCGCCGATGTCATCGGCGGCGGAAAGGGCGAGGCCGTTCGGCCAGCCGGCGGCTCGGGTCTCGGACAACAGGGTCAGCCCGGAACCGTCGGGCAGGTGGACGTCGGCTACGCAGATGTCGCGTGGATTGCCGACGCGGGGACGGGCCTCCGCGATGGACGACGCCTCGATGACGTCACGTACTCCGAGTGCCCACAGATGGCGGGTGACGGTGGAACGGACGCGCGGGTCGGCCACGACGACCATGGCCGTCGGCTTGTTCGGGCGGTAGGCGACCAGGCTTGCGGGCTGCTCTAGGAGAACGGACACCAGGCCTCCTGGGAAGTGGCGGGACGGGCCGGCTCGGGGATGAAGCCGGGGCGAACCGTGCTTGAAGGGTCATTGACCTCTTCGGCAGCAGACCCGTCCTCCTTTAGGGGAAGATCACGATTTAGTGAGTAACAATTCGGGCAAATCGGACGCGCGATCGATTGTACGAAAAAAATGCCGGTAGTACTGCGACGTTTGTGACGCAGTGTTACCGGCATGGGGAAGGCTTCGTGGCGGAGGAGGTGCGTGAAGGGTTTCAGGGGGCCTGGGGTCCGCGCCGCTGAGGGAGTGTCACCACCGCCGCGTCGGCGGGGTCCGACGGCGGCAGGCCGGCGATCTGGCACAGCAGATCGCCCCACGCCATCAAGTGCGCCGCCGTGTCCGGTACCCCGCCACGGCCCTCGCGCGGCGTCCATGACGCCCGCATCTCGATCTGCGTCGCCGGGCGTCGCGTGGCCAGTGCGCCGAAGTAGTGCGAGCCCGCCCGGGTCACCGTGCCGCCCGCCTCCCCGTACGACAGACCGCGCGCATCCAGCGCACCGGTCAGCCACGACCAGCACACCTCCGGCAACAGTGGATCGGAAGCCATCTCCGGCTCCAGCTCGGCCCGTACCAGCGTCACCAGGCGGAAGGTCCCCTGCCAGGACTCGTGCCCGGCCGGATCATGGAGCAGCACCAGACGTCCGTCGGCGAGATCCTCCTCGCGCTGGACGACCGCCGCTTCCAGGGCGTACGCGTACGGAGCGAGCCGCTTGGGCGGCGGGGTCGACTCCACTTCCAGCTCGGGCCGCAGCCGCGCCGATTGCAACGCGTCCACCGCCGACCGGAACGCGGGCGGGACGGAACCACCCTCCGCGCTGTCCTTGCTGTCAGCGCCATCGGATTGATCGGAGAACTGTTCCTGAGCCGGAGCCATGCGGGGAAGAGTAGGCGGAACCGGAGCCTCGCGCAGGGAGGGACACCCGGGCGGGCCCGGCTGCTTGCGGCTTCGTGCGAAGATTCTGTGTGTGAGTGCCAACGACCGCCCCATGGGCCAGCAGACGAAGACCTACGCCACCCATGAGTCGGCGTTCCTGAAGGCATGCCGCCGCGAGCCCGTGCCGCACACGCCGGTCTGGTTCATGCGCCAGGCGGGGCGTTCGCTGCCCGAGTACCTGAAGGTCCGCGAAGGCATCCCGATGCTCGACTCCTGCACGATGCCGGAGCTGGTCGCCGAGATCACGATGCAGCCCGTACGGCGCCACAAGGTGGACGCCGCGGTCTACTACAGCGACATCGTCGTCCCGCTCAAGGCCATCGGGATCGACCTCGACATCAAGCCCGGCGTCGGCCCCGTCATCGCCGACCCGATCCGCACCCGCGCCGATCTGGCCCGGCTGCGCGACCTCACGCCCGAGGACGTCCACTACGTCGCCGAGGCCATCGGTCTGCTCACCGCCGAACTGGGCTCCACCCCGCTCATCGGTTTCGCGGGCGCGCCCTTCACGCTCGCGAGCTACCTCGTGGAGGGCGGCCCGTCCCGCAACCACGAGCACACCAAGGCCCTGATGTACGGCGACCCGCAGCTCTGGGCGGATCTGCTCGACCGGCTCGCCGAGATCACCGGCGCCTTCCTCAAGGTCCAGATCGAGGCCGGCGCCTCGGCCGTCCAGCTCTTCGACTCCTGGGTGGGCGCGCTGGCCCCCGCCGACTACCGGCGTTCGGTGCTGCCCGCCTCGGCGAAGGTCTTCGAGGCCGTCGCCCCGTACGGGGTCCCGCGCATCCACTTCGGTGTCGGCACGGGCGAACTCCTCGGACTGATGGGCGAGGCGGGCGCGGATGTCGTCGGCGTCGACTGGCGGGTTCCGCTGGACGAGGCCGCGCGGCGGGTCGGCCCCGGCAAGGCGCTCCAGGGCAACCTCGACCCCGCGGTGCTGTTCGCGCCGACGACTGTGGTGGAGGAGAAGGCCCAGGAGGTGCTGGACGCGGCCGCCGGCCTGGAGGGCCACGTCTTCAACCTGGGCCACGGCGTGATGCCGTCGATGGACCCGGACGCCCTGACGCGGCTCGTGGAGTACGTGCACGAGCGGACCGAGCGCTGAGCGGACCGAGCGCTGAGGGGACCAGAGCACCGCGCACTCAGGCGGTGCCCGCCCGCCGCAGTGCCGTCACCGTCTTGCGGGCCGCCACCAGGACCGGGTCCCAGACCGGTGAGAACGGCGGCGCGTAGCCGAGGTCCAGGGCGGTCATCTGGTCCACGGTCATCCCGGCCGTGAGCGCCACAGCCGCGATGTCCACGCGCTTGGCCGCCCCCTCCCGGCCCACGATCTGCACACCGAGCAGCCGCCCCGTGCGGTACTCCGCGAGCATCTTCACCGTCATGGGCTGCGCCCCCGGGTAGTAGCCCGCCCGGCCCGTCGACTCGATCGTCGCCGTGACGAACCGCAGGCCCACCGCGCGGGCGTCCTTCTCGCGCAGCCCGGTGCGGGCGATCTCCAGATCGCACACCTTGCTCACCGCCGTGCCGACCACCCCCGGGAACGTCCCGTAGCCGCCCGCCACGTTGGCCCCGATGACCTGGCCGTGCTTGTTGGCATGGGTGCCCAGCGCGATGTGACGGGTGCGGCCCGCCACCAGGTCGAGGACCTCGACGCAGTCGCCGCCCGCCCAGATGGTGTCGTGCCCGACGACCCGCATCGAAAGATCGGTGAGCAGCCCGCCGTGCGGGCCCAGCGGAAGACCGACGGCCCGCGCCAGCGTCGTCTCCGGTTCCACGCCGATGCCGAGCACCACCACGTCCGCCGGGTAGGAGGTGTCGCCCGTGACGACCGCGCGGACCCGGCCGTCCGGGCCGGTGCGGATGGCGGTGACCTCGGCCCGGTTGACCGTGGTGATGCCCAGGCCGTCCATCGCGTCATGGACCAGCCGCCCCATGTCGGGGTCGAGCGTCGCCATCGGCTGCTCGCCACGGTTGAGCACGGTCACCTCGAAACCGTGCTTCAGCATCGCCTCCGCCATCTCGACGCCGATGTAGCCCGCGCCGACGACGACCGCCCGCCTGCGCCCCGGCGCCACCCGGTCCAGCGACTCCAGCAGTGCCTGCCCGTCGTCCAGCGTCTGCACCCCGTGCACCCCGGGCGCGTCCATGCCGGGCAGCGCCGGACGCACCGGCCGGGCACCCGTCGCGATCACCAGCTTGTCGAAGTCCGCCCAGTACGTGTCACCGGTCTCCCGGTCCAGGGCCCGCACCCGCTGCCCGGCGACATCGATCTCCGTGACCTCGGTGCGCATCCGCAGTTCGATGTCGCGGGCCCGGTGCTCCTTCGGCGTACGCGCGACCAGGTCGTCGCGCTCCGCGACGTCGCCGCCGACCCAGTACGGGATGCCGCAGGCGGAGTACGAGGTGAAATGGCCGCGCTCGAAGGCGACGATGCTCAGCTCGTCGGGGCCCTTGAGCCTGCGGGCCTGGGACGCGGCGGACATGCCCGCCGCGTCACCACCGATGACCACCAGTCGCTCCGCCGTCATGCCTGGTCCCTTCGACACCGAGTCCGAAGGGACCACGCTACGACGCCGGGGGTGTGGACGAGGACCTCGCCGGCTCGGGCGACGGCGACGGCGTACGGCGTCCGCGCAGTCGGCTCCGCAGCAGCCGCCCCAGCAGCAGGAGCACGGCGACCGCGGCCAGGAACGGAGCCGCCGCGCCCACCGCCATCGCGAGCCACCGCAGCACCGTGACGAACGCGTGCCAGCCGCCGCCCAGCGCGTCCAGGAATCCGGGGCCGTCGTCACCGCCCTCCTTCGCCGTCGCCTCCGGCTCGGAGAGGTCGAGGGTGATCGTGGCCAGCGTGGTGCGGTCCTTCAGCGACGCCTGCTGGGCGAGCAGTGACTCCAACGAGGCCTGACGGCTGCTCAGTTCACCTTCCAGCGTGACCACGTCGGTGAGCTTCTCGGCCCGGTCCATCAGCTTCCGCACCCGCGCCACACTCGCCCGCTGGGTGGCGATCCGGCTCTCCACGTCGACCACCTGGTCGGTGACGTCCTTCGCGGACGACGTGCGCGACACCAGTTTCCCGGCGCCCGCCAACTCCCGCAGCACCGCGTCGTACTCGGCCTGCGGAACGCGCAGCACGATATGTGACATTTCGCGTGTGTCGTCGACCCGTTCGGTTTCCTCTCCGGCCACCAGGCCACCCGCGCTCTCCGCGGCCGAGCGCGCGGCCGCGGCGGCTCTCGGCACGCTCTTCACCTCCACGGAGAGCGTGGCGGTGCGGATGACATGGCTGCCGGCCGGCAGCGTGCCGGACTTCTTCCGCTCCGCGGGTGAGCCGCCCGCGTCCTGCGGACCCTGCGCCGCCTTCGCGGCCCCGGGGTCCGCGGCGCTCCGCTCGTCCGCCGCGACCGCCCTGTCGCTCTTCGAGTTCGAGTCGCTCGCGCCGGAGGCGCTGCAGCCGCTCAGTGCGAGGAGGCCGGCCACGACTCCGGCGGCCAGGACCGTGCGCGAACGACGGGCGGACGAACGGCCGGAATGCCGGTCGGTCTGCATAACTGCTCCTCAGGTGCGGGTGGTTGATGGTGCCGGTTCGACGTACGGGGCAGGGGAACGGGTTGCCCGATACGGGTTTCGAAGCGGTCACGTTCGGGACTCGGATGAGGTTTGAGAGAGTGGGGGCATGCAGCGATCAATCAACCGCGCGAACACAGGCACGGGCCATGTCGTCGTCATCGGCGGTGGCATCGCCGGTCTCGCCGCCGCCCACAGGCTCCTCGGGGCCGGGCTGCGGGTGACCCTCCTGGAGGCCACCGACCGGCTCGGCGGCAAGCTCATGACCGGTGAGATCGCGGGCACCCGGGTCGACCTGGGCGCCGAGTCGATGCTCGCCCGGCGCCCGGAAGCGGTCGCCCTGGCACGCGCCGTCGGGCTCGGCGACCGCCTCCAGCCGCCCGCCACCGCCACCGCGTCGGTCTGGACGCGCGACGCCCTGCGTCCCATGCCCAAGGGCCATGTGATGGGCGTGCCGGGCGACCCGGCGGCGCTCAGCGGAGTGCTCTCCCCTCAGGGCCTCGCCCGCATCGCACAGGAGCGCGACCTCACCCCGACCGCCGTCGGCGACGATGTCGCGGTCGGCGCGTACGTCGCCGACCGGCTCGGCCGCGAGGTCGTCGACCGGCTCGTGGAACCGCTGCTCGGCGGCGTGTACGCGGGCGATGCCTACCGGATCTCGATGCGCGCCGCCGTACCGCAGCTCTTCGAGGTGGTGCGCGAGGGCGGCTCGCTGCTCGACGGCGTCCGGCGCATCCAGGAGCGGGCCGCGGCCCGGCAGCAGACCGGACCGGTCTTCCAGGGCATCGACGGTGGCATCGGCACCCTTCCGTACGCGGTCGCCGACGCCGTGCGCGCGGCGGGCGGGGAGATCGTTACCGCCACCCCCGTGCTGGGTCTGACCCGTACCACCGACGGCTGGGACGTCCGCACGGACGCCCGGGTGATCACCGCCGACGGCATCGTGCTGGCCGCCCCCGCCTGGTCCGCCGCCACCCTGCTCGCCGCCGAGTCCCCGGCCGCCTCCGTGGAGCTCGCCGGTGTCGAGTACGCGTCGATGGCCCTCGTCACCATGGCGTTCCGCCGCTCCGACGTGGCCGCGACCGGCGCACTCCACGGGCGCTCCGGCTTCCTCGTACCACCGGTGGACGGCCGCACCATCAAGGCCTCCACCTTCTCCACCCACAAGTGGAACTGGGTCGCCGACTCCGCCCCCGACCTGTTCGTCCTGCGCACCTCCGTCGGCCGGTACGGCGAGGAGGACCACCTGCATCGCGAGGACACCGAGCTGGTCGACGTATCGCTGCGCGACCTCGCAGCGGCGACCGGACTGGCCGCCAGGCCCGTGGACACCGAGGTCACCCGGTGGATCGGCGGACTGCCCCAGTACCCGGTGGGACACCTTGCCCGGGTCGCCCGGATCCGAGACGAGGTCGCCAAGCTGCCCGGGCTGCGGGTCTGCGGAGCGGTCTACGACGGCGTCGGCATCCCGGCGTGCGTCGCGAGCGCCCACCGGGCCGCGGACGAGATCGCCCGCGACCTCGCGGACGGGGCCGGGGAAGAGATCATCGCCACGTCGACCCTGGTTCAGGGCACAGGGAGCGAGGCGGGACAATAGCCGTATGAGTGCGCCTGAGACTGTGAAATCAAGCAAGGGCCCCAACGCGGGTAAGAAGGCCAAGGACCTCAATGAGGTCATCCGCTACACACTGTGGTCCGTCTTCAAGCTGCGCGATGTCCTGCCCGCGGACCGTGCCGGTTACGCCGACGAGGTCCAGGAGCTGTTCGACCAGCTCGCGGCGAAGGACATCACCGTCCGTGGCACCTACGACCTCTCCGGTCTGCGTGCCGACGCCGACATCATGATCTGGTGGCACGCCGAGACCGCGGACGAGCTGCAGGAGGCGTACAACCTCTTCCGGCGCACGAAGCTGGGCCTGGCACTGGAGCCCGTCTGGTCGAACATGGCGCTGCACCGCCCCGCCGAGTTCAACAAGTCGCACATCCCGGCGTTCCTGGCCGACGAGACGCCGCGCAACTACATCAGCGTCTACCCCTTCGTGCGCTCCTACGACTGGTACCTGCTGCCGGACGAGGACCGTCGCCGCATGCTCGCGGACCACGGCAAGATGGCCCGCGGCTACCCGGACGTCCGGGCCAACACCGTCGCCTCCTTCTCGCTCGGCGACTACGAGTGGGTCCTCGCCTTCGAGGCCGACGAGTTGTACCGCATCGTCGACCTGATGCGTCACCTGCGGGCCTCCGAGGCGCGGATGCACGTCCGCGAGGAGGTTCCGTTCTTCACGGGACGCAGGAAGTCGGTCGCAGACCTGGTGGCCGGGCTCGCGTAGCGAGCGGGCTCCGACCACCCCAACCCGGAAGATCAGACAGCGGGCACCCGGCGCGTTCTCGCGCTGCCCGTCGTTCCAGCGACACCGGGTTCGGCCCCCGGTGCGGCGCGCCTTCCGCGCGCCGCACCGGCGTTTTTTCGGGACTTATTCCCCCAGGACATGCGGACGGGGAGTTCTACCGGCCGGCGCCGCCGGGCCTGCCCTTGAGCTTGAGCGCGGCCCGCAGCGCCGGGTCGGTCACAGCGCGCACCCTGGTACGGCGATCGCCGCCAGGAAGTCGTGGTCCACCAGCACCGCGACGGTGTTCATGCCGTGCAGCGTCCGGTCATCTTCCGATCAGGGCCGCGGCCGCTCGTACCAGCCGGGTGGAGCGGCGCGGCGGCCGGGCGGCCGCCCGGTCCTGCCACCAGTGGGTCAGCCGGCGCCGTGCCGCGACGTCGGCGGGTCGGCCGGCGATCAGCAGCCCCTCGGCGAAGTCCAGCGCGTCGCGCCGGTATCTGGCGGACATGGGATGGTTCCTGGCGTACGCGAGGAAGGCGTCCCGGTAGCCGGCACCGAGGATCTCCGGCAGCTCCGGCGCCACCTTGGCGACGACCCCGGCCCGCTTGGCCGCCAGGGCGCGGCTCTGGATCCCGAGCCGACGGTGGTCGAAGCCGTGCGGCGCGGGGGCGCCCGCGACGAGGGCGGAGAGCAGCGCCGTCTGGGCTACGGCGACCCGGTCGCGCACGGAGCCGGGGGAGGAGGGGTTCGAGGCGGGACGGCGGCGCGGGGCGGGCTTCGCGTCGGGTGCGGACGAGCCGGCGCCCGGGACGGGCTGTGCGGCCAGCGCCCGCGCGCCCGCGCCCAGAGCGGCCGCCCGGTCCAGCGTGGCGCGGATCGTGGTCAGTTCGCCCGCCAGTTCCTCGGCCGGCGGGAAGTCGTCGTCCCGTTCCAGGAGGACGCCGGGCGGGTCTACCCGGGAACGGAGTTCGGCGAGTACGTCGAGCACGGGCTCGGTGACCGGGTGGGCGTGGGTGTCGTGCCAGACACCGTCCTTCTCGACGCCACCCGCCACATGCACGTACGCGATGGCCTCCACCGGCAGCTCGTCGAGCGCGGTGGCCGGATCCTCGCCGCGGTTGACGTGGTTGGTGTGCAGATTGGCGACATCGATCAGCAGCCGGACCCCCGTGCGTGCGACCAGCTCCGCGAGGAACTGCCCCTCGGTCAGCTCCTCGTCGGGCCAGGAGATCAGCGCCGCGATGTTCTCCAGCGCGAGCGGCACCGGCAGCGAGTCCTGCGCGATCCGTACGTTCTCGCACAGCACGTCCAGCACGTCCCACGTGCGGGGCACGGGCAGCAGATGGCCCGCTTCCAGCCCCGGCGAAGCGGTGCGCGGCCCCCCGGCCCGTACGAACGCGATGTGCTCGGTGACCAGCGGGGCGGCCAGCAGCTCGGCGCGGGCCGCGAGATCCGCGAGCCGTCCCGCGTCGGGGCGCTCGGCCCCACCGAGGCCGAGTGAGACACCGTGCGGCACGACGGTGACACCGCGCTCCCTGAGCCGCACCAGCGAATCGGGCAGATGGCCGACGCAGAGGTTCTCCGCGACCGCCTCCACCCAGTCGATCCCCGGCAGCGCCTCGACGGCGTCCGCGATCTCCGGCCGCCAGCCGATACCGATCCCCAGCTTCATGCCGCCCCCTCCTCCGCACCGGTCCGTTCCGTGCAGGGCTCATGGCCCCGGCGAGCGGTGGTCAACCCGAGGACGGGGACGTTCAGAGGTTGATTTGAGGTTCCCGGTACGGGGAATCCGGAGCGCCGCCGCCGGCCGGCCCGCTCATGACTCGGAGGAGCTCAGACGCGCAGCGCGGGATGGTCCGCGACCACCGTGCAGGACCCCGGTGCGATCTCGGTGAACCCGGCGTCACGCACCACCGGAAGCCCGCTCACCGTGAGTTCCCGCCAGCGGCGCGCCTCCGGAGTGGCGACGGAGAGCGGGAAGCCCGCCTCGCGCCACGCCTTGCGCTCCGTGTCCGAGAGCTCCCACCAGGCGAGCTGCGCACCGTGCCCGGCCTGCGCCATCGCCTTGCCCGCCGACATGTCCAGCTCCGGGTTCAGCCACAGCACCGGGCCCGCGAGGCCGGGCGCGGCCGGCGGCTCGGGGTCGTCCAGATCCGTCCCCGAGACCTGGAGCTTCGCCAGCTCCTTCGGCCAGCCGTCCAGCGGCACCGGCGGGAAGACCCGCACTTCGGCGCTCTCGCCCGTGACCGTGATGCCGGGCAGCGCGCACGCCTTGCGCCACTCCGCGCCGCGCGCCCGCCGTACCACCTTGCGGATCCGGGCGTCCTGCCAGTCCCGCATCGCCCGGGCCCACTCGCCCTCGCCGGCCGAGCGCTCGTCGGAGAGCATCACGAGCACCGCGCGGGCGGCGGTCCGCAGCGCGTCGGTACGGGCCGGGGGAGCCGCCTTCTCGATGTGCACGACCAGCGGCAGCACGTACTGCGGCGCCTCGTCGCGGTTCGTGCGCCCGGACCTGAACGGGCTGTCCGCCGCGGGGGCGTAGGTCGTCGTCGGATGTCCGGACGAGGATACGGAGGTGTCGTTTTCGCTCACCCGTCCCAGTCTGCCAGCCGCCCGGGAAACCCTTCTTGGCGGAATGAATCGCTCCGGGTGAGGATGCACCGCATGAAGAGTGATCTCTTTTCCAGCGAGCACATGGCGCAGCAGGCAACAGCCCCCGGGATGAGCCTGCAGAACGCCAAGTCCATCAAATACGCCGTCAACGGCGAGATGCACGCCAGGCAGGGTTCGATGATCGCCTTCCGTGGTGATCTGCAGTTCGAGCACAAGAGCCAGGGCCTCGGCGGCCTGCTGAAGCGCGCCGTCACCGGCGAGGGGCTGGCGCTGATGGCGGTCCGCGGCCAGGGCGAGGCCTGGTTCGCGCACGAGGCCGCCAACTGCTTCATCGTGGACATGGAGCAGGGCGACGTCCTCACCATCAACGGCCGCAACGTGCTCTGTTTCGACCCCACGCTCTCCTACGAGATCAAGACCGTGAAGGGCGCCGGGATGACCGGCGGCGGACTCTTCAACAGCGTTTTCACCGGGTACGGCAAGCTCGGCCTGATGTGTGAGGGCCACCCCATTGTGATACCCGTCACGCCCCATCAGCCGGTATGCGTCGACACCGACGCGGTGGTCGGCTGGAGCGCCAACCTGAACACCTCGCTGCACCGCTCGCAGAGCTTCGGCTCGATGATCCGCGGCGGCTCCGGAGAGGCCGTCCAACTGCGGCTGGACGGGGAAGGATTCGTGATCGTACGGCCCAGCGAGCTCAAGCCCGAGAAGGCGTCGGCCAACTGAACCTGCGCGGGGTGGGCCGCCGCTACGGCCTCGGCGGACCCTGGGTGCTGCGCGGGGTCGACCTCGACCTGCCCCGGCACACCCTGATCCGGATCGAGGGCGCCAACGGCACTGGCAAGTCGACGCTGTTGAGGCTGCTCGCCGGGATCGACACCCCGACGGAGGGCCGGATCACCGGCCGCAGGCCCCGTACGGCCTACGTTCCCGAGCGCTTCCCGGCCGCGCTGCCGTTCACCGCCGCCGGGTATCTCGTCCACCTCGGCCGGATCCACGGCCTGCGGACCTCCGAGGCGGCGGACCGGGCGCAGTCGTGGCTCGCCCGCTTCGGGGCCGCCGAACACGCCCGTACGCCGCTTGCGGAACTCTCCAAAGGCACCAGCCAGAAGGTCGCCGTCGCCCAGGCGTTCCTGGCCGAACCGGAGCTGCTGGTCCTGGACGAGGCATGGACCGGCCTGGACACCGCGGCCCGCGACGAGCTGGACCGGGCCGTGGCCGAGCGGGTCGCGGCGGGCTCCTCCGTCGTCTTCGTCGACCACGACCCGCGCCGGCTCGCCGGGGCGGCCGACGCCGCGTTCCGAGTGGAAGGGCACGGCCTGTTCGCCGCCCCCGTGCCGGGGACCGCCGGGACGGGGCCGCGGGTACGGATCGAGGCGGCGGGCCCACCGGGCGCGGCCCTCCCCACCGGACTGCCGGGCACGCCCGAGCGCACGCCCGCGGCCGACGGGAGCGTACGGCTCACCGTCGCGGCCGAGCACTCCGACGCAACTCTGCGCGCCCTGCTCACCGCGCGCCCGCCCTGGCACATCCGGCACCTGACGACCGTCCCGGGCACTGCCGCCCCGGACCAGGGTGCCGTTCCGGGGTCCGCCCCCACGGCCGTTGCGCCGACCCCCCGTACCCGCTCGACTCCCGAGGCGCCATGACCGCCCTGCTCCGCTATCAGGCCGCGCTGCTGTTCCGCTCCCAGCGCTGGCTCGCCCCGGTACTGCTGTACGCGGCCTTCCTCGGCATCGGCGTGCAGTCGGGGCAGCCCGTCCTCGACTCGCTCGGATACACCGCCGCCGGGCTCCTGCCCGTCACCGCCTGGCTCGTACGGCTCTGCGTCAACCAGGAGCCGCCCGCCGCCCGCAGCGTCGCCGCCGCGGTGGCGGGATCGCCGCGCGTCCACCTGGCGTCGCTGCTCGTCGCGCTCGGGTACGCCGGGCTCCTGGGTGCGGTCGCCACCCCGATCGTGCTGCTGATCAGCACGCCGGCCAGCACCGACAACACCGTACGGGTGCACCTGCTGCCCGCCGGGCTCGCCGGACTCCTCGCCGCGGCCTGCTGCGTGCTGGTGGGCGCTGCGGCCGGCGCACTGTGCACCCGGCCGCTGCTGCACCGGCGCGGCTGGTCCGTCGCGACCACCGTGCTCGCCGCTCTCCTGGCCCTGGTGACCACCGGCTCGCCGGCCAACGACGCCGTGACGGGTCTGGTCACCGGTTCGCAGACCGGCACGGTGCACCTGCCGGTCCTGTCGCTCCTCGCAGCCGCCGTCCTTGCCGCGGTGGTGGCCGTGCTCGCCTGCAGACTCACCTCGCTGCGCGGCTGAGCAGGCCCGGGGCCCCGCCGCGATATCGCAAGCCTTCCCCGGCCCTCAGGACGGTCGGGTGCGCATGAGATCGGAGACCTTCACGAAGCGGTACCCGCGGCTGCGCAGCTCCGGGACCACCTTGCGTACAGCCTCGTCCGTGACGGGCGCCGCGCTGCGGGTGCAGTGCATGACGACCAACGAGCCCGGCTTCACCCTGTCCAGCACCTGCCGCGCCACCGCGTCCGCATCCGTGGCGAACGCGTCGCCGCTGACCACGTCCCACTGCACCGCCGTCACCCGCTCGGGCGCGAGTGCGCGCAGCGCCGCATCGTCGTAGCAGCCGCCCGGGAAGCGGAAGTACGGCACCACGTGGCGCACGCCGGCCTTCCGGAACGCGGCGAAGGCACGCTCCACCTCGGCGCGCATCCGGCCCTTCGCCACGGTCGGCAGTCCGTAGCAGGGGGATGTGAAGGCGTAGTGGCTGTACGAGTGGTTGGCGATCTCGAAGAGCGGGTCGGCACCCATGGACCGGGCCTGCGCCGGGTACTCCTCGGCCCACCGTCCCGTCATGAACACCGTCGCGGGGACCTTCAACCGGCGCAGCAGCGCGATCAGTTCGGGATTGTCGAAGTGCTCGCCCGCCGCCGCGCGCGGTCCCTCGTCGGCCGTCATGTCGGCGTCGAACGTGAGGGCGACGACCTTGTCGGTGGTGGTCTTCGGACCCCGCTCGAACACGGGCGTCCGCCCGGCCTGCCCAGGAGGCATGACGGGCGGCTTCGACGACGGGGGAGCCGTCTTCACGGACGGCGGGGGTGAAGCCGGTGCTGATGAGTGCTCGGTCGCGTGAGCGCCTGCGTCCGGCTTGTCGTGCCCTGTCGCGGCGTTGTGCATGCCACAACCGGTCAGAACAGTGCCCAGTACGGCACTCAACGCCGCAGTTACCGTAAGTCTTCTTACAGAGGTGGTCACTTGTGGAAGGTAGCCGATCAGCCATGTCGTGATGGGCGGCGGCGCTCCGGCCGGAGGTAGATAAACATACCGCTACCCCCGACCGGCCCAGCACCCTCGGTGCATCGAGTCCGTCAGTGCCTCAGCGCCACGGACCCGTCACCGCGAACGTCGTCCCCGGCGTATAGCAGTTGACGAACATCGTCCCGCCGTCCGGAGCGAACGTGACCCCGGCGAACTCGCCCCACGCCGGCTCCTCGGGCGTCCCGATGTTCTGCCGGCCCCGCGCCATCGCGTACACCTCGCCGCTCCGCGTCAGGCCGAACACATGCTGCGCGCCGTCCCCGTCCTCGCACACCATCAGCCCCCCGTCGGAGGCCAGGCAGATGTTGTCGGGGGACTCGCCGGGCAGTTGGACGTCCGTACCGGGGCCGAAGACGATCACCAGCGTGAGGCGGCGCCGCTTCGGCTCGTACCGCCACACCTGGCCGTAGTGGTCGGCCGCCGAACCCTGCGAGCTGTGCGCGAAGCTGGAGACGAAGTAGACCGACGACCCGCCCCAGTAGCAGCCCTCAAGCTTCTGCGCGTGGGTGATGCCCTTCGGGCCGAAGTCCTGGAACCGGATCGGGGTCCCGGTGGCCAGCGGATCCGGTACGGGGACCCACTCGATGCCCTCGAAGCTCGCGCCCGTCTCCTGGACCACGGAGAGGTCGGGGACGCCCGGCACCCGCATGGCCTCCAGATGACCGCCGGCCCGCAGCGAGCCCGTTCCGCCGAGCGGCTTGTTCGGCAGGAAGCGGTAGAAGAGCCCGAACGGCTTGTCGAAGGCGTCCTCCGTCTCGTACACGATCCCGTTCTTCGGATCGATCGCGATCGCCTCGTGCTGGAAGCGGCCCATCGCGGTGAGCGGCACGGCTCCGGTGCGGTGCGGATCGGCGCCGTCCACTTCGAAGATGAAGCCGTGGTCCTTGGTGTAGCCGTTGGTACCGGCCCTGTCCTCGGTCTCCTCGCAGGTCAGCCACGTGTTCCAAGGGGTGCGGCCGCCCGCGCAGTTCACCGCCGTACCGGCGATGGCGACGCGTTCGCCGAGGACGTTGTTGCGGCCGTCCAGCTCCAGAGCCGTACATCCGCCCTTGCCCATGGGGTCGTAGGTGAGGCCCTCGACGACCGGAACCGGGATCTTGGCGGTGACGCGGTTCTCGTGGTTGCGCACGAGGCGGACGTGACCGTGCCGGCCCGCGAAGGCGGCCATGCCGTCATGGTTGCTGGGGACCTGGCCCTCGCCGGAGCGGAGCGGGTCGCCCTCCCGGGACAGGACCCGGTAGCGGAAGCCCTTCGGGAGGTCGAGCAGACCGTCGGGGTCGGGCACCAGCGGGCCGTAGCCGCTGTGTCCCCAGGCGGCGGCGGTACCCGCGAAGAGTTCGGAGAACGCCCCGGCGAAGGCGATCGAGGCAACGGCCGCGCCGCTGCCGGCCAGGACCTGGCGTCGTGTTGCGCGTTTTCGTGACAGTGCTGATGACATGAGGCAACTCCCTGCTGGCGGACAGGAGAAGTGACCCGCATGTGTGTACCACGCGCGTCGTCGCGCGGGAACCACGCGGGTCACTGAGCCTCATGCGCGTCACGGGCCGGCAGGGGCCCGTGAGAGCCCCGTGGAGTCAGACCAGGGACGCGGTGAGCGTGATCGTCGTGCCCGTGAGCGCCTGGCTGACCGGGCAGTTCGCCTTGGCGTCCTCGGCGGCCTTGACGAATCCCGACTCGTCGAGACCCGGCACCTCGCCCTGGACGGTGAGGTGAATACCGGTGATGCCGGTACCGGGCTGGAAGGTGACCTCGGCCTTGGTGTTCAGCCGGGTCGGCGGGGTACCGGCGGTGGCCAGGCCGTTGGACAGCGCCATCGAGAAGCAGCTGGAGTGGGCCCCCGCGATGAGCTCCTCGGGACTCGTCCTGCCGTTCGCCTGCTCCGCGCGCGACGGCCAGGAGACCTCGTAGTCGCCGATGCCGGAGGAGTCGAAGGTGACGACCCCCTTGCCCTCGATCAGGTTGCCTTCCCAGACCGTGTGCGCCTGGCGCGTGGTAGCCATGGTGAATCCCTTCGAACGGTGTGCGCGGTTGATACGGGACGAACGAGGCGCCCGGGGGCACCTCGGGTGGTACGCCCCCGAACCTACTGCGCCACCAGGCCCTTCGCGTCGCGCGCCAGCGCCGTCAGCCGGGAGATCGCCCGGAAGTACTTCTTCCGGTACCCGCCGTTCAGCATCTCGTCGCTGAACAGCCTGTCGAACGGCACCCCGGAGGCGAGCACCGGCATCTCCCGGTCGTACAGCCGGTCGGCGAGGACGACGAGCCGCAGCGCGGTCGACTGGTCCGGCACCGGCTGGACGTCGGTGAGACAGACCGCCCGCAGACCGTCCGTCAGCGCGCCGTAGCGGCTCGGATGGACCCGGGCGAGGTGGTCGAGGAGCGAGGGGAAGTCGTCCAGGCTCGCGCCCTCGGTGGCGTACGCGGCCTTGGTGACCTGCTCGTCGGAGTACGGCGCGGGGGCCTCGGGCAGCCCGCGGTGGCGGTAGTCCTCGCCGTCGATCCGCAGCGGACGGAAGTGCGCGGACAGCCCCTGGATCTCCCGCAGGAAGTCGGCGGCGGCGAACCGGCCCTCGCCCAGCTTGCCGGGCAGCGTGTTCGAGGTTGCGGCGAGTGCGACCCCCGCCTCGACGAGCCTGCTGAGCAGCGACGACACCAGGACCGTGTCGCCCGGGTCGTCCAGCTCGAACTCGTCGATGCACAGCAGCCGGTGCCCGCTCAGCGTCCGCACGGTCTGCTGGAATCCCAGCGCACCGACCAGGTTCGTCAGCTCGACGAAGGTGCCGAATGCCTTCAGCGAGGGCGCGGCGGGCGTGGCGTGCCAGAGAGAGGCCAGCAGGTGCGTCTTGCCGACGCCGTAGCCGCCGTCGAGGTAGACCCCGAGAGGGGCCGAGGGCGCCGCGGCCTTCTTGCTGAACCGCCCACCCGTCGCCCGCCACCACCCCTGTGAGGATGCGCTTCGCGCTCTTCTGTTCTTGCCGGATCCGGTGGCGTGCGCCCCGCCGAGCCCGGTCGCGAAGCCGCTCAGGACCTTGACCGCCTCGATCTGGCTCGACTGGTGGGGGTCCGGGACATACGTATCGAAGCGCACGGAGTCGAAGCGCGGCGGCGGCACCATCTCGGCGACCAGCCGGTCGGCGGGGACGTGCGGCTCGAGGGCGCACAGGGACAGCGGGGCCGTTTCGGCTATGGGGCTCTGCCCAGGCACGGCGGTGGAGGACGACACAACCATCAACCTTAGACCGACCGGCACATGAGGGATGGCGTCGCGGGGCTGGGCACGCACATCTGCCGCGTTGTCGTCAGTCAACAACGCTCCTTCCCCAAGCTCTCAGCTGCGTTCGAGCAGGGGAGACCCCATCGCCTCCCTCCTCCGCCTTGCAACTGCACGCACCCAGCCCCGCTCCTTCTCCCACCCCCCATGTGCCGGTCGGTCTGGGAGCGCCGTGCCAGACTGCAGAACATGCGACGCCTCTTCCCTGTGACCGACCTGACACCGGCTGACGACGAGGGGGAGTGGAGCCTGGACGATCTGGCCGAGGCCTACGCGTACCCCGAGCAGGACGGCCCCTGGCTGCGCGCCAACATGGTTTCGACGCTCGACGGCGCCGCCCAGCACGACGGCCGCTCGCAGCCGATCTCCTGCGCGAGCGACATGCGGATCTTCGGCACCCTGCGCGGGCTGGCCGACGCGGTCGTGGTGGGGGCGGAGACGGTACGGCTGGAGGGCTACCGGCCCGCCAGGGCGCGCGAGGCCTTCGCCGCCCGCCGGGCCGCGGCCGGGCAGGGGCCCGCGCCGGCGATCGCCGTGGTGAGCGGCAGCCTGGACCTGGACTTCGCGTTGCCGCTCTTCGTCTCGCCGCTCGTCCCGACCCTGGTGCTGACCGGCGCCGGAGCACCCCCCGACCGGATCGTGGCGGCGCGGCAGGCGGGCGCCGAGGTGGTGATCGCGGGGGAGGGCTCCCGGGTGGACCCCGCCAGGACCGTACGGGAGCTGGCAGAACGCGGGTTCAAGCGGCTGCTGACCGAGGGCGGACCCAGGATGCTGGGCCAGTTCGTGGCGGCCGGGGTGCTGGACGAGCTCTGTCTGACCCTCTCGCCGATGCTGACCGCCGGCGACGCGCAGCGGATCGCCGGGGGGCCCTCGGTGGCCGTTCCGGAACGATTCGCCCTGGCATCGCTGCTGGAAGAGGCCGGGTTCCTCTTCACCCGATACCGTCGGATCTGACAATCGGCGGAATCTACCGTTCCGGTTAGCTTCCGGTGGGCACAATTACTCTCGCAGACCCCGTGCGAACACGGGGAAGGATGGTTTCAGCAGAGGCCGGTGACGGTCACTGAAGCAGAAGGGCGCCCGTGGTGTTCACCAGCGTTTTGATGATCGAGAAGGCCCTCACTTCCGAGGACGTCGAGTTCGTCACCACCCTGCACGGGGAGGAGCAGACCTCCTTCGTCGTGCTCATGCAGCCTCGCGGTGACCAGGCCGATGTGCTGTTGCGGGCCATCGACGACCTGGCGATGGGCGAACTGAAGGAAGCCGCCCGCGAGGCCGAGGAACCCGAGGGCAAGGATGCCCGGCAATCCGCCGAACTGGCGCTCGAAGTGTCGCTCGAAGCGCTGCGGCAGGCAGGTTCCGAAGCGGTCGGGCAGGTGATCGAGGAGCACCCGCTGGACAAGCTGAAGACCGTGGTCGACGACGCGAAGGCGGACGAGGTCATCGTGCTGACCGCGCCGCACTACGTGGAGGAGTTCTTCCACCGGGACTGGGCGTCGAGGGCCCGGCACAAGGTCGGCGTCCCGGTGCTCAAGCTCTTCGCGCACAGCGAATAGGCTGGGCGGGTACTCGTTTCGACTTCTGGGGAGACACACGCATGGCACCCGGTATTCCTGCCGCCATGGAACGACCGCACTTCATCGGCATCGGCGGCGCCGGAATGTCGGGCATCGCGAAGATCCTCACCCAGCGCGGTGCGAAGGTCGCGGGCAGTGACGCCAAGGAGTCGGGTACGGCCGAAGCGCTGCGGGCGCTGGGTGCGACCGTCCACATCGGACACGCCGCCGCGCATCTGGCGGACGACGCCTCGTGCGTGGTCGTCTCCAGCGCCATCCGCCCCGACAACCCGGAGCTGGTGCGCGCCGCCGAGCTGTCGATCCCCGTCGTCCACCGCTCCGACGCGCTGGCCTCCCTGATGGAGGGCGCGCGCGCGATCGCGGTGGCCGGTACGCACGGCAAGACGACCACCACGTCGATGCTGGCCGTCGCCCTGTCCGAGCTGAACCTCGACCCCTCGTACGCCATCGGCGGCGACCTCGCGGGCCCCGGCACCAACGCCGCGCACGGCGAGGGTGCGATCTTCGTCGCCGAGGCGGACGAGAGCGACCGCAGCTTCCAGAAGTACGACCCCGAGGTCGCGATCGTTCTCAACGTCGAGCTGGACCACCACGCGAACTACGCCTCGATGGACGAGATCTACGAATCCTTCGAGACGTTCGCCGGCAAGATCGTCCCCGGCGGCACGCTGGTGATCGCCGCCGACCAGCCCGGCGCGGTCGAGCTGACCGAGCGGGTGCGCGCGCTCTCCTCGGTGAAGGTCGTCACCTACGGCGAGTCCGAGACCGCCGACGTACGCGTCCACAAGGTCACCCCGCGCGGCCTGACCAGCGAGGTCACGGTCATCCTGAACGGGAAGTACCTCACCTTCACCGTCTCCGTACCCGGCCGCCACTACGCCCACAACGCGGTCGCCGCCCTCGCCGCCGGTGTCGCCCTCGGCATCCCGGCCCACAACCTCGCCTCGGCCCTCGGCAAGTACACCGGGGTCAAGCGCCGCCTCCAGCTCAAGGGCGAGGCGGCGGGCGTCCAGGTCATCGACTCGTACGCGCACCACCCCACCGAGATGACCGCGGACCTCGAAGCGATGCGCGGCGCCGCGTCCGACGCCCGTCTCCTGGTCGTCTTCCAGCCCCACCTCTTCTCCCGCACCCAGGAGCTCGGCACCGAGATGGGCCAGGCCCTCGCACTGGCCGACGCCTCCGTGGTCCTGGACATCTACCCGGCCCGCGAGGACCCGATCCCCGGCATCACCAGCGCCCTGATCATCGACGCCGCCAGGGCCGCGGGCGCCGACGTCACCGCCGTCCACGACAAGGCGGCGGTCCCGGGGACCATCGCGGGAATGGCGAAGCCCGGCGACCTCGTTCTCACCATGGGCGCGGGCGACGTCACGGACCTCGGCCCGCAGATCCTGGACCATCTGTCGAGCTGAGGGAGCGACGTGTCGTACGACATCGAGAAGCCGGACGAGCAGTGGCGGGCCGAGCTGACCCCCGCCGAGTACGCGGTCCTGCGCCAGGCCGGCACGGAGCCCGCCTTCGTCGGCGAATACACCGACACCAAGACCACGGGCGTCTACTCCTGCCGCGCCTGCGGCGCGGAGCTGTTCCGCTCCGACACCAAATTCGAGTCGCACTGCGGCTGGCCGTCCTTCTACGACCCGAAGGACACGGACGCGGTCGAACTGATCCAGGACCGCAGCCACGGCATGGTCCGCACCGAGGTCCGCTGCGCCCGCTGCGGATCGCACCTCGGCCATGTCTTCGAGGGCGAGGGCTACCCGACCCCGACGGACCAGCGGTACTGCATCAACTCGATCTCGCTGCGGCTGACGCCCGATGAGGGCTGACGGCTACGACCTGACGGCTACGACCTGACGGCGACGACCCGAGCGAGGGCTGACGCCGGGCGTCAGCCCTCGCCCTCGCCCTCGGGGTTCTCCGGCCGCAGCAGCGGGTGGGCGACGCCCGGGAAGACCCGGGCCCGTACGACCGGCTCCGCGGACCCGCCCCGGACGACCGTCTCGGCGACGCCCCACGGCCGGCCGGGCAGGACCACGGTCAGGATGTACGAGGACGCGCAGCCCATGCAGTCGTAGCGGTCCGCCCAGGTCTCCACGTCCGTGACGCTCCCGGGGTAGCGCGCCACGTGCCGGTGCTGCGCGTGACAGCGATCGCATCGCTCGCCGGGTTCGCACGTACCGCCGCAGGGGCACGGCACGTCGAGCGATTCGGCGGGATGCCAGCGCTGGGTGAGGACGGCCTCACGCGTGGCGCCCATGTCCTTCATCGCCTTCAGATTGCGGGCGGCGACGTTGTACGACTCGCCGGTCGCGGCCATCCGGTCCCGGATGACGTCCTTGCGTCCACGGTTCGTCGTCATCTGTTCCTCCTGGGGGTGTCACGCAGCCCGCCGGGAGCACACGAGATCGATATGTCACACGGTACCGGTCACTTTGAGGGGCTCCGACACGTCCGGGCGTTCTTCTTCTCCGGCTCCCCCACAGGGCCCGTCGGCTGACGCGCTGCTACGATCACCGGCATGAGTTCCGTCATCCACAACTGGCAGGCCACGCGCACGCGGTCGACGTTCTGACCCGTGGTGTCGGCCGCGTCGGCATCGGGGTCCACGTCCACCGTTCGCCTCCGGATGACGAGGATCTTCAACATGCGCGCAAACTCGCGCCCCACTTTCGTTTTCGTGCACGGCGGTTCCAGCAACTCCCGGGCCTGGGGCCCGTTGCAGAACGAACTGGCCCTTCTCGGACACCGTTCATACGCAGTCGATCTACCCGGCCACGGTGCCCGCGCCGACAGCCCCGCCGCCTACTACCGGCAGCCCCAGGACATTGTGGCGCTGGCCGCCGCTCCCTCCCCGATGCGTGGTGTCACGTTGCGGGACAACGTGGAGCACGTGGTGGACGCCGTGCGCCGGCTCGCCGAACACGGGCCGGTCGTCCTGGTCGGCAACAGCTTCGGTGGCCTGACGGTCAGCGCCGTTGCCAACGCCGTGCAGGACCTGCTCGAGCGCGTCGTCTACCTCTCCGCGCTGTGCCTCAGCGCCCCGGCCATGCTCACCGAGCCGTGGGACGTGGTGGATGACAATCTGCTGGACGCGGCGGCGGCGCGGATCACCGTGCCGGACGTGCGTGACCCCGCTGTGACCCGGCTGAACTGGCGCAGCGCCCACGCCGATCCGGCCCTGTTCGCCCAACTGAAAACCGCCATTATGGCCGACGCCACCGACGACCAGTTCCGAGTGTTGCTGGACTCGATGGACCCGGACGAGAACTATTCGGTGCTGGAGCCGGGGGCCTTGGTCCAGGCCGATGGGTGGGGTCGCGTCCCGCACACCTACGTCCGCCTGTCCGAGGACCGCAGCATCACCCCGGCCGTCCAGGACTACATGATCCGGAAAGCGGACGAGCTGACCCCGGACAATCCGTTCGAGGTGCACACCCTGGCCACGTCACACGTAGGCTACTTCAGTCGGCCGCAACTCTTCGCGGACCTCTTGGCCGGCCTGGGCTAGCTCCACACGTTTCGGCGTCCCCGCCGCCGGTCGTCTCGGCAACGGGGGCGCCGTTCACCCTCCGGGCGTGAGCGGGGTGACCACCACCGCCCCGGGCCCGGCAACGGCCTTGGGAATGGTGGGCTCGCATGTTGAGGTGCGAGGGCCTTCGCGATGATGGGGGCCGGGGCCTGGAGGACGAGTTGACGGATCGCGGATGTCCTGCAGCGCTGCGGCGGGACGCCGATCTCACGCAGGTGGACTTGGAGGCTGACCGGATTCATCGGCTGTCCGGGCCGACGGTCGGGGAAGAGCCACTGCGAGGCGGTGCTGGTGCAGCGGCGCTTGGTCCAACTCTGCCAGGCTGACGAGCCGCTTTGACGGGCGAGGACGAGAAGAGGCCGTATGGTCACGACACGACCGGCTCTGTGGCACAGGCCGGCGGTGCTCGTGGCCCTGATGCTGTCCGCCTTCACCTTCAACACCGCGGAGAACCTGCCGATCGGCCTCCTGGAACTCATCTCCGAGGGCCTGCGGGTGTCAGTGCCGGCGGTCGGCTACCTGGTCACCGGTTATGGCGTGACGGTCGCCGTGGCGTCCCTGCCACTGGCCCATGTCACGCGGGCCATACCTCGACGTCATGTGCTCACGGGACTGCACCGGGTCGCACGGACATTGCGCTCGCGGCCAACTCCGGTGCCTACAACGCCGGTATCGCGGCAGGCGCCGCACTCGGGGGACTGGTCCTGCCGCTCGTCGACGTGCAGGGCACCTTCCTCGTGGGCGGGCTGCTGACCGTCGGGGCCCGCGCGGTGCTGCTCGGCGAGCGGCTGCTGTCGGGCTGTAAGCCGGACGTCGATCAGCACAGCCGCGATGACCGCGGCAGGACCTCTCACCTGTGCTGAGCCACAGCAACCCAGGACCATTCACGCCTCCCCGGTCAGGGCCGCCGGACGCGTCGCGCCAGCCGTTTGCCGAGTCTGCCGAGGGTGCCTCCGGGGCGGTTCCACGCCCCGAACGCCTCGGCGCGCTGCCTGCTGCCGGCGCGCTCGACGGCCTCCTCCACCGCGGTGATCGCGGCGGAGGACAAGGCACCCACCGCCGGACGCAGCACGTCCTCCAGCAAGGAGGCGGTGGTACGCGTCCATGCGCGGCCCGCGTGCGGGTGGACCGTCCAGACGGTGAAACAGTCGGCCGCATAAGCCGGTTCGGCCCGCAGCCGGGCGAGTACGGTCTCATGGCGCGCCGCTCTGCCGTAGGCCGCGATGAGGTCCGCGTCGTCGCTGTGGACGAACGCGTAGAGCTCCGCCTCGGGGCGGTCCGGGGCGAGCAGTTGCCGGGCCAGGGCGCCGAACGCCTGGTCGCGTACGCCCGGCTCCACCGGTTCCGCCCCGGCGTACAGCTTCCGGGCTCTTGCCGCCCAGCCGGGCTCCGCCGTCCCCGATCGCAGCTCCCGGGCGAACTCCAGGAGCAGCAGGGCGCCGCGCGCCCGCGCGTCGATCTCCTGCGGGAAGCCGCGCAGCAGGTCATGGGCGAGTTCGGGGGCCTCCTCGTCGTCCGCGGGGGCGCCGAGTGCCGCCGCGACGAGAACGGACCACGTACCGGCCGTACGGTGCGCGTCGGAGGTGGTCCCGCCCAGCAGCAGCCGGGCCTCGCCCGCGGTGGGCGGATCCTCGCCCCACACCAGACCCACCCCGGTCCGCAGTACCAGCGGTTCGGTGAAAGGCGACATGCCACCGGCGCGGAGCACCGTGTGCAGCACCTTCACCCGGTCCCTGCCGCCCGCCCTGGCGTCCGGCGCCGCCGCGCACATCCGCAGATGCGGCAGCGCCTGCGCTCCGGTGAACGGCAGGGCGACCCCGGTCAACAGCCGCTCCGTCCCCGCCGGATCGTGCGGGGCGATCCGGTCCAGCTCGCCCAGCAACGCCGTACGGACATCGAACTGTTCGTCCAGAAGGTCGAGCAGCACCGGCGCGCAGCCGGCCGCCCCTTCGTCCAGCAGCGACCGGGCCATCCGGCGTACGACATCGGGGAGCAGGTCCGCACAGTCCACATCGAGCAGCCGAGCGATCCGAAGCAGCTGCACCGTGCGCGCCACACCCCGGCCGGGTGCGGCCGACGACGCTGACGACGCGGACGTGGTGGGCGCACCGGTGGCGAGTTCGGTACGCAGGTCCTCGCCCAGGGCCGTGACGAGCGCGGCGGCGGCACTCTCCCCGACCGGCCCGGCGAAGGCCGAGCGCGCGGGCGGTTCGAGTGCGACATCACCACCGTGCACCGCCTCGGTCACCAGCAGAGCCGCGAGCGGCGTGGTCGTGGCGGCCGGGGAACGACCGTCGAGAGCCGTCAACAATCGTGCCACACAAGCGAGTTCATCGGTCGTACGGTTGATGCCGGGAGCGGTCAGCGCATCGGTCAGCCGCCGCGTCCGCTCCTCGTCCAGCGCGTACGGCCGCTCGGCGGCCCAGGCGGCTGCCGCGGCCCGCCCGTCGGGGCCGAGCTCGACGCCCGTGCACAGGGCCGTCACCGCGAGCGGTCCGGCGGCGAAGGGCTCGCCGGGCAGCTCCGCCGCCGCCCGGAACAGTTCCGGAGACCGGTTCCGCCAGATCCGGGCGCAGGTCTCGGCCCAGGCGTCGGCCACCGGCCCCTCCGGACGCGGGCCGGTGCAGTCGTGCACCCGCAGCCCGCTGCCGGCCGTTCCGGGCGCGTCGTCCGGCAGCACCCCGACGACCTGGTGCGGGGACTGTGCCGGACGGCGGGTGTACGTCGTGAAGGTCAGCCGTTGCGCGGTCTCCGGCGGGAGCACGGCCGCGGCCAGGGCGATCCACCGGGCCACATCGGCGCTCTGTCGTTCCACGAGTACCACGCGCGCCGAGGACGGTTCCTCGCTCACCCGGCGCAGGTCGGCGAAGACCGCCGCCAGCCAGGGGCTCCGGGAGACCGCGAAGTCATTGAGCGCCTCCGGCCCGAAGGCGGCGGAGGCGGGCAGGTGGGCCATGCGGCCGGGCACCCCGCCGTCCGGTGGGGTGGACGCCCAGTTCGGCGACCGCCAGGCCGTGACCGGCAACGCGTCGCCCGGCAGCCGGGTACCGGCCGGAAGATGCACCGCGTGCGCGTGGAAACGGCCCGCACCGGGGCCGCCGAGCGCCACCGCCCGACTCAGCAGATGGCTGCCGTCGGACAGCGCGCTGAAGCTGAACGCCTCGGGAAACGACCGGAGTTCATCAGCGGTGGGGTGGTACGGGGCGGCAGTGGGCGGCTCGTAACCGAGGAGCTGCTCGGCCTCGGCCAGCACCGGCGTGGGTATGCCCGCGCTGACCGCAGTGAACCGCGCACCGCCCCCGTTGCCGTCCCCGTCGTCCCCCGCAGAGGCAGAGGTGTAATGCAACTGCGCGAGGCTCATGCGTAGGCCCTTTTCGTCCTTGCCGCGAACGTCCCCGTACCGTCAGCACGCTCGCTCCGAGGGCCGCCCGTCGAGGGCAGGCCGTCCGGGCGCAGCGACGACCCCGGCGGGGAGCGGTCCGCAATCGCGGGAGCGACGCTATCAAGGCGCGCCGCCCCCGCACGCACCCTGCCGGAAGGTCGCGCGGGTGCCGCCGACGGAGGTGTTCGGCCCACCGGGACGGCGCGCGGCAAAAGTCCGTTCGGTGCTTCTGCATCACTCCAATGGCCTACGCACGCCCGGCCGTTCGGGTCGTTGATCGTATTCGGATGGATGAATCCCCCGCGGGCACCGCATCTCCGGTCCCAAGGGTCGCTCTGCGTACAGGAGTTAAACGGATGAATCTCAAGACTCTCTCCGCGGTCGCCGCCGTCCTGGCCCTGGTCGGCCTCACCGGTGCGGCCACGGCCAACGCTGTGCCCGGCACGGTCTCGGGCAACGGTGGCAACCGCATCGGCGTTCTGCGCGCCAACGGTGACGCGTACGTGAAGGAGGGCGGCCTCCGCGCAAGGTGGGTCCAGGAGTCCGGCGGCATCAAGCAGGTCGTCCTGTCCGGCAAGCGCATCGGCGTTCTGACCGGTGACGGCACCGCGTGGGTGAAGGAGGGCGGCCTCGGCGCGACGTGGGTCCGCGAGTCCGACGACGTCAAGCAGATCGCGCTCTCCGGCAACCGCATCGGCGTCCTGAAGGACAACGGCGACGCGTACGTCAAGGAGGGCGGCCTCCGCGCCTCGTGGGTCCGCGAATCCGTGAAGGTCAAGGAACTGGAGCTCTCGGGCAACCGTATCGGCATCGTGACGGGCGACGGAGCCGTGTGGGTGAAGGAGGGCGGCCTCAGCGCGAGGTGGGTCAAGGAATCCGGCAACGTCATCGGCCTCGACCTGGCGGGCAACCGCATCGGTGTCCTCACCAGTGACGGCATCGCGTGGGTGAAGGAGGGCGGCCTCGGCGCGAAGTGGGTCCGGGAGCACGACGACGTCATCCAGCTCGAACTGTCCGGCAACCGCATCGGCGTCCTGACGGACCGGGGCAACGCGTATGTGAAGGAGGGCGGCCTCGGCGCAAGGTGGGTCCACGAGTACACCCACACCATCCAGATCGCCCTGTCGGGCAAGCGCATCGGTGTCCTCAAGGGCGACGGCACCGCACGGGTCAAGGGAGGCGGCCTCGGCGCGACGTGGGTCCTGGAGGCCAACAACGTCACCGAGTTGGCGCTGTCCTGACGCCTGACGTCTGACGCGTGATACCCGCCGCGCCGCGCCCCGGAGTTGATCCGGTGCGCGGCGCGGTGTCGTGTCCGTCTGCGTCCGGTCAGCCGCTCACGGCGTACGCGACGAAGCCGGTCCAGGCGGCGGGGGAGAGCGCGAGCTGCGGGCCCTTCTCGACCTTGGAGTCCCGGACGTGGACGGTGGTGGGGCAGGTGGCGACCTCTACGCAGTCGTCGCCGGAACCGCTGCTATAGGTGGACTTGTGCCAGGAGAGGGCGACTTCTACGCAAGAATCGCCGGATCCGCCGCTGTAGCTGCTCTTGAACCAGGCCAGGTCTGTGGTGGTCATACCGCTCCTCGCATCCGCTGCAACAGGCCCACGGAGTATTCGAGGGAGTGAGCCTGTGAACGCATCCTGGCATACCGCATCTGGAGCGTGCTGACGACCTTTCGGTCAGTGATGAAGTCGCCGGTCTCCTGCCCTTCGGAGTATCCGAACCACTTGTTCTCCGGTGTTTCAAGTAGTCGCATGGGGCCGTGGAGCCCCGCGTGACGCTCCCGCACCTGTGGCATTACCTGGATCTCGATGTTTCGCAGTCGCGACAGATCAAGTACATGGTCAATGAGCTCCAAGGTGACGGCCCGCCCGCCTGTCCGTCGCAAGAACAAGTGCTCTTCAAGGATGAAGCTGTAGTTGGTGTTCGGCCGATCCCGGAGCAGGCGCTGGCGCTCGGTCCGTGCCGCCAATTGGGCTTCCACCTGCTCGTCGCACAGTGGAGGGAGCTGGTCCGTGAACAACGCCCGCGCGTACGCCTCCGTCTGTAACAGGCCGGGAATCAAACGGCATTCGTACGTGTACAGGCTCAGCGCCTCCGCCTCCAGTTGCGCCCACTGCCGGAACCAGCTGGCCAGCCCCGACTTCCGCGACAGATGCTTTGCCGCAGCCCTGATGACTCCGAACGCATCCAGCACCTCCTCCGCCCGGTCCACGAAGGCCGGCGGCGGAAACCGCCGCCCCTGCTCGATCGAGGCAACCGTCGGCACCGAGTACCGCACCTTCGGCGCGAACTGCTCCTGCGTCAGCAGCGCCCGCTTGCGGAAGACCTTGACGACCTCCCCGAACGCCTTCAGGCTGTCCGAGGGCTCCGGCTCCCCGTTCGCACCCGTCGCTCCACCCGTTCCGCCGACGCCGTCCGTCATGTCCGGCCACCTCTCGTGCCCTGTGCCTGCCCCGGTCCGCAACTCGCCCATGGTCACGGACCGTTACGCGTACTGTCCACTCTCCGCACCCGTACGCTGACTCAGCGTACGGGTTGCTGAGCTGGTCCGATGGGTGTTCCGGCCGTCACGGTGGGCGCATGGAACCACTCACCACCCCCCAACCGCCGCTCACCGTAAGTGTGTTCGCGCAACGCTTCAGCTCGACGCCGCGAGGAGCGAGGCTCGCCCGTCATCTGGCATTGCACGTGCTGCACGACTGGGGCGTCCCGTACCGCAGTGACGCATCGGAGGCGGCGGCGTTGATCGTCGCCGAGCTGGCGGCGAACGCGGCCACGCACGGCCGGGTGCCGGGCCGCGACTTCGAGTTGCGGCTGACCCACGCGCCGGGCGATACGGACGCACTCGGCGTCCTGCGGATCGAGGTCAGCGATATGCGGGGCGAGCGGCGCCCGCCCGGGCCGGGGGAGCTGGTGGCGCCGTCATCCGGTTCCGGCAGCGGCAACGGGCTGATCATCGTCGACGCGCTGGCCGACCGGTGGGCGGTGCTGGACCGTGTGCCGTCGGGCAAGACGGTCCGTGCCGAGCTGGACCTGCTGTACTGACCGGCGCGGGATTGCCCGTCGCGGCCGGATCATCCGGGCAGTGAGGACGCCTACGTGCGCCATCGCGGTGGCGCAGTCGGGGTGCGGTTGCCCGCTCGCAGCCTAGTTCTGCGGTGCCAGGGTGCGCAGGACGTCGAACTCGTTGCCCTCGGGGTCTGCCATGACCACCCAGTTTCGGTCTGGGCCCTGGCCCACATCGGTCTTGGTGGCGCCGAGGCCGAGCAATCTGGTCACCTCGTCCTCGGTGCTGCCGTCGATCGGGCTGACGTCGAGGTGAAGCCGGTTCTTCACGGTCTTGCCCTCGGGCACCTGGATGAACAGCAGGGTGGGCGACATCTGGCGGGCCCGAACATCCTCCACGGTCGGCACCCAGGAGCCGATCTCGACCTTGCCCTCGCTCCGGTCGATCACCTTGAAGTCCAGGACCTCGCACCAGAAGGCCGCGACCTGGAACCCGGTATAAAGCCGGCCGCGCGTCCAGCCGTGGACGCGGTTCGCGACCAGGGAGCCGGCCACGCACAGCATGCCGTCACGTTGGCCCACGCTGCCATCATCGCTCGGTGGAACCGGGTACGCGGCCCCTGTCAACACCCTTTCTGCCCGCCCGCCAGCCAACACGGGCAGTATCGCTACCTGGGTTGCGCAATTGGTTGCCCTCACCTAGCCTTATTTCCGCTACTCAGGTATCGGAAAGGTGGTGGCCATGCCCGAACGTGGCCCCTCTCGGGGCCGTCCCCGAGACATCGACGTTGACCGGCGGATCCTGATCGCCGCCCGGGATCTGTTGCTGGTCAATGGTTACGCCGCACTGTCCATCGACGAGGTCGCCGACCGGGCCGGCGTCGCCAAGACCACCCTCTACCGGCGTTGGCCGACCAAGGACCATCTGATCGTGGCCGTTGTTGCGCTGATGCAGGATGACGTGCCGATCCTGGATACCGGTGACATCCGGGCCGATCTGACCGACTACCTGCATCAAGTGGCCGACGGCCTGAACACCATGCGCCGGGCCGGCTTGCCCGAAGGCGCGGACGACCGCTCGGCCGGCGTCGTCGCGGAAATCGCGGCGGCGGCGGCCCGGCACGCCGACCTCGGCACGCTGATTCGGGCCGTGTTCGCCCGCCGTAACGCGATGGCCATCGGACTGCTGGCCTCCGCAGTCCGACGCGGCGCGCTGCGCACAGACCTCGATGTCGCCGTCCTGTTCGATCAGCTGGTCGGCCCGCTGTACTACCGGATCCTGGTTACCGGCGAGCCGGTCGACCATCCCTACCTGGACCTGATCATCGACGGCGCCCTTCGCGGTGCCCGACCATCCCACGCCCACCCAGCCTGAGCATCACCCTGGAGGAAGCCATGTCCACGCCCGTCGCTTCCGTACAGCAATCCACCGTCCACTCCTCGATTCCGCCCGGGCGACTACGCCTTGCCCGCATCCTGCTGATCATCGCCACGGTCAGTGCGGTTGGCGCCGCGGTGACCCAGATCCAGGTCGTGTTCGATGCGGACGGTGCGACCAAGGTGGTGGAGACCTGGCGGCTGTACGGGTTCGTGGTCTTCGCCGGCCTGTTCGCGCTCCTGACCGTCAGACCCCTGGGCAACCTCGTGGTGTGGCTGCTGGTCATCATGAACAAGCTGGCGTTGACCGTGACCGGCCTCGCCTACCAGGCCCATGGCGGGATCGCGGACACCGGCACGATCATCACCTGGGACGGCGGCCTGACCGTACTGCTGCTGGCCGCGTTCGCGGTCAGCCGGCTCGGGGCCAGGCCCTCAGCCGGCTAGTGCCGCGACCGGCAATGTTTGCCCCGTAAGGAGCGTCGTCCGGTGCGTGCGATCGCAAGGCGGCCGGAAGCCCTTGTAGCGGAGCTACCAGGGCTTTTGGCCAACGCAGCGAGCGTGCGTGCTGGGCGGCGCGACGGGGCAAAGCTTGCCGGGAGGGGCACTAGATGCTGGAACCCAACGCCGCCCGGATCGCCGACTGGGCCGAGGTCCGGCGACGAGCTGCTGTTCGTCGCCGGACCTCGGCCCAGTCATGCCCGCTCAACAGCATCATCCGGCCGTCGCCCCCGGGATCGCGGCCATTCACTATGTGCAGTGCGGCGGAGGCTACGAAAATCTTCTCCTGAGCGCTGAGGAGCGATAATCTACCGCTCCGGGACAGAAGGGGAACCATGGGCAAGGCGCTCCTTGCACTGGTGCTTTTAGGCGGCCTCGGCGCTTCTTTTAGTGCCGCGGCAGTACATTTCTTCCGTGCATGGAAAGCGGGGCGACGACTGAAACGTCGCGGCGCCCAAAGCGTCGCAGTCTGCACACATCTGCAGATACACGACAGCTCCATCTCTCTGCATTTCATATATGAGGTGGAAGGCGTCGAGTACCACGGCACATCGTCCCCCATCTCGCGCACAGCAGTCGTCCCTGGTGCGGAAATCAGCGTTCTGTACGACCCGCTCTGCCCCTCAAATTCAGATGCGGCGGAGTGAATGGAGCAGGACAGTAAAACCCCCTGTTCATCGCTCTGCTCCTAGGCCCTGTCGGCCTCGCGCTTGACCTGGTCGCGGCAGCCATCCTCATCAGCCTCACTCTGGGCTGACTCGGTCCAGACCGCCCCCAACCCCCCTTCACCCGGCCTGCGTATGGCCGGGTTTTTCGTTGCCTTTTCCACCCCGGGAGACGTCCATGACGTCCGCGAAGAGCTTTGCTGTGGCCAGCCCGATCCCTGTGGTGCCGCCAGGCATGACGGCTACTCCTCCCTGGAGCTTACCCATAGTCACTACTCCCGATAGTGGTGGATGCAGACGGTCGGTCGGCCCGGGTTCATTCCGGATGACGCAATCATCATCCGGAAGGATCAGGTCGAGCCGACACACGACGCGCAATGGCGAATCAATCCGCCGAGCGGCGGTTGTTCTGCGAGCCGAAGCGGTCGTCGTTACCCCGGCCCATGGTTGCGGCCGCAAGTCCGGAACCTTGTTCCGTGATGGTTCTCCCGGGTGGTCATGGGGGCGGGATCACCCGGGGAGGGTAGTAGTCAGGGATCTGTGCCACCCGTGCTGTCCCTTACTCGACCCTTGAGGAGCCGTCATGAAATTCGGGGTCTCGACCTTCATCACCGATCAGGGCATCAGCCCGACCTCGCTCGGAACCGCCCTTGAGGAACGCACATTCGATTCGTTGTTCATCGCCGAGCACAGCCATATCCCGGCGAGCCGCGAGACGCCCTACCCGGGCGGTGGTGAGCTGCCGGAGATCTACTACCGCACCCTCGACCCCTTCGTGGCCCTGACCGCGATCGGTGTGGTGACCGAGCGGCTGCTGCTGGGGACCGGCATTGCGCTGATCCCGCAGCGCGACCCGATTACCACGGCGAAGGAGGTGGCCTCGCTCGACCTGGTCTCCGGTGGCCGCGTGATCCTCGGTGTCGGTGTCGGCTGGAACCGTGAGGAGATGAGGGACCACGGCACCGACCCCGGCACCCGCGGTCGGCTCACCGACGAGCGGTTGCGCGCCATGCGGGAGCTGTGGACCGAGGAGAAGGCCGAGTTCCACGGCGAGTTCGTGAACTTCGATCCGGTCTTCGCCTGGCCCAAGCCTGTGCAGCGCCCCCATCCGCCGATCTACGTCGGCGGTGGCGAGGGCGCGTTCCGACGGGTGGCGCAGCTCGGAGACGCGTGGCTGGCCAACAGCACGTCGCCGCAGGAGCTCGGTCCGCAGATCGAGCGGCTGCGCGCCCTCGCCGACCGCGAGGTGCCGGTGACGGTGTACGCGGCTCCCGACGACCCCGAGCAGGTCGAGGGCTATGCCGATCTGGGGGTCGAGCGGCTGCTGTTCTACGTACCGACGATGCCGGCACGGGAGACGTTGGAGTACCTGGACCGACTGGCCGAAGTCGCTGCCCGGTACCGCTGAGGCGCCCGAGACCGCTGCGCCTCGGGAGTGGGAACGATCCGAAAGTCCGTGACCGCCGCGACTGTTGGGAAGACGTGTGATGCCCGCCCTGACGAGTGCTGAGGCACGGGAGAGATTCGCCGCGGCGCGCATCGCCCACCTTGCGACGGCCGACACGGAGGGCCGCCCGCACCTTGTTCCGGTGGTGTTCGCCGTGGAAGGCGACACGGTGATGCTGGCCGTGGACCACAAGCCGAAGCGGACGACGCGGCTGAAACGCCTGGCCAACATCGCCGCCAACCCGTCGGTCTGCCTGCTCACCGACCACTACGAGGAGGAGTGGGGCCGCCTGTGGTGGGCCCGGGCCGACGGCGAAGCCCGCGTGCTCCCGCCGCCGGACCGGTCCGTCGAGGCAGCCCGTGGCATCAGCCTGCTGACGGCGAAATACCAGCAGTACGCCGACCGGCCCCCCGGCGGACCGGTGGTCAGGGTCTCGGTTCTGCGCTGGAGCGGCTGGCGCGCCTCATGACCGCACGTCGGCAGACAGCCACCTCGGCCGGCTCGTTGTCGTGTTGCCTCCGGGTCGGGCCAGTTCGGGGGCCCGTCACCAGGACGCCGTTCACCGGGCGCGTATCCAGTCGTGATCAATCGGCGCGTTTGGCTCGCGTGGCGCAGCCTGATCCGGTAGATCGTCTTGGATGGTGCGAGTGCAACTGACCGATGGGGAGCGGGAGTTCATTGGGCCGTACCTGCCGATTGGCGAGTACGGCCCGTACCCCGAGCGGCTGCGGCAGCAGTTCGAGGGCGTGATCTGGCGGTTCAAGACCGGCGGGCAGTGGCGGGAGATGCCGCAGGAGTTCGGCGCCTGGTCGACCGTCTCCAACCGGTTCCGGCAGTGGCGTGACGCCGGCGTGTTCGAGGCCGTGCTGGAGGGCCGCCGATCCCGTGCGAGAGGAGCGACGACGCGTCCGGCGTCGTCGAAAGCTCCGGCTGAAGGCTGCCCTGCTTGGGCGCTCGTGGGGTGGGCGGCCCTCCAAGGTCCACCTGGCCGCCGACCGCAGGTGTCGCCCACATTGGCGTTCATTCTGACCGCGGGCCAGGCCGGCGACAGTCCGCAGTTCATTCCTGTGCTGCGGAAGATCCGCGTTCGCGGGCCCCTGGGATGCCCTCGCACCCGGCCGGACGCGGTCGCCGGGGACAAGGCCTATTCGTCCCGCGGCAACCGCGCCCACTGGCGCAAACGCCATATCAAGGGGTCATCCCGGAGAAGTCGGACCAGGCTGCCAATCGGAAGAAGAAGGGCTCCCGACGCGGCTGCCCCGTCGGCCACGACGCCGACCTCTACAAGGAGAGGAACACCGTCGAGCGCCTGATCAACAAGCTCAAGGCCTGGCGAGGCATCGCGACCCGGCACGACAAGACCCCGGACAGCTACCTCGCCGGACTCCAACTGTGCGCCTCGACGGGCTGGATCAAAGACCTCACCCGAGGCGCGTCTTGATCACAGCCCTGTCATGCCCTATGGGCGGGTGTAAGGCCGAGTCATGACGATCGCCTGGCCGCGAGGACGAAGGACGGCAGCGAACGGCATCGCGAACTGACCCGCGACCAGCTCGACATGATCCTCGACGTGGTCAACGGCCTCGCCCTCGACTTCCAGTGGATCACCAACGCCCCGCAGCTCATCGCCCAGGAGGTCGCCGACGCCTACGGCGACGATGAGGACGGCCTCGACCCCGCCCGCACCGCCCTCGCCGACACGATCGCCGCCGGGCTCCGGCTGCGCGCCCTCGCGGTCGTCCGCGGCGCCCTCCCACCGGCGTCGGCGCCGTCAAGGCGTAAGGCAACCGCAAGGTCGGGGCCTGTCTGCGACATCGAGGCAAACACAAGGCCGCCCGCATGCGCCGGGGTTCACGCGGCGGACGGCCTCTCACCAGTTGCGTACCGGGACCGACGATCAAGCCTTCGGCGTCTTGATCTCGATTCCCTGGGTGGTGAGGGCGTGCCAGACGCCCTTCAATGCCTGGCCGTTGGTGTCACCGGCCGCATGGTCGCCTGCGAAGAGGTAGACCGGGTGATTGTTGATGGTGAGCTGCTTGGTGCCGTCCTTGCGCGTGACCGAGCCGAGCAGGCTGGCGTCGATGCCCTTGACGTTGGTGGTGGCCGGGACCACCGGCCACTTGGCGGCACAGTCCGCGTAGCAGTTCGACCTCGGAGGACTTGTGGTGTCCTTGTCGAACGCGTACAGGGTACGGCCCACCTCGTTGACGATGATGGTGCCCAGCGTCGGCGACGACGACGTGCTCACCATCCCGGGAGTGGCAGCGGCATCCGACGAAGCCGGTGCGGATGCTGCGGTGGTTGTGCTGCCGTCGCCGGAGGAGCAGGCGGTTGCCAGGGCGGCGACGGCGAGCATGATGGCCGCGGCGGATGCGACGCGGGTGTGAATCTTCATCGGGGTAACCCTCTTGATAGGAATCAGGAATAGCGGTGAGGCGGCTTGGGGCGGCGCACGCCCGGTTGCCCAGGTCGCACGTGCTGGGGCAACCGCTCTGCAGGGGCAACGACGTCAGCTCAGTGGCGTGTCGCCCCGCATCAGGGCAGGCTGGGCCATCACGTGGGCCCGGCAGTGGAGCGGTCCGCGGGATGGTGGTCGAGGCAGGTCAGAGTGGTCGGGTCGTGGCGACCAGGCGTCCCGCATGGTCCATCACGGAGATGGATCGGATGTCGGGAAGGTGCAGGGCACTCGCCCCCGTCACGGCGGCGCTGCCGTTGGGGGTGATCGCCCAGGTGGCCGCCTGTTCCTTGCGGCCGTCCACCGAGGAGACCTGGAGGACGAAGGGTCCTGGTGCTTCTGCGGGCAGGTCGGCCAGGGTGACGCTCACCGCAGTGCCCCAGGGCTTGGCCGTGAGCGTGGCACGGCCGGACACGGAGTACCCGGCGGCCGAGGTGAAGGCCGTGGCCGGGCCGGTCGAGTGCCGGAACGGCAGCATCGACCCCAGTCCGAGCCCGGCAACCACGATCAGGGCCGCAGCCAATGCCAGCCACTGCCGACGAGCCCGGCGCCTGCGTGCGACATCGGCGGCGCGGACCTGCTCCAGCAGACGCTCGAGCCGGGCCGGCGAAGCCGGGGTCGCCGTATCGGTGTCGGCCTCGCGCGTGGCCTGGGGACGGGGCGCGGACATGCCCGGGGCACGGCGGAGCAGTCCCGCCAGTGGGGCCGAGTGCGTGAGCTCGTCACGGCATTCCTGGCACGTGGGCAGGTGGGAATCCAGGACGCGGCGGTCGGTCTCGCTGAGACCGCCCAGCACATACGCACCGATCAGCATGCGCACGTCATCGTGGTCGGTGCTCACCGCAGAACTCCCATTTCTTCAAAGGCTGCGCGCAGGTTGCGTACGGCATAGTAGGCGCGGGACTTGACCGTTCCCTCCGGGATCGTGAGCCGTGACGCGGACTCGGCGACAGTCAGCCCCTCGAAGTACAGCGCCTGGATCACGTCACGATGCTCGCTGGACAAGCGTTCCAACGCTGCGGTAATCACGTGCCCCTCCAGCGCAGCCTCCACATCGTCGGCAGAAGGTACAGCCGCGAGTGCCTCGTTGTCGTAGAGCAGTTGCGGACGCCGCTGCTCAGCGCGCCAGCCGTCGGTGAGCACGTTGCGGGCGATCGTGAAGAGATAGGAGCGGATGGTGGCGTGGCGTGGCTCGATTTTGTTGATGCTGCGCCATGCCCGCAGCAGCGTCTCCTGCACGACGTCCTCCGCCTGCTCAGAACTGTGCACGTACCTGCGCACGAAGGAGAGCAGCACATCGTGGTGCTCGGTGTACAACGCAGTCATCAACTGCTCGTCCGGCGTCACGCTCGATGTCCTCGTCTCGCAGGCTGGGGTCGCTTGGAGCGTCGCCGGGCCCGGGCTGCAGGCGGTGGACAGTCCGCGCCCCGGAGAGGCGCGGAACCAGATCCGATCCATCCGACTCACTTCCGTACCTGACCGCACCGGCTGCGCCGTCTTCGAGGGCGGCTGCGACATGCGGTTTCTTGTGTCCTGAGGCACTGATCGTGTGCCCTTGCGGCTACGTGTACGACGAGCCGGCTGTTTGAGTTCACCCGCAGGCAGCGGACGCACTCAGGTTCTCGCCGTCTGTTGGAGCGAAGGCCCGTCGGCGCCCTTGGTAGCAGGGGTGCCCACAGGAGCGCGTTACCAGCCCCGGGCGCGCGCCACCCAACAAGGCATTACTGGTCGGCCTGCGGGCTGAACCGAGTGCTGCAGGTGGTCGTACACATGGCGGCAAGCCTCTCAACACTCAGGAGAACAAGTCATGAGGAAGAAGAAGCTCGGCTGGGCCCTCGGCGCGGGTTCGGCAGTGATCCTCGGCCTGGGCGCCGCGGCCTCCGGGCTGTCCAGCGCGAACGCCTCGAGCCTGGACACGTCCGCCTCCACCGCAACGCGCCCGGTCAAGGTGGAGGTCCTGGCACCCAAGCGCGGGGACAACGCGGGGGTGGAGGGCAAGGGCTGGGTCGTGGACCTGAAGCTCTCCTTCCGGGTCAAGACCCTGGCCCAGACCGGCTTCAAGGGGCTCCAGCTCACCGGCCCGGCCGAGCACAACAACATTGCCCCCTTCCCCGGCACGTTCTCCACCGGCCAGGACGACAAGATCCCTGGACTGGTCGTGCTGGACTCCACCACCAACAGCACCCTCCCCGGCTTCTCCGGGCCCGGCACCAACCTGGCCAACCTGTTCAACCTCTCCGGCGTCACCAACCGCACTCCGCACAAGACCGAACTGTGGGACACCTGGATCGTCGGCGCCCCCATCGCGGGCCAGAATGTCGACACCACGCTGACCGTGGCCGTCGTCGACGACCTCGACCACGACGGCATCTACAACGACGCACCCAGCGTTGTGAAGGACCTCAACGGCGATGGGGAGATCGACGCCAAGGACCTGGGTCTGATGGGCGTTGCCTCCAACATCGTCACCATCCCCTTCCATATCGAGGCCGACCCCGCCTGAACCCCCGTCAGTTCACGAGGGCGCCGCTGCTGGGCCCGTGAACGCCTGCGCGTGTGCCGAGTGCGCGCCGGCGCTGATGAGACGGAGCGGCGACGATGCCGTCTCGCACGTCTTCGTCTGCTGCTCCGTACGTGGACCCGGGCGGACACGGCACCGTGCTCCACGGGTTCCCGGGCGAAGGCCCCACGGCTTCGTCCGGGAACCTTCTGCGGCCAGTACAAGGACCTCAATCCTCCACGTCCCGCCGCACATGAGAGCCAGACGCACGCGCCGAAACGCGCCCCCAACCCCACCCCACCATGAGGAGCTACTCCCATGAACTCCCGAAAGACCTGTGCGGCCCTGGTGGCCTCCACGGCACTGCTGGTCGTCTCCGGCGCAGCGCCGAGCGCCGCCGCCCCTGCGCCCGGGCACGGCCGCACATCCGTGGCGCTCGCTTGGTACGACACCACAGCCGAGACGATCGCGACGGCCGGCTCATCACTTCCTCCGGTGACCAACAGCCGTACTTGGGCGGTCAGTTGGATCGCGGCGGCGCGGGCCCTGCAACATGTGCCGGCTGGGGTCGACCGTAGGGACTACCAGGACGCGGCGCTGGCCGCCGCGGTGCACCGCGCCCTGGTGGAGCTGGTGCCAACCCGCGCCCCGGAGCTGGATGCCGCCCTGCGGCAGACCCTGGAGCAGATCCCCGACGGCCCGGCCGAGACCTCGGGTGCCACAGCCGGCGAACGCCAGGCGTTGGAGGTCCTGCACGAACGCGAGGGAGACGGCCTCGATGCGGCCTCGGTAAACGCCCCCTTCACCGTGCCGCCGGCCGCGCCGGGCGTCTGGCAACCCACCCCGCCCGCGTTCGCCCCCGCCATCCAGAACGGCACCCGGTTCGCCCGGCCCTTCCTGCTGAAAAGCGGCAGCCAGTTCCGACTGCCCGCGCCTCCCGCTCCGACGTCCAAGCGGTACCAGACCGACCTGAAGGAGGTACGAGACTTCGGCGAGCTGAACAGCACCGTGCGCACCGCGCGGCAGACCGACACGGCCAACTTCTGGTTCGACTCCTCGCCGGCCCTGTGGACCAAGCCGATTCGCGTCGCGCTCGCCGCCACCTCCCACCAGCCGCTGCTCAAACAGGCCGAACTCGTCGCCCTGACCAACGCCACGCTGGTGGATACCCAGATCGCCACCTCCGACAGCAAGTACACCTACCCGCTGTGGCGCCCCGTCACCGCGATCCGAACCGGCGTCGGTGAGATCCCTGCCGACCCGTCATGGACCCCCCTGCACACCACCCCGGCGCATCCGGACTACCCCAGCGGCCACAACACCTACGCAGGTGCGACGGAAACCGTTCTCACCGCCCTCGTAGGACCGCGCACGGCCCCGTTCACCCTGACCAGCGTCACCGCACCAGGCGTCGTCCGCACCTACACCGCGTGGCACCAGCTCACGCTGGAGAACATGGACGCGCGGGTCTGGCTGGGTATCCACACCCGACTCGCGGACGAGGCCGGAGTCGCACTGGGTACCGATGTGGCCAGGTATGGCCTGAACCACGCCCAGTTGCTGTTCCAGGAACACTGAACCGGCCTAGCGAACGCCGCCTCGACTGGGGTCGGCCTCCGGGGGGTGTGGTGCGGGGCATGAAGCGGAGCTGCGGGCGCGCTTAAGAAATCCTCGATGGACCTGTGGCGCGGGGTGCGGCAGATTTCTCCGTGACGGCAGAGGATGGAGCGCGGCAGCCGATCGACGCGCGCTGCCATGCCGTCCCATTCTTCCCCGGGCCGCAGGCTTCCCCCCCCATGCTGCCCCGGCCCGGGGCACTCAACTCCGTACAGCGCAGGGAGCCGCAGCCGTGAAGGCACTCGTGAAGCAGAAGGCCGAGCCGGGACTCTGGCTCATGGACGTGCCCGAGCCGGAGATCGGCCCCTCGGACGTACTGATCAAGGTGCTCCGCACCGGCATCTGCGGTACCGATCTGCACATCCGGAACTACGACGGCTGGGCCCGGCAGGCCGTACGCACCCCGCTCGTCCTCGGACACGAGTTCGTCGGCGAGGTCGCGGAGACCGGCGCCGATGTCGTCGACATCAACGTCGGCGACCTGGTCAGCGGCGAGGGCCACCTGGTCTGCGGGAAGTGCCGCAACTGTCTGGCCGGGCGCCGTCACCTGTGCCGCTCCACGCTCGGGCTCGGCGTCGGCCGGGACGGTGCGTTCGCCGAGTACGTCGCCCTGCCCGCGTCCAACGTGTGGGTCCACCGGGTCCCCGTCGACCTCGACGTCGCGGCGATCTTCGACCCGTTCGGCAACGCCGTGCACACTGCGCTGTCGTTCCCGCTGGTCGGCGAGGACGTACTGATCACCGGCGCAGGGCCGATCGGCATCATGGCGGCGGCGGTCGCCCGGCACGCCGGGGCCCGTAACGTCGTCATCACCGACGTCAGCGAGGCTCGGCTGGAACTGGCCCGGAAGGTCGGCGTCAGCCTGGCTCTCAACGTCACCGAGGAGACCGTCTACGACGGGCAGAAGCGCCTCGGGCTGCGCGAGGGCTTCGATATCGGCCTGGAGATGTCCGGGCGGCCCGAGGCGATGCGCCACATGATCGAGAACATGACGCACGGCGGCCGGATCGCCATGCTCGGGCTGCCGTCCGAGGAGTTCCCCGTCGACTGGTCCCGCATCGTCACCTCGATGATCACCATCAAGGGCATCTACGGCCGTGAGATGTACGAGACCTGGTACGCCATGTCCGTACTGCTGGAGGGCGGCCTCGACCTCACCCCCGTGATCACCGGCCGGTACGGCTTCCGCGACTTCGAAGCGGCCTTCGACGACGCGGCGAGCGGCCGCGGCGGCAAGGTCATCCTCGACTGGACCTCCTGACCCGACGCCTCCGTAGACGAACCGACGCCTCCGTGGACGACGCCACCGTAGACAGCTGGGAGACACCCCTCATGTTCGAATCCGTACGCGACGACATGCGTACCACCCTCGACGAGATCCGGGCCGCCGGACTGCACAAGCCCGAGCGCGTGATCGGCACCCCGCAGTCAGCGACCGTCGCCGTCACCGCGGGCGGCCGCCCCGGCGAGGTGCTCAACTTCTGCGCCAACAACTACCTGGGCCTCGCCGACCACCCCGAGGTGATCGCCGCCGCCCACGAGGCACTGGACCGCTGGGGCTACGGCATGGCCTCGGTCCGCTTCATCTGCGGCACCCAGGAGGTCCACAAGGAGCTGGAGCAGCGGCTCTCCACGTTCCTCGGCCAGGAGGACACGATCCTGTATTCCTCCTGCTTCGACGCCAACGGCGGTGTCTTCGAGACCGTGCTCGGCCCGGAGGACGCGGTCATCTCCGACGCCCTCAACCACGCCTCCATCATCGACGGCATCCGCCTCTCCAAGGCCAAGCGCTTCCGCTACGCCAACCGCGACATGGCCGACCTGGAGACGCAGCTCAAGGAGGCGTCCGGGGCCCGGCGCCGCCTCGTCGTCACCGACGGCGTCTTCTCCATGGACGGATACGTCGCCCCGCTGCGCGAGATCTGCGACCTGGCCGAGCGTTACGACGCCATGGTCATGGTCGACGACTCGCACGCCGTCGGATTCGTCGGCCCCGGCGGCCGCGGCACGCCCGAGCTGCACGACGTGATGGACCGCGTCGACATCATCACCGGCACCCTCGGCAAGGCGCTCGGCGGCGCGTCCGGCGGCTACGTCGCGGCCCGCGCCGAGATCGTCGCGCTGCTGCGCCAGCGCTCCCGCCCGTACCTCTTCTCCAACACCCTCGCCCCGGTCATCGCGGCGGCCTCGCTCAAGGTCCTGGACCTGCTGGAGGCGGCCGGCGACCTGCGCGAGCGGCTCAACGCCAACACCACGCTCTTCCGTACCCGGATGACCGAGGAAGGCTTCGACATCCTGCCCGGCGACCACGCCATCGCCCCCGTCATGATCGGGGACGCGGCGAAGGCAGGCCGGATGGCGGAGCTGCTCCTGGAGCGTGGTGTGTACGTGATCGGGTTCTCGTACCCGGTCGTCCCGCAGGGTGCGGCCCGCATCCGCGTCCAGCTGTCCGCCGCGCACTCCACGGCGGATGTGAACCGGGCAGTGGACGCGTTCGTCGACGCACGGGCCGCGCTGGGGGAGTAGCGCCCGGCTCCGCCACCCGGGCGCCGGGGTCCCCTCCGTGACCTGGGACAATGGGGCACATGATCGATGCACGGCGGCTGCGCATTCTCCGTGCGGTGGCGGACCACCGCACGGTGACCGCCGCAGCCGCCGCGCTGTACCTCACGCCCTCCGCGGTCTCCCAGCAGCTCGCCGCGCTGGAGCAGGAGACCGGGCACCGGCTCGTCGAACGCAACGCGAGAGGTGCCCGGCTCACCCCCGCCGGGGAGATCCTGCTGGCCCACACCAACGCGGTGCTGGCCCAGCTGGAGCGGGCCGAGGCGGAACTCGCCGCCTACAGCGCCGGAGAGGCCGGTACGGTCACGGTCGCCGCGTTCGCCACCGGCATCGGCCTGGTCCTCGCCCCCGCGATCGCCGAGCTGACCCGCACCGCGCCCGGCATCCGGGTCCGCGTCCAGGACGCCGAGGGCGACGCGAGTGTGCCGATGGTGCTGGACCGGCAGGTCGATGTCGCGGTTGCCGTGGAGTACCGGGGCGCGCCGGGCGAGGACGACCGGCGGCTGACCCGGGTGCCGCTGTACTCGGAGCCGTTCGACGCGGTGCTGCCGGTGGGGCACCGGCTGGCCGGGCAGGACACGGTGGCGATCGCCGACCTGGAGCAGGACCCGTGGATCGGGCCGTACCCCGGCAACCCGTGCCACGACGTGGTGGTCCTGTCCTGCGAGTTCGCCGGCTATCAACCCCGGCTGGAGCACTCCTCGGACGATTTCCGGGCGGTGGTCGCGCTCGCCGGAGCGGGGGCCGGGGTGGCGCTGGTGCCGCGCTCGGCACTGCGGGGGATGGAGCTGACGGGTGTGGTGGTGCGGCCCGTGCGGGGCAGCGCGCCGACCCGTCGGGTCTTCGCCGCAGTGCGCCACGGGGCGGAAGGGCACCCGCTGATCACGCCGGTGCTCGACGCGCTGGCTGCGGCGGCGCAGCGCGAGGCGGCGCTGCCGCCGCCCGCCCTGCCGTGACGGAGGATCAACGACCCACGTACACGTAGTAGACGGAGAGTCCGAGGAACACTGCCAGGGCGACAGCACCCTGCAGTGTCCAGGGACCGGTCGCCTCGTCGTAGGGGATATTCGGATCTTTCAGCATTTCGCGCAGTGCCTTGCGGTGCCCCAGAATTCCGACCGGGACGGCGAGGATCAGTCCGCAGTACACGGGGAGCATTTCCGTGAAGGCATCGCCAAATTTGACGCAGTACAACGCTATTGCCGCGAAACTCACCGGTGGGCCGAGGGAAACGATTATTTTGTGATTCCTGGTGGGCATGGCCGGAAGCATGACAGCGAACCAGAACGCAACGCAGACCGCCGATAAGAGCCACCACAGCGGCGAATTGTGCAACGCCATTCCTGTTCCTCACTGGTAGGGGGCGGTGAGACGTTTCATCACCGCGCCGTACCTGCTACCGGTCATGCGGTGAACCAGTCCACGACGGAGGAGACCGAGTCATGGACCCCCTTGAGAGCGATGCCGACCACGGACCCCACGAAGTTGGAACTCCCCCATCCGTAAACCCTGGCATCGTACAAGGCGCTTACTCCGGTGAGGCCGTGCGGTGACACCGCCCGGGCTCAGCCCCGGCGCCCGGCGACGCGGCGTCCCCCGGACGGGCCCGGACGCATCGTCCCAAGCCCGGCCGCCACCACCACGGCCAGCACCAGCGCCCCGTACCGGACTGGGGACAGATACGGCACCGAACCGGTCGTCGACACCGCGAACGCCACCAGCGGCACCGCCGCGACCATGGTGCCGATCACCAGCCCGGCCACCGCCACCAGCCCCGTCTCCACGACCAGCATCCGCCGCACCTGATGTCGGCCCGCGCCGACCATGCGCAGCAGGCGGAACTCCGGGCGGCGGCCCACCGTGATCAGGGACAGCGTGCTGATCACCGCGAGCAACGCGAAGCCGCCGATCACCCCGACCCCGATGATGACCATGGCGTCCGCCTGGTCCGATGACGCAGCGGCGATCCGTACGTCGTCCGCCGTCGCGGCACGCACCCGGACACCGGTGTACGGCGCGAGCGCACGCCGCACCGCGGCGGCCGAAGCGGCACCGCCGTCTGCCGTACGGACCAGGATCCGCTGGTCGCGCGGCGCCGCGGCATGCGCGGCCAGAGTCTGGCGCGGCAGGATGAACTCCCCGAGTCCCAGGGCCCGTTCATAGAGCGCCACCACGCGGAGCCGGACCTCGGTACCGTCACCCAGGCGGAGCTCCACCGTGTCGCCGGTACCGACGTCCAGGTCGGCGGCCCGGTCCTCGCCGACCGCGACCGTGCCCCGGCCTGTGAGGTCCGCGAGATCACCGGCCGTGACGTGCGGATCGAGCGTGCCGGACAGCTGGTCCGCCGTCACCCCCAGGACGGGAAGCCGATCCAGCACCGGATCGCCCAGCTCACTACGGGCCAGAACGACGCCGGAGCGCAGCACACCGGTCGCCGCCGTCACCCCGGGGGCCTCGCGCACCGCCCGGGCCGCACCGGCCGGCAGCCCGGCGGCCGGCCCCGTCACCACCAGGTCCGCCCGGAGCGCGGCGGCGGCCTGCCGGCCGGCGGCCCGTTCCAGCGTCGAGCCCGCCGACAGCTGGACGCAGACGAAGGCCACGACCAGCACGATCGGGGTGATCGCCGCACCGAGCCGACGATGGTGTGCGGCGGCGGACCTGGCGGCCAGGAAGCCGGAGACCCCGCCCAGCCGCCGCACCGGCCCGCCGAGCACCCGCATCGCCACCCGGGCGATCCACGGACCGAGCAGTGCCACCGCGATGATCAGCGAGGTCGCGGCACCCGACGCGGCCACCGCGGCGGCCTGACCGCTCTGTGCCGTCGCCGCGCCGGCCGAACCGACGCCCGCGACGGCCAGCACCACTCCGGCGACCGTACGCACCCGGCCGGGCTCGCCCGGTTCGGGTGCGCGGGCCGCCTCCAGTGCCGCGGCGGGCCGCAGCCGGGTGACGGACCTCGCCGCGAGCACCGACACCGGACGGGCCAGGAGCGTGACGAGGAGCGCCGCCACGGCGCCCGCCGCGAACGGCAGCCACACCGGCACGGGCAGCGGCAGCGGGTCCGTGGCCAGCAGCGACCGCATCAGCAACCCCAGCGGGACGGCACCGATCGCGCCCAGCGCCGCGGCGGCTCCGGCGACCCGGCTCACCTCACGGCCGACGGCCGACCTGAGCTGCCGGGGCGTCGCCCCGACCGCGCGCAGCAACGCCATTTCGCCGGAGCGCTGGTGGACCGCCTGGGAGAGAGTGGTCGCGATCACCAGGAGCGCCACCATGAGGACGGTTCCGGCGATGGAGGCGAGCAGGGGCAGCAGATCGCCGCGGGCGCCGAGCGCGTCGACGTACTCGGCCTGGCCGCGCTCCGAGCCGGTGAGGACCCGGATCCCGCGGTCGCCGTGCGCGCGGTCGGGCAGCGCCGCTGCCAGTGACGCCCGCAGCGTGCCGGCCGGGACGCCCTTCTCGGCGACGATGCCGATGGCATCGACCGTGCCGGGGTGCCCGGCCAGGGCGGTCAGCCGCTGCTCGGTGAAGAAGACGGCGGGGGCGGCGCCCCGGTGCGCGGTGTCGGCGACGCCGCTCACGGTGTACGGGCGGGCAGTCCCGTCAGACTGCAATGTCACATGGCTGCCGGGCTTGCTCCCGGCAGCGGTGGCCAGTGCGCTGTCGATGACCACCTCGGTGGACGTCCTCGGTGCGTGTCCGTCCGTCAGCCGGTACGGAGTGAGCACGGCGGACTCCCAGGACCGGCCGACCGCCGAAGCCGCGTCCCGCCCGGTGTCGCTCCCGGAGCTCACGGCCACCGGCACCGAGTCGTCCGCGACCGCCTTCGCGACGCCGTCGGCGGCGGCCGCCTTCTGCACCGCCGAGCGGTCGAGTCGGACCCGTTCCGGCAGATACGTCGTGGCGGTCTGCGGCTCGCTGCCCCATGGCTTCGCCGTGTACGTCACCTTCTGATCGGCCGCCACCACCGCGTCGGCCCCGGCATAGCGCTCCACCGGCGGCTGCGCCAGCAGCAGCGAACCCAGGACGAAGGCGAACGCGCCGATCAGCGCGGCCGCGGCCGTCGTCGCCGCGAACACCGCCGCCCACGCCCGGCGGTGGGTCTTCAGCGAACGCCGGGCGAGGAACGCCGACGCCCGCCGCACCCCGTGCCGCACATCGGTGCGCGACCTACGCGTGTCCGTAGCCGTATCCGTACGCGTGCTCATCGCAGTCGGCCGCCGTCCATCGTCAGCACGGCGTCCGCCCAGCTCGCCGCCACCGGATCATGGGTGACCATGACGACCGTACGGCCGTCGACCCGTACCGCGTCCCGCAGCAGACCGAGCACCAGCGCCGCCGACTCCGGGTCCAGGGACGCCGTCGGCTCGTCCGCGAAGATCACATCAGGCTCGGTCACCAGCGCGCGCGCCACCGCGACCCGCTGCTGCTGGCCCCCCGAGAGCGTCGCGGGGCCCTGCGCCCCGCGACCCGCCAGGCCGACCCGGGCCAGCAGATCCCGGCCGCGGGCCAGCACCCGTTCGTCCGCCGGATCGGCGCCCGCCAGCACCAGCGGCAGCACGACGTTCTCCTCGATGTTCAACGAAGGCACCAGATTCAGGGCGTGCGACTGGAAGACGAAGCCGATCCGGTCCCGGCGCAACCGGGTCAGCGCGGCCTCGGACAGCGAGCCGAGATCGGTGCCCCCGATCCGTACGGTCCCCGCCGTCGGACGGTCCAGGCCCGCCGCACACTGCAGGAACGTGCTCTTCCCCGATCCCGAGGGGCCGACCACCGCGGTGAAGCTGCCGGCCGGGACCGCGCAGCTCACCGCGTCGAGCGCGATCGCCTCGCGGTCGCCGCCACGCCGTCCGTAGTGTCGGCTCACCGACTCCAGACTCAGCGCGGTCGCCCGCGCCGCTGTGATCGTGTCCACCGTCGACTCCACCGTTCCTTCTCTGCTTCGCACCTTCTGACCTGCATAAACGCTATGAGGAACGGGGTGCCCGGGCGAGGGTGTGCGCTCCCGGACAGGGGTACAGCCAGCTCCACCGTGGTCAGGGAGAGGCCCCCACTCCGGCGGCGGGTGAACCCCCGTAACGTGATGCGTCATGAGCACCACTCCTGCCCCGCTGACGGTCGCCATCCGGCGTTCGTGGGATGCCTCGCGCTATCTGTTCATCGGCATTCCGATCGCGCTGCTCGCATACCTGGGCACGTTCCTGGTGGTGGCGGTTCTGCTGTTCGCCGTCGTGATCGTCGGGCTGCCCGCCCTGCCCGAGGCCGCGAAGGTACTGCGCCGGTTCGCGGAGTTCGAACGCCGCAGGGCGGCCGAGCAACTCGGCGTTCCGTTCACACCGACGCCGTATCCGCCGCTGGACAGCGGTGAACTCTCGGAGCGGGTCCGGCGTGTCCTCACCGACCCGACGGTCTGGCGCGACGCGCTCTGGCTGCCGATCCAAGCGCTCGTGGGCAACGGCCTCGGCTACCTGACGATGGTGCTGTGGCCGGTCGGGCTCTTCTTCGACGGGGCCGCGCTGTCCGTCGTGCACCTGCTGGACCGGCGGGCCGCCGATGAGTACGGGACACCGCTGCCCGCGCGCCAGGGATGGGTGCTGCGCTGGCATTGCGTACTCGCGGATCTGTCTGCGAGCTGGACCCGGTCGCTGCTCACCTCCTCGCCGTCCACCGTGCTCGCCGACCGGATCGCCCAGCTGACCGAGACCCGGGCCGGGGCGGTCGAGGCGCATGGCGCCGAACTGCGACGCATCGAACGGGATCTGCACGACGGCGCCCAGGCCAGGATCGTCGCCCTGTCGATGCGCATCGGCCTCGCCAAACAGCTCCTCGACCGCGACCCGGCCGCCGCGCGCATCCGCCTCGACGAGGCACAGGACGGCGCGGAGGAGGCCCTCGCGGAACTGCGGCACGTGGTGCGCGGCATCCATCCACCCGTACTGACGGACCGTGGACTGGCCGGCGCGGTACGGGCGTTGGCCGCCGACGTCAGCGTGCCCGTCACCGCGGAGCTCGACGGTGTCGAGGACGGGCGAAGGCTGCCGGCCGCGATCGAGGCCGCCGCCTACTTCGTCATCGCCGAGGCCCTCACCAACATCAGCAAACACAGCGGCGCGACGGCCGCGACCGTACGGATCGACCGGACCCCCGGCACCCTGCGGGTGACCATCGGCGACGATGGTCACGGCGGCGCGGACGAACGCGCCGGCAGCGGGCTGGTCGGAATCAGGCGACGGATAGCCGCCCTCGACGGCACCACCCGCATCAACAGCCCCACCGGGGGGCCGACGGAAATCGAAGTGGAGCTGCCGTGCGGATCGTGATCGCCGAGGACAACGCGCTGCTGAGGGAGGGACTGATCCTGCTGCTCACCAGCTCGGGCCACGAGGTGGTGGCCGACGCCGCGACCGGGCCCGAGGTGCTGCCCGCGCTGCTGGCACACCGCCCGGACGCCGCCGTGCTCGACGTACGGCTCCCGCCCACCTTCCGTGACGAGGGGCTGCGCGCCGCCCTCGCCGCCCGCGCGGAGATGCCCGACCTGCCGATCCTGGTGCTCTCCCAGTACGTCGAGGAGACATACGCCGCCGAGCTGCTCGCCCAGGGCGCCCAGGGCATCGGCTACCTGCTGAAGGACCGGGTGGGCCGGGTCGACCAGTTCCTCCAGGCCCTTGACCGGGTGGCGGGCGGCGGCACGGCGCTCGACCCCGAGGTCGTGACCCAGCTGCTGACCCGCAAGTCGTCGGCCCAGCCCCTGCAGAGCCTCACTCCGCGCGAGCGCGAAGTCCTGGAACTGATGGCACAGGGCAAGGCGAACGGCACCATCGCCACCGAACTGGTGGTGACGGAACGGGCCGTGAGCAAGCACATCGGCTCGATCTTCGCCAAGCTCGGCCTGGAACCGGACGACGGCACGGTGCACCGGCGAGTGCTCGCGGTGCTGGCGTACCTGGAGGGCAAGGGCACGCGCTGAGCGAGTGGCGGCTGCTTCCGGGCTCGAGTTCCTCGCTCAGGAGTCGCCGTAAAGCCGCACAACGGCGTACGCCCGCACCGCGAAACCTGATCCCCGCTCGCGCGGACCGGAGCGCACGGGCAGGATGCTGTATGCCGTGTCGCGTCGCCAGGAGGTCCGCATGTCCAGCTCGAACCAGCCCGTACCGTTCACCGCCGACGACTACCGGGCCCGGATGGCGCGCGCCGCCGAGACCGCCGCCGGGGCCGGGCTCGCGGGCGTGCTGGTCGCCCCCGGACCCGACCTGGTGTACCTCACCGGCTACCAGCCCGTGAACACCGAACGCCTCACCGTCCTCGTCCTCACCGCCGGCCAGGACCCGGTCCTCGTCGTCCCGACCCTGGAGGCCCCGGACGCCGAGAGGGCCGTCGGCGCACCGGCCCTGACCCTGCGGGACTGGACCGACGGCAAGGACCCGTACGCCGTCACCGCCCTGCTGCTCGACGACCGGGGCCGGTTCGGGATCAGCGACAACGCCTGGGCGATGCATCTGCTCGGGTTGCAGCGGACGCTTCCGGACACCTCGTACGTCTCCCTCACCGAGGCCCTGCCGATGCTGCGCGCGGTGAAGGACGCCGCTGAGCTGGAGCGGCTCGCGGCTGCCGGGGCCGCCGCGGACGCCACGTACGGCGAGATCCTCAAGGTGCGTTTCGCCGGGCGCAAGGAGACCGACATCGCCGCCGATCTGGCCGATCTGCTCAAGCGGTTCGGGCACTCCCAGGTCGACTTCACCGTCGTCGGCTCCGGCCCGAACGGCGCCAATCCGCACCACGAGGCGGGCGACCGCACCATCGAGCGGGGCGACATGGTCGTGCTCGACTTCGGCGGCCTCAAGCACGGCTACGGCTCCGACACCTCCCGTACGGTCCATGTCGGCGAGCCCACCGCCGAGGAGCAGCGGGTCCACGACATCGTGCGCGAGGCGCAGGAGGCGGGCTTCGACGCGGTCCGGCCCGGCGTCGCCTGCCAGGAGATCGACCGGGCGGCCCGCGCCGTCATCACCGAGTTCGGATACGGCGAGCGCTTCATCCACCGCACCGGCCACGGCATCGGCGTCACCACCCATGAGCCGCCGTACATGATCGAGGGTGAGGAACAGCCGCTGGTGCCCGGGATGTGCTTCTCGGTGGAGCCGGGCATCTATCTGCCGGGCCGGTTCGGCGTCCGGATCGAGGACATCGTGACCGTGACCGAGGACGGCGGCCGTCGCCTCAACAGCACCGCGCGCGAACTGGCGATCGTCGAGTAGCCGGGCGCGGGTGCCGCGGATCAGTCGTCGGCCAGCACCACGCAGGACTCCGGCGGCAGATGCAGCAGCCCGTCGCCGCCCGGGGTCTCCACCGGTTCCCACGCGGCCACAACCCGGCCCGCGCCGCCCCGGCGCCGACCGCCGCCCAGCGGGATCGTGGCCGCTTTCTCGTCGAGGTTGACGGCGATCCGAAGATCGCCCCTGCGGTACGCCAGCCAGCGCGCCTGTTCGTCGTGCGCGGTGCGCACCGACGCCAGGTCCGGGTCGGAGAGGTCGGGCAGGGTGTGGCGCAGGGCGATCAGCTCGCGGTACCAGGCGTACAGACGGGCGTGCGGCTCCCGGGCCGGTTCGCTCCAGTCCAGGCAGGAGCGGTCGCGGGTGGCCGGGTCCTGCGGGTCCGGAACGTCGTCCGCCGCCCAGCCGTGTGCCGCGAACTCCCGCCGTCTGCCGCTGCGTACCGCCTCGGCGAGCGCCGGGTCGGTGTGGTCGGTGAAGAACTGCCAGGGGGTACGGGCGCCCCACTCCTCGCCCATGAACAGCATCGGGGTGAACGGCCCGGTCAGCACGAGGGTCGCGGCGCAGGCCAGCAAGCCGGGGGAGAGGGCGGCGGAGAGCCGGTCGCCCCGGGCCCGGTTGCCGATCTGGTCATGGGTCTGGGCGTAGCCGACGAAGCGGTGGGCCGGGGTGCGGACGATGTCGACGGGGCGGCCGTGGGTACGGCCGCGGAAGCTGGAGTACGTACCGTTGTGGAAGAACGCGCTCGTCACGGTCTTGGCGACGGCGGCCAGCGGAGCCACGGCGAAGTCCGCGTAATAGCCCTGGGACTCGCCGGTCAGCGCGGTGTGCAGGGCGTGGTGGAAGTCGTCGTTCCACTGGGCGTGCAGCCCGATGCCGCCCGATTCGCGCGGCGTCGTCGTCCGCGGATCACAGCGGTCGGACTCGGCGATCAGCGAGAGCGGACGGCCGAGTTCGGCGGCGAGCGCGTCGGTCGCCGTGGCCAGCTCCTCCAGGAACGTCAGCGCCCGGTCGTCGGCCAGGGCGTGGACGGCGTCCAGCCGCAGCCCGTCGAGCCGGTAGTCCCGCAGCCAGGCGAGCGCGCTGCCCAGCAGATACGCCCGCACCTCGTCCGAACCGGGCGCGTCGAGGTTGACCGCCGCGCCCCACGGTGTGCGGTGGGTCTCGGTGAAGTACGGACCGAAGGCCGGGAGGTGGTTGCCGGACGGGCCGAGATGGTTGTGGACCACGTCCAGGACGACCGCGAGCCCGAGACCGTGCGCCGTGTCGACAAAGCGCTTCAGCCCTTCCGGGCCGCCGTACGGCTCGTGCACGGCCCAGAGCGACACCCCCTCGTACCCCCAGCCGTGGGTGCCGGGGAAGGGGCAGACCGGCATCAGCGACACATGGGTGATGCCCAGTTCGGCGAGATGGCCGAGCCGGGCCGCCGCGGCGTCGAAGGTGCCCTCGTCGGTGTACGTACCGATGTGCAGCTCGTACAGGACGGCGCCAGGAAGCCTCCGGCCCGCCCAGTCGTTGCGCCAGGCGTACGCCGAGTGGTCGACGACGGCGCTCTCGCCGTCCGGCCCGTCCGGCTGTCGGCGCGAGCGCGGATCGGGCAGTACGGGACCGGCGCCCCCGTCTTCCCCGCCGCCGGCTTCGCCCCCGTTCAGCACGAAGCCGTAGCGGTCCCCGTCCGACGCCTCCGCCTCGATCGCCCACCAGCCGTCCCGCAGGGGATCACGCCCCATCGCACGCGGCGCCCCCGCCAGTCGCAGTTCCACCGAGTCCGCATCCGGTGCCCATACCTCGAACAGCATGCAACGCTCCTCGTCTCCTCGCTCCCGTGCTCCATGGTCGGCAGTAGCCGCGACGCCTGACTCACGACACTGGATCGAGCCCGATACTGGCGATTAAGGTCTGGCTCTGATCATTGCCCCGTCAGGTTCTGCTCAATACGCACTCCCTCTTACGGCTGTGGAGGCCGAGATGACTGTGCCGCCGTTCCCGCCCGGTTTCCTCTGGGGGGCCTCCGCCTCCGCATTCCAGACCGAAGGCGCGTCCGAGACCGACGGCAAGGGCCCCTCCGGCTGGGACGCCTTCGCCGCGCAGCCCGGACGGATCAAGGACGGCACCGACACCACCCGCGCGACCGGCTTCCACCGGCACTACCGCGAGGACGTCGCCCTCCTGGCCGGCCTCGGCGCCGATGCCTTCCGGTTCTCCATCAGCTGGCCGCGCGTGGTCCCCGGCGGCAGCGGACCGGTCAACCCGCAGGGGCTCGACTTCTACGACCGCCTCGTCGACGAACTCTGCGCCCACGGCATCACCCCGGCCCCCACCCTCTACCACTGGGACACCCCGCTGGCGCTGGACGAGGAGGGCGGCTGGCTCAACCGCGACACCGCCTACCGCTTCGCCGAGTACGCGGGCATCGTCGCCGAGCGCCTCGCCGACCGCGTACCGATGTGGATCACCATCAACGAACCGGCCGAAGTGACGATGCTCGGCTACGCCCTCGGCGAGCACGCACCGGGCCGCACCCTCCTCTTCGACGCCCTGCCCGCGGCCCACCACCAGCTCCTCGCCCACGGCCTGGCCGTCCGCGCCCTGCGCGGCGCGGGCGCGGACAACATCGGCATCGCCGTCTCGCACACCCCCGTCTGGACCGCCGGGGACCGTGACGAGGACCGCCTGGGCGCGGAGCTGTACGACACGATCACCAACTGGATGTTCGCCGACCCGATCCTCACCGGCCGCTACCCGGACGAGAGCTTCGCCGCGCTGATGCCGGGCCCGGTCGAGGACGACCTGTCGACCATCTCCACCCCCATCGACTGGTACGGGGTCAACTACTACAACCCCACCCTGGTCGGTGCCCCGCACACGGAAGCCCTGGACTCCTTCTCCGGCTTCCAGATGCCCGCCGAACTCCCCTTCGGCATTCGCGAGATGGAGGGCTACGAGAAGACCGACTTCGGCTGGCCCGTCGTCCCCGACGGCCTGCGCGAAACCCTCGTCCAGCTCCACAGCCGCTTCGGCGACCGGCTCCCGCCGCTCTACATCACCGAGAACGGCTGCGCCGTCGACGAGCCCGCCCGGGACACCCGCCGGATCGCCTACCTCGAAGGGCACCTGAGGGCCCTGCGCACGGCCATCGACGCGGGCGTCGACGTCCGCGGCTACTTCACCTGGTCGCTCACCGACAACATCGAATGGACCGAGGGCGCCAGCAAGCGGTTCGGCCTGGTCCACATCGACTACGAGACACTGCGCCGGACGCCCAAGGACTCGTACGCCTGGTACCGGGAACTGATCCGCACACAGAAGTCCTCCGCGGCCCGGCACGGTGCCCCGGAGAAGCCCGGAGCTCACTGACCGGCTGATCCCGGTCGTGATCCACGGCCGCCCTGGGGGCAGGAGTCCAGGCGTGGACCACCTTGAGGCCCCGCGACGAACCCTCGAACGACCTCTTCCTCGAACGATCGTGTCAGCGGCCACTCGTGCGGGTGTGGATCTTCCATATCCCGATTCCGGCAATGGCTCCGTGATCAAACTTGCCCTGCGAAGCGGGGATCGACCAGCCAAGAAGTGCTGTGCCGACTGAGCGGGAGCGAAGCTGCAAGGGCTTCGCGCCGTCTGCGGCAGGGTGGACGGCGAGGCCCCGGCGCGTGAGCCCGGGGCAGGAGTCCTGGGCCGGTACGGACACAGGGTAGGGCTATGCACCTGACTCCACATGAACAAGAACGCCTGATGATTCACGTGGCGGCGGACGTCGCCGAGAAGCGCCGGGCGCGGGGGGTGCGGCTCAACTACCCCGAGACGATGGCGTTGTTGATCGTACATGTCCTCGAGGGCGCCCGGGACGGAAGGACCGTCGCCGACCTCATGTCCTCCGGGCGGAAGGTGCTGACGCGGGAGGAGGTCATGGAGGGCGTCCCCGAGATGATCGAGAACGTGCAGGTGGAGGCCACGTTCCCCGACGGCACCAAGCTGGTCACCATCCACGAGCCCCTCCCGGAGGCAGGCCGGGAAGAAGAGCCGGTCGTCTGGCCCGGGAAGGTCGACTTCTCCACGCGCGACGGAGACGAGGTCGTGGTCTTCAACCGGCGCAACAGGGAAGCGAATCAAGTCACAACGCTGATGGTCGAGAACCCGGAGGACCGCCCCGTCCAAGTCGGTTCCCACTACCACTTCGCCGAGGCGAACGACGGGCTGGTTTTCAACCGTAAGGAGGCGTGGGGCAAGCGTCTGAACGTGCCCGCCGGCAGCTCCGTACGTTTCGAGCCCGGCATCACCGAAGAGGTCGAACTCGTGCCCATCGAAGGCGAGCGTGTGGTCCACGGTCTGCGCGAGAGGGTCAAGGGCCTGCCTCGGAAGGTCGAGGGATCGCTCGACAACACCAAGGGTTCGTTCGACGAGGAACGGGTGTGAATTCCGTGACCGAATGCCCCGATTGCTCCTGCTGCCAGGAGACGCCGAAGCCTTCCGACCCGTTGACGCGCGCCGCCTACGCGGACCGGTACGGCCCCACGACCCGCGACCGCATCCGCCTTGCCGACACCGCGCTGCAGATCAAGATCGAGGACGACTGGTCGGGCGGCCCCGAGCACAGCGGCAACGAGATGGTCTTCGGCGGCGGCAAGGTCATCCGGGAGTCGATGGGGCAGTCCATCGCGCCGCGCGACCCGGACAAGTCCGACAAGGCGGCCGGTGGGCGTGTCCTGCCGCCTGACACCGTCATCACCGGCGTTGTCATTCTGGACCACTGGGGCATTGTCAAGGCCGATGTCGCCATCCGGGACGGCAACATCGTCGCGTTCGGCAAGGCGTACAACCCCGAGACCATGAACCGCCTGCACGAGGGGGCGCCCAAGCACAACGGCATCGGCCCGGCTCCCACCGACTTCGTCATCGGTCCGGACACCGAGGTCATCGCGGGCAAGGGCAGGATCCTCACCGCCGGCGGGATCGACACCCACGTCCACTTCATCTGCCCCGACCAGATCGACGAGGCGCTGGCCGCCGGTGTCACCACCTTGATCGGCGGCGGCACGGGTCCGGCGGAGGGCAGCACCGCCACCACCGTGACGCCCGGCTCCTGGCACATCAGCCGCACCTTTGAAGCGCTGGACGCCTTCCCGGTCAACATCGGTCTGCTCGGCAAGGGCGCCACCATGTCGAAGGAGTCCATGCTCGACCAGGTGGACGCCGGCATCATCGGGTTCAAGGTTCACGAGGACTGGGGTGCCACCCCGGCCGTCATCGACCAGTGCCTCGATATCTGCGAAAAGACCGGAGTACAGCTCGCGCTCCACGCCGACTCACTGAACGAGGCCGGCTTCGTCAAGGACACCATCGACGCCATCAAGAAGCGTTCCATCCATGTCTTCCACGTCGAGGGCGCCGGCGGTGGCCACGCCCCGGACATGATCAAAATGGTGCAGGAGGGCAACGTACTGCCCGCCTCCACCAATCCCACCCGGCCGCTGACCGTCAACACGGTCAAGGAACACTTCGACATGGTGATGGTCTGCCATCACCTCAACCCGAGGGTCGAGGAGGACCTGGCCTTCGCGGACTCCCGGATCCGGCCCTCCACGATGGCCGCCGAAGACATCCTGCACGACCTCGGCGCCATCTCGATCATGTCCTCGGACGCCCAGGCCATGGGCCGCATCGGCGAGATGATCATGCGGACCTGGCAGACCGCGCACGTCATGAAGGTACGCCGGGGCTTCCTTGAGGAGGACCTGCCGCAGGACAAGAAGACGAAGGACATGAAGCCGGTGGACGAGCCGGCCGACAACAGGCGGGCCCGCCGGTACGTCGCGAAGTACACCGTCAACCCGGCCATCGCCCAGGGCATCGACCAGGTGGTCGGATCGGTGGAGACCGGCAAACTGGCCGACCTGGTGCTGTGGGAGCCGAAGTTCTTCGGCGTCAAGCCGCACATGGTCATCAAGGGCGGGCAGATCGCGTACGCGCAGGTGGGTGACGCGAACGCGTCCATCCCCACTCCGCAGCCGGTTCTGCCACGCCCCATGTGGGGTTCCACGGGTCTGGCACCGGGAGCCATCTCCTACAACTTCGTCACCCAACGGGCCATCGACCACTTCGCGGCCCAACAGGCCGACGACGCCACCATCAAGAAGGCCGAAGACGGCAGTCGGCCTGAACGGCGCAGGCTGAACAAGCGGTTCAAGGCCATCACCAGCACGCGCGGTGTCTTCAAGAAGCACATGAAGGAGAACGACGCCACCCCCGAGGTCGAGATCGACGCCGACACCTACGAGGTCATTGTCGGCGGCGCGAAGGTGACGGACGTGACGGCCTTCGTCGACGACCACGTCGTCGACCGCGCCTACGCCTCGGAACTGCCGATGGCGCAGCGGTACTTCCTCTTCTGATGATCTCGAAGGAGCACCGATGAACCGCGCCGCGCTGTTCATCCTGGCCGACGGCCGGTTCCCCGCCGGAGGGCACGCGCACTCCGGGGGAGCCGAACCGGCCGTGGCCGCGGGCCGCATCAGGGATGCGGACTCGCTGCAGGACTTCTGCCGGGGGCGGCTGCACACCGCGGGCCTGGTCGCGGCGGCACTCGCCGCCGCGGCTGCTGCCGGCCACGATCCACTGGCGCTGGACGAGGCCGCCGACGCCCGCACTCCAGTGCAGGCCCTTCGGACCACCGCCCGCAGACTCGGACGGCAGATGATGCGGGCGGCCCGTGCCACTTGGCCTTCGGCCGAGCTGGACGGCCTGGCCGCGGCCAGGCCGCAGGGCGCGCACCAGCCGGTGGTACTGGGTCTGGCCGCCCGGTCTGCCGGCCTTGCACCGCTGGATGCCGCGTATGCGGCGGCGTACGAGACCGTCAGCGGGCCGGTTATGGCGACGGTCCGGCTGCTGAGCCTGGACCCGTTCCACGCCACCGCTGTCCTCGCCCGCCTGGCTCCCGACCTCGACCAGACCGCCGTCGCAGCCGCCACCGCTGCCGCACGCATCCCCGAGGAGGGGATCGGCGCGCTGCCCGCCGCCTCCGCGCCACTGTTCGACATCACCGCGCAGCAGCACGCCGCCTGGCCGGTACGCCTCTTCGCCTCCTGACCGCCCACACCAAGCGACCACGCAGGACGGAAGTTCTTATGCATCTCGACCACGATCTCGACGAGAAGTTCCCCCACCGGCACACCTACAGCGCCGTCGATCCCGAACGCCCCGACGGCACCCGCCGCGCCCTGCGTATCGGCCTGGGCGGACCGGTCGGCTCGGGCAAGACCGCGACCGTCGCTGCCCTGTGCCGGGCGCTGCGCGACGAACTGTCCATCGCCGTCGTCACCAACGACATCTACACCCGTGAGGACGCCGACTTCCTGCTGCGTGAAGCGGTCCTGCCACCCGAGCGCATCAAAGCCGTCGAAACCGGCGCCTGCCCGCACACCGCCATCCGCGACGACATCTCCGCAAACCTCGAAGCCGTCGAGGACCTGGAGGCCGAGGTCCGCCCGCTCGACCTGATTCTGGTGGAGTCCGGCGGCGACAACCTCACCGCCACCTTCTCCAAGGGCCTCGTCGATGCGCAGATCTTCGTCATCGACGTTGCCGGCGGCGACGACATCCCCCGCAAGGGCGGCCCCGGTGTCACCACCGCCGACCTCCTCGTCGTCAACAAGACCGACCTCGCCCCGTACGTCGGCTCCGACCTGGAAGGCATGGCCCGCGACGCCAAGGTCCAACGTGGCGAACTCCCCGTCGCCTTCACTGCCCTCAAGAGCGAGGGCGGCGTCAAACCGGTTGCCGACTGGGTCCGCGAACGCCTCGCCGACTGGACCGCAGGCCCCGCATGACCCTCACCACCGAAGCAACCGTGCCGACCACCCAGCGGGCGGCTTCCACCGGCGTAAGGGCCACCGCCCGCATCACGGCAGCCATCAGAGGCGGCGCCACCACCCTGCCCGTCCTCGACGGCGACGGCCCCTTCGAACTGCGACGCCTGCGCCCACGAGGAACCGAGGCCCGCGTGTGCGTCGTCGGCGCCATGAGCGCCCCCCTCGGCGGCGACCAGCTACGCATCGAAGTCACCGTCCAGCAGGGCGCGGCACTCCACATCACCTCCGCAGCCGCAACCCTCGCCCTGCGAGGCCCCACCCCCGAGCCCGCCACCTACGACGTACACCTGATCGTAGAAGAGCACGCGGAACTCCACTGGCTGCCCAAGCCGTTGATCTGCGCGGCCGGCAGTAACCTGCAGCAGACCTGGACCATCGACCTCGCCCCCACCGCACGGCTCGTACTGCGCGAAGAACAAATCCTCGGACGCACGGGCGAAGCGTCCGGCCAGGTGACCACACGGCTCACCGTCCGGCGCGGCGGGAGCACCTTGCTGGACCAACAAGCGGCGTACGGGCCGGGTGCCCCCGGCTGGGACGGCCCAGCCGTCCTCGCCGACTACCGTGCGACCGGGCAACTCCTCGTCGTCGACCAGACCTTCGAGGACCATCCCCTCGAAGTCCAACTCCTCGGCGACGCACCGGAAGACGGCCAAGCCGTACTGACACCACTGGCCGGGCCCGCCGCCCTCGTCACCGCCATCGCACCGGATGGCATCCGACTGCGCCACCTCCTCCCGACAGCACAGGGCACGACCCATCGCCTCGTCCCAGCCGGCAGCGCACCAAAACGGCGCCGGTCAGGAGGGCAATCGCCTGCCTTTCCCGAACGTCGCCCCGGATAACCCGGAGCGCCTACGTCTTACCCATGAGCCAACGTCATGTGCCGCACGCCTTCACAGCTAGTGCCGTGACCGGCAATGTTTGCCCCGTAAGGAGCGTCGTCCAGTGCGTGCGATCGCGAGGCGGCCGGAAGTCCTTGGATGGGGTCTCCCCTGCTCGAACGAAGTTGAGAGCTTGGGGAAGGAGCTACCAGGGCTTTTGGCCAACGCGGCGAGCGTGCGTGCTGGGTGGCGCGACGGGGCAAAGCTTGCCGGGAGGGGCACTAGACAAGCCCTTTCCCGTCCCAGACCATGTCGAGGGCGCGCTCGAAGGTCACGTACCCGAGGCGTTCGAAGGACCTCGCCATCGGGACGTTGCCGAGATCGGTCGCGGCCCGGATCCGTTCCACGCCGTCCTGCGCCGCCAGCACCCTGGTTCCCTCGGCGAGGATGTCGTCGATGTACCCGTGGCCGCGCCGGGCGGGCAGCACGCCGATGTACGCGATGATCGGGTTGTAGCTGTTGCGCGCCGGAATCACGAACCCGACCGGCTCACCGTCGGGCAGTTCGGCGATGCGCCACCACTTCCGCGGTGTCGGGTACGCCGCCAGTTCCTCGTCGTACTGCTTCTCGGCCGCCTCCCGGGCACTGACGCCGGACGCCAGGTCGGCCCGGCCGTGCGCGTCGAGGGTGCCCTCCAGTACCGGTGTCATCAGTGCGAGGAGGTCCTCCCGACCGTCGACCGGGCGGAACCGCAGCCGGCGGCTGTCGGTGGGGACCGGCGTACCGGGGCGCCATTCCAGGCGCAGCCGCTCGACCAGCATCCGCGCACCGGAGCGCTCCATGACCCGGATCCGGGCTTCGACGGCATCGCGTGCCACCGGGTCCTCGCGCCAGTCCGGCGGGACGTAGCGTCCGTACTCGGGCCGCGGGGCGCCGGGCGGCACGACCGCCGCCGTCGCCGCCTCCAGCAGCCGCAGGCCCGCCTCGCCGCGTTCGGGCTCGGGCAGGGTGTCGTCGAGGTCGAAGATGTCGAGCAACAGCGGCACGTCACCGTCCCGGCTCCACCACGCGATCCGCGCCACCACCCGCTCGCCACGCAGCGCCACCCACAGCCACTCGGGCCGACGACGCCCGCTCTCCAGGTCCTTCGCGAGCTCGTGATCGAGGACGTACGAGAGCTGGCGGAAGAGCCCGAGCTCCTGCGGTCCGGAGAGCGGACGGATAGTCAATTCCGTTGGCGCAGAGGTCACATGATCTCCCTGAAGTGCGTAAAAAGCCGTGTGTCGATCGCCGGGCGACCGGCGGCGCAGACAGTAGCAACGTCCGCCCGGCGCCGCCCCGGAATTCCCGTGCCGTTGTTCCGCGCAGGTCAGGAGGGCGGAAAGCCGGGTTCTTCTGGACACTCCGGGGCGGTCGGCCCGACAATTGACCGCGTGACGTCCCCCTTCGAGTTCCACACGTACCCCGCGCGGCTGTCCGACGCCCAGCGTGACCGTGTTCTCGGCGTGCTCAGAGACGGTGCGGCACAGGGCAAGCTGTCCCACGACACCTTCATGCGGCGCATGGAACTGGCCCTCACCGCCCGGCGATCGGAGGAGCTGGCGGCGCTCACCGCAGACCTGGAGAGCGAAGGCCGCTGGTCACGGCGGATACTCCGGGCCGTGAGCGGGGTGTCCGGCTTTCCCGGCCGGGTACGCCGGGTCTGGCAGACCGAGCGGCTCCCGAAGCTCCTGCTTCCCGCCCCCAGCCCGTACCCCCTGCTGATCGGCCGCGACCCGGGCAACGGCCTGCGGCTCAACCACGAGACGGTCTCCCGGCTCCATGCGGAACTCACCGCGCAGGGCGGCCGCTGGCTGCTGCGCGACCTCGGCTCGACCAACGGCACCTGCGTCAACGGGCAACGGGTCATCGGCACGGTCCCGGTCCGCGAGGGGGACCAGGTGAGCTTCGGCCGCATGAGTTTCCGGCTCTCCGCGCCCGTCCTCGGACCCCCTCCCCGATAGCCGGCCCCGGGGCCGTTCGTCCGGATCAGGACTGCTGGTGGAGACCGCGTCCGGCGAGAGTGAGGAAGGCCTCGCCGACCGCCTCGGAGAGCGTCGGATGGGCGTGGATGTGAAGCGCCACATCGGCGGGTTCGGCGTCCCATCCGACGATCAGCTGGCTCTCGGCGGTCATCTCGGAGACATGTGGGCCGACGAGATGCACCCCGAGCACCCGGCCACCACGCTCGGCGACCACCTTCACCATGCCGCCTGCCCGTGGACCATGCCCTTGGCCACGGCGGTCAGCGGCATGGTGTTGACCGCGACCTCGTGCCCGGCGTCACGGGCCTGGGCCTCGGTCAGGCCCACCGCCGCGGTCTGCGGGGACGAGTACGTGACCCGGGGGACGGCCGCGTAGTCCACCGCCGGTGAGCGGAGACCGGCCAGCGTCTCGGCGGCCAGCAGCCCCTCGGCGAAAGAGGCGTGTGCCAGACCCGGGGACGGCGGCGGCAGCAGATCGCCCACCACGTGAAGGCCCGCCACGGACGTTTCGAGACGGGACCAGTCGGCGGGCGCCACATGACCGCGGTCGTCGGCGGCCAGACCCGCCGCCGCAAGACCGAGCCCGTCCGTCACCGGGGCACGCCCCACCGCGACGAGCAGCTGCTCGAACGGCTGCCGCGGGGCGTGCGGCTGACGCCGATGGGCCGTGCCTTCCTGCCGCACGCCGAGCGCTCCGTACGCAGCGCCGCACAGGCGCGCCGCGCGGCCAGGGCGGCGGCAGGGGCGGAGGGTGGCGAGCTGCACATCGCGACGGTGCACGCGGTGGCCGTCGGCATCCTCCCGGACGTCTTCGCCCGATGGCGCCGGGCGCACCCCGGGGTCGGTCTCGTGCTCCACGAGTACGCCACCACGGAGGCCCTGGAGGAACAGATCGAACGCGGCACCGCCGACCTGGCCGTCGGCCCGCCGCCCGGGCACTGGCCGGGGCCCGTCGTCCCGGTCGGCGCGGAGGAGATCGTCCTGGTCGTTCCGTTCGATGACCGGCTCGCCGGACGCACCTCGGTCCGCCTCCAGGAGCTGGCCGACCGGCCCTGGGTGCGCTGCGCGATGGAGCCCGTCGTGCAGGGCCGGGCGTTCCTGGACCGGGCCTGCGGCCGGGCCGGCTTCACGCCCCGTACGGCGGTGCGCACCGAACACACCTCGACAGCGGTAAGGATGGCCGCGGCCGGAGTCGGTGTCGCCGTGGCCCCGCCCATGTGGTCCGGGGAGCGGTCGGCGAGGACTGCGCGGTGCTTGCCGTCGACCCGCCGTGGCGGCGTCAACTGGCGGTCTTCTCCCGCGTCGAGCTCACCGGGGCCGCCGCCGCGTTCACGGGGCTGCTCGGTGTCTCCGAGCCGTTCTGCCTCCGGCCGCCCGCGGACTGAGATACGGCCCGCCCGATCGGCACCGGGCTGCTCACCCGCGGTCCGCGGGCCCTTCTGGTCCGACCCGGCTGAGCAGCGCCACCGGCCGTTCGGCGAACAGGTCGACCGCCGCGACCGTGGCCCCGGTGAACTTCCGGCCGGCTGCCAGCAGATCGGTCCACGGCCCGTCGTCCGGCAGCGTCAGCTCCGTCCCGCGCCAGCCGCCCGACTCCGCCAGCCGCAACGACAGCCGGGTCACCGCCGTGACCACCTCGCCCGAACGGCAGAAGGCCAGACAGTGCGCGGCCGCCGGGCCATGCGCGCTCAGCGGGGTGTACGTCCCCGACTCGCCGAACACCTCGGGCCGTTCTCGCCGAAGCCGCAACGCGACCGCCGTGAGCTCGCCCTTCTCGCCGGCGGGCCCGTCCTCGGGCGGTTGGCGGAACGGCCGCCGGTTGTCCGGGTCGACCAGCGCCACGTACTCCCGTTCCGTGCCCTGATACAGATCCGGCACACCCGGCATCGTCAGCTGCACCAGCGCCGCGCCGAGCACATTGGCCCGTACGTACGGGTCGAGCGTGCCCGCGAACCGATCCAGCGCCTCGCGCACCGGACCGTTGCCCGCGGCCGGCCCCGCCGCGACGAAGTCCGTCACCGCCCGCTCGTACGCCGGATCCGGCTCGGTCCAGCTGGTGAAGAGTCCGGCCTCGCGGACCGCCTTCAGCAGCGCGGGCTCCAGCCGCCCCGCCATCTCGCGGGCAGGCAGCATCGCGCAGCCGTACGCCGTCTGCCAGGCCTGCCAGGCCAGCTGTGCGTCGGGCGCGGCCGCGGGAGTCACCCGCGCCAGCTCCACCAGCAGCCAGGACCACTGCTCCGGGCACTCCGTCAGCACCGCGATCCGGGCCCGTACATCGGCGCTCCGCTTGGTGTCGTGGGTGGTCAGCGCCGTGCCCGTGGCAGGCCAGTCGCGCGCCAGCCGGGCGCAGAACGCGTGGAACTCATCCGGCGTCACCGCCGGATGCCCGGGATCGCCGCCCACCTCGTTCGCCGAGATCAGCGGCACGTACCGGTAGAACGCCGTGTCCTCGACCGACTTCGCGCGCAACGCCGACGCGGTCTGTGCGAAGCGGGTGCAGAAATCGGCTCGGTCGGGCCCCCCGCCCAGCCGTCCCAGCGCCAGCTCCCGCACCACGTCGACGGCCGACGCCTCCTCAGGAACGGAGAACGCTGCCTTCGCGTCCCGCACGACCCCGTCCGGGAGCGCCGCCCGGGCCGTTTCCGTGCAGGGGCCGCCGGCCGTCACGTAGGGGCGATAGACGGGTACGCGTACGAGCAGTTCGCGCACCGCGGTGTGCAGCGCCCACGGGGCATGGTCCCGCAGCGCGGGGCGCTCGGCGCAGATGCGTACGGCGAGCCGGGTCAGCAGCGCGGTCTCGGCGGCCAGCTCATGCGTCACCACCCGGTACGCGGCCCGCCGCACGGTCGCCGTCCAGTCACCGCCGCGGTTCTGGGCCGGCCCCGAGAACTCCCGGTAGCGGCCGATCAGCTCCGCCGCACCCATCGGATCGACGAAGAGGCCGTCGATCCGGTGCAGCGCGTCGTACCCCGTCGTCCCGGCGACGGCCCAGTCCGAGGGCAGCGGTTCGGCACCCGTGAGGATCTTCTCCACCACCGTCCACCGCCCGGCGGTCGCCGCCGAGAGCCGCTCCAGGTAGGTCGCGGGATCGGCGAGCCCGTCGGGGTGGTCGATGCGCAGACCGTCGACGACCCCGTCCCGGACCAGTTCGAGGATCTTGCCGTGGGTGGCGGCGAAGACCTCGGGGTCCTCCACCCGCACTCCGATGAGATCGGAGATGGTGAAGAACCGACGGTAGTTCAGCTCCGTGCGGGCCAGCCGCCACCAGCCGAGCCGGTAGTGCTGGGCATCCAGCAGCTCGGGCATCGGCAGGTGGGCGGTGCCGGTCCGGAGCGGGAACTCCTGCTCGCCGTGGCGCAGCACCTCCCCGTCGACCCGGAGCCTGTCGAGTTCGACGCCGATCGGCCCGGCGAGCACCGGCAACAGCACCTTGCCACCGCCCGCCGCCCAGTCGATGTCGAACCAGCGGGCGTACGGGGACCCGGCGCCCTCGCGCAGCACCTCCCACAGCGCGTGGTTGAGGCGGGGCACGGCGGCCATGTGGTTCGGCACGAGGTCCACGATCAGCCCGAGTCCGTGCTCTCGCGCCGTACGGGCCAGCTCCCGCAGCCCTTCCTCCCCACCGAGTTCGGCGCGCACCCGGCCGTGGTCGACGACGTCGTACCCGTGTCTGGAGCCGGGCACGGCTTCGAGGACCGGGGACAGATGCAGATGGGAGACGCCGAGCGCGGCGAGATACGGCACGGCCTGTCCGGCGGCCGAGAACGGGAAGTCCGGCTGGAGCTGGAGCCGGTAGGTGGCGGTGGGCGTCATGCGCCGTTACGTACCCAGACTGCGGCCTTCTGTGTCACGGAACGCGGCAAAGGGCTCGACCGGCGGTGTGGTCGGCCGTCGGCCGGGACCTACGCGGGTCGCTGCAAGACCGCCAAGCTCCGCCCGACCAGCGTCACCTGTTCGCCCGCCGAAACCTTCGGTCCCGAGCGGGGGAGCACCCCGGCCGGGCGGGCCGTGTCGACCACCACCAGCCACTGCCGGCCGTGATTCACCGGAACGGAGAATTGCAGCGTCTCGGCGCTCGCGTTGAACATCAGCAGGAACGAGTCGTCGGAGATCCGCTCGCCGCGCGGCCCCGGCTCCGAGATCGCGTGGCCGTTGAGAAAGACCGTCAGCGCCTTGGCGTGCGCGGCCTGCCAGTCCCGCTGCGTCATCTCGCGGCCCTCAGGCGTGAACCACGCGATGTCCGAGAGCTCGTCGTGCGTGCCCTCGACCGGCCGCCCGTGGAAGAACCGGCGGCGCCGGAAGACCGGATGGTCGCGGCGGAGCCAGACCATCGCTCGGGTGAACTCCAGCAGACTGCTGCCCAGGCCGTCCCCCTCGGGGGTGTCGTCCCCGTCCTCGTCGTCCGGGTCGTCAGCCGCGGCGGCGGGATCGGGCCAGTGCACCCACGACAACTCGTTGTCCTGGCAGTACGCGTTGTTGTTGCCCCGCTGGGTGCGCGCGAACTCGTCGCCGTGGCTCAACATCGGCACGCCCTGCGACAGCATCAGCGTGGCGATGAAATTCCGCATCTGCCGCATCCGCAGCTCCCGTACCTCCGGCTGGTCCGTATCGCCCTCCGCGCCGCAGTTCCAGGACCGGTTGTGGCTCTCGCCGTCCCGGTTGCCCTCGCCGTTCGCCTCGTTGTGCTTGTCGTTGTACGAGACCAGGTCGTGCAGGGTGAACCCGTCGTGGCAGGTGGTGAAATTGATCGAGGCGAGCGGCCGCCGTCCGTCGTCCTGGTAGAGGTCCGACGACCCGGTCAGCCGCCCGGCGAACTCGGCGAGGGTTCTCGGTTGGCCCCGCCACAGGTCCCGCACGGTGTCCCGGTACTTGCCGTTCCACTCCGTCCACAGCGGCGGGAAGTTCCCCACCTGATAGCCGCCCTCACCCACGTCCCACGGTTCGGCGATCAGTTTCACCTGGCTGACCACCGGGTCCTGCTGCACCAGATCGAAGAACGACGACAGCCGGTCCACCTCGTGGAACTGCCGGGCCAGGGTGGCCGCCAGATCGAACCGGAACCCGTCCACGTGCATGTCCGTGACCCAGTACCGCAAGGAGTCCATGATCAGCTGGAGCACGTGCGGCGAGCGCATCAGCAGGGAGTTCCCGGTCCCCGTGGTGTCCATGTAGTACCGCTGGTCGTCCGCGAGCCGGTAGTACGAGGCGTTGTCCAGGCCGCGGAAGGAGAGCGTCGAACCCAGGTGGTTGCCCTCCGCGGTGTGGTTGTAGACCACGTCGAGGATCACCTCGATGCCCGCCTGATGCAGCGCCCGTACGGCCTGCTTGAACTCCAGCACCTGCTCACCGCGGTCGCCCCAGGAGGCGTACGCGTTGTGCGGGGCGAAGAAACCGATGGTGTTGTAACCCCAGTAATTGGCCAGCCCCGTGTCCGCCAGCCGGTGGTCCTGGACGAACTGGTGCACCGGCATCAATTCGATCGCCGTGACACCCAGTTCCGTCAGGTGGGCGATCACCTCCGGATGGGCCAGCCCAGCGTACGTGCCGCGCAGCTCCTTCGGCAGCGCCGGATGGAGCATCGTCAGGCCCTTCACATGGGCCTCGTAGATCACGGTGCGGTGGTAGTCCGTACGGGGCCGTCGGTCGTCGCCCCAGTCGAAGTACGGGTTGACCACGACCGAGGTCATGGTGTGGGGCGCCGAGTCGAGGTCGTTGCGCGCGTCGGGCCGGCCGAACGGATAGCCGTACACCGCCTCGCCCCACCGGATCTGCCCCGCGACGGCCCTGGCATACGGGTCGAGCAGCAGTTTGGCCGAATTGCAGCGGATGCCGCGCTCCGGTTCGTACGGACCATGGACCCTGAATCCGTACCGCTGACCGGGCATCACCCCGGGCAGGTAGGCATGGCGGACAAACGCGTCGGTCTCCCTGAGCTCCACCGCCGTCTCGGAACCGTCGTCGTGCAGCAGGCACAACTCGATTCGGTGGGCGGCCTCCGAGAAGACCGCGAAGTTGGTCCCGGCGCCGTCGTACGTGGCACCGAGGGGATACGCCTGTCCCGGCCAGACCTGCATAGGTTCGACTCTTCCATTTCTGATCCGGGTGTCTGGGGCTTACGGGCTGCTTGAGCCAGATCTTCCCCGAAAGTGGTACGGCTACCTAGGACGTCGCACGGTCCGGTCAACATCGGGCCTGTCCGTGTCGCCCGGAACGGCAATCCGGGGTCCTGAGCCGCTCGTGGGCCCTGTGCAGGGCCCACGACGGGGTGCCCAATCACTATGAATCCGCTCACTACGGCAGATCTCGCGCTCGAGAACCTTCCTATGTCACTGGGGAGTTGACGAAGCAGCCTGCGCATCCTGCTGCACCGGATCCCACTCGCGGAGTACCCTTCCTTGATCGTTGGTGGGGGAGTGGAAGGCGGTGCGCGGGTGAGCTCGGGAGGGTTCGAGCTGCCTCCAGGTGACGCAAGTCACGAGGGGGAATCCACCGATGCCCCGCCCGGGGCGGTCTCACTTGCGCGGCCCATGGAGATCGGCGCGGAACTGGACTGGGGAGCGGACGCCTGGAGCGAGGTGCGAACGCGCGCCCAGCGGGCCGGGCGTGCCTACATCTGGCTGAATCTCGTGGAACAGCGGCTGCGCGCCGTGGTCGCCGCGGTGCTCCGGCCCATCTACGAGCCGGTCCACGGCGAGGACTGGGTGGTGGCCGCGGCCGGACCCGCCGGGCAGGAGTGGGTGCAGCGCGCCGTCGCCGTACGCGAGGTCTCCCGCCGCAAGGGTTATCTGCTGGACCCGGCCGACGACAACGTGCTGAGCTTCCTCACGTTGCCGCAGCTGCGCGAGCTGATGGTCCAGCACTGGCCGTGTTTCGAGCCGTACTTCGACGACCGGCGCGAGGTCGAGCTGGCGCTCGACGAGCTGGAGGTCGCCCGCAATGTGGTCTCCCGCAACCGGGCCCTGAACGAGGCGGTCCTCGCCCAGGCCGAGCGCGCCTCGGCCCGGCTCCTGGAGATCCTGGGCAGCGGGGCGGTGGTCCCCTCGTCCGACCGGCTCCCGGTCGACGCCGTCGAGGAGCTGGTCGGCGACCGGTACGCGGATGTGGTCTCCGTCCACTCCGACCGGGTGCGGCTCCAGCGTCAGCTGCCCGCCGAGGACCTCTTCGGAGGTTCGCGCCGCCTCGACGCGATCGGCATAGGACTCAATCTGCTGGTGCAGAACTTCTCCGGCCGCCGGCTGATCCGGCTGGCCGAGTCGGGCTGCCGGGTCCGGCTCCTCTTCATCAACCCGGCGAGCAGCGCGGTCAAGCGCCGTGAGCGGGAGCTGGGCCTCAAGAAGGGCGAGCTGAGCCGGTCGGTGGAGATGAACATCCTCCATATGCGCCGGGTCCGCTCCAAGCTCCGTGATCCGGGCGCGTTCGAGATCCATGTCTTCGACGAGACGCCGCGCTTCACGGCCTATCTGGTGGACGGCGACGGGACGGACGCGGTCGGGGTCGTCCAGACGTATCTGCGGCGCGCACGCGGCATGGAGGCGCCCGTTCTGGTGCTGCGGGGTGGTGGGCGCGCGGTGGTCCGGGCGGGACAGGACAACGAGCACGGGCTCTTCGAGACGTACCGCGAGGAATTCGAGTCCGTGTGGGCGGACTCCCGGCCGGTCTCCTGAGGGGTTGTTTCCCGAGGCGCCGTTGCTGAGGAGCCGTTCCTCGGCCGTTGCTCTTGAGAGCTGTTCCTGAGGGGCTGTCCCTCCGTTGTCAGTGGTGCATGCGAGGGTGGTCATCACCTGGGGGAGAGCACCACGAAGGAGGTATGGGATGAGCTGGCACCGGGAGGCGCTGGTCGGCTTCGACCTGGAGACGACGGGCACGGAACCGCTGGAGGCCAGGATCGTGACAGCCGCGGTCGTCGGCGTCGGCGGCAGGGACGGGGAGCCGGTGCGGCAGGACACCTGGCTGGCGGATCCGGGCATCCGGATCCCCGCGCAGGCCTCGGCGATCCACGGCATCAGCAGCGAGCGGGCGGCGGCGGAGGGCCGGCCGGTGCGCGAGGTGGCCGACGAGATCGCCGGGACGCTCACGGAGTACTGGCGCCGCGGCGTGCCGGTCGTCGCGTACAACGCCGCCTTCGACCTGACGCTGCTGACGGCGGAGTTGCGGCGGCACGGGCTGCCGTCGCTGAGCGACCGGCTCGACGGGGCCGGGATCGGGCCGGTCATCGACCCGTACACCATCGACCGGGCCGTCGATCGCTACCGCAAGGGCAAGCGCACCCTCGAAGCGGTCTGCGTCGAGTACGGCGTGGTGCACGGCGGAGCCCACGACGCGGGGGCGGACGCGCTGGCCGCGGTCCGGGTGGCGTACGCGATAGCCGAGCGGCACGGCTCGGTGGCCGAGCTGACCGCCGCCGAACTGCACGAGCGTCAGGTGGAGTGGTACGCGCAATGGGCGGCCGACTTCCAGCAGTTCCTGCGCCGCAAGGGCACGGCGGACGCGGTGATCGACGGCCACTGGCCGCTGCGCGAGCCGGCCCCGGTGACCGGCTGAGTAAGCAGCCGGCCCCGTGCCGGTCCGGCACGCACGAAAGCCGAGCCGGCCCGGCGCGGGAACATCAAGCGCGCACGGTGCTCGCGGAAATCTTCTGAGCCCGTCCGGCGCTTGAGGACACCCCCGGGCCCGTCCGGTGCTTGCGGGCGGCGCAGCGGCCACCGGACGGCCCCGGTCACCCGCGATCCGGACCGGCGCCGGTCACGGCACTAGTGCCGTGACCGGCAATGTTTGCCCCGTAAGGAGCGTCGTCCGGTGCGTGCGATCGCAAGGCGGCCGGAAGTCCTTGTAGCGGAGCTACCAGGGCTTTTGGCCAACGCGGCGAGCGTGCGTGCTGGGCGGCGCGACGGGGCAAAGCTTGCCGGGAGGGGCACTAGAACGGATACCACCGCACCGTCGCGTCGTCGTCGCGCAGTGATGCCACCCGGCGGCGGAACTCCGTGAGCGCCTTCGGGTTGGTCGGCGCGTGCTGGGACACCCAGGCGCAGCTGGCCGTCTCCCGCGCTCCGCGCAGCACCGTACAGCCGTCCCATTCGCGGACGTCCCAGCCGTACGCGGCGGTGAAGGCGTCGTACGCCTGGGCCGCCAGCCCGTACCGGTCCCGGGACAGCGCGAGCACCACCAGGTCGTGCTCGCGCAGATCGGCGGAGAAGGTCTCCAGATCGACCAGCACCGGCCCGTCCGGGCCGACGTGGACATTACGGGGGAGGGCATCGCCATGGATCGGACCGGGCGGCAGATGGGGGACCAGCGCGGCCGCGGCCGTCGCGAAGCCGTCGCGGCGCTCACGCAGATAGTCGGCGTCGGCCGGGTCGACCGCATCGCCCGCGAGCCGAAGCCAGCGCTCGACCCCGCCCAGCAGCTCACGGCGGGGAAGGGTGAACCCGTCCGGCGCGGGGAGCGCGTGGACCAGGGTGAGCAGCCGCGCCAGATCCTGCGGCTCGGCCGGGCGTACGGCATCGGGCAGCCGGTGCCAGAGCGTCACCGGGTGGCCCTCCACCAGCCGCGCCCGGGGCTCAGCGGCCCGTACGGCGGGGACCCCTGAGGCGGCCAGCCACTCGGCGACGGCCACCTCGCGCTCGGCCCGGTCCCGCAGTTCCGGGTTCCGCACGGCGTCCCGGCCGACCTTGACCACCAGGTCGCCCACGGCGAACACCGCGTTCTCACCCAGCGCGAGCAGCTCCGCACCGCCGGACAGTCCGGCAGCGGTCAGCACCTCGCGCGCACGCTTCTCGTTCATGCCTCCGATTTTCGCATCCGTGCAGGCCCGCTTGACGAACCGATGGCCCGTCAGCACGATGACGAGGGCCACCTGAGCGGCCAGAACGGTATGAAGCCGATCGAATGACGCAAGGGGGCGAATTCATGACATTAGCGAGTGCGACCGTAAAATCCGGGATACATGGCCCGCCCGGCAGCCCGCCCGGCAAGCAGCGCCGACCGGTCAACCGGAGCGCCGGCTCCTGGTTCCTGGTGCTGCCCGCGCTGATCCCGATCCTCGTCCTCAGCGTCGGCCCGCTCCTCTACGGCATCGCGCTGGCCTTCACCGACGCGCAGTCCGGCCGCACCCGCTCCACCCAGTGGGTGGGCGGGCTGAATTTCCAGGACCTGCTCCACGACACCCTCTTCTGGGAGTCCTTCCGGATCGGTCTCCTGTGGGCGGTCGGCGTCACGGTCCCGCAGTTCGTGCTGGCGCTCGGCCTCGCCCTGCTGCTCAACCAGAATCTGCGGATGCGCTGGCTGGCGCGGGCGCTGGCGATCATTCCGTGGGCGATGCCCGAGGTGGTCGTCGGCATCATGTGGCGGCTCGTCTACAACCCGGACGCGGGAGTCCTCAACGAGACCATCCGCGATCTCGGCCTCGGCGACGGCCGGGCCTGGCTCACCGGACTCGCCACCGCCCTGCCCGCCGTGATCGTCGTGGGCGTCTGGGCCGGTATGCCGCAGACCACCGTCGCCCTGCTGGCCGGACTGCAGAACACCCCGCACGAACTCCACGAGGCCGCCGCGCTGGACGGAGCGGGCGCCTGGCGCCGCTTCCGTACCGTCACCTGGCCGGCGCTCAGGCCCGTCGCGCTCTCCATCACCGCGCTCAACTTCATCTGGAACTTCAACTCCTTCGCCCTGGTCTACGTACTGACCAGCGGCGGACCCGGCGGCCGTACCCGGCTGCCGATGCTCTTCGCCTACGAAGAGGGCTTCCGTTATGGACAGTTCGGCTACGCCGCGGCGATGGGCTGTGTGATGGTCGCGGTGATCTCCGTGATCCTCGCCGGGTATCTCGTCGGCCGGCTCCGGGGAGGCGAGGACCGGTGAGCGCGCGTACCAGCAGATCCACACGTGCCGGACAGTACGTCGCACTGCTCGGCTATCTCGTCTTTCTGGCGTTCCCGTTCCTGTGGCTGATCTCCACCGCCTTCAAACCGGCGCGCGAACTGGGCTCCCTGCACCCGACCTGGATCCCCGAACATCCGACGCTCGACAATTTCCGCGCGGCGTTCGACGAACAGCCGCTGCTCCAGGCCGCCGCCAATTCGCTGATCGCCGCCCTCTGCGCCGCCGTCGTCGCGGTCCTCGTCGCCACGCCCATGGCGTATGTGACGGCCCGCCACCGCTCCAGGCTGTCGACGGCCACCACCGGATGGGTCGTGGTCAGTCAGGCGTTCCCGTTCGTCCTGCTGATCATTCCGCTCTTCCTGATCCTGAAGAACCTCCATCTGATCAACACCCTGTGGGGGCTGACCATGGTGTACGTGGTCTGGGCACTGCCGTTCGCGTTGTGGATGCTGACCGGATACGTACGGGCCGTGCCCGCCGAGCTCGAAGAGGCCGCCGCGGTCGACGGCGCGGGCCGGCTGCGTACGCTCGTCTCGGTCACCGTGCCGCTGCTGGCCCCCGGCATCGTCGCCACTGCGCTCTTCGCGTTCATCACCGCATGGAACGAGTTCTTCTTCGCGCTCGTCCTGCTCAAGACACCGGAGAAGCAGACCTTGCCGGTCGTACTGACCCACTTCCTCGGCGCGGAGGGCGCGGCCGATCTCGGACCGCTCGCCGCCGCCGCGTTCCTCGCAACCCTTCCCTCGCTGGTCGTCTTCGCGCTCATCCAGCGGCGGATCACCGGTTCCATGCTGGCCGGGGCGGTGAAGAGCTGATGCGCGCACGGGTACGGACGACGGCCGCCGCCGTGGCCACCGCGCTGGCTCTGCTGCTCACCGGCTGCGCGGGGACGGGCGACGGCAGGGGCGACGACGGACGGACCGAGCTCAGCTTCCAGTCGCTGGCCTGGCAGAAGGAGTCCGTCGACGCCAACAAGCAACTGGTGAAGGAGTGGAACGCGACCCACCCCGACATCCATGTCACCTACGTCCAGGGCAGCTGGGACACCGTCCACGACCAGCTGCTCACCTCCTTCGAGGGCGACGAGGCCCCGGACGTCATCCATGACGCCTCCGACGACCTCGCCGACTTCGCGTACGGCGGCTACCTCGCCGATCTGCGCACGCTCCTCCCGGACCGGCTGACCGCCGACATCCCGCAGCAGAGCTGGCAGACCACCACCTTCGGCGACGGCGTCTACGGAGTGCCCTTCCTCCAGGAGCCCCGCGTACTGATCGCCAACACCAGGATTCTCGAGGAGTCGGGGGTCCGCATCCCCACCCCCGACAGCCCCTGGAGCTGGACCGAATTCCGTCAGGTCACCAAGGAACTGACGGGCAAGGGGAGATACGGCGTCGCCTGGCCGCTCAAGGAGCCGGTCTCCGTCACCCTCAACCTCGGGCTCTCCGCCGGCGGCCGGCTCTTCCACCGCGGCGCCGACGGCAGGGTGACCATCCGTGCGGGCGAGGGCGACCAGGTCGTCCCCGGCATCATTCACGACCAGGTGAGCACCGATCACAGCGCCGCGCGCACCGCGCTCGGCATGGGCGGCTCCGACACCCTGCCCGGATTCTTCGGCGGCAAGTACGCGATGGTTCCGCTCGGCTTTTCGTACCGCCAGCAGGTCGTCGAGCAGGCCCCCGAGGGCTTCGAGTGGACGGTGCTGCCCGCCCCCGTCGGCAGCGGGGGGCTCGACCAGGGGGTGAGCCCGCAGACTCTCTCCGTCTCGGCGGCCAGCCCGCACAAGAAGGAGGCTGCGCAGTTCATCGACTTCCTGCTGCGGCCGCGGAACATGGTGCGCCTCGCCAAGGGGGACTGGATGCTCCCGACCGGCACAGCGGCCCTGGCGGACCCGGCCCTGCACACCGACAAGGAAGGCTGGTCGACCGGTGTCGCGGTCGCGAAGGGGCTCCGTCCGGCGCCCGCCCAGGCGGTCCGCGGCTACCCGGAATGGAAGGACAAGGTCGCCACACCCGCACTCCAGGAGTACTACAGCGGGGCGATCGGGGCGGCGGAGCTGAGGAAACGTCTGGTGGACGACGGGAACCGGGTGCTGGCCCGCTATCAGCGCTGAGACGCCCCGAAAGGAGGGCGCCGCCCGCAACCTCCGGTCGCCCACCTCATCGGAGCCGAACCGCACGTGTGACGGGCGGGGGTGGAATCAAGCCGTCTCCTCGCCCGCCCGCGGGCGCCGCCCCCGTTCCCTCTTCCCGCCTGCGAAGGGTGCAGGTCGTCGTTGCGGCAGCGGCAATCCCCTTACGTGGGACGGGTGCTGAGACGGCCGTGTCCGGCTTGGGCGCGGCTGGCCGGTTTCTTATTACGAAGCCTTGTTGAATGAGTTACAGCCTCATGAAGGTCTTGATCTGAGCGCGTCAATCGGCGAGGGTTTCGAGCCAACCCCCGGAGATATTCCGGCCGGGGGTCAATCCCCCCACAAAGAATGACGAGGAGACCCCTCTTCATGGCAATTCACAAGCGCGCACGTCGGATCAGGCTGACCGCGGCGATATCCGCCGTGGCCGCGGCCGCCGGACTCACTCTGATGGGCGGTTCCCTCGCCGGAGCCGCTCCCGCTCCCGCGACGGGCACCGTCTACGGTGCGGACGCGGCGAACGCCGTATCGGGCAGCTACATCGTGATGCTGGATCACAAGGCCGACAAGGCGAAGCTCGCCAAGGAGTACGGCGGCAAGCTCAAGCGGAGCTACGACTCCGCCATCAACGGCTTCTCCGCCAGCGGCCTTTCGCTGACCGAGGCCAAGCGCCTGGCCGCGGACCCGGCCGTTTCCAAGGTCGTCCAGAACAAGAAGTTCCACATCGACGCCACCCAGGAGAACCCGCCGTCCTGGGGACTGGACCGGATCGACCAGACCGAGACGGCCGGCGATGACGCGTACACCTACCCGGACAGCGCGGGCGAGGGTGTCACCGCGTACGTCATCGACACCGGTGTCCGCACCACGCACAACGAGTTCGAGGGCCGGGCCAGCTCGGGTTACGACGCCGTCGACAACGACGACAGCGCCGACGACGGCAACGGCCACGGCACCCACGTGGCAGGCACCATCGCCGGTGCGACCTACGGGGTCGCCAAGAAGACGAAGATCGTCGCCGTCCGGGTCCTCGACGACTCCGGCTCGGGCACCACGGAGCAGGTCGTCGCCGGCATCGACTGGGTCACCGAGCACCACGAGGGCCCCTCCGTCGCCAACATGAGCCTCGGCGGCAGCGCGGACGAGGCGCTCGACGCCGCGGTCCAGAAGGCCATCGCCTCCGGAGTCACCTTCGCGGTGGCCGCCGGAAACGACTCCGCCGACGCGAGCGACAGCTCCCCGGCCCGTGTCCCGGAGGCCATCACGGTCGCCTCGTCCACGGTGGACGACGAACAGTCGTCGTTCTCCAACTACGGCTCGATCGTGGACATCTACGCCCCCGGATCGGACATCACCTCGTCCTGGAACGACAGCGACGACGGTTCCAACACCATCTCCGGTACGTCCATGGCGACCCCGCACGTCGTCGGTGCCGCTGCCGTCTACCTCTCCGGACACCCGGACGCCACCCCGGAAGAGGTCGCCACGGCGCTGACCGACGGTGCCACCCCCGACGCGATCTCCAACGCGACCGAGGGCACACCGAACAAGCTGCTGAAGATCGTCGAGTAACCGACTCCCCGCAGACGTGACCGGGCAGCGGACGCCCGGCGCAACGGAATCGGCGGCCGCCGCGCCCTCCCCCACGGGGCGCGGCGGCCGCACCGCGTGAAGCGATCGTCCTATGGTGTGCCCATGACGATGTACGCGGCGCTGTTGCGCGGAATCAATGTGAGCGGCCACAAGAAGGTTCCGATGGCCGAACTCCGCACGCTGCTCGCCGAGCTGGGCCACGGCGACGTCCGCACCCACCTGCAGAGCGGCAACGCCGTCTTCAGCAGTGCGTCGGGCGACGAGAACGCACTCGCCTCCGAACTGGAGCAGGCGATCGAGAAGCGGTTCGGCTTCCCCGTCCCCTGCCTGGTCCGGGACGGCGCCTACCTCGCGGCAGTTGCGGCGGCCTGCCCCTTCCCGGCCGCCGAGCTCGAAGGCAGGCAACTGCACATCACCTACTACGGACAATCCGTCGACGCCGAACGCTTCGCCCGGATCGACCCGGCGGCCTACCTCCCCGAGGAGTTCCGGCTCGGCGACCGCGCGCTCTACCTCTACGCCCCCGACGGACTGGGCCGTTCCAGACTCGCCGACGCACTGTCCCGGCCCACCCTCACCAAGGGCCTCACGGCCACCTCGCGCAACTGGAACACCGTGGTCAAGCTCGTGGAGATGACCGCACACGACGGAGCCCGCACATGAGCGAACCGTCCCCCGGCGTGGCCGCGGCCGTCGAGGGCGAGCTCCGCCTCCTGGACCCGTCGGTACGAGCCTCCGCCGAACTCCTCTCCCAGGTGCTGCACCCCGAGTACCGCGAGATCGACTCCACCGGCCAAGTCTGGGACCGCGACACGATGATCGCCTCGCTCACCGGGGACGACGCCGCCCATCCCGGTTCGCTCACGGCGTCCCGGCTGCGCGGAGTCCAGCTGGACGGCCGACTCGTCCACGTCACCTACGACACCGAGGCGAAGGGGAGCTTCGCCCACCGCAGTTCGCTGTGGCGGCTGACCGGCGCGGGCTGGTTGCTCTACTTCCACCAGGCCACCCTGTTCGACCAGGCCGCGAACGCGGGTCCGGACGACGAGGGCTGAGCCCGCTCAGCGACGGGCGACGCGCTGCGCCCGCGCCGTCCACCGGACGTCCGCAGGCGAGATCCGCACTGCGGATCGACCCGCCCGAGGGTGCGTCCCAGCCTCCTTCATGCGGGTGCGAGCGTTTCCAGGCGGCTCATGTCCTCGGCGGACAGCCGGACCTCCCACGCCCCCAGGTTCTCCGCGAGATGGCCGGGCGAACCGGTGCCCGGAGTCGGACACAGCACGGGGGAGCGGTGCAGCAGCCAGGCGAGGGCGATCTGCCCGCGGGTGGCACCGTGCCGGTCGGCGATACCGGTGAGCGCCGCGGATGCCTCGCCGGTCAGAGCGCCGTTCGCCAGCGGGAACCAGGGCAGAAAAGCCAGGCCGTGGGCCTCGCACACCTTCAGTACCGGGTCCGACGAACGGTCGAGGAGATTGAAGCGGTTCTGCACCGAGGCGATCGGGGTCAGGGAGAGTGCCTGCTCCAGCTGGTCGGCGGTGAGGGTGTCCAGACCGATGTACCGGATCTTTCCCTCCTGCCTCAGCGAATCCAGAGCCCCCAGTTGGTCGGCCATCGGCACGTCCGGGTCCAGCCGGTGCAGCTGGTAGAGATCGATCCGGTCCGTCCGCAGCCGCCGCAGACTGGCCTCGCACATCGCCCGCAACTGCTCGGGACGGCCCGCGACGTGCCAGGCGCTGTCACTGGTCCGCACCACACCGCCCTTGGTCGCGACGACCAGATCCTCGCGATACGGGTGAAGAGCCTCGGCGACCAGCTCCTCGGCCAGTCCGGGGCCGTAGTTGTCGGCGGTGTCGATGAGCGTGACCCCTTGCTCGACGGCCGCGCGCAGCACGGCCACGGCCTCCTGCCGCTCCCCGCGCGGACCCCAGTATCCGGTGCCGGTCAGCTGGGCGGTGCCGTAGCCGAGACGACGTACGGGCAGCTCGTCACCGAGCAGGAACACCCCACCGAGCGGCTGTGACGTGGAAGACATGACGGGAACACTAGTCCCCCTCGGTGATTCGATCTCCCGCCCTATGCTGAGGTGTTGCCGACACCCTCGGGGAGCCGGCGTGCTGACCTGTGCGGCCGCGGACGGGAGTCGGGATGCGCTACATCATCATCGGGGCGGGGGCCGTCGGCGGCGTCCTCGGGGGACGGCTGTCCGAGGCCGGTCACGACGTCGTACTCGTCGCGCGCGGTGCGCAGTACGAGGCGCTGCGCACCGGCGGGCTGCGGCTCGTCACGCCCGACGGGCCGTGCACCCATCCGATCCCTGTCGTCGACCGCCCCGAGGCGCTCGAACTGACCGCGGACGACGTCCTCGTACTCGCCGTGAAGACGCAGGACAGCACGGCCGCGCTCGACGCCTGGAGCGTCCGCCCCGTAGTGGGCGGCTCCACGGCGGGCGAGCGGCTGCCGCTGATCTGCGCGCAGAACGGGGTGGAGAGCGAACGCCTGGCACTGCGCCGCTTCCGGCATGTGTACGGCATGTGCGTCTGGCTGCCCGCCACCTTCGTCGAACCGGGCGAGGTCTCCGCCGCCGGTACGCCGCTGACCGGCATCCTGCACCTGGGCCGCTACCCCACCGGGACCGATGGGACGGCCCGGCTGATCGCCGCCGACCTGGAGAAGTCGAAGCTGCTCGCCCCGGTCGTGCCGGACGTGATGCGCTGGAAGTACGGCAAGCTGCTCGCCAACCTCGCCAACGCGATCGAGGCCGTCACCGGCCCGCTCGCGGATCAGGACGCGTTCGCCCTGTTCGAGCGGGCACTCGCGGAGGGCCGGGCCGTGCTCGTGGCCGCCGGGATCGACGCGGTCGGCCAGGAGGAACAGTCCGAGGCACGGGCCGGCCGGCTCCGCTTCGAACCGTTCGACGGCTCCCCGCGCGGCGGCGGCTCGTCCTGGCAGAGCCTCAGCCGGGGCACGGGCACGATCGAGGCCGACTACCTCAACGGCGAGATCGTGCTGCTCGGCCGCCTCCACGGCGTACCCACACCGGTCAACGACGTACTTCGCCGCACCGCGAACACTTTCGCGCGCGAGCGCCGGGAGCCCGGCTCGATGCCCGTGGCCGAACTCGTCACCCTCGTCGACGCCGCTACCTGAAGCGGTGGGTCCGGCCGGCGTCGCCTTTCTTCAATACCGTTGTCAGTGGCCCGTCCTAGTCTGGGACGCATGAAGAACGAGCACGCTCACATGACCGAAGTCGCCGGCGAAGCGGCCCGCATCGCCCGTTCCATCACCACCGATCAGCTCGAACTGCCCACGCCCTGTGGCGACTGGGACCTGCGCGAACTCATCAACCACTGGGTGCTCTACACCTCCCACGGCCTGGAGCATCGCGCCCTGCGCAAGGATCTCCCCGATGAGCTCACCACCCGAGACTTCACCGCCGACGCCGACTGGGCGCAGCAGTACGCGGCACAGCTGGACCGGGCGGTGGCCGCCTGGTCGGACCCGGCGGTCTGGGAGGGCGAGGTCGACCTCGGGAATTCCACGACACCCGCTTCCGAGACAGCCGCGATGCTCATCGAGGAGACGGCCCTGCACACCTGGGACGTGGCCCGCGCAGTCGGCGAGGAACTCCGGCTCTCCGACGCCGCGGCCGCCTATGTCCTCGGTGTCGTCGACGGCAACGCCGCGCTCTACCGGCAGTACGACGGCTTCGCCGACGAGGTGACGGTGCCCGGATCGGCGTCGTCGCTCGAACGGGCGCTGGCCCACAGCGGACGTGACCCGCGCTGGACCGCAGCCTGAGCACGTCCCGCCGCAACCCCGGCCGCTGTGCGGCCGGGTTCCCTGACAGGGCAATACACCTTGGCGCGTACTCCTGGCGGATCACCCCGCGCAGTTCGTCGTCCAGACCGGCCACCTCGACCCGGGGGCAGCCCAGCGAGTCGTGGACGGCCCGGTTCTCGGCAGCGTCGCCGGTGCTGAAATGGCCCAGTCGATGTGATGGCGAATGGCCCGGAGGTGCATGCCAATTCGTGGATACGCTCGGCCCATCACACACCCCGGAACCGGCCCGTACCGTCGTCGACTTCTACTTCGATCCGGCCTGCCCCTTCGCCTGGATCACCTCCCGCTGGATGCTGGAGGTGGAGCAGCGGCGCGACATCGATCTCCGCTTCCGCGTCATGAGCCTCTACCTGCACAACATCGGCAATGAACTCCCCGACTGGTACCGGGAACTGGTCGACAGATCGATCGGTCCGGTGCGGGTCGCGGTCGCCGCGGCGGCCGCCCACGGCGACGGCGTGCTCCGCGACCTCTACACCGCGATGGGCGTTCGCATCCACCGGCAGAAGAACGAGGACTTCGACGAGGTGATCGCCGAGTCCCTCGCGGAACTCGGTCTGCCCGCCGCGCTCGCCGCCGCCGCGCACTCGGAGAAGTACGACGAGGCGCTGCGGCGCAGCCATGACGCCGGCAAGGACCCGGAGGCGGAGGCGTACGTCGGTACGCCCACGATCCATGTCGACGGCGCGGTCTGGTTCGGGCCCGTCCTGCGGGCGGCACCGCGCGGCGAGGAGGCCGGACGCGTCTTCGACAGCTTCCGGGTACTCGCCGGGAACCCGGACCTCTTCGAACTCAAGCGGACCCGCACGGGCAGCCTGGACGTGGGGTGAACGGGCGCCGCGTCACGCGGTGAGCACGGCGGGCCGGGCCGCAGGACCGCGGGCCTCGTCGTACCGGGCCAGCAGCAGTCGTGCCAACTCCGGTGAGACGCCCAGCACATCGGCGAGTACGTCCGCGCCGGCCGCCCCTTCGGCGATCCGGTCCGGGAGCCGGCCGGGAGCGATGACGTACGGCGCCACCGCCACCCGGCGCACACCCTCGTCCCGCAGGGCCCGTACCGCGTCCTCGGTACGGGGAAACCCCGCGGGAGATGCAGCGGAGGCGAACGCAGGCCGCACGGAACACCAACCGGTGTGCCGCAGCTCCCGCGCGATTTCAGCGATCACTGCGATCGCCTCCGGGTCTGTCGAGCCCGCCGAGGCCAGGACGAGTCCGGTCGAGCTTCGGTCGCCGGGACGGACCCCGGCTTCATGCAGCCGCCGTTCCAGCGCCGAGTTCAGCAGCGGTGACGGGCCGAGCACCTCGGCCTGCCGGACCCGCAGCCGGGGCAGCCTGCTCCGGGCCTCGTGCAGCACCGTAGGAATGTCGGCCTTGGCGTGGAAGGCCCGGGTGAGGAGCAGGGGGAGCGCGATGACGTCCTCCGTACCCTGCGCGGCCAGCCGCTCCAGGACCCGCGGCACCGACGGCGCGTTGAAGTCCAGGAAACCCGTCTCCACGCGCAGCCCCGGCCGCAGGGACCGCACCCGCGCGGTGAGCGCGTGCACGGTCGCCGCGTGCCGCGGGTCGCGGCTGCCGTGGGCGATGACGAGAAGCACCGGAGCGGTCATGGTCGTCCTCAGTTCTTGACGAGGAGGCCGCGGCTGCGCAGCACCCACCGCTCCAGCGGACTGAAGATCAGCAGGTCGATCGCGATGCCGACGGTGAGGATCAGGATGATGGCGAGGAACACCATCGACATGCTGCTGGTCTCCCGGCCCTGTTCCAGCAACTGGCCCAGGCCCACCCCCAGGTCGGGCGAGGAAGCGATGATCTCGGCGGCCATCAGCGAACGCCAGGAGAACGCCCAGCCCTGCTTCAGGCCTGCCAGATACCCGGGCAGCGAGGCCGGCAGCACGATGTGCCAGGTGCCGCGCAGCCCGGTGGCGCCCAGCGTCTTCCCGGCCCGCAGATGCAGCGGCGGGATCTGGTCGACGCCCGCGACCAGGCCGTTCGCGATCGACGGGACGGCGCCCAGCAGGATCACCGCGTACATCATCCTGTCGTCGAGCCCCAGCCAGATCACCGCGGGCGGCACCCAGGCGACCGACGGAAGCGACTGGAGCCCGGAGAGCACCGGCCCGATCGCCGCGCGGACCAGCTTGACGCGCGCCACCAGCAGCCCGAGCGGAGTGCCGATGACCAGCGCCAGCAGGAAGCCGAGCAGACCGCGCGAGACGCTGGTCCAGATGTAGCCGAGCAAGGTGCCCTGCGTCCAGGCGTCGGTCACCTCGCCCCACACCAGGGACGGCGACGGCAGCTTGTAGTCGTCGGTGACCTTCGCCCAGATCAGGATCTGCCAGACGACGAGCACCAGGACCACGGCCACGACCGGCGGCAGCACCTTGCGCACCAGCACCTCGCGGACCGGGGTCCGGCTCACCCGCACGGCGTCGAGTGCGTCCAGCCCCGCCTCCAGGCCCGCCAGGTCCTGGGCGGCGCCCTTGGCGGCGGTCTCAGTGCCGGCCATGTCGGCGGATCTCCCCACGCAGTTGTTCGGTGATCTCTACGGACAGCTCGGCCACCGCGGTGTCCTCGATGCGGCGCGGCTGGTCGATGTCCACCGTCCACTCCCGGGCGATCCGGCCCGGCCGCGACGAGAGCAGGACGACGCGCTCGGCGAGCCGGACCGCCTCGCGCACGTTGTGCGTGACGAAGAGGACAGAGACGTTCGTCTCGCGCCAGATCCGGGTCAGCTCGTCGTGCAGCACGTCCCGGGTGATGGCGTCGAGTGCGGCGAACGGCTCGTCCATCAGCAGCAGTCGACTGTCCTGGGCGAGTGCGCGGGCCATCGCCACCCGCTGCCGCATACCGCCCGAAAGCTCATGCACCCGCTTCCCGTGCGCGCCGCCGAGCCGTACGAGTTCGAGCAGCCGCTCCGCCTCGGTGCGGCGGTCGGACTTGGGCACGCCGCGCAGCCGCAGCGCGAGTTCGATGTTCTTGCCCGCGGTCAGCCACGGGAAGAGGGCGTGCTCCTGGAACATCAGGGCCGGCCGCCCGCCGGGGGTATCGATGGATCCCGCGGTCGGGCGGTCGAGTCCGGCCACCAGGTTGAGCAGGGTCGACTTGCCGCACCCGGAGGCGCCCAGGAGGGTGACGAACTCGCCGGGAGCGACATCGAGTGTGATGTCGTCCAGGACGAGCTGCTGCCCCTCCGGTCCGCCGAAGGACTTCGAGACGTGGTCGATGCGGGCTGCGTGCCCGACCGCCGTACGGCTCTCGGCCTTGGAGAGAGTGGTGGTCGCCATGGTCGTCACCTCCTGGAATCCTTTTCGGTGCCGGACGCTGCTACTCGACGCCGAGACCGGCGTCGGCGACCTCGGGCTTGCCCGTGGCCTTGAGGATCTTGTTCAGCGGCTTCAGGTCGTAGATGCCCGTCAGGTCCGTCCGCTCCAGCAGACCGGCCTTCACCGCGTGCTCGGCCTCGGTGTCGAGCGTGGCGGCCAGCGGGTCGTCGGTGAACTGAACGGACTTCCACGCCGGGTCGAGGACCTCGGCCGGCAGCGCCTTGCCGCTCAGCTCCCTGAGCGCGGTGTTGGCGGAGGCCTTCGCCTTCTCCGGGTTGGTGTTGATCCACGCGTTGGTGTCGACCGTGCCGCGCAGCACCGCCTCGACGACGTCCGGGTGCTCGGCGAGGAATTTCTGCGACACGATGATGTTCGTGATCACGAACTTCTTGTCCGGCCAGAGCGACGACTCGTCGAGGAGTTCCTTCGCGCCCTGGGCGACCAGCTTGGAGGCGGTCGGCTCGGGCACCCAGGCGCCGTCGATGGAACCCGAGCGGTAGGCGTCCGGCGTCACCTTGTTGTCCGTACGGACCACGGAGACGTCGCCCTTGCCGCTGCCGGCGTCGACCTTCCAGCCCTTCTCGGAGATCCAGTTGAGGAAGGCCACGTCCTGGGTGTTGCCGAGCTGCGGTGTGGCGATCTTCTTGCCCTTGAGGTCGTCCAGGGTCTTGATCTTCTTCGGGTTGACGACGAGCTTCACCCCGCCGGACGCCGCACCGCCGATGATCCGCAGGCTCTTGCCCTTGGACTTGGTGAAGCCGTTGATGGCGGGCGAGGGGCCGATGAAGCCGATGTCGATCGAGCCCGCGTTGAGCGCCTCGATCTCGGACGGACCGGCGTTGAACGTCGACGGCTCGACCGCGGTGGAGCCGAGCTCCTTGGCGATGATGCCTTCCTGGATGCCGACCAGGGCCGTGGCATGGGTGAGGTTCGGGAAATAGCCGATCTTCACGGTGTCCGCGGAGAGCTTCTTGCCGCCGGTCGGGGCCTCCGCCGCCTTGACGTCGTCCTGTTTCGCCTCGGAGCCGTAGCCGCAGGCGGTGAGCGCGACGGCGAGCAGCGGCAGGGCGGCGGCAGCGGCGAGGCTGCGGCGCAGCGTGGTACGGGGGACAGACACGGGAGGCTTTCCTCTCGTCGGCCCGGTGCTCGCGGCCCTCGGTACTTACGGGGACACGGCCGGGAAGTCGGCGGGTCTTCGTCTGAACTGGCGGTGCGGTTGGTACGGGTGGGCGCGCAGGCGGTGCGCGTACGTCATCGCGCACATCGCGCGACCCCGCCCTGGCCGCTGCCGAGGGCGCCGCTGCCGACGCGGCCGCCCTCCTTCGCGAACGTGGAGTAGATGTCGATGGCCATCAGAAGTCCCACTCGGCGTCGTCGGCCACGGCGGTCTCGGTCTCCGCCACGGCGGCGAACGAGGCACCGGCCATGCCGGCCGTCAGCGTGGTGCCGTCCGCCGGGTCGATCAGCAGGAAGGAACCGGTGCGGCGGGAATCCGCGTACGCGTCGAGCGCGAGCGGCTCCGCGGTACGGACGACGACCCGGCCGATGTCGTTGGCGACGAGCCGGCCGGGGGCCGGGTGCTGGGAGAGGTCGTCGAGTGTGAGGCGCGAGGGGATGTCCTTGACGATCGCCTTGACCGTGCGGGTGGTGTGCTTGAGCAGCACCCGCTGCCCGACGGTGAGCGGCTGGTCGGCGACGTGGCAGACGGTCGCCTCGACGTCCTGGGTCACCGTCGGAGCGTCGGCGGCCGGCGCGATCAGGTCGCCGCGGGAGATGTCGATGTCGTCGGCCAGCCGGATCGTCACGGACTGGGGAGCCCAGGCGATGTCCACGCTCTCGCCGAGGGCGTCGATCGCGGTGACCGCCGACGTGCGGCCCGAGGGCAGGACGGTGACGGTCTCGCCGACGCGGAACGCACCGGCCGCGATCTGTCCCGCGTAGCCCCGGTAGTCGGGGTGCTCGGCGGTCTGCGGCCGGATGACGTACTGGACGGGGAAGCGGGCGTGGCAGGCGGTGAGGTCGTGGCTGACGGGCACCGTCTCCAGGTGTTCCAGGACGGTGGGGCCGCCGTACCAGTCCATGTTGGCGGACGGCTCCACGACGTTGTCACCGGCCAGTGCGGAGATCGGGATCGCGGTACACCAGTTTTCCTGGGGGTTCCCCCCAGACGCCCAGCCGGGAACGCCCAGGGACGCCGCGTACGCGGTGAACTCCTCGGCGATGGCGGCGAAGACGGGCTCCGCGTAGTCGACCAGGTCCATCTTGTTGACGGCCAGCACCACGTGCGGGACGCGGAGCAGCGCGGCGACGGCAGCGTGGCGGCGGGTCTGCTCGACGACGCCGTTGCGGGCGTCGACCAGGACGACGGCCAGCTCGGCGGTCGAGGCGCCGGTCGCCATGTTCCGGGTGTACTGCACATGCCCCGGGGTGTCGGCCAGGATGAACCGGCGGCGCGGCGTCGCGAAGTAGCGGTAGGCGACATCGATGGTGATGCCCTGCTCACGCTCGGCCCGCAGGCCGTCGGTCAACAGCGCCAGGTCGGGCGCTTCCTGGCCCCGGCTGCGCGAGGCGTGCTCGACGGCCTCCAGTTGGTCGGTGAGGACGGACTTGGAGTCGTGCAGCAGACGTCCCACGAGGGTGGACTTGCCGTCGTCGACGGACCCCGCGGTGGCGAACCGCAGCAGGGTGGTGGTCGACAACTGCTCGCTTGTGGTGGTCATTTAGAAGTACCCCTCGCGCTTACGGTCTTCCATCGCGGCCTCGGACATCTTGTCGTCGGCGCGCGTCGCGCCCCGTTCGGTGAGCCGGGAGGCGGCGATCTCGGTGATCACGGCGTCCAGCGTCGTGGCGTCGGAGTCGACGGCGCCGGTGCACGACATGTCGCCGACCGTGCGGTAGCGGACCTGCCGGGTCTCGACCCGCTCGCCATCCTTGGGGCCGCCCCAGTCGCCCGCGGTCAGCCACATGCCGGAGCGGTTGAAGACCTCGCGCTCATGGGCGAAGTAGATCTCCGGGAGCTCGATGCCCTCACGGTCGATGTACTGCCAGACGTCCAGCTCGGTCCAGTTGGAGATCGGGAAGACCCGGACGTGCTCACCGGGGGCGTGCCGGCCGTTGTAGAGCTGCCACAGCTCGGGGCGCTGGCGGCGCGGGTCCCACTGGGAGAACTCGTCGCGCAGGGAGAAGACCCGCTCCTTGGCGCGTGCCTTCTCCTCGTCGCGGCGACCGCCGCCGAACACGGCGTCGAAGCGGTGCTGCTGGATCGCCTCGGTCAGCGGCACGGTCTGCAGCGGGTTGCGGGTGCCGTCCGGGCGCTCGCGGAGCTTCCCGGCGTCGATGTACTCCTGCACGGAGGCGACATGGAGCCGCAGCCGGTGCCGGGCCACCGTGCGGTCGCGGTACTCCAGCACCTCGGGGAAGTTGTGCCCCGTGTCGACGTGCAGCAGCGTGAACGGCACCGGCGCGGGCGCGAACGCCTTGAGCGCCAGATGCAGCATCACGATCGAGTCCTTGCCACCGGAGAAGAGAATCACCGGCCGCTCGAACTCACCCGCCACCTCACGGAAGATGTGCACCGCCTCGGACTCCAGGGAGTCCAGGTGGCTGAGCGCGTACGGATTGTCGGTGCCTTCCGACACAGTCGCGACGGTCGTCATGCCGCACCCCTCTCGCTCAGCAGCGCGTACAGCTCCGCCGCGGACTCCTGCACGGTCTGCCGGTGCGACTCGATCCGCAGGTCCGGCGACTCCGGCACCTCGTACGGGTCGTCGACCCCGGTGAGCCCACTGATCTCGCCCGCCGCCTGCTTGGCGTAGAGGCCCTTCACATCGCGTACGGAGCACACCTCGACCGGGGTCGCGACGTGTACCTCCAGATACGCGGTCCCCCCGGCCTGGTGCCGCCCCCGTACCGCGTCCCGGCTGTCCGCGTACGGGGCGATGACCGGGACCAGCACCTTCACGCCGTTGGCCGCCAGCAGCTCGGCGACGAAGCCGATCCGCTGGACGTTGGTGTGCCGGTCCGCGCGGGAGAAACCGAGACCCGCGGAGAGGAACTCCCGGATCTCGTCGCCGTCGAGGACCTCCACGCGGTGGCCCTCGCCGCGCAGTCGCCCGGCGAGTTCGTACGCGATGGTGGTCTTGCCCGCGCTCGGCAGACCGGTCAGCCAGATGGTGGCGCCCGTCTCCGTCACGCTCATCGAAGTCTCCTGATCAGTCGTCATCAGTCGTGCAGTCCGCACTCGGTCTTGCCCCGGCCGGCCCAGCGCCCGGCGCGTGCGTCCTCGCCCTCCAGCACCCGGCGGGTGCAGGGCGCGCAGCCGACGGAGGCGTATCCGTCCATCAGCAGCGGGTTGGTGAGGACGCCGTGCTCCGCCACGTACGCGTCCACGTCGTCCTGGGTCCAGCGGGCGATCGGCGAGATCTTGACCTTCTGCCGCTTCTCGTCCCAGCCGACGACCGGGGTGTTCGCCCGGGTCGGGGACTCGTCGCGGCGCAGCCCGGTCGCCCAGGCCGTGTACGAAGTCAGGCCCTCCTCGAGGGGGTTGACCTTGCGCAGCTTGCAGCACAGGTCGGGGTCGCGGTCGTGCAGCTTCGGCCCGTACGCGGCGTCCTGCTCGGCCACGGTCTGCGGCGGGGTGAGCGTGATGACGTGGACGTCCATCACGGCTTCGACCGCGTCGCGGGTCCCGATCGTCTCGGGGAAGTGGTAGCCGGTGTCGAGGAAGACCACGTCGACGCCGGGAAAGGCGCGCGAGGCGAGGTGGGCGACGACCGCGTCCTCCATGGACGAGGTGACGCAGAACCGCTTGCCGAAGGCGTCGGCGGCCCACTTCAGGATTTCCAGCGGGGAGGCGTTCTCCAGCTCCCGGCCCGCGCGTTCGGCCAGGCTCTTGAGCCCATCGCTCTGCAGAGTGTCCGTCATATCCCCTCCCGTTCAACGTCGTTGCGCTGCAGTCCCCGGGTCAGCAGACCCAGGAACTTGAGCTGGAAAGCGCGGTTGCACGAAGCGCATTCCCAGGCGCCGTGGCCACTCTCGTGCGGGCGCAGGTCCTCGTCGCCGCAGTAGGGGCAGTGGAACGGTGCGGCGCGTTCGCTCATGACAGCGACTCCGCACTGGCCCGCGCCGCCCACGTCGCGAACCGCTCGCCGTCCTCGCGCTCCTCCTGGAATCGGCCCAGGACCCGCTCGACGTAGTCGGGCAAATCGGCCGAAGTGACCTTCAGACCACGGACCTTGCGGCCGAACCCGGCCTCCAGTCCCAGGGCGCCGCCCAGGTGGACCTGGTAGCCCTCGACCTGATTGCCGTCGTCGTCCAGCACGAGCTGGCCCTTGAGGCCGATGTCGGCGGTCTGGATACGGGCGCAGGCATTGGGGCAGCCGTTGAGGTTGATGGTGAGCGGCTCGTCGAAGTCCGGCAGCCGGCGCTCCAGTTCGTCGATGAGCGAGGCGCCGCGCGCCTTCGTCTCGACGATCGCCAGCTTGCAGAACTCGATGCCGGTGCAGGCCATCGTGCCACGGCGGAACGGCGACGGCTTCACCTGGAAGTCGAGCGCCTCCAGTCCGGCGACCAGGGAGTCCACCTGGTCCTGCGCCACGTCGAGGATGAGCATCTTCTGCTCGACGGTGGTGCGCAGCCGGTCCGAGCCGTGCGCGGCGGCCAGCTCGGCGATCTCGGCGAGGGTGGACCCGTCCACGCGGCCGACCCTGGGTGCGAAACCGACGTAGAAACGGCCGTCCTGCTGCTGGTGCACACCCACGTGGTCACGCCAGCGGCTGCTGGGCTGCTCGGGCGCGGGCCCGTCGATCAGCGGACGCTTCAGGTACTCGTCCTCCAGCACCTGGCGGAACTTCGCGGGACCCCAGTCGGCCATCAGGAACTTCAGCCGGGCGCGGTTGCGCAGCCGCCGGTACCCGTAGTCGCGGAAGATGCCGACGACTCCGGCCCAGACGTCCGGAACCTCGTCGAGCGGTACCCAGGCACCGAGCCGCTCGGCGAGCCGCGGATTGGTGGAGAGACCGCCACCGACCCAGACGTCGAAACCCGGACCGTGCTCGGGGTGGACCACGCCGACGAACGCGATGTCGTTGATCTCGTGCACCACGTCCTGCAGCGGCGAGCCCGAGATCGCGGTCTTGAACTTGCGCGGCAGGTTGGAGAATTCCTTGTCGCCGATGTAGCGGTCGTGGATCTCGTCGACGGCGGGTGTGCCGTCGATGATCTCGTCGGCGGCGATCCCCGCCACGGGGGAGCCGATGATCACGCGGGGGCAGTCGCCGCAGGCCTCGGTGGTGGAGAGCCCGACGGCCTCCAGCTTCTGCCAGATCGCCGGGACGTCCTCGATGCGGATCCAGTGCAGCTGGATGTTCTGCCGGTCGGTGATGTCCGCGGTGCCGCGTGCGTACTCCTGCGAGATCTCGCCGATGACCCGCAGCTGCGCGGTGGTCAGCCGGCCGCCGTCGATCCGGACCCGCAGCATGAAGTACTTGTCGTCCAGCTCCTCCGGCTCCAGGACCGCGGTCTTGCCGCCGTCGATGCCGGGCTTGCGCTGGGTGTACAGGCCCCACCAACGCATGCGTCCACGAAGGTCGTTGGGGTCGATCGAGTCGAAACCGCGCTTGGCGTAGATCGTCTCAATGCGTGTCCGTACATTGAGACCGTCGTCGTCCTTCTTGAACTGCTCATTGCCATTGAGCGGAGTGTGGTGCCCCACGGCCCACTGGCCTTCGCCACGGTGGCGTCCGGCCTTGCGGCGGGGCGTGACGGGCGCAGGCTGTTCCGGGGTAGCGGCCATGACGGTACGTCCTTCGGGACTGCGGGAGGGCGGCTCTGAACTGCACACTCGCGCTGAGGCGCGGCGGTGCGCAGGGCTGGCAGAGAAAAGGGGATCGCGGCGGTGCTGGGACTCTCAGCTCGCCGGACAGATGGCGCTGGACACGCGGCCGAGGTCGACGTGGCGTCGACTCACCAAGGCGATTCCAGTTCCAGGCATGACGGAAGCGTGTCACGCGAATCTCGGAGCAGTCCACCTCTATCCATGATGTGGACTTGAGTGTCCCGCCATGCGAGACGCGTGGTGCCCGTCACCTGATCCGCGCGGGCTGTTGGCCGCCCGTAATGGCCGAAATTGCCCCACCTGTCGCCGGAAGCCGCCGCTCCGTTGCCCGCGTACTACCGCTTCGCTCCCGGCCACGGCCCGGGCGTCGCCACCTCGGGCTCCCGCTCCACCTTCGTGTCGAAGAGCCGGAAGCCGCGCCGCAGATAGTTGTCCATGGCGTGCGGACCGTCCTTGGAGCAGGTGTGCAGCCACACCCGCTTCGTCGGCGTCCGCTCCGGCCAGCGCTCCGCCAGGTCCCAGGCGCGGGCGACCCCGCACGAGAGCAGATGGCCGCCGATCCGGCGCCCCCGGAATGCGGGTATCAGCCCGAAGTACATGACCTCGACCACGCCGTCGTCCTGCGGGTCCAGCTCGATGTAGCCGGCCGGCGTCCCGTTCGCGTACGCCACCCAGGTCTCCGCCCCGGGCCGGTCCAGGGCCTCCTGCCACTGCGCGTATGTCATCGTGAGCCGGTCCGTCCACTGGATGTCGCCGCCGACCGCCGTGTACAGGAACCGGCTGAACTCGGGCAGCGGCACCTCGGACCGGACGATCCGTACATCGCCCTGAGGGACCGCGGCGGGGCGCAGATCGTCGGGGGAGGTCTGTTCCAGGGACCAGATGGTCACCTCGGCGGTGGTGTCGGCGGTGCGCGCGGGGTTGCTCATGACTGCCAGGTAACCATGCCGCGCGGGCCCTACCCAAGCCGGTCCCGCGGCCCGGACGACGGCACTGGCGTGGGGGTGCGGGTCCGTACGGGAGTGACGGAACACCGGACGGCGGAGCCTGCGCTCCGCCGCTCGATGTGCAGAGCATGGAGGCTGGTGCCGTGTCGGCGCAGCACCACCCTCCGTCGCTGTACGGGAGGCCCTAACGCTCGACGGGCCGTGCCCGTTCCACCACCGATGCCAGAGCGAGGCTGTGCGGCAGCGTCCCGAAGGCCGTGCCCCAGTCCCCGCCCAGCCGTGACGCGCAGAACGCGTCGGCGACCTCCGGCGGCGCCCAGCGCACCAGCAGCGAACCCTGCAACACGAGTGCCATCCGCTCGACCAGTCTGCGGGCCCGCGCCTCGATCCCGGTCAGATCCGCGAATTCCGTCAGCATGTCCTTGACCGCCCTGTCCAGCCGGTGATCGGCGCCGCGCGCCCTGCCGATCTCCTGGAGGAACGCGTTCAGCGCCATCGGCTCGTGCTGCAGCGCCCGCAGCACATCCAGCGCCTGTACGTTCCCCGAGCCCTCCCAGATCGAGTTGAGCGGCGCCTCCCGCAGCAGTCGCGGCATCCCGGACTCCTCGACGTAACCGTTGCCGCCGAGACACTCCAGCGCCTCGCCCACCATCGGCGCGCACCGCTTCGTCACCCAGTACTTCGCCGTCGGCACCGCGATCCGCAGGAGGGCCCGCTCACTCTCCGTGTCCGCGTCGTACGCCGCGGCCAGCCGCAGCGCCAGCGCCGTCGCCGCCTCCGACTCCAGTGCCAGATCGGCCAGCACATTGCGCATCAGTGGCTTCTCGATCAGCGCCCCGCCGAACGCGCTGCGGTAGGTGCAGTGGTGGATCGCCTGCGCCACCGCCTGCCGCATCAGCGCCGCCGAACCGACCACACAGTCCAGTCGCGTCGCCGCCACCATCTCGATGATGGTGCGCACCCCGCGCCCCTCGTCGCCGACCCGGCGCGCCCACGTCCCGTCGAACTCGACCTCGCTCGACGCGTTGGACCGGTTGCCCAGCTTGTCCTTCAGCCGCTGGATCGCGAACGGGTTGCGGGTGCCGTCGGGCAGCACCCGGGGCAGCAGAAAACAGGTCAGGCCGCCAGGCGCCTGCGCCAGCACCAGGAAGCCGTCGGACATCGGCGCCGAACAGAACCACTTGTGCCCGGTGAGCAGATACTCGCCCGCCGCGGACAGCGGCTCGGCCCGCGTCGTGTTGGACCGGACGTCGGTGCCGCCCTGCTTCTCCGTCATGCCCATCCCGAAGAGCACACCGGCCTTCTGTGCGGCGGGCCGCAGCCCCTGCTCGTACACGGTCGAGGTCAGCAGCGGCTCCCACTCGGCGGCCAGCGCCGGATCGGTCCGCAGCGCGGGCACCGCCGCGTGCGTCATCGACAGCGGGCAGCCGTGCCCCGCCTCGGCCTGCGTCCACACCATGAAGCCGGCCGCCCGCCGCACATGACCGCCGGGCCTGCCCCAGGCGTCGGTCAGGCCCGCGCCGACCGCATGCCCCAGCAGCCGGTGCCAGGCCGGGTGGAACTCCACCTCGTCGATGCGATTCCCGTACCGGTCGTGGGTACGCAGCACCGGCGGATTCTCGTTCGCCTGCGCCCCCCACGCCTGTGCCTGCGCGGAGCCCGCGGCCCTGCCCAGCTCACTGAGCCCGCCCCGGGCCTCGGTGAGCAGTTCGGGCGACATATGACGTCGTACCGCCTCGGTGAGCGCGAGGTCGGCGCCGAATACGTCGTAGCCGACCAGCGGCGGTACCTGGTTGAACACGGTGTGAGTGGTGGCTGCCATGCCGATACGGTAAGGACGTGCAGGCAGCAAACGAAACACCCGAGCGGCCATCCGGGCGGCTCCACCGGGCCAGGGTCCTCTACCGCAACGTATCCAAGCGGCAGATGGTCTGGCAGTTGCTCAAGGACACCGTCAACTCGTGCATGGAGTACCGCATTCTGGGACTCGCCGCCGAGGCGGCGTTCTTCACCCTGCTGTCCCTGCCCCCGCTGCTGCTCGGCCTGATCGGGCTGCTCGGATACGTCGACGAATGGACCAACACCACCACGGTCGCCTCCATCGAGCGCAACATCCTCAACGCCGCCCAGACGGTGCTCAGCCAGCGGGGCGTGAACGACTTCGCCAGACCGCTCCTCGCGGACGTCACCACCGGCGCCCGGCCCGATGTCATCTCCATCGGCTTCGCGATCGCGCTCTGGTCCGGATCCCGCGCGGTCAACGTCTTCATCGACACGATCACGGTGATGTACGGCCTCGACGGCCAGCGCGGCATCGTCAAGACGCGGCTGCTCTCCTTCCTGCTGTACGTGATCGCGCTGCTGCTCGGCGCCGTCGTGCTGCCGCTGCTCGTGGTCGGCCCGGACCGGGTCGTGGAGTTCATACCGTGGGGCACCGAGCTCATAAGCATTCTGTACTGGCCGCTGGTGATCCTGCTGTCGATCGCGTTCCTGACGACGCTCTATCACGTGTCCGTACCGGTCCGTTCGCCGTGGATCGAGGACGTCCCCGGTGCGCTGGTGGCGCTCGCGATGTGGGTGCTCGGCAGTTTTCTGCTGCGGATCTACCTCACCAGTACGGTCGAGGGGCCGACGATCTACGGATCGTTGGCGGCCCCGATCGCCGTCCTGCTGTGGATCGGCGTCTCCGCGTTCGCGGTGCTGGTGGGCGCGGCGGTCAATGCCGCGATCGACCGGGTGTGGCCCTCGCTGGCGACGGCCGCGGCGCGTGCGGCGAATGAGCGGATACGCGCGGCTCAGGCCGCAGAGCTCGTCGCGCGGGCGCAGGCGGAGAGCAGGGACGGGGACGCGGACGGGGACTACGACGATGACGATGACGACGTCGGCGAGAGTCCCTACATGCCGTCCGAGTTCCCGGAGCGGTGGTCGAGGTTCCTGCCGCCGGACGATGTGAAGTCCAGGCTGCAGCCGAGCCGCGACAAGGAGTCGGACAAGCCGGACCCGGACAGGCAGAACGCGGACAGGCCGGACATGAGCAAGCCGGAAGAGCCGGACAGTCCGTCCGAGGGGTGACGTCGGCAGTCGGTCAATCGGCGGGTGGGGCCGTGGGCGCCGGTACGGTGGCGGCCGGCGTCGCGGGAGTCGTCGGAGGTGCCGGTGTCGTGCCGGGGGACCAGGACAGCTTGACCACCAAATGGCCCTCGACCGCGCTCTTGGCGATCACGGCCCCGGCCTCCGCCGTGATCTTCACCCCGAATTCCAGCTCCACACCGTCCGGTTTGAGTGCGCCGTCCCGGAACACGGCGAGCGCGGACTCGGCGGCCGAACGGATTCCCGTGAGTGCGCTGTCGAACGTACGCCCCGCCCTGGCCAGGGTGTTGTCGTCGCCCAACGCGACCAGCTGCGCACCCGGTGTATGACGGTCGACCTCGACCGTCACCGTCGCACCGCTGTCGGTGGTGAACTCCATCAGTGCTGTCATGGCCCGCCCCCAGGAAGCTGATTCCGTTCTCCGACGAGATGTCTCCGACGAGATGTCTCCGACGAGATGGGGACGAGATTAGCGTGTGCGGCATGGGCGACACGTACGAAGAGCGGGCGTCGCGGTTCGACGGTGCGACCGTGTGGACCCTGTGCGTGCCGGAGGGATCGGTCCACGCGGTACTGCCCGACGGCTGCATGGACCTGCTCTGGATCGACGGACAGTTGCTCGTCGCGGGCCCCGACACCCATGCCGGCACGTCGGCCGTCGGTACCGGCGGGCAGTACACCGGGATCCGTTTCGCGCCCGGCACGGCCCCCGCGCTCCTCGGTGTACCCGCGCACGAACTGCGCGACCGCCGGGTCGCCCTCGCGGACCTGTGGCCGGGCGCGCTGGTCCGCGTACTCACCGAACGGATCGCCGAAGCCCCCGATACCGCCGCCGCACTGGAGACCATCGCCCTGCGGCGGGCGGCCGACACCGCACCGCCGGACCCGCTGATGCGGTCCGTCGCCACGCAGCTCGGTCATGGCCGGTCCGTCGCGGATACCGCGCGGACGGTCGGCCTCGGCGCGCGTCAGCTGCACCGCCGTTCACTCGCGGCCTTCGGCTACGGGCCCAAGACGCTCGCCCGGGTCCTGCGGCTCCAGCGTGCGCTCACCCTCGCCCGGTCCGGAACACCGTACGCCGAGGCGGCGGCCGAAGCGGGCTGCACCGACCAGGCCCATCTCGCACGGGAGATGCGTGACCTGGCCGGGACCACCCTGACCGCCTACCTCGCGTCGTGATGAGGCCGGGCCCCGGTCTCAGCCGTTGCCCGCGAACAACGACACCGCGCACCCGTCCGGATCGAGGACCACCGCGTAACGCTGCCCCCACACCGCGTCCCACGGCTTCAGATGTCCCCGGTAACCGGCGCCCGTCAGGTCGTCGTACACCGCGTCCACTTCCGCCGGGCTGTCGCAGAGAAAGGCGAGCCCGAGGCGTTCCCCGCCGTGCCGCGCGGTCCATCGGGGGTCGAACGACCGGATGACCTCTTCGGTGTCCCAGAGCAGACGCTGCCCGCCCGGGAGCGTCACTTCGACGTGGGGTGCGGATTCCGCGTCGGCGGGGATGTCGAGACCGAGCCGACGGTAGAAGGTGAGCGATGCGGCCAGATCCGCGGTGATGACGCCGATCGCGTCCATGCGTGGAGTCATGCCTCGACCCTAGGCCGGTCGTCCCCACGGGTCTTGTACGGAACGGACATGGGCCGCGGTCCGGAGCCGCGCGACACCGCTCGCTGATCCGCTCCCTATCGTGGGGGAGGTCGTAAGCCCTGCACGCGCCCGTAAGCGCTTCGACCTGGGGTTCAGCGGGAGCGGAGTCTTCGGCAGTCGTTGATCACTGACTGTCTGGAGATCCGGGGTGCCGGTCGAGTTTCTGACGGATGAGCAGGCCGCAAGGTATGCGGCGTACAACGGGGCGCCGTCCCGTACGGAGTCGGAGCGGTTCTTCTTTCTCATCCGCGCTTGCGGAGGTACGCCTCCAGCTCTGCGGCCCCGGTCAGCATCGCCCGCCCGCGGGCGGACAGCCGGCCGCGCCAGTCGCACAGCGTGGCCTCCAGTGGCTCCAGCCCGCTGGCCGCCCGCACCTGGGCGATCAGCGGGGCGATCTGCTCCAGCAGGTAGCCGCCCCGCCTGAGCTGGTGGGCCAGCCGGGCGTCCCGTACGTCGGCCTCGTCGTAGACGCGGTACCCGGTCCGCGGGTCGCGGCGCGGGCGCACCAGCCCGGCGTGCTCCCATTTGCGCAGTGTCGCGGGCCGGATTCCGAGCTTGTCTGCCAGCGGCCCGATGAACGTGCCGCCGAGCCCGGACACCGCGGCCGGCTCGGACCCCGCACCGGGCTTCGGCGCAGTGGTGGGCTCCAGGTCACGGAGGGCGCTCTCCACGGCCTGGAGGGTCCGCCGGTCGTCGAGAAGCTGGGCGTGGCCGGCGTCGATGAGGCGGAACGCCTCATCGGCCGCCCCCTGGTTCACGGCCCGCATGATCGAGGTCGCCGTCTGGTGGCCGTGGCCGGGCACCAGGGCAAGAAACGCGCGCAGGGCCCCCGCGTGCAGCGAGGTATAGGTGCGGTAGCCGTGGGGTGTGCGACCGGCGGCCGGCAGGATGCCGGCTTCCTCGTAGTTCCTGATCGCCTGCGTGGACAGACCGTGCCCGCGTGCGAGATCAACCGGCCTGAGCCGCTCGCCGTTTTGAAGGTTTTGCCCCATGATCCCGCCGATATCGTGCGAAAGTTTCAACCGAAAGTTCAACGATACCGTTGAAGGCATGGCTACTGACATCACGAATGCCGCCCACGCCGTCGAGGCTGCCGCCGTCATGAGGCTGCTTCCGGCGCGGCCGCGGCTGCTCGCCCTGGGCGAGCCCGCCCACGGCGAGCACACTCTGCTCGACCTGCGCAACGAGCTCTTCCGGCAGCTCGTCGAGCAGGAGGGGTACCGGACGATCGCGATCGAGAGCGACTGCATGATGGGCCTGGTCGTAGACGACTACGTCACCTCGGGCACGGGCACCCTCGACGAGGTCATGGAGCGCGGCTTCAGCCACGGGTGGTTCAACGTGTCCGCGCCCAACCGTGAGCTGGTGCGCTGGATGCGCGCGTACAACGACAGCCGGCCCGCGTCCGAGCGGCTCCGCTTCGCTGGTTTCGACGGCCCGCTGGAGATGACCGGCGCCGCGAGCCCCCGGCAGGCCCTCACCGCACTCCACGGTTATCTCTCGGCCTGGGGGGACGCGGACCTGCTCCCCTGCACCGTGGACACACTCGACCGCCTGCTCGGCACCGACGACCGGTGGACCAATTCCGCCGCGATGACGGACCCGGCCCAGTCCGTGGGGCAGTCGGCCGAGGCCGGCCAGCTGCGACTGCTCGCCGACGATCTGGTGGCGCTACTCGACGAGCAGAGGCCGCACCTGATCACGGCGACCTCGCCAGACGACTGGGACCGTGCGCGCCTGTACGCGCGTACCGCCACCGGCCTGCTGCGCTACCACTACTGGATGGCCGACGCCTCACCGGCCCGCATGACCCGGCTGGTGGGCCTGCGGGGTCAGATGATGGCCCACAACCTCCTCGCCCTCGCCGAACGGGGCCCGGCACTCGTCCACGCCCACAACTCCCATCTCCAGCGGGAGAAGAGCACGATGCGGATGTGGGAGGGGCCGGTGGAGTGGTGGAGCGCCGGTGCACTGGTGAGCGCCCAGCTCGGCGAGGGGTACGCCTTCGTGGCCACCGCCCTCGGCACGATCCGGCACCAGGGAGTGGACACCCCGCCCCCGGACACCGTCGAAGGACTCCTGCACGCGCTCCCGGAGGACCGCTGCGTCATCGACACCCGACGGCTTGCCACCGCCCTCGGCGATACGCGGCCCGCGCCCCGCGTATCGCCCTGGTTCGGCTATGCCCCGCTCGACCCGGCCCACCTGGCGGACAGCGACGGCATCGTGTTCGTCAAGGACGTCCCGCAGAGCTAGGGCCTCTCGTTTGGATCACGCCGGGCTCGCGTGCCCCGGCACCGCACCTCGCAGCGTTGTCGTCAGTCATCCCCAAGCTCTCGGCTCCGCTCGAGCAGGGGAGACCCCATTGGCTCCGCCATGACTCCTTCCTCCGCCTTGCGATGCACGGCTCCGGACCCCGCTCCCTGATCCGGCCTGATCCAAACGAGAGGCCCTAGTGCCAACCACCCCAGCTGCCGCGGTGTGCTGGTCCAGCAGCGCGCGGGCCTGCCCGTACGACAGCCGGGCCGGCCCGGTGTGCGGGCACACATGCCGCGGCGAGACGACCTTGCCCGATCCCGGGCGGCGGTGGGTGACGAACACGGACCGCGGGTGCGACCCCTGAGCAGGCGGGGCAGCAGCCGAGCAGCGCCGGCGTCCCAGTGGACCGCCTCCAGCACGAAGTGAGGGTCTTCTCCCGCAGGTGGATGTCGCGGCGGGCAATGAAGCGGTTGATCGCCATCAGAGTTCCAGGGTCTCGCCGACCTCGTCGTCCGCCACCAGGACTTCGTGTTCCGGCGCAGCGCGAAGAAGCAGGAACCCACCGAGACGGCCGGCCGGCCGTGGCAGGCATCCCCGCCCTTCAGGACTCCGTCGGAGTCCCGAAGGGCGGGGATGGGAGGTCAAGAGAACGCGTTGCCGGTCGTGCAGTCGGCGGGTGAGGTACCCGGGTCCGTCAGCGCGAGGCCGAGCTGGGCGCGTTCGGTGACCCAGCGGCTCGGGCGGTGGCGCGGGTCGCCCGTCGTGCGGTGCAGCGCCCGGTGCAGCTCCAGCATCCGCTCGGCGCCGATCCGGTCGCCCCAGGCCAGCGGGCCGACGGGGTAGCCGAGCCCGGTCGTGACGGCCAGGTCGATATCGGCGGGAGAGGCGATGGAGCGCTCCGCGATCCCTGCCGCGACCGACACGATCGAGGCCAGCAGCCGCTGAGCGACCGAGCCCGCCGTGTCCCGTACCACCGAGACCGCGTACGGCTCGTCGCCGTCCGCCGCCCGGGCCAGCACCGCGCGGGCGGTGCGCGCGGCGGCCGGATCCACCGCCGGGGTCACGGCCAGCACCCGGCGCCGGCCGGCCGGTGGCAGCGGGTCGACGCCGAAGGTGCGCCCTGCCGGCAGCCGGTGCGCGGCGACCGCGGAGGCCACCGTGGTGCCCCAGACCGGAACCAGGACGAGGGCGTCGGCGGACGGCTCCGTGCCTGTCTCGACGACCGCTCCCGCAGCGGTCAGCGCCTCACGCAGCGCGGCCGCGTCCCGGTCCTGCGGCGCGGCGCCGTGAATGAACACCGGGCGGTCCGCGTCACGCGTGACCGGCGGTTCCGGGACCGGGGCGGGCGTCTCGGGGCCGTACGCGAACCAGCCGCGCCCGGTCTTGCGACCGTGCAGCCCGGCGGCGACCCGGTTCGGGGTGAGGTAGGAGGGGCGGAGCCGGTCCGCGTACCGGAAGCCCTGCCAGATCGAGTCGATCACCGCGGCCGTCACATCCAGACCGGTGAGGTCCATCAGCTCGAACGGGCCCATCCGCAGGCCGAGCACGTCACGGGCGATCCGGTCGATGTCCGCCGGGTCGGCGACCGTCTCCTCCAGCAGGGCGAGGGCCTCGGTCACCAGGCCGCGCCCGGCGTGATTGACCAGGAAGCCGGGGGTGTCGGCGACCGTGACCGCGCGGTGTCCGCAGCTCTCGACGAGGGCGGTGAGGGCCGGCGGGATCTCCGGGCGGGTGGCCGCGCCCGGCACGATCTCGACGATCTTCATCAGCGGTACCGGGTTGAAGAAATGCAGCCCGGCCAGGCGCGTCGGATCCTTCAGCGCCGCGGCGATCCGGGTGACCGACAGGGACGAGGTGTTGGTCGCGAAGACGGCCGTCGCGGGCAGCGCCTGCTCCAGCCGGCCGAAGACCTCCGTCTTGGTGTCGAGGTCCTCCCGCACGGCCTCGATGACCAGCTCGACGTCCGGGCCCTGTGCCCACGGGTCGTCCAGCGGGATCAGCCGCGCCAGGGCGGCGGTACGGTCCTCGGCGGACATCCGGCCCTTCTGCACGGCCCGTTCGAGCATGGACCGTACGAAGTCCACGGCGGCCGTCACCGCCTCCGTACGTACGTCGCACAGCTCGACGGTGTGTCCTGCGGTCGCCGCCCACTGGGCGATGCCGCGGCCCATGGCTCCGGCGCCGACGATCCTGATACGCATGGCGGTTGCGGTCCTCTCAAGGTATGACGTGTGATCGGGTATGACAGGTGATCGGGGTGTGACATGTGATGCGTCTCAGCGAAGATAGACGCGGTCCGGGTCCACGTCCTCACGCAGCAGCCGCAGTTCGGCCGCGGTCGGCGACCGACAGGTCCCAGACGTACGCGAACGTCGCCCTCGACCGGGTCGCCGACGGCTCGCTCGACCTGGGGTTCGTCCGGCTGCCGGTGACCCAGCCGGGGGTGGCGTACCGGGTGATCGACGAGGAGGAGCTGGTGTGCGCGCTGCCCTCCGACCACCGGCTCGCCCGGCTGGAGAGCGTTCCCATCGAGGTCCTGGCCGAGGAGCCCTTCGTCTCCTTCCCCGCCAACACCGGCTCCACGGTGCGCGACGCGATGGTCGAGGCCTGCGAGGCCGCCGGGTTCAACCCGCGCGTGGTGCAGGAGGCGCCCGACTCGTACACCATCCTGGCGCTCGTCGCCGCGGGGGTCGGCGTCACGCTCACCGTCACCTCCGTCCAGCACATCCAGCAGAACGGCCTCGTCTACCGGCCGCTGTCCGGGCCGCCCATCCGGCTCCAGGCGGCGCTGGCCTCGCGGGGGCCGACAACCCCTCCGCCGCTTTGCGGGCGGTGCTCGCGGTGGCGGAGGAAGCCCTGCCCACCCCGGCGGGTCCCGCGGGGGACCGGCCTGCCGCAAGCCGTCATTGAGACGCGCTACGTCTGGAACCAGGGCGAACTGGATATTGGACCGGCTCAGTCACCGGGTGCGAGGGTCGGCGGGACACGCCCCCGCCACCCGACAGGCTCTGAGCCCACCGAAAGGTCAAGCCGTGCCCGACCAGCAGCTCGATGTCGTCATCTGTGAACCGCTGCGCACCCCCATCGGCCGTTTCGGCGGAGTGTTCGCACAGCAGACGCCGGCCGCACTCGCCGCACGCGTCATCGCCGAGGTCGTCTCCCGTACCGGAATCGACCCCGCGGCGGTCGACGAGGTGATCCTCGGACACGCCTACCTCTCCGCCGAGGCCCCCGCCGTCGGCCGGGTCGCCGCCCTCGACGCCGGGCTGCCCGAGACCGTCACCGGCGCCCAGATCGACCGCCGTTGCGGCTCCGGTCTCCAGGCCGTCCTCGACGCGGCGATGCAGATCCGTGCCGGCTTCAGCGAGGTCGTGATCGCAGGTGGCGTCGACGTGATGAGCGCCGCCCCGTACTACACCCACGAAGGCCGCTGGGGCATCAAGGGCCCCGGCCTCCAGCTCCATGACGCGCTGGCCCGGGGCAGGGTCACCGCGGGCGGCGTCAACCCCAAGTGCTCGCCTGCACCCGTGAGTTGGGACTCGGCGGCACCGACCACGAGCAGCGCGTCAACGTGAACGGCTCCGGCGTCTCCCTCGGCCACCCGGTCGGCGCCACCGGAGCCCGCATCCTCGCCACACTGACCCGCGAGCTGCACCGCCGCGAGGCCCGGTACGGCCTGGAGACGATGTGCATCGGCGGCGGACAGGGGCTCGCCGCGATCTTCGAGCGCATCGAGGCCGACAGGCTCTGAGGCAAGGCGCGGTGCGGTGAGACGCACAGCGTCTCACCGCACCGCCCGCGGCAACGGCCTCCCGCCGCTGCTGGTGATCCGCTCGGTACTGCGCAACGCGCTCGTCATGACGGGTTCCGAGGAACGCACTGAGGTGCGTGGGTACAGCCTCGGCCGTACCCACGCACCTCAGTGCTTCTGTCCGCTACCTACCGGCTGCGCCGGTCACTTCCTCGCCGCGCGAGTGCGGCGGTACAGCAGGGTTCCGCCGAGCACCATCGCGGCGCTCGCCGCGCCGGCCAGGCCCAGGTTGGTGTCGGCACCCGTGTGCGCCAGCTGCGCGGTGGTGATCGGGGCCCCGGCGGTGACCCTGGGCTCATTGCCAGCCCGCGGTTCATCGGTGCGGGGCGTGACCACGCGGGGTGTGACCGGGGGTGTGACTACCGGTGGCGTGACCACGGGGGGCGTGACCGGAGGCGTGACCACGGGGGGCGTGACCGGGGGTGTGACTACCGGCGGCGTGACCACGGGGGGCGTGACCACCGGCGGCGTGACTACGGGGGGTGTGACCACCGGCGGCGTGACTACCGGGGGCGTGACAACGGGGGGCTCCACGGGAGGGTTGACCACCGGCGGCTCGGTGCTCGGCCCGCTCCCGTTCGCGCACTCGTTGCCGGACGCCGAGTTCAGCAGACCGATCACATTGGCCGTGTTGCCGCACGCGTTGACCGGAACGTGCACGGGAGCCTGGACGACATTGCCGGACAGCACACCGGGAGACTGAGCCGCGGTGCCCTCGGCGCTCGCTCCGTGGCCGCCGTTGCCGCTTCCGCTGCTCCCGTTCGCGCACTTGTTGCCGGACGCCGCGTTCAGCAGACCGATCACATTGGCCGTGTTGCCGCACACGTTGACGGGAACGTGCACCGGCACCTGCACGGCGTTGCCCGAGCCGACGCCCGGCGAACCGACGGCGGCACCATCGGCGGAGGCGTCCGCGAACGCGTATCCGCCGGCCGCGGTCAGAATGCCCGACGCCGCCGCCATCACCAGCACGCTCTTGCTCAAGGCTTTTCGCATTGATTGCCCTTTCCTAGGACACTTCGCGCGAGCGCGATGCTCGCGGTTCATTCATCACTCGGTGCAGCTTCTGCCGGGAATATCACCCCGGGCTTCTTCCCTGCGTGAGTCGGCAAGCGGCGGTTCTTCCGCAGGTCGAACGCCGAATGCAGAGTCGCACGCTTGGTGACATCCATAACGAGGAGGGATTGTCGAGGAAACGCAAGAATGCGTGGAAATCTTGTGATCACTCGAACGGATTACATATGCGCGTTCATGGTGACGCCATCCCCCCGGGCATTCGGGTGAACGGAGAGAACCAAACGTCCGGTCGCGAGTTGGGCAGGGCGCTCCTGCGCGGGCATTCGGTACGAGAAGGGCCAATCGTGATCAAGAAGGTTCTGGCTACTGGCGCTGTGGCCGCCTCCGCCCTCGGCCTGGGCGCCACGCAGGCCATGGCGATCGGCGATGACGGCGGTACGACTTCGGTCAACGGCAGCGGAGCCTCGCAGGCCTTCGGCAACGCGGAGACCCATGGTGACGGCAGCCCGCAGTTCGGTCTGGCCCAGGGCAGCCTGAACAAGCCTTGCGTCGGCCTTCCCGCCAAGGCCGACGTCGGCTCGCTCGTCGGTCTTGTCCCGGTCGCGGTCCCGGACGCCAACGTGCTGGCCTCGCCACAGAACCAGCAGTGCACCGAGAACTCCGCCCAGGCCAAGGGCGATGAGCCGCTGTCGCACGTCCTGAGCGACATCCCGGCGCTCTCCGGTAACGGTACCGGCAACAGCTGATCCGGCCGCAGTGACAGGCCCGGGCCGTCGGCGTTCCTCCTCCGCGCGGCCCGGGCCCGCTGTTGCCCTTCCCGGTATCGCCGCCCGAATGGTCCGGCGATCCCACCCATGACGTCGAGCGAACGATACTGCTCCATTCGGGCCGTTTTTTCGAGAACCTTCTTCTTGAATAGTTTCGCCTGCGGCCCTAAATCGTTACGAATTGCAGTGGCGGAGTTACGAGTGATCAAGACCGCGCTCGTGCGGCACGAAGGACGTGACCGCTCCGGACTCCGTCAAAAGAAAGGGACAAACGTGAAGTACGCCAAGGTTGCCGCCATCGCCGCCGGAACCCTGATGGCGGTCGGTGCCGCCGCCCCCGCCTTCGCCGACTCCGGCGCCGATGGCACCGCCAGTAACTCTTCGGGCCCCCTGTCCGGCAATGTCGTCCAGGCCCCGGCCAGCGTCCCGCTCAACCTCTGCGGCAACAGCCTCGGCGTGGTCAGCTGGCTCAACTCCGTCTCCGGCAGCACCTGCGCGACCTCCTGACCTCTGGTCGGCCGAGCCGAACGCTCATGACGGGAAGGCCCCGGAACGCATTCGATGCGATCCGGGGCCTTCCCCTTTTCCGGTATTCGATCGAGGGCGCCGAGAAAAGGCGAGCTCGTCCAGTTGCCCGGACGCAACCACATCGTTACCCAAGGGGAAAAGCGGCAGAAGTCACGGCTAAAGAAGGCTGGTGCGGAGCGGATACGCGCCCGCAATGGATGCCGCTGCAGAAGGGAACCCGAAAGTGAAGTACGCGAAGACCGCTGCGTTCGTTGCCGGTTCCGTGGCTGCTCTGGGAACGGCTGCTCCTGCCTTCGCCGTCACCACCACCACGGCCCCCGGCTTCAGCCTCAACAGCGGCGTCAACGAGGTGGTGGAAAGCGCACCGCAGGCTGTCGACCCGATCGTCGACACGGTCGGCGGGGCCGCCGATTCGACGCAGAAGAACGGCACCATCACCAAGCTGACCGATGGCGACCGGTGCGGCCCAGGGCGCGGCCCCACTGATGGGCGGTCTGCCGCTCGGCAGCTGACCCGTCACGCCACGGCCTCTTCCCCACCCGTGCGGCGAACCTCCGGGCAGGCGAGCAACAGAAATCCCAGAAGGACTATTCAATGATCAAGAAGATTATGGCCTCGGCAGCCGTCGCCACTTCGATCGTCGGTAGGACTTCACCGGGTGCGGCTTCGAGCCCGCCTGTCCGCAGTACATGAATCACCGTGGGGCCGGCACATCCACGCGCCAGCCGATCATCGGTGGCCCGGGTGTGCCGGCCCCGGGTCGTGTGTGCCGACCCCTCGAACGGGCGGGCGGACTGGGCCGGTTGCCGTAGTGGCGGCGGGCGTCACCCGTCGCACCGGGTAGGGGGCAATCATGGACCAGTACGACAGCCAACACCCCTGCGGTCGGCAGCGGCACGCACAGGACGCCACACCCATCTACGACCGGCTGCTCGCCGAATGGCAGGCGACCCGCGGCGGACCGGAGCCGGCACCGCCCGAGCGGCCCTGTGCGGGAAGTCGCGTGCCCGCCGCCCGTACGTCCGACGAAGCCTTCGACGGGTGAGGGGGGCGTCGAACTCACGCCGGAACGAACCATTTGAGTGGTAGTGCGGAACCGACGCTTCCGCGCGTCGAGAACTCGACCCACGCCAAGGGCGACGATGCGCTGTCGCACCTCGTGGACGGCATCCCGGTGTTCTCGGGCAACGGCAACGGCAACGGCAACGGCAACAGCTGACACCCACGTGAACGCGGGCGTTCGCAGGCCCCCGCCATCGCTCGCATTCCGGTGCACGACACCGCCGAGAAGTATCCGGGGTCTGGCCCCAGGGCTCCACGCATGACGATGCCCACCGTTCCACGGGGGCGGTGGGCATCCGGCGTACGGGGGCGGCTCAGCCCAGGCTGCGTACGGGAAGGATGCAGCGTGCGGAGGTCATGATGACCTCCGCGTCGGCTGCGAACGACCGCAGCACCTCCTCGTCGACCGGCCGGCCCGGCGTGCCTTCGTGCCAAGGGCGGGTGGCGAACATCGTGTGCACCTCGCCCCGCTGCGCTGCCGCGGCCGGCCACTCGGGCGGTGCGGGGTACTGCGCCGTGAGGTGAGGCAGCGTCAGCACGGCCTGACCGGCCTGGACGAGCAGCTTCACCGGGGGGCCCGGCGTCTCGGCGGCGTACACCGGCCCGGCGCCGACCGGTAGTCCGCTGCGGTCCAGGGCCACGCGCATCGCGGCCCCACCGGCGGCCGGGCCGTCCGCCCCGTCGCCGAGCGAGTAGACAAGGAGGAAGGCGACATCGGAGCCGCCATCCGGGTGTTCGCCGCTCCACCCGATCAGTGTGATCGTGCCCAACTGGGCCTGGGTGAACGTGCCGGTGGCGGTCTGGGGCGAGGTCATGCTCGGCACCCTAAGGGCCTGAGAACGGTGGTTTTGCATGCGTATTACCTGATCGAGGGAGATTTGCGAATATCTCCGACGAATGCGGTCGAGGCGCATCCCCGGATGCGGCACGGCGGACGGCGTGGATAAATGTGTTGGCGCCACCCGATGGCCGCGGGCTATCGTGTGCAGCGTTCCGGACGGCGGGGAAGAACCGCCGGTGTCGGGCCCGTGCTTGAACCAGGAGGTGAGGACATTGATGACTGTCGTTGCGATGGGCGTTGCCCACAACCAGAAGAGCATCGTTCCCACCCCCGTGGTCGCCGGCTGACCTCTCCTCAACTCTCCGCGCATGTACGCGCGCTGCCGGGGCCACCCTGTGAAGGGTTTCCCTTGTCTTTCCCCTCTTCTCCGTCCTCCTCGTCCCTTTCTTCCTCTCTTCAGGGCGCGTCCGTGTCGCATCCGTTGTCCCCGTACGGCTGGGACGACGACTGGGCCGCCGCATTCGCTCCGTACGCCGAGCAGGGTCTGCTGCCCGGGCGCGTGGTGCGGGTGGACCGCGGACAGTGCGACGTGGTCACCCCGTACGGCACGCTCCGGGCCGACACCGCCTTCGTCGTCCCGCGCGATCCGATGCGGATCGTCTGCACGGGCGACTGGGTCGCCGTCGACCCCGACGGAGACCCGCAATTCGTACGGACGCTGCTCCCGCGGCGTACGGCCTTCGTCCGCTCGACGTCGTCGCAGCGCTCCGAAGGGCAGGTGCTCGCCACCAATGTCGACCACATCGCCATCTGTGTCTCCCTCGCCGTGGAGCTGGACCTGGGGCGGGTGGAGCGTTTCCTCGCGCTCGCCATGTCCAGCTCCAGCGGCGACGCGCTGCTGCGCGACGGGGCGTCCGCCGCGGATGGTGCCGCTCAGCCGATCGTGGTGCTGACCAAGGCCGATCTGGTGCCGGACACCGCCACGCTCTCGTACCTCGTCCAGGACATCGAGGCCATCGCGCCCGGTGTGCAGGTGCTGACCGTCAGCTCGGCCACGGGGGAGGGGCTCGATGTGTTCGCCGCCATCGTCTCGGGCGGTACGAGTGTGCTGCTCGGGGCGTCCGGTGCGGGCAAGTCGACCCTCGCCAACACCCTGCTCGGCCGCGATGTCATGGAGGTGCAGGCCGCCCGTGAGGTCGACGGCAAGGGCCGGCACACCACCACGACCCGCAATCTGCTGGTCCTGCCCTCCGGGGGCGTACTGATCGACACCCCCGGGCTGCGCGGGGTCGGCCTCTGGGACGCGGAGACCGGCGTCGGCCAGGTCTTCTCCGAGATCGAGGAGCTGGCCGAGCGGTGCAGGTTCCACGACTGCGCCCACCTGTCGGAGCCCGGCTGCGCGGTACTTGGCGCGGTCGAGGACGGTTCGCTGCCCGAGCGGCGCCTCGACAGCTTCCGCAAGCTGCTCCGCGAGAACCAGCGCATCGTCGCCAAGACCGATGCCCGGGTGCGGTCCGAGATGCTGCGTGAATGGAAGCGCAAGGGGGCCGAGGGCCGGGCGGCCATGGACGCGAAGAGGGGTCGGGTGCGGTAGCCGCAGCCCGCGGGTCGCCCTGTCGACTCGGTCGACGTCCGAAAACCGCGAGTGCGGTACCCGGGGGTGCCGCACACTGGACGGTGTGATGGACGAACAGACCAGGTACGAGGCGGTGAGCAGCCGCGACGCCCGTTTCGACGGGGAGTTCTTCTTCGCCGTCGAGACGACCGGCATCTACTGCCGGCCGAGCTGCCCCGCCGTCACCCCCAAGCGGAAGAACGTGCGGTTCTTCCCGACCGCGGCCGCCGCCCAGGGCAACGGCTTCCGGGCATGCAGGCGCTGCCGCCCGGACGCCGTGCCCGGCTCCGCCGACTGGAACGTACGGGCCGATGTCGTGGGCCGCGCCATGCGGATGATCGGCGACGGCGTGGTCGACCGGGAGGGCGTGCCCGGTCTCGCCCACCGGCTCGGCTACAGCTCACGCCAGGTGCAGCGGCAGCTCAACGCGGAGCTGGGCGCCGGGCCCGTCGCGCTCGCCCGCGCCCAGCGGGCCCACACCGCACGCGTGTTGCTCCAGACGACCACGCTGCCCGTGACCGAGATCGCCTTCGCGTCCGGATTCGCCAGCGTGCGCCAGTTCAACGACACGATCCGGCAGATCTACGCCCGTACGCCCAGCGCTCTGCGGGCCGAGGCCGGTACGGGGCTGGGAGCGGCGGTACGGGAGGCGCGGACCACCGGCGTCCCGCTGCGGCTGGCCCACCGGGGGCCGTACGCGGCCCGCGAGGCGTTCGATCTGCTGGCCGGCGAGACGGTCGCCCGGATCGAGGAGGTCAGCGGCGAGCCGGGCACGCGCACCTACCGGCGCACCCTGCGGCTGCCGTACGGGACGGGCATCGTGGCCGTCGACGAGCGGTCCGCCGGGTCCTGGCTCGACGCCCGGATCCACCTCACGGACCTGCGGGATCTGACGACGGCCGTGCAGCGGTTGCGGCGCCTGTTCGACCTGGACGCCGATCCGTACGCCGTCGACGGGCGGCTCGGCGCCGACCCGCGCCTGGCACCGGGCGTCGCCGCCCGCCCCGGGCTTCGCTCGCCGGGCGCAGCCGACCCGGAGGAGTTCGCCGTGCGGACGCTGGTGGGCAGGTCCGGGGCGGTGCGGCTCGTGGAGGCGTACGGCAAGGTCCTCGACGTCCCCTGCGGCGGGCTCACGCATGTGTTCCCCGAGCCGGGGGTGCTGGCCGGTGTGGTGGACGACCCGGCGCTGCGGGCGCTGGCGGCCGCCCTCGCCGACGGGGACGTACGGCTCGACGCCGGGGCCGACCGCGACGAGGCCGAGCAGGCGCTGCTGCGGCTGCCGGGGATCGGCCCGGCAGCGGCGGCACTGATCAGGATGCGGGCGCTCGGCGACCCCGATGTGGACCCGGACGGCAGGCCCGGGTCGGAGCGGTGGCGGCCGTGGCGTTCGTACGCCGTGCGCCACCTGAGTGTCCAGGGGGCCTCTTCGCGGTCCCAGCCGTGAATCCTCTTCGGGTGGATGCGGATGAGTTCTTCGCGAAGTGGGCGCCGGGGTACGCGCGCTCGGCCTAGCTGAATGCGGTCGTGCGGTCAGCAAGGTGGAGCGCGCGTACCCGTCACCCGCGTCGTCCGCCGTGTCGGACCCTGGCCCGGGACTCCGTTGCCAGACCTCGGGCCGGGACCTCGGGCCGGGGCTCAGGCGGGCAGGCCCCAGCGTGGTGCGGGCTCGTTCGCAGTGACCGGGCGGATGGTCAGATCCGGGCGGTCGCCCTTGGCCGTGATCAGCGCCGAGTCGCCCTTGCGCAGGCGCATGCGTACCGTACCGTCGGCCAACTCCTCGTGATCCAGCGGGCGTCCGTGCCGGTCGCGGATCTCGACGGCACCCTCGATGCCATGGCGTACGACGCACGGCGCGCCCGCCTCGCTGGTCAGCCGTACCCAGCGGGTCCGGCCCGCTTCGCGTACCGCGCTCAGCAGGAAGGCCCCCTGGGTGCGGAAGTCATGGACCGTCATGTCCCGCCAGGCGGCGGGCAGCGCCGGGAAGACCCTGATCGTGCCGCCCCACGACTGGCACACCATGTCGTGCAGCGACTGGGCCGCCGCGAGCGGGGTCTCGATGACGGGGCCGGACTCCTTGTACATCGTGTTGGCCTGAATGAAGCGGCTCATCAGCTCGCCGAGATATTTCAGCGCGTCCTCGCCCTTGCCGAGCAGGGCGGATATGGAGGCGGCACCCGTGAAGGTGTAGCCCTGCAGGGCGCCCTCGAAACCGACCCAGTGGGCCAGGGACTTCTCGATCAGGGCGCGTTCGTCCGCGGTGGAGCCATTGACTTCGTACAGCGGGTAGACCGCCAGGAGGTGCGAGAAGTGGCGGTGAGACTTCGCGAACGGGGCCCCGGCGCCGATCATGAAGCCGTTCCCGTCGACCGGATAGGGGGTGAGCTTGGACAGCACCTCCTGCCAGCGGGCGGTCAGCGGGTCGCGGACGCCGAGTTCCTTCGCCGAGTCGAGCAGGGTGCGGCAGCCCCAGCGCAGCAGCATCAGGTCGTAGTTGCAGTCCGGCGCGTTGACGCCGTACTCGGGAGAGAACGTGGCCGGGAGGTGCAGCTTGCCGTCCGCACCGGGTGCCAGGAAGTGCAGGTAGTAGTTGACGGCCTTGCGCAGCAGAGGGAACAAGGTGTCGCGCAGGATCGACTTGTCCATGGTGTGGCGGTAGGAGAGCCAGACGTTGTGCAGCGCCCAGGTCAGATTGCCGACCTCGGGGGTGGGCGGGTCCTGGCCCGGAATACCGACGCCGTAGCCGAGGACGGGGGCGGTGGCACCGCCGTTGATCAGGTGCGGGTCCGTGGTGCGTGGCAGTCCGGCCGAATCGGCTCGGTAGGGGGCGGCCACTTCCTTGGAGAGGTTGTCGCGAAATTCGCTCAGTGACCGGGTGATTGCGTCGAGCTCCAGGTGGTTGGAGCCATGGATCAGCCAGTACTCCAGTTGGGCGTTGAGGTTCCACCAGGTGTTGGGCCAGGGAGTGGGTTCGAGCCAGGGACCGGAAGTGGCCATCACGGGCGCGTCCTTACGCGCCGCCGATGCCGTCTTGTACAGCTGGATCCAGTAGAAGCGCTGCAGCCGGGCGTCCGGGAGTGACAGGAAGCTCTTTCGGTAGTACCGGTCCCACCAGATGTGATGCGGTCCAACGAGCCGACCGTACGGGAGGTCGGCCGCGGTCCTCACGTGGCGCAGCGCACGGTCGCGGGCCGTCGCCCCCGGGTGCGAGTGCGTGACCGTGACGTACAGGGTCCGTGCCCCGCCGCGGGTGACCTCACGCCAGGCGGTGACATGCTCGCCACCCGCCAGCAGCGGCTGGACGGCGGCCGATGATCCCCCGTGCTCCTCGACGGTGGCGGGCGGATTACCGGTATAGCCGGCGGGAAGCTTCTGGAAGTCGGCCCTCGGGCTGATCGCGTCGGCGGGGTGGAAGACCCAGCGGAAGTCCTGCTCACCCGCGCTCGGGGTGACCTCCACGGCCAGCAGGTCGCTGGAGGAGTGGACGAAGGCATGGAGCTTCAGGGTGCCCGCGGTGGTGGTGATCGTGCCTTCGAGTTCGGCGGTGCGCAGTCGCATCCACCACTCGATGCCCGTGATGGTGCCGGCCGGTTCCAGGGTGAAATGGCCGATCGGGAGGCGGGCGAGGCCGAAGAGGGAGCCGAACTCGGGGCGGTGGTCCTGGACCTCGGAGTGCTGGACGTTGAAGCGGATGGCCGTGGTGGTGGCGCCGGGCTCGGCGTAGATACCGGAGCCGAGGCGGCCGTTGCCCAGATACGGGCCCTCGTACCAGGTCTTCGGGAGCTTCTGCCAGAGCAGGTCGGCGTCGTCCAGGACCGTGCGCCAGGCGTCGTCGGGGGAGTGGACGGTGACGGGAGCCGGGGCGGTGGGCGCCGGGGCGCCGGGCGTGGCTGCCCGGGCGGGGACGGCCGCCGCGCCGCCCACCACGAGCGCGCCGCCGATAGCACTGCCGGTGGCGAGAACGCTTCTACGGGAAGGGGCCTGGGCTTCGTTCCGGGACGGGCGGGACGGTTCCGGTGCTGAGGGCAAGGCGTCTCCTGGCGACTCGTATACAGGCGCAACGATTCATCCGAGCTATTCCTTCAGGGAAGGTAGACATGGGGCATCCTTGCGTCAATAGCGAGGGAGACATCCGATGTGCTTCCGTCTATCTGTACGACATCCACCTGTTTATTCAGGTGTACGCGATCAACTCCAGATCACCGTGCCCAGCCAGGCCCCGGTCACCAGCAGACACGCGAAGAGCTCGACGAGCACCGCATAGCCGGTCGCCCGCATCACCGAGCGGACCGACGCCCACCCCGCCCCGCTGCTGCCGAGCCGCAACCGCTCCGCCCCGTAGATCGCCCCGACGTAGCCGACGATCCCGCCCACCACCGGCACCGCGAAGAAGCCCACGATCCCACCGATTCCGCCCAGCATCAGCGTCTTGCGCGGGGCCCCCGACTCATGGCGGCGGCGATGCGGCAGCAACGGCTTCAGCGCCTGGTTCGCCAGCAGAAGCGCCGTGGCCCCGATGAGTACGCTCCAGGCGGCCGGAGTCACGTCGGTCAGCGCCCACCACAGCACGGCGGCCCAGACGATCGCCTGCCCCGGAACCCCCGGTACCAGCACGCCGACCACGCCGAGGAACATGACCAGGCCGACGGCGACGAGTTGCCACACACCCATCTGACCAGCGTGCCGGAGTCCGGCCGCTCCCGCCCGTCAGCGCGGCCCCGGCCGGGGGCCGTCGATCCAGCTCGGGGCCGCGACGGCGCGGCGGGAACACCGTGCCGGGGCATCCGGCGGGGCCTGGTGCCGTGACGGGACGAAGCCTGCCGGGAGTGGCGCCGGCTCAGCGGGACACCCAGCCCCGTTCGTACGCGTGCCAGCCCAATTGCAGCCGGGTCGACACCCCGGTCAGCTCCATCAGGCCCTTCACCCTCCGCTGCACGGTCCGCAGCCCCAGCTCCAGCTGCTTCGCCACGCTCGCATCGGTCAGCCCGGCCAGTAGCAGCGACAGGATCTCCAGGTCCGTCGGATCGGGCCAGGTGGATACCTCATCCAGCCGGCCGCTCTCGCCGAGCCTGAGCGGCATGGCTTCGCGCCACACCGCCTCGAAGAGCCCCATCAACGACTCCAGCAGCCCGGAGGCATGCACCACCAGCGCCGCCGGCTCGGCGCCCCGTCCGGTCAGCGGCACCATTGCCAGGGCGCCGTCGGCGACGACCAGCTTGGTGGGCACCCGGTCGACGACCCGGCACCGCTCGTCACGGCTCAGCGCGGCCGACAGCTCCAGGATCCCGGACGGCAGCGACAGCACCTCGCGTTCGATGACGACCCGGAAGGACACCCCGCGCGTGGCGGCCTGCTCCTCGGACTCGTTCTCCATTCCGCTCACCGCGATCGGCTTGCCGGTGACCAGGGCGCACACCTCGCTCGTCGCGCCCAGCTGCAGCTGGTGAAAGCGTTGCGTCACCGCGCCCGCGCCCGTCACCACCTCGACCAGATCGTGTACGGCGGGCTCGGTGGCCTCCGCCCGGTACTCCTCGGCGAGAAGCGCCGCCGCCAGTTCCGCCTGCTCCAGCTCATGGCGCTGCTGGGTCAGCAGCGCACCCAGCGCCACCCCCGGCGGCGCGGCCACCCAACGGCCCGTGCGGGCCGACGACTGGGCGGCCAGTCCGTGCTGTTCCAGCCGGCGCAACGCCCGTTCGGTGTCCGACTCGGGAAGTGCCAGCCGGCGCGCGAGGTCTGAGACCTCCGCAGCTCCCACCGCCACGAGCGCGCGGTACGCCGACTCCTGTATCTCGTCGAGACCTATGGCTCCAAGCATCCCCGGACCCCTCCCGGACGCATTTGTTCCGCACGATGTCGCTGTCTTCGGGAGCCCGGTCGTGGCGGAAAGCGGCCACGGCGTAAACCCGCCGTGTACATCATCCCTTTACCGCCCGTCGCTCTGCCAATGTGGCGCCACCGCAGTACCAACAACCTCCGGAATGCTGCGGTTTGTTCAGAGGTGTTCCGGTTTCACTTTGGGAGAGCGATGCGTCCGATATCGCGTACGGCACTCGGAGCGGCCACCGCCGCCGTCCTGGCCGTCACCGCGATCGCACCGTCCGCGGCAGCGCCGCAGGACGACACGACCGCGAAAAGACCACTGACCGGCAGTGCGGCCGCCGGCACCAAGGAGGGCAAGCCGGTCACCGTCACCCTGGTCACCGGCGACAAGGTCCTGGTGAGCACGGACAGTTCCGGGGCCGCATCGGTCACCGCACTGCCGCGCGAGGACGGCACCGTCCCCCTCGTACAGACCAGGCAGTCCGGCAAGGACCTCTACGTCTACCCCGACACCGCCGCCGACGCGCTGGCCGCGGGCACGGTCGACGAGGAACTCTTCAACGTCACCGGACTCATCCGCCAGGGCTACGACGACGCGAGCACCAAGTCGCTGCCGCTGATCGCCGTCTACGGCAAGGACGTGGCCCGCTCCGCGCCCGCCACCCCGCGCGGCGCCGAGCGCGGACTCGCGCTGGACGCCATCGACGGCGTCGCGCTCAAGGCGGACAAGAAGAAGGCCGCCGACTTCTGGTCGGACGTCACCAACACCCGCTCCCGCTCGGCCTCCGGCCTGAAGAAGCTCTGGCTCGACCGCAAGGTTCAGGCCACCCTCGACAAGTCGACCAAGCAGATCGGCGCCGACCTCGCCTGGGCAGCCGGATACGACGGCAAGGGCACCAAGGTCGCCGTCCTCGACACCGGCGCCGACGCCGAACACCCCGACCTCAAGGGCCGGATCGCCGCCTCGAAGAACTTCACCGACTCCAGCACCACCGACGACCGGCAGGGCCACGGCACCCACACCATCTCCACCGTCGGCGGCTCCGGCGCGGCCAGCGACGGCAGGAAGAAGGGCGTCGCCCCCGGCGCCGACCTGCTCGCGGGCAAGGTCCTCAATGACAGCGGCTTCGGCGCCGAGTCCTGGATCATCGCCGGAATGCAGTGGGCCGTCGACCAGAAGGCCGACGTCGTCTCCATGAGCCTCGGCAGCCCGACGCCGACCGACTGCACCGACCCGATGAGCGTCGCCGCCGAGGAACTCGCTCAGAGCAGGAACACCCTGTTCGTGATCGCGGCCGGAAACTCCGGCCCCACGCTGAACACCGTCTCCTCGCCGGGCTGCGCCCCCAGCGTGCTGACCGTCGGCGCCGTCGACCGCGACGACTCCACGGCCCAGTTCTCCAGCCGCGGCCCGGTCATCGGATCGCACACCCTCAAGCCCGAGATCGCCGCGCCCGGCGTCGCCATCTCGGCGGCGGCGGCCGGCGGTCGTGGTATCTACGCGTACCGGACGATGTCCGGTACGTCGATGGCCACCCCGCATGTCGCGGGCGCCGCGGCCATCGTGAAGCAGCGTCACCCGGACTGGACCGCCCAGCAGATCAAGGCTGCCCTCGTGTCGTCCGCGAAGAGCGACGTCCCCGGCGACGTACGCGAGACCGGCGGTGGCCGCCTCGATGTGAAGGCCGCCATCGACACCACCGTCGTCGGTGCCCCCGCCGTCCAGGCCGGCACCTTCAACTGGCCGCAGGGCAAGGGTGACCGCACCACGGTCGACGTCCCGTACACCAACTCCGGCTCCAAGCCGGTGAAGGTGTCGCTGAAGGTCCAGGGTGTCACGGGCAACGACGGCTCGGACGTCCGCTCCTCGGTCGCCGAGCTCGGCGCGAGCACCGTCACCGTGCCGGCCGGAGCCACGGTCAAGGTACCGCTGGAGATCGACCCGACCGCGAACCTGAAGGCCGCGCAGTACGGCGATGTCACCGGACGCGTACTGGCCACCGGGCCCGGCGGCGTCAAGGTCTCCACCCCGTTCTCGATGTACGTCGGACCGGAGACCGTCACCCTGCGCGTCAAGCTCGTCGACCGCGCCGGCAAGCCCGCCGCGGGCTCGTCCTCGCTGGACCTCATCGGCACCGACACCGCCGGCGGTGAGCGCCGCTTCAACGACGGCGCCACCGAGCAGGTCTACCAGGTGCGCCCCGGTGCGTACTTCGTCTCCAGCTTCATCACCTCGCCGGACCCGAAGGACGCCACGGGCAGGCTGGTCGAGTCGGTCGGCTACCTCGCCAGGCCGCAGCTGAACGTCACCAAGGACACCACCCTGGTGCTGGACGCCCGCAAGGCTCACCAGGTGCAGGTGAAGACGGAGGACCGCGCGTCCGAGAACCGTTCCACGACACTCTCCTTCGGTCGCAGCTGGGACGACACATGGCTGCACTCGGGCTCCATCACCGGCACCGGCCTCGTCAAGAACTACCTGGCCGATGTGCAGGGCAAGGCAAGTGACGGCGACTTCGAGTTCGCCAGCTTCTGGCGCGCGTACGCCCCGCAGATCGAGAAGCTGTCGGTCGTCGGCGGCGCCGAACTGCACCCGACGGTGGCCAGCACCGGCTCCGTCAACCTCGACGGTACTGGCGAAGCCGCACTCGTCGACGCGGGCACCGGCACCCCCGACGAGCTGAAGGCCGCGGGTGTCTCGGGCAAGATCGCCCTGGTCGAGGTCGCCGACGACGGCTCCATGAACACGCAGGCGCGGAACGCCAAGGCCGCCGGGGCAAAGGCGGTCATCGCGCACCGGCCGTCGGCAGGCATCTGGAAGCCGTCCGTCGGCTACGGTACGGCGCCGCTGCCCTCGCTCGGCATCGAGTCGAGCGAGGCCGACGTCCTGAAGGCCGCCCTGGCCGCCGGCCCGGTGAAGCTGAGCTGGAAGGCCACCGCCGCCAGCCCGTTCGTCTACAACCTGGCCTTCCCCGAGGCCGGCCCGGTCACCTCGGACCGCACGTACAAGGTCCGTGACAGCAAGCTCGGCAAGGCCACCGCCAACTACGAGGCGATGGGTGTCGCGGCAGACTATGTCGACACGATGATCATCAACAGGCCGTACGGCGGGAGTTACTCGGGCGGCTTCGACACCGTAGGCGTCCCCGGCAAGCGCACCGAGTACTACTCGGCGGGCGACACCGCCTGGGTGCGGTACCTCTCCTCCAGTTTCCCCTGGGGCGAGTTCATGGTCGACCAGCCCCGTACCTACACGGCGGGCTCGCAGCGTACCGAGAACTGGTACCGGGGCATCCCGGCCCCGGCCGCTCCGCGTGACGCCGCGGGCAAGGTCCAGCTCGCCGCCGAGCGCCAGGACAACCTGATCGGTGTGGCCCCGGGCTTCTGGGCGGACACCGAACACGGCGGACTCCAGGGCTCCTTCGGCGACGTGGGCAACATGAGGCTCACCAGTGGTGGCGAGGTGCTCGGCGAGTCCGGCTGGCCGGCCGGGGTGTTCACCGTCCCGGCCGAGGAAGCCGCGTACGAACTCACCATGAGCACCGCCAAGTTCGGTCAGCCCGCCGCCGTGTGGAAGCGGTCCACCCAGACCGAGACCACCTGGAAGTTCCGTTCGAAGCGTGACGAGAACGTGTACTCACAGGGGATTCCTCTGCTCTTCCCGGGTTACGACCTGGAGACCGACGGGCTCAAGACCCTTCCGGCGAAGGACGGTCAGACAATCGGCCTGAGCGTCACCGGCCACGCGGGCTACACGCCCGGCAAGCTGGTCGCCGCCGAGGTCTCCTACTCGTACGACGGTGGCGAGACCTGGACCCGGGCCACCACCGCACAGCAGGGCGGCCAGTGGACCGCGACCGTGAACCATGCGGGCGCGGCCGGCAAGCCGGTCACCCTGAAGACCGAACTGACGGACGCCAACGGCAACTCCGTCATCCAGACGGTGAACGACGCGTACGCCGTGCGCTGATCACGCCCTGACCGGTCCGCCGGGCGTCCTTCCCGTGGGGGGTGGGGACGCCCGGCGGGCCTCTTTTCACGGCACTGTTTCCGGATGACCCGTTTTCGTACGGCCCGGGCGGTCGACAATAAGGGCATGAGTCAGCAGGGGGAGAGGTCCGCCGCCCACGAGGACGACTGGTGGCGCAGGCTGTACGACGAGACCGCCGGGCACACCGCGGCGACCGACGCGCCCGATCTATCCCGCCCGGCCGTCGCCGCCGGAGCGTCCGCGCAGGTGCCGCCTCCGCCCAAGCGGCCTGTCGCCGAGAGAACCATTGCCCCGAAAGGCCCCGTCACCGACGTCACCGCACAGACTCCCGAGCCCGCATCCGCTCCTGCCCGGCGCCCCGAGATCGGCCATGTGGGTGACCGGCCGCCCACCTACGGCGCGGAGCCCACCGCACTGCCCGCCACCGTCCCCCAGGAGCTCGACGGTCTCGTCGCCGACACCGTGCTCGACGGTGCCCGGTACGGCACGTACACCCTGCGCGCCGCCTCCGTGCGCGGGGACTCCGCGCGGTTCCGCGGCGAGCCCCGCCGCGACGCGCTGCTCACCGTACGGTTCGGCACCGACCGGAGCGCGCTCGTCCTGGTCGCCGTCGCCACCGGCGCCCGCGCCACCGAGCGGGCACATCTGGCGGCGGCGGACGCCTGCCGCTGGATCGGCGGTGTCGTGGGCCGCAGCCATGCCAGGCTCTCCGAGGACATAGCGGTCGGCCGCCGCGACGACCTCAAATCCGGTCTGCACCGCCTCACCGACCGCACCTACGGCAAGCTGCGCGCCCGCGCCGCGGAACTGGGCCTCGAACCGGAGCAGTACACCGCGGGCCTGCGCTGCCTCCTGCTGTCGGCGGATCCCGACTGCCGTACCAGGATCTTCTTCGGCGTCGGCGCCGGAGGGCTCTTCCGGCTGCGCGACGGCGTCTGGCAGGACCTCGAACCGGAGGTTCCGGAATCCGGCGGTGACGCCGGTGGCGAAGCCGCGGCCGGATCCGGACCTCTGCCCGCCGAGCCGTTCCGGTTCCGGGCCTCGGTGGCCCGGCCGGGGGACACGCTGCTGCTGTGCAGCACCGGCCTCGCCGAACCACTGCGCGGCGAGCCCGCCCTGGCCCGGGAGCTGGCCGAACGCTGGGCCGACGACCGTGCGCCCGGGCTCGCGGCCTTCCTCGCGGACACCCAGATCAGGGTGAAGGGGTACTCCGACGACCGTACGAGTGCCGCGGTCTGGGAGGCGTAACCGCCCGTGTCATGGGTTGATGGATGCGGAGTCCGGAAGCCGAAGCGCGGAAAGGGTACGCACCCATGGGCAAGCAGAATGTGTCGGAGCAGTTCGTCGACATCCTCGTCCGGGCGGGGGTCAAGCGCATGTACGGGGTCGTCGGCGACAGCCTCAACCCGGTCGTCGACGCCATCCGCCGGAACGCGGCCATCGACTGGATCCAGGTCAGACACGAGGAGACCGCCGCGTTCGCCGCCGGAGCCGAGGCCCAGATCACCGGCTCCCTGGCGGCCTGCGCCGGATCCTGCGGCCCCGGCAATCTGCACCTCATCAACGGCCTCTACGACGCGCATCGCTCCATGGCACCCGTTCTCGCCCTCGCCTCGCACATCCCGTCGAGCGAGATCGGTCTCGGCTACTTCCAGGAGACCCATCCGGAGCTGCTCTTCCAGGAGTGCAGCCACTACAACGAGATGATCTCCAACCCGCAGCAGATGCCGCGGCTGCTCCAGACGGCCATTCAGCACGCGATCGGCCGAGGCGGGGTCAGCGTCGTCGCGATGCCGGGCGACATCGCCTCGCAGCCCGCCCCGGAGAAGTCGATCGAGCACGCCCTGGTCACCTCGCGGCCGACGGTACGGCCCGGTGACGGGGAGATCGAGAAGCTCTGCCGCATGGTCGACGAGGCGAAACGTGTGACATTGTTCTGCGGCAGCGGCACGGCGGGCGCCCACGCCGAGGTGATGGAGTTCGCCGAACGGGTGAAGTCCCCGGTCGGGCACGCGCTGCGCGGCAAGGAATGGATCCAGTACGACAACCCGTACGACGTCGGCATGAGCGGACTGCTCGGCTACGGCGCCGCCTACGAGGCGACCAACGAGTGCGATCTCCTCATCCTGCTCGGCACCGACTTCCCGTACAACGCCTTCCTTCCCAACGATGTGAAGATCGTCCAGGTCGATGTGCGGCCCGAACACCTCGGCCGCCGCTCCAAGCTGGATCTGGCGGTCTGGGGCGATGTCCGCGAGACGCTTCGCTGTCTGACCCCGCGGGTGAAGGTCAAGACCGACCGCAAGTTCCTCGACCGGATGCTGAAGAAGCACGCCGACGCGCTGGAGGGCGTGGTCAAGGCGTACACCCGCAAGGTCGAGAAGCACATCCCGATCCACCCGGAGTACGTCGCCTCGGTGCTTGACGAACTGGCCGACGACGACGCCGTGTTCACCGTCGACACCGGCATGTGCAATGTCTGGGCGGCCCGCTACCTCTCGCCCAACGGCAAGCGTCGCGTCATCGGCTCGTTCAGTCACGGCTCGATGGCGAACGCGCTGCCGCAGGCCATCGGCGCCCAGTTCATCGACCGGAACCGGCAGGTGGTGTCGATGTCCGGCGACGGCGGATTCACCATGCTGATGGGCGACTTCCTCACCCTGGTGCAGTACGACCTGCCGGTGAAGGTCGTGGTGTTCAACAACTCCTCGCTCAGCATGGTCGAGTTGGAGATGCTGGTCGCCGGTCTGCCGTCGTTCGGTACGGCCAACAAGAACCCGGACTTCGCGGCGATCGCCCGGGCCGCCGGGGCGTACGGCGTCCGGGTCGAGAAGCCCAAGCAGCTGGAAAGCGCCCTCAAGGACGCCTTCAAGCACAAGGGTCCGGCGCTCGTCGATGTCGTCACCGACCCCAACGCACTCTCCATCCCGCCGAAGATCAGCGCGGAGATGGTGACCGGCTTCGCGCTCTCCGCCAGCAAGATCGTGCTGGATGGGGGAGTGGGCCGGATGGTCCAGATGGCCCGCTCCAACCTGCGGAACGTGCCCCGCCGCTGACCGGAAACCGGGGCGGGGCCCGGCCGGACCTCACGCCGGGGTCAGCCGCACCGTGAGGATCTGGAACGGCCGCAGCGACAGTACGAGACCGTGCTCATCGGTGTCCGCCTCGTGCAGTGGCCGTTCCAGAAGGTCGGTGATCCGGGCCCGCACGACAGGGAATCCGACCCGCAGTGTCGTGTCGGCGCGCCCTCCGGCCGACTCGTACAGCCGCACGATCACATCGCCGCCGCGGTCCTCGGCGAGCTTCACCGATTCCACCGTGACCGCCGGATGTCCGGTGCTGACCAGCGACGGCAGGGCCGGGGCCGCGGCCGCCCGCAACGGGAGATTGAGCGCCAGCCCTTCCCGTACCGCGTCCGTGATCTCGCCGCCCGGCGCGAGCGCGTACGTGAACCGGTGCGTACCGAGGTCGGTCCCCGGGTCGGGGCTGTGCGGGGCGCGCAGCAGCGTCAGCCGTACGGTCGTGCCCAGACCCGCATCGTGCGGGGTCCGGGTCACCTCGTGCCCGTACGTGGAGTTGTTGAGCAAGGCAACGCCGTACCCCGGTTCGGCGACCCGCAGCCAGCGATGGGCGCAGATCTCGAAACGGGCGGCGTCCCAGGCGGTGTTGTCGTGCGTAGGGCGGTGGACGTGCCCGAACTGGATCTCGGCCGTGGACCGTTCGGCATGCACATCGAGCGGGAACGACGCCTTGAGGACCTTCTCCGACTCCTGCCAGTCCACCTCCGTCTCGATGTCGATCCGCCGGCTGCCCGCGGCCAGCCGGATCACCTGCACGATGTGCGACGCCCCGAACGACCGTGTCACCCGGACAGCGGCCCGCAACGGCCCCTCCTCGACCAGATCGACGGAGTCGGCGTCGGTGAGATCGGTGCGGGTGCGGCGGTAGTGCCGGTCGATGTCCCAGGCATCCCAGCGATTGGGATGATCCGGGTGCAACTGAAGGAGGTTGGCCCGGTGACCGGGGACGAGTACGTCCCGCCCCGCGTCGAGATCGCGGACCGCGGTGATCAATCCGTCGCCGTCGACGAGGACTCGGAGGAGCCCGTTGTCGAGTACGAATCCTTCCCGCGTCGAGCCTGCCGCCGAACCATCCGCTGATTCGGTCGTGTACCCCGTCGCCGCGACCGCGTCTTCCGGAACCGTCGAGCCGTTCAGCAGACCGGCGCCCAGCCCGGGTGTCTCGGCCAGCACCGCCGTACGCCCGTCGCCCAGCGGCTGCACCCGCGCGCCGGAGGGCAGCACAGCGCTCGCCTCCGCGTCCAGCTCGATGACCTGACTGCGGTGATACGGGGAGGAGTTGAGGGCCACCAGGCCTTCCGCTCCGCCCAGCGCGGCCACCGCGTCCGCGACCAGATCGGCCAGTTCCTCCCGCACCCGGTCGTATGTCTCGCGTGCCTCCCGGTGCACCCAGGCGATCGAGGAGCCCGGCAGGATGTCGTGGAACTGATGCAGCAGCACCGTCTTCCACAGCCGGTCCAGCTCCTCGTACGGATAGCGGTAGTGCCGGTCAGTGGTCCGCAGCGCCGCTGCCGTGGCCCACAACTCGGCCTCACGGAGGAGGTGTTCGCTGCGGCGGTTGCCCTGCTTGGTCTTGGCCTGGGTGGTGTACGTGGCCCGGTGCAGCTCCAGATACAGTTCTCCCGACCAGACCGGTGCCTGCGCCCCGTACTCCTCCTCGGCTGCCGCGAAGAACGCCGACGGGCTTTGGATCCGGACCCGCGGCGACCCCTCCAGATCCCTGAGCCTGCGCGCCTTCTCCATCATCTCGCGGGTCGGACCGCCCCCGCCGTCACCCCAGCCGAACGGGACGAGGGAGCGGGTCGCCAGTCCCTTCTCCGCGAAGTTCCTCTCCGCATAGGCGAGTTCGAGGCCGTGGAACTGCGCGTTGTAGGTGTCCACGGGCGGGAAGTGGGTGAAGACCCTGGTTCCGTCGATGCCCTCCCACCAGAAGGTGTGGTGTGGCATTTTATTGCTCTGGTTCCAGGACAGCTTCTGGGCGAGGAACCACTTCACCCCCGCCAGCCGCGCCAGCTGAGGGAAGGCGGCGGTGTAGCCGAAGGAGTCCGGCAGCGAGATCTCCTCGGTCTCCACCCCCAGTTCCTGTTCGAAGAACCGCTTGCCGTGCACGAGCTGCCGGGCCAGCGCCTCGCCGCCCGGCATGTTGGCATCGGACTCCACCCACATCGATCCCACGGGCACCCACTGCCCGCCCGCCACGGCCTGTTTGATCCGCTCCCAGACATGCGGCTGATGCTCCTTCACCCAGGCGTACTGCTGGGCCTGCGAGGCGGCGAAGACCAGCTCCGGATATTCCCCGGCCAGCGCCGTGACATCGGCGAACGTGCGCGAGGCCTTGCGCACCGTCTCGCGCAGCGGCCACAGCCAGGCCGAGTCGATGTGTGCATGGCCGGTGGCCGAGACGCGGTGCGCGCTCGCCGACGCCGGCCGGGACAGCGCCTCGGCCAGCTCGCCCCGGCCGGCCCGCGCCGTCCCCGCCACATCGTGCAGGTCCAGTGCGTCGAGCATGCGCTCGAGCGACCGCAGGATCTCGTGTCGCCGCGAACGGTCGACGGGCAGCTCCCGCATCAGCTCGGAGAGCACCTCGATGTCCAGGACGAGATGCCAGACCTCCTCGTCCAGCACGGCGAGATCCGCGGAGACGAACCGGTAGAGGGGCCGGTCACCCGCCGTCAGTACGTCCCCGAGCGGCGTCGGTGCGAAGCCGTGCTCCAGCACCGCCGGATTGGCCGCCGCCTCCAGCAGCAGCGAGATCGGTTCGCCGCCCGCCGCCGGGGACGCGACCGTCAGATGCCGATTGCGCGGATGGATGCCCTTGAGCGGGATGCCCGCGGCGTCGTACAGCATCCCCTCGGCCTGGAATCCGGGCCCCTGGCCGGAGAACCCGGGGTCGACGACCACCTCGACCCGGCGCCCTGCCCAGTCCTCGGGCACCGTCCCCTCCAGCCGGAACCAGCTGGTGGACCACGGCTTCCCCCACTTCGTACCTGGACTGAACGGCTCGTAGGTTCCCTCCAGTACCTCGGACACCGGTACGGGTTCGCCGGGGATGTGCCGGACGGAGACGGCGAGCGGGGTCCGGGCCGGGTACTGGGCTGGGCGGATGAACTGGTGAAGGGCCCGTTCGAGGCGGTCCTCCACCAGGGTGCGGTCGTCGTGCATCACGGCTCCTCGGGTCGGCGCCTTGGGGTGTTCATGGCTCCACTTCCCCGGCGGCGGAACCGGCATCCCTGCGAGCGGCGCGACGGGGTGATGGTTGATCAACTGGCCCTGCACACACCCTTGGCGGCTCCAAAACAATGTGACATATTACTGTCGTGTTCATGAGACAGCCCCTGGATGTCGTCATCGTCGGGGCCGGAGTGGTCGGTGCCGCCTGCGCCTACTACGCCTCCCGGTCCGGACTGTCCGTAGCCGTCGTCGACCGAGGGTCGGTTGCCGGAGGCACCACCGGAGCCGGGGAGGGCAACCTCCTGGTCTCCGACAAGATGCCAGGACCCGAACTGGAGCTGGCCCTGCTCTCCGCCTCCTTGTGGCGCCGGCTTTCGGAAGAACTTTCTTCGGACATCGAGTACGAGAGCAAGGGCGGCCTGGTCGTGGCGGCGTCCGAGGAATCCCTGACCACCCTGTCCACAACAGCCGCCGCCCAGCGGGGGGTCGGGGTCGAGGCGTACCACGTCACATCCGACCGGCTCCGCGATGCCGAGCCCCACCTCGCACCGCACCTCGCCGGAGGCTGCCACTACCCGCAAGACGCCCAGGTCCAACCAGCCTTGGCGGCAGCCGAGTTGTTACGGGCAGCCGGTCGCTCCGGGGCACGCCTGTGCCCGGGGGAGGAAGTTGTCGGGATACTCAGGGACCGGGACGGCGCGGTACGCGGGGTGAGCACCGCACGGAGCGAACTGCGCGCCCCGGTGGTCGTCAACGCGGCGGGCACCTGGGGCGGTGACCTGGCCGCAAGGGCCGGAGTGGACCTGCCGGTCCTGCCACGCAGGGGGTTCGTGCTCGTCACCGAGCCGTTGCCGCGGCTGATCCGGCACAAGGTCTACGCAGCGGAGTACGTGTCCGATGTGTCGAGCGGGTCCGCGGCGTTGCAGACCTCGCCCGTGGTGGAGGGAACCCCGGCGGGGCCGGTGCTGATCGGGGCCAGCCGCGAACGGGTCGGCTTCGACCGGACGTTGTCGGTTCCCGCGATCGCCCGACTGGCCGCCCAGGCCGCCGCTCTCTTCCCCGTGCTGGCGGATGTGCGGGTGATGCGCGCCTACCACGGGTTCCGCCCCTACCTGCCCGATCATCTGCCGGCGATCGGCCCGGACCCCCGGGTGCCAGGCCTCTTCCACGCCTGCGGCCATGAAGGAGCCGGGATCGGGCTGGCGCCCGCGACCGGACTGCTGATCGCCGACGCGATCGCCGGGCGGCAGCCGGTACTCGATCTCGGACCGTTCGCCCCGGACCGGTTCGACACCACGTGCCATGGCACATGACTGCGAAGGGGGCTCCCGTGCCCCAGGAGAGGACCCCGTGAGACGTACCCGTGCACGTACCCCGGCCGAGCTCGTCGCGGCACAGCCCGAACCGGAATTCCAGCTGACTTTCGACGGGCGCCCGATTCGTGGACTGGCGGGGCAGAGCGTCGCCGCCGCCCTCTGGTCGGCGGGCATCCTGACCTGGCGCACCACTCGGGTGCACGGCCGGCCGCGGGGAGCCTTCTGCGGCATCGGTGCCTGCTACGACTGCCTGGCCACGGTCAACGGCCGGCCGAACCAGCGCGCATGCCTGCTTCCCGCACGCCCCGGCGACGCCATCACCACACAGGAGGGCGACGGGCATGCCGCACTCGACAGATGAACGCCGCCCACGGGACGCGGACTGCGCAGGACTCGCCGTGGTGGGCGCGGGACCGGCCGGCCTGGCCGCCGCCGTCACCGCAGCCGATCACGGGCTCGACGTGGTTCTGCTGGACTCGGCCGTCACGCCCGGTGGGCAGTACTACCGAAGCCCGCCCGGCGGGCTCGGCGCGACCCGGCCCGGCGCCCTCCACCACGACTGGCCCGTCTTCGTAGAACTCTCCGCACGACTTGCCGCGCACCGCGACTCCGGCGCGATCCGCCATCTCCCCGACCATCAGGTGTGGACTGTCGAACGGGCCGGTGACGGCGAGTGGATCCTGCACACGGTCACCGGAGCCGAAGGGGATCAACCCTCCGCGGTCCGGGCCCGCCGACTGGTGCTGGCGACGGGTGCCCATGAACGTCAACTTCCCTTCCCCGGCTGGACGCTTCCGGGTGTGGTGAGTGCGGCGGGCGCCCAGGCCATGCTCAAGTCCGGCCTGGTGCTGCCCGGCCGCCGGATCGTGGTCGCGGGGAGCGGCCCGCTTCTGCAGGCCGTCGCCCTCTCGCTGACGCGCGCCGGTGCGAGCGTTCCCGCAGTCATCGAAGCGTCCGGCTACGGAGCGTACGCGCGCGCTCCCCGGGTGCTGGCAGCCAACCCCGGCAAGATGGCGGAAGGGGTCCGGTACAGGGCGGCACTGACCGGCGCCGGAGTTCGAATGCTGACTCACCGGGCGGTGACCGACGTGCACGGCGACGACCGGGTGGAGGCGGTGACCGTCAGCCGGGTGGACCACCGGTGGCGCCCCGTGCCGGGGACCGGCCGCAAGATCGCCTGCGATGCGCTCGCCGTCGGACACGGGCTCGTTCCTCAGCTGGAACTCGCCGTGGCGGCGGGCTGCGGTACGCGTGCGTGCGCGGACGGCACACATGCGGTCACCCTCGATGAGCAGCTCAGGACAACCGTGCCCGGGGTTTGGGCGGCGGGAGAGACCGGCGGCATCGGCGGCGTCGAACTTGCCCTCTGTGAAGGAGAGTTGGCGGTGCTGTCAATCATTCGCGAGATGCGGGGCGGGGTGCAGCGGACAGCGGCGCGCAGAGCAGTCGCTCTGCGTCGATCCCGACGCCGTCTGCGGGCCTTTTCCGCGTTGATGGGTGCCGTGCACCGGCCCGGGGCGGGGTGGAGCGAATGGCTGACCGGTGACACGGAGGTCTGCCGTTGCGAAGAAGTCACCGCGGGCCGGATCCGTACCGCGTGCGAGGAGCTCGGGGCCGGTGACGCCAGGACCGTCAAACTGCTCACCCGGGCGGGAATGGGGTGGTGCCAGGGCCGGACCTGCGGATTCGCCGTCCGTGAACTGGCCGACGCGCACGGCAGCGGACGCGGCGCCGGACGCAGCACCGGTGAAGAGCCGGAGGGCCCCGACCGGCGCCCACTGGCCTGCCCGGTAGGGCTGTCCACGCTCGCCGACCTGGCCGAACCAGTGGACCCGCAGCCCCTCCCCGACACACCCTGACACGCCTCGGCACCGCGCGCGGCCAGACGCTGCCCACGCTTCCGCCAAACCGTGACATGTCACACCTCTCAAGGAGCCACGATGCAGACGAACACCCATTCGCGCACCCGCCCCTGGCACGGGGTCATGGTCGCCACTCCGCTCACATTGCGCGACGACTGCACGATCGACTACGACGCCTATGCCACACATGTCCAACAGCTGATCGCGGCGGGTTGCGACGGTGTGGTGCCCAACGGGTCACTGGGGGAGTACCAGACTCTGACCGACAGCGAACGCGAGCAGGTGGTCCGGGTCGCCGTCGAGGCGGCAGGCGACGGCAGCCGCGTCATGCCGGGCGTCTCCGCCTACGGCAGCGCGGAGTCGCAGCGCTGGGCGGAACAGGCCGCAGAGGCGGGCGCCGGTTCCGTGCTGCTCCTGCCGCCCAACGGATACCGGTGCGAGGACGCGGCGGTCCGAGCCCACTACGCCGCTGTGGCCGACGTCGGGGTTCCGGTCGTCGCGTACAACAACCCCTACGACACCAAGGTGGATCTGACACCGAGCCTGCTCGCAGCTCTCCAACAGGAGGGCAGCATCGTGGCAGTCAAGGAGTTCAGCGGTGATGTCCGAAGGGCCTACGAGATCGCCGAACAGGCGCCCGGCCTCGACCTGCTCGTGGGCGCCGACGACGTACTGCTGGAACTGGCACTCGCCGGGGCCGTCGGCTGGATCGCCGGCTGCCCGAACATGCTGCCGTCCTGCTGTGTCGAGCTGTACCGGGCCGCTGTGAGAGGTGACATGGCAACTGCCCTGCCGCTGTACCGCGAGCTGCATCCCCTGCTGCGGTGGGACTCGAAGCCGGAGTTCGTCCAGGCCATCAAGGCATCCATGGACGTTGTCGGACGCCACGGCGGCCGTACCCGTCCGCCACGGCTTCCCCTGCCCGCAGACGACGCGGCCGCCGTACGTGCCGCGACGGAGAAGGCACTGGCCGGGGGCCTCGGCTGAGCGCGGTCCGGCCGTGGTGCGTCCGGCCCGTGCCCGACCCAGCCCGTTCTTTGCGTTGTTCATGACGAACTGACAACCCAGGGGGAGCCTTGCAGACACGTCACATCTTCCATGCGGTCGACTCACACACCGAGGGCATGCCCACCCGTGTCATCACCGGCGGCATCGGCACGATCCCCGGTGCCACGATGGCCGAACGGCGCAGGTACTTCCAGGAGCACCGGGACGCCGTGCGCACCCTGCTCATGTACGAACCGCGCGGCCATGCCGCCATGAGCGGCGCGATCCTCCAGCCGCCCACCCGCCCCGACGCGGACTTCGGCGTCCTCTACATTGAGGTTTCGGGGTTTCTGCCGATGTGCGGGCACGGCACCATCGGAGTCGCGACCGTTCTGGTGGAGACCGGCATGGTCGAGGTCACCGAACCCGTCACCACCGTACGGCTGGACACCCCGGCCGGACTCGTCAGCGTCGACGTCCGTGTGAGGGACGGCGCGGCCGCCGCTGTCACACTGATAAACGTTCCCGCGTTCAGCGTCGCACTCGACCGGACGGTGGACGTACCCGGCTACGGACCGGTGCGTTACGACCTCGCCTACGGTGGCAACTTCTACGCGATGCTGCATCTCTCCGACCTCGGCCTGCCCTTTGACCGGGCACGCAAGGACGACATCCTCGCGGCCGGACTCGCCCTGATGGACGCGGTCAACGCCGCCGACCGCCCCGTCCATCCGGAGGATCCGGACATTCACGGCCTCAAGCACGTGCAGTTCATCGCACCCGGTTCCGATGCCCGCCACTCCCGGCACGCGATGGCGATCCACCCGGGCTGGTTCGACCGGTCGCCCTGTGGAACCGGCACATCGGCACGCATGGCCCAACTGCACGCACGCGGCGAACTGCCCCTGGACACCGACTTCGTGAACGAGTCCTTCATCGGAACGTCGTTCACCGGACGTCTCGTCGAGGAGACCACCGTGGGCGGGCTGCCCGCAGTCGTCCCCACCGTCACCGGCCGGGCCTGGATCACCGGTACCGCACAATTTTTCCTGAACCCGTCCGACCCCTTCCCCGAAGGATTCCTGCTGTGAAGCTGCCCCTGCTCGGGGCCGACGACATCGAGGCCGTGGCGCCGACCGGAGCCGTGGACGCGCTGGAGGCGGCGCTGAGCAGGGGGCGCCTCGGTGAGAAGCCCGCTGCCTTCGAGCACCCCCGGTTCTTCAAAAGCGTCGGAATGGGCTGGGAAGACCTCGCCGTCGCCGCGGCGGTGCACCGGAAGTCGGCGCCCTGACCGAATTGTCCACAGGTGAGGAGCGACGGGGCCGAGTAGAAACGTGACATTGTATTCTGAGGGCCCGTACGGCGTTGGAGGAACAAACATGGCCCGCCTGTCGACGCTCAATGCCATCTCGGCGCAGGAGCACTTGCGCGACCAGGTGGCGAACGCACTCAGGGCGGCCCTGATCGCCGGGGACCTCCGCCCGGGTGTGATCTACTCCGCTCCCGCGCTCGCTGCCGAGTTCGGGGTGTCCGCCACCCCGGTCCGCGAGGCCATGCTCGACCTGGCGCGTGAGGGCCTGGTCGAAGCGGTCCGTAACAAGGGTTTCCGGATCACCGAGTTGACCGACCAGGACCTCGACGACTTCACCGAACTCCGTGCCATGATCGAGGTACCGACCGTCGGCCGCATTGCCCGGATGGGCAAGGTCAGGGAGCTGGAGGCGCTGAGGCCGCTCGCCCTGGCGATCGTCGCCGCGGCCGCGGAGCACGACATCATCGGCTACCTGGAAGCGGACCGTCGCTTCCATCTCGAACTGCTCGGACTGGCCGGAAACCGCAGGCTGGTCGAGGAGGTCGGCAACCTGCGCAAGCGGTCGCGCCTCTTCGGCCTCAACCGGCTGGATGCGACAGGGCAGTTGACCGCGTCGGCGGAGGAACATGTCCAACTGCTCGACCTCGTGATCGCCGGTGACGCCCAGCGTGCCGAGAGCTGCATGCTGGCTCATATGTCACATGTCAGGTCGCTCTGGGCCGAGGAGGACGGCGACACGGGCGCGGGAGGCGCCGGGGCCGCAAAAGTGCCACTGCCGGCGGCGGAGGCCTGAACCGCCGGTCGAGTCACGCGGGGGCGCGCCGTCCTCGGGCGGCCGACCCGGTGTGCGGGGTGGCCGCCGAGTGGGCCGACAGGCTCTCAACCGTCCAGCAGGGCGGCCATCCACTCCTCGATTCCATCGGCGGTGCGCGGCAGCGCGGACGACATGAGCTGTGCGCCGTCGGCCGTGATCACGAGGTCGTCCTCGATCCGTACCCCGATTCCGCGTAGCGACGGGGGCAGTGTCTCGTCGTCGGGCTGGAGATAGAGCCCCGGTTCCACGGTCAGTACCTGGCCGACTTCCAGGCGGCCGTCCAGATAGGTGCCGGCGCGTGCCTGGGCGCAGTCGTGAACGTCCATGCCGAGCATGTGGCCGCTGCTGCAGAGCGTGTACCGGCGGTAGAAGCCGTTGCCGGCGTCGAGCGCCTCATCGGCGGACATCGACAACACGCCCCATTCGTGGAGCCCTTCGGCGATGATCCGCATGGCTGCCAGGTGGAAGTCACGGAATCGCGCCCCGGGACGCAGGGCCGCGATGCCCGCTTCCTGCGCGGCCAGCACCAGCTCGTAGACACTCCGCTGTACGGGGGAGAAGCGGCCGGACAGTGGCAGGGTGCGGGTGATGTCGGCCGTGTAGAGCGAATCGGTCTCCACCCCGGCGTCCAGGAGCAGCAGCTGGTCGCGGTCCAGTGGACCGTCATTGCGGATCCAGTGCAGGACACATGCGTGTGCCCCCGCTGCGGCAATCGTGGAGTAGCCCGGACCGTTGCCCTCCAGCCGGGCCCGCAGATCGAAGACGCCCTCGATCCAACGCTCGCCGCGTGGGTGCCGCAGTGCCTGTGGAAGGCTTCGCACCACATCCTCGAACCCAGCCGCCGTCGCATCGACGGCATGCTGCAACTGATGGGTCTCCCAGGGGTCCTTGACGAGCCGGAGTTCGCTGAGCACTGCGGCCAGTCCGGCCGGAGCCGCCCGTCCGGGCGGAAAAGAACCACGGTTAATCAGGAGTTCGTCGACGGACGGGTCCACACCGCCCAGAACCCGTACCGGGGGCTGTGATCCGGTCAGCAGCTTCTCCCAGGCGTCCAGGTGCGCACAGCGGATGCCGGTCATCCGGGTGGCCTCCGCCAGGTCGGGCCGGCGCCCGACCCAGAACTCCCCGTACCTGCGGTCACGGTAGAACTCGTGACCGGTGCGCGGCGACCGAGGACGCAGATACAGCACCGCTTCGTGTCGCTCGTCACCGTCGGGCTCCAGGACGAGGACGTGTCCGGCCTGATCCTCGCCGGTGAGGCCGGTGAGCCAGGCGTAGCCGGTGTGCGGACGGAAGCGATGGTCGGTGTCGTTGGAGCGGACCGCGAGCGCGCCCGCCGGGATGACCAGGCGCTCGCCCGGGAAGCGGGCGGCGAGCCGGGCCCGGCGGGCGGGAGTGACGTCGTACGAGGGAACGCGGATGTCCACCGGCATTGGGGTGTCGGCCCACGCCGTGCGCATGAAGGCGTCGAGCGCGGGCGACACCGGAAGGTCATGGCTGCTGGTTCGGGGCGCGGGGAGGGAATGGGACACGGGCGTCTTCTCCTCAGGGCTCTGTCGGGCTCGGGCTCCTGGGCGCCGACCGGGCAGCGCCCAGGTGGTCAGGAATCCGATGGCGGCGGCCGTCTGCGTGCGGGCCGCCACTGAAGTCCGGTGCTGTGTCGGTGAGTTGTCACGGAGATGAATGTGCGTGAGAGGGCTTCCGAAGAACATGTGACATGTGCCATTGTACAGCGCGCAGAGGGGAAGCGGTCGTGTCCATGCCATAGCGCGCACCAGGACCCGACCCGGACCCACCCCCTCGCATTCCCCCACAGCCGCGCGAGGTTACGCGGTTACCACTCCGCTGGGAGGCGGCACGTGAAGAACCTGAGGGTTCGACAGAAGATAACCGGATTGTCCACTGCGGTTCTGGCGGCATGTCTGGGCGTGGGCCTGTTCACGGCACCGAGCCAGGCCGTCGAGCAACGCCCCGTCGCATCGGCCGCGACCCCCCACTCCTCGGACGCCGCTCAGAATCGGGCGGAACGCCGGGCCGAGGACCCCGGCGGCCCCACCGCCGAGGCGCTGACAGCACCCGCCGATGATGCCGCTCACGTCGAACGCAAGTCGCTCAAGGCCGCCGACCAGCCGCCGCTGTCCGCGTCCAAGGACGCGCTCAAGCGGGACTACGACGACCCGGCCACCGCGCTTCCGAGCCACCTGGCACCTTCGATGAAGGCCGAGAAGCAGGCCCACGCCAAGAAGTCCGGCAAGGCCGCGGCCGAGTGCGACGTCACCGACTTCACCAACAGCACCGGAGGCGCCCTGGTCGAGAAGGTCAAGGCGGCGACCACCGACTGCGTCAACACGCTGTTCCGTCTCCAGGGCCAGGACGGCTACCACGCCTTCCGCGAGGACCAGATGGTCACCATCGCCGACGCCATGCGCGACGCGTCGGCCTCCTACCCCGGTGACGGCACCACCGGCATGCCTCAGCTGATCCTCTTCCTCCGGGCCGGCTACTACGTGCAGTACTACGACCCCGACACCGTCGGAGAGTACGGGCCGCGCCTGCGCACGGCCATCCAGGGTGCGCTCGACGGCTTCTTCGGCTCCTCGCACGCCTTCGACGTCACCGACGCCAACGGCGAGAGCCTGTCCGAGGCGATAATCCTGGTCGACAGCGCCGAGGAGAACGCCCGCTACCTGAACATCGTCAAGCGGATGCTGGCCGACTACGACGAGTCGTACAACAGCTCCTGGTACATGCTCAACGCCGTGAACAGCGTGTACACGATCATGTTCCGCGGTCACCAGGTGCCCGAGTTCATCAGCGCCATCGAGGCCGATTCCAGCGTGCTGACCTCCCTGCACGACTTCGCCGCGAACCACCTCGAACTGCTCGGCACCAAGCAGTCGTTCCTGGCCTCCAACGCGGGACTCGAGCTCGGCCGCTTCCTCAAGGAGGACTCGCTGCGCGTCAAGGCGAGCCCGTTCGCGGCCGACCTGATGAGCAAGAGCTCCATCGATGGCCCCACCGCCCCGCTCTGGGTCAACCTGGCCAAGATGGTCGATGCCTACGACAAGGACAACTGCTCGTACTACGGCGCCTGTGACCTCGCGCAGCGTCTCGAGAAGGCCGTCCTGCCGGTGAAGCACACCTGCAGCGACAGCATCACCATCCGGGCGCAGGACATGGCCGCGGAGGAACTCGAGGCCAGCTGCACCAGCCTGCGCAACCAGGACGCCTACTTCCACGAGGTGGCCCGGGACAACGGCCCGGTCGCCGACGACAACAACAAGACCATCGAGGTCGTGGCCTTCGACTCCAGCACCGACTACCAGACCTACGCCGGAGTGATCTTCGGCATCGACACCAACAACGGCGGCATGTACCTGGAGGGCGACCCCAAGGTCGAGGGCAACCAGCCCCGGTTCATCGCCTACGAGGCCGAATGGGCCCGCCCCGACTTCCAGATCTGGAACCTCAACCACGAGTACACGCACTACCTCGACGGCCGCTTCAACATGTACGGCGACTTCGAGGCCGGAATGACCACGCCGACCGTCTGGTGGGTCGAGGGCTTCGCGGAGTACGTCTCCTACTCGTACCGCAAGCTCGCCTACGAGGCCGCCATCGCCCAGGCCGCGAACCACACCTACGCCCTGCGCACCCTGTTCGACACCACCTACGACAACGCCGACCAGACCCGTGTGTACAACTGGGGCTACCTGGCCGTCCGTTACATGCTCGAATCCCACCGCTCGGACGTCGACACCCTGCTCGGTCTCTACCGCAAGGGCGACTGGGACGGCGCCCGCACCCTGCTCACGTCGACCATCGGCAGCCGTTACGACACCGACTGGAACACCTGGCTGACCGCCTGCGCGGCCGGCGCCTGCGGCGGCGGGTCCACCAACCCGCCCGGTGAGATCACCGAGTGCACGGCGACCGACACCAGACTGCTGGGCCGGAACTGCATGCGCAGCGAGCTGAAGGCCGTCAAGGGCGACTACGCGTACCTGGCCATCCTCATCCCGGCCGGCATCACCCAGCTGAAGATCACCGCGTCCGGCGGCACGGGTGACGCCGACCTCTACTACAGCTCGCAGGAATGGGCGACCACCCAGGTCAACACCGACAAGTCCGTCGGGGCGGGCAACGAGCACACCCTGACCGTCAACAACCCGGCACCGGGCTACCACTTCATCAGCCTCTACGGCAACGAGAAGTTCGACGGCGCCAAGGTCACCACCGAGTTCTGATCCCCACGACCCCCATCGTATCGGCCGGCCGAGTGATGTTCCCGCTCGGCCGGCCGATACCGTCCCGGGGCGCGTCCGCCGGACCGGCCCGGGGCTCGACAGCCGCAGCGTGCCGGGCGTCGCGCCGTCCGCCAGGATCTCCGAGATCAGGTCGAACAGCGTCGGCGCCCATCCGGCCAGGGCGTCGTCGAGCCGCTGTATGCCGCCCGTTCTCTGTTCACTTATTGATGAGTCGACAAGCGTGGCGGCCCGCCTGTGGGGCATGCATCCCCGTGAAGGTGTTCAGCGAAGGTGTTCGACCAGACGACGAGACACGACGAGAAGACGAGACGACAAGGCAACGAGAAGTCGAGAAGGGGGCGATTCACTGTGCGGGCGGGGGAAACGATGGAGCGTCGGGGAGATGCCGATTCCATGGCAGGCAGGGCGGCGCACGAGCCAGCGGCGCAGGGACAGCGGCCGGTCCGGCTGCATCGCAGACTGGCCCACACGGATCTGGCGGCCGTGAGTGAAGTACGCGGTGCGTTACGGGAGTTCCTACGCTACCGGTGGCGCGCAGAGCCGGCTGAGGTGGCGGAGCTCCTGCTCAGTGAACTGGTGACCAACGCGCTGATCCACACGAGACATGGCGCGGTCGTCACAGTGAGCGTGGCACCCGCCGGATTGCGGGTGGAGGTACGGGACTTCGTGTCCGTGCTGCCCCCGGCGTACGTACCGGAATCCGACGACGGTACGCATGGCAGAGGGCTGATCCTGGTGCAGAGCCTCGCGGACGCCTGGGGAGTCAGGGCACACGCGCTGGGCAAGGTCGTCTGGTTCGAGCTGCACGACGAGAGGCCCTGAGAGCCCGGAGATGACCGGGCCGTCAGGGCCTCCTGCGACGAATCAGCCGAACTGCTGCTCCAGATCCTTCAGTTTCCGCTCCAGCGAATCGAGCCGGGGCAGTGCCTGGGTGTCGTCCTCGGCGGTGAGGTCGACGGTGATCGGATCGAGCGCGTTCCGGTCCGGGGCGCCGGCGTTCGGACCCGTCACGGCTTGCAGGGATGGCCGGGGGCGCAAGGACAGCTGTCCCGGCTCGGACGCGGCGGGCTCCACGACGGACTGCGCGGAGGCCGTCGTCGGGGCGATCGCCTGGATGTCCACCTGGGTGCCACCGCGGCCGACCCGGCGCCAGGCCCGGTTCTGCCGGTTGAGCGCCTTGATGTGGGCTCGGTCCAGCTTCGCCTGGTCCTTCCTGCGGAGACGGTTCTGCTCCTTCTCCCGCCGGTCCTCACGTACTTCCTCGACCGCTTCGTCCAGGGTGCGTACGCCCTCCAGCAGCATCAGCGACCAGGCGGCGAAGGTCTCCCGGGGGGCGCGCAGCCACCGTACGATCCGGATCTGCGGCAGCGGACGGGGCACCAGGCCCTGTTCGCGCAGCGCTGCCCGGCGGGTCTGCTTCAGTGCCCGGTCGAAGAGCACCGCCGCCGAGAGCGACATCCCCGCGAAGAACTGCGGGGCGCCCGCGTGGTCCATTCCGCGCGGCGCGTGCACCCAGTTGAACCAGGCCGCGGCCCCGGCGAACATCCATACGAGCAGCCGTGAGCCCAGCGCCGCGTCACCGTGGCTGGCCTCGCGCACCGCGAGCACGGAACAGAACATCGCGGCCCCGTCGAGGCCGAACGGAACGAGGTATTCCCAGCCCCCGGTGAGGCCGAGGTTCTGCTCGCCGAAACCGACGAGCCCGTGGAAGGAGAGCGCGGCGGCGACGGCCGCACAGCAGAACAGCAGGATGTACGAGGCGGTGGCGTACAGCGCCTCCTTGCGTCTGCGACGCTCCTCGCTGCGTTCCCAGCTGTCCTCGGTGGCGGAACTGTCAGCGGCGCGCTTGCCGCGTGCGACCACCGCCACCGCCGCCAGGACCCCCACGAGCAGCACGGCGCCCGGAAGCAGCCAATTCAGCGATATGTCGGTCAGTCTCATGCGCGGTCCCTTGCGTCGCGTAGGGCATTTCGGGCGCCATGATTGCCGAAACCCCGTCACACTCAGGGGGTTTCGGGGCAAGAGAACGCCATTGGGTTGGCAGGGCATACGGATAGCCGGGATCTGATCGAATACCCGTACACGGCCAATGATGTGCGTTCGAATAGTACTACCCGTGAAGGTGGTGTGGATCAGTGAGGAGGCGTCAGTTTCCGTACCCGGTCGGCGTCGCAGGTGCGGGGGCAGGTGACACAGGTGTCCTCGGGGCGCAGCGTGTAGAAGAGGCAGCAGCTCGCCCGGTCGCGGGTGGGCAGCGGCCCGCCGTCCGGCCCGGTCAGTTCACGGAAGCCCGCCGAGCCGACGTACGGCTTCGTGGTGCCGGGCAGGAGCGCCTCCAGGTCGGCCATCGCCCGCCGCTCCTCGCCGAGGAGATGGGCGATGTACCAGAGGCCCTCGACGATTTCGTCCGTCGCCATGCCCCACAGCGCCCGCCTGCCGCGCCGCATCCGCGCTCCGAAGCCGTCCAGCACCGGGCCGAGGTGGTCCGCCACCGCGGCGAGCACCTCGGCCCGCAGCGCCGCCTCGTCGGGGACCACCCGGGCGCCCGGCAGTCCGGCCGCGGGATCGTCCGGAAGGCAGGCGAACTCGCGTACGCGGACGGTCAGATGGCCCAGCGCGCGCTGGAACGCCACATCGCCGACGGGGATCCGGGGCACTCGCCGGTGCAGGAACCACGGCACCGTCACCAGCAGGCAGGCGGGCCAGGCGTACCGGTGCAGCCCGAAGCCGGCGACCACATCGGGGCGGGGCTGCTGTCCGTAGTCCCGCACCACCTGCGCGTGGTCCCAGGCGAGGAAGGCGTCGAGCGCGGCACCGCCGGCCGCGAGCTCGTCCGCACCCACCCAGCCGGCGCCGCGGGGTGCGGCGTCATCGTCCGTCAGCACCTCTGCGCGCAGGCCGGGGAAGACCTCGGCCAGACGTGTGTACGCGCCCGTCACGGCGGACGCGGTGGTGTCGGGAAGCAGGGTGGGGAGTGTCATGCAGGGACCACCGAATCGCGATCGTTTGCAGGTAAGGCTTACCTTACCCGAAGGGATCGATGTTTGAACTGCGGCCTGCTCCGCCTATCGTGCACAGGGGGCATGGCGCACGCGAGTCGCGCCCACGGCAGGCCGAGGAGGTCCGAGTGGAGCAGGGCAGAGCGCGAGAGCAGGCGCGGTCGACGTGCGCGTCCGTCACGTCCGCGACCACCCCGGCATCCGTACGCGTACCCGAACAGCCACGCGGCGAGCAGGCGCGTGGTGCCGTGGCACGCAGGGAACAGGCACGTGGCGAGCACACCCACAGCGAGCCGCCCGCCCCGCGCGCGGCGGTGCAGCGGCATTCCGTGCGCGGCCAGATCCTCGACGCGCTACGCGCCGCGCTGGTCGACGGCCAGCTGGTCCCGGGGCAGGTCTACTCCGCACCGGCCCTCGGCGCCCGCTTCGGGGTCTCCGCGACCCCGGTGCGCGAGGCGATGCAGCAGCTGGCCGTCGAGGGCGCCGTCGAGGTCGTACCGAACCGTGGATTCCGGGTGTCCCAGCGGGGCCCGCGCGAGCTGGCCGAGCTGGCCGAGGTACGGGCCCTGATCGAGGTCCCCGTCATGCTGCGACTGGCCCGTACCGTCCCGCCGGCCCGCTGGTGCGCCCTGCGCCCGCTGGCCGACGCCACGGTGACGGCCGCCGCCGTGGGCGACCGGGCGAGCTACGCCGAGTCCGACCGGGCCTTCCACGGCGCGGTCCTCGCGCTATGCGGCAACGAGCAACTGGTGACGGTCGCCGACGACCTGCACCGCCGTTCCCAGTGGCCCCTGGGGAACACCCCCGTCACCCGCCGCGCCGACCTGCTCGCCCACGCCGCCGAGCACACCGCTCTGCTCGACGCGCTCATCGCCCAGGATCTGACCGTCGTGCAGTCGCTCGTACGGGAACACTTCACCGGCACCGAGAGCTGACCGAGCGGCCCCCGGGGCTCAGTTCGCCTCGGCTGTCTCCGGGGGCGGCGGGTCCAGATGCGGGGCCAGCCAGGTCGGTACGCCGCCGAGCAGCCGGAAGAGCCTGCCCGCCTCGGCACGCAGCCGGGTCGCCGTCTCCGGCTCCGGCTCGGAGTCCGCGAGGGCGATGAGGGCCGGAGCCGTACCGATCAGATAGCCCAGCTCCTCCCTTATCCGCAGGGACTCGGCGAAGCCGTGCCGGGCCTCGGCGAGTTCGCCCTCGCGCAGGGCCAGCAGGGCGAGATGACGCCACGTCGAGGAGAGCAGCAGGGCGTCGCCCTGAGCGGTAGCACCGGCGTGGGCCCTTCGGTACGCGGCGCGCGCGGCCTGCGGCGAGTCGGCGATGTTCTGCGCGATCAGACCCCGGCGGAAGTCCAGCAGCGGGCGGCCCGGCGCGGACGGTGCGAGCAGCGCGGCGGCCCGGCTCAGCGCGACGCTGGCCTCGTCGGCCCGGTCCCGTAGCCCCAGGAGCGTCGACGCGTACGCCAGATGACCGCGCTCGCAGGCGGCCGCACCCCGTTCGGCATCGTCGTGGGCCAGCGCCTCGGCGGTGCGCAGCGCGTCCTCGGCGTCGGTCCAGCCCTGCCCGGTGTACAGGCACCGTTCGATCAGCAGGGCCGTCCGCTGGAGTGCTGCCGCCGGATCGGTGGCGGCGTCGGGTTCGAGCAGCGCGGCGGCGTCCGTCCAGCAGGCGCGTGACCGCAGCCGCCATACCGCTGTCTGGAGCGGCGGATCGTCATCTGCTGTCGTTCCGGAACCAGACATGGCGGTATGCGCCACATTGCCCTCCCCGAGCGCGCCATTGAGCTGTTGAGTGTGGCCGCATCTCAGCACGGATTGGCACGCCGGGCCAAGGGGTCGGGTCAATGTCAGGTGAAAGATTTCACAAACGATGGGGCCTGCCGGGAGTCGCGGCAGGCCCGCGACGTCAGCTCATACGCAGGGCGAGGAAGAAATCGAGCTTGTCCTCCAGGCGCGAAAGGTCACGCCCCGTCAACTGCTCGATTCGCCCGACCCGGTAGCGCAGCGTGTTGACGTGCAGATGGAGCCGGGACGCGCAGCGGGTCCAGGAACCGTCGCAGTCCAGGAACGCCTCCAGCGTCGTGATCAGCTCCGCGCGGTGGCGCTCGTCGTAGTCGCGCAGCGGGTCGAGCAGCCGTGCGGTGAACGCGCGGCGCACGTCGTCGGGGACGAACGGCAGCAGCAGTACGTGCGAGGCCAGCTCGTGATGGCCGGCCGCGCAGACCCGACCGGGGCGGGCCGCCGCCACCCGGCGGGCGTGCCGGGCCTCCTCCAGGGCGCCGCGCAGGGCCTCGGGCGAATGCACGGCCGCGCTGACACCCAGTGTCAGCCGGCCGTCGTCGGCCAGGCCCGCGGAGAGCGGTTCGCGGACGGCGGCGAGCAGTACATCGGCGTGCAGCGAGGGGTCCTCCTCGGCCGGTGCCGCATCGGGGGCGGAGCCGTGGGACGGTGCGGGCGCGGTGGCGGCGGGCAGCGGCACGAGGGCCACGGCCTCGTCGCCCGTGTGGGCGACCGCGATCCGGTCCGCGGAGTCGGGGCCGGTGACCGCGGGGTCGACCAGGATCTCCTCCAGCAGCGCCTGGGCGACCGGGCCGCCCGTGGCGGCGGAGCCGGGGCCCCCGGCCGGGGCGCCCGCGACGGAGCCGACCGGCCCGCCCGTGCCCGTGAAGCCCTCCGCGCCGCCCCATTCGACCCGCGCCACCACGACCTGCCACTGCGGCGCGGCCCCGAGCCCCGGCAGCAGCACCGGGGCGGCGACCCGCAGCCGGGCGGCGATCTCGGTGGGCGGGGCGCCGGTCTGGACCAGCTCCAGGACTTCCTGGGCGAGCCTGCGGCGTACCGTACGGGCGGCGTCGCGCCGGTCCCGCTCGACCGCGATGAGCTGGGTGACGCCCTGGAGCAGATCCAGCCGGGCGGGCGGCCAGTCGCCGGCGTCCGCCTCGACCGCGAGCAGCCAGTCGGAGAGCACCGACTCGCGCACATCCCGGGAAGCCGGGAGCGCACCCCGCCCGGTGTTGCGGATCGGGAAGAGCGAATACGTCGTGCCGCCGACCGTGGTCCGGTGCGGGGCCGGGCGGCCGGTGCGGGTGGCGGCCAGATGGTGGCCCGCGAGCGCCGTGCCCACCGTTCCGGCCAGCGGGGCGTCACCGGCGCCCGCGATCAGCCGACCGGTGGGGGAGAGCACCCAGGCATGCAGGTCGAGGTCGGAGCCGAGCAGATCGAGCACCACCTCGGGGCCGCCGCCCGCCGGCCCCGAGGTCATCAGCCTGCGGTGCCGGTCCACGACCGCGGCCAGATCGCCCGCCCGCTCGCCGGACACCTGGCGCACCACATGCTCGGTGATCGTTGCGAACGCGACGGTCTCATGGACGGCGAAGAGTGGCAGCCGGTGGTTCGCACAAGCCTCCACCAGATCGCCGGGAACATTGCCGAGCTCCGCTTCGCCCGCCGCCAGCCCGGCGACCCCGGCGCCCGCCAGGATCCGTACGAACGGCTCCGAGTCCGTCGCGTTCCGGCGCCAGGCCAGGCCCGTCAGGACCAGCTCACCGCCCGACAGGTAGCGGCTGGGATCCCGCAGGTCGGTGGTCATCACGCCGCGGACGGTCCTGTCCAGCTCGTCCTCGCCGCCGAGCAGCCGCAGGCCCAGCGCGTCGGTCTCCAGCAGTGCGCGCAGCCGCATCTCGTCGCCGCCGTCTCTTTCGTTGGTGCGGGTGAAAACTGGTTATTGCGGTGAGGTTACTGACCACCGCCATTCGTTCGAATCTACAAGACGAGGTGATCGAGCGGCCAACTCCTTCATGGTTTCGGTGACTGCACCAGGTGGAGCACGGCTTGTGTACTGAGCCCCACACCGCGTCAACAACACATGAGCGACCAGTCGAGGGCCGGCCGTCCCCAGACCCAGCGAACGACTCGATCGAGAAGAAGAGAGCCACTCATGGACTTCCTTCGCCCCGCCAGCTGGGAGGAGGCGCTCGCCGCCAAGGCCGAGCACCCCACGGCTGTGCCCATTGCGGGAGGCACCGATGTGATGGTCGAGATCAACTTCGACCACCGGCGGCCCGACTACCTCCTGGACCTGAACCGCATCGGAGAACTGTCCGAATGGGAGGTGGGCCAGGAGAGCGTACGGCTCGGCGCCTCCGTTCCCTACAGCCACATCATGGAGCACCTGCGCGCCGAGCTGCCCGGACTGGCGCTCGCCTCGCACACCGTCGCCTCGCCGCAGATCCGCAACCGCGGTGGCGTCGGCGGCAACCTGGGCACCGCATCGCCCGCCGGAGACGCCCACCCGGCGTTGCTCGCCGCGGGCGCCGAGGTCGAGGCGGAATCCGTCCGCGGGACAAGGATGATCCCGATCGACGCCTTCTACACCGGCGTAAAGCGCAACGCCCTCGAACCGGACGAGCTGATCCGGGCCGTGCACATCAAGAAGGCCGACGGGCCGCAGCAGTTCTCCAAGGTCGGCACCCGCAACGCGATGGTCATCGCGGTCTGCGCCTTCGGCCTGGCCCTGCACCCCGAGACCCGCACGGTGCGCACCGGCATCGGCTCGGCCGCCCCCACGCCCGTACGGGCGAAGGCGGCCGAGGAATTCCTGAACGCCGCGCTCGAAGAGGGCGGTTTCTGGGACAGCCGCACGATCATCACCCCGTCCATCGCCTCGCAGTTCGCCGCGCTCGCCGCCGGTGCCTGCAACCCGATCGACGATGTGCGCGGCACCGCGAGCTATCGCAGGCACGCGGTCGGGATCATGGCCCGCCGCACCCTCGGCTGGACCTGGGAGTCGTACCGCGGCAACGGCCGCAGCACCGAAGGAGCTGCCTGATCATGCGCGTCAATTTCACGGTCAACGGACGCAGGCACGAGGCGGACGACGTCTGGGAGGGCGAGTCCCTTCTCTACGTGCTGCGTGAACGGATGGGCCTGCCCGGCTCGAAGAACGCCTGCGAGCAGGGCGAGTGCGGATCGTGCACCGTCCGTCTGGACGGTGTCCCGGTCTGCTCCTGCCTGGTCGCGGCAGGCCAGGTGGAGGGCCGCGAGGTCGTCACCGTAGAGGGCCTCGCGGACTTCGCCGCCCACCGCTCCCAGGCACACCCCGGCAGTGGCTGCGCCTCCGGCGCGTGTGGCACCGCACTCGACAAGGCCCGCCGGTGGGAAGCCGAGCCGGCCGGCGAGGAGAGCCGGGACACCGGTGAACTCTCCCCGATCCAGCAGGCGTTCATCGACGCCGGCGCCGTCCAGTGCGGCTTCTGCACCCCCGGCCTGCTGGTCGCCGCGGACGAACTGCTCGAACGCAACCCGGAGCCGTCCGACGCGGACATCCGCGAAGCGCTCTCCGGCAACCTCTGCCGCTGCACCGGCTACGAGAAGATCCTCGACGCGGTCCGCCTGGCGGCCGCCCGCGCGGAAGAAACGGTCTGACGATGGGCGTTACCGGCAACCCCACCAGCATCAACCAGGGCACCCGTACCAAGGGCGGCATCGGCGAGTCCACGCTCCGCCCCGACGGCATCCTGAAGGTCACCGGCGAGTTCGCGTACTCCTCCGACATGTGGCACGAGGACATGCTCTGGGGCCACACGCTGCGCTCCACGGTCGCGCACGCCGAGATCGTCTCCATCGACACCTCGGAAGCGCTCGCCACCCCCGGCGTGTACGCCGTACTCACCTACGACGACCTGCCGACCTCGGTGAAGAACTACGGGCTGGAGATCCAGGACACCCCGGTCCTCGCCCACGGCAAGGTCCGCCACCACGGCGAACCGGTGGCGCTCGTCGCCGCCGACCACCCCGAGACGGCCCGGCGCGCAGCCGCGAAGATCAGGATCGACTACCGCGAGCTGCCCGTCGTCACCGACGAGGCCTCCGCCACCGCCCCCGGCGCCCCTCTCATCCACGAGGGTCGCAAAGACCACCACGCGGGGCACGTACCGCACCCCAACATCGTCCACCGCCAGCCCATCGTCCGCGGCGACGCGGACGCGGCGGCGGCCCGCGCCGATGTCGTGGTCAGCGGTGAGTACGTCTTCGGCATGCAGGACCAGGCCTTCCTCGGTCCCGAGTCCGGTCTGGCCGTGCCCGCCGAGGACGGCGGCGTCGACCTGTACGTCGCCACCCAGTGGCTCCACTCCGACCTGCGCCAGATCGCTCCCGTCCTCGGCCTGCCGGAGGACAAGGTCCGCATGACGCTCTCCGGAGTCGGCGGCGCCTTCGGCGGTCGCGAGGACCTGTCGATGCAGATCCACGCCTGCCTGCTCGCCCTGCGCACCGGCAAGCCGGTCAAGATCGTCTACAACCGGTTCGAGTCCTTCTTCGGGCATGTGCACCGTCACCCCGCCAAGCTCTGGTACGAGCACGGCGCCACCCGTGACGGCAAGCTGACCCATATGAAATGTCGCATCGTGCTGGACGGCGGAGCCTACGCCTCCGCCTCCCCGGCCGTCGTCGGCAACGCCTCCTCGCTCGGCGTCGGCCCGTACGTCGTCGACGACGTCGACATCGAGGCCATCGCGCTCTACACCAACAACCCGCCGTGCGGCGCCATGCGCGGCTTCGGCGCGGTCCAGGCCTGCTTCGCCTACGAGGCCCAGATGGACAAGCTCGCCGCCGAACTCGGCATGGACCCGGTCGAGTTCAGGCAGCTCAACGCCATGGAACAGGGCAGCGTCCTGCCGACCGGACAGGTCGTCGACTCGCCGGCCCCGGTCGCCGAGCTGCTGCGCCGGGTCAAGGCCAGGCCGCTGCCGCCCGAGCGCCAGTGGGAGGTGGCCGGTGAGCAGCCCGATGTACGGGCCCTGCCCGGCGGACTCTCCAACACCACCCATGGCGAAGGCGTCGTACGCGGCATCGGCTACGCGGTCGGGATCAAGAACGTCGGCTTCTCCGAAGGTTTCGACGACTACTCCACCGCCCGAGTGCGCATGGAGGTCGTCGCCGGCGAACCCGTCGCGACCGTGCACACCGCCATGGCCGAGGTCGGGCAGGGCGGCGTCACCGTCCACGCCCAGATCGCCCGTACCGAACTCGGCGTCACCCAGGTCACCATCCGCCCGGCCGACACCCAGGTCGGCTCCGCCGGCTCCACCTCCGCCTCCCGGCAGACCTATGTCACCGGTGGCGCCGTGAAGCACTCCTGCGAGGCCGTCCGCGAGAAGGTCCTGGAGATGGGCCGCCGCAAGTTCGGTACGTACCACCCCGCCTGGGCCACCGCCGAACTGCTCCTGGAGGGCGGCAAGGTCGTCACCGACGGCGGCGAAGTGCTGGCCGATCTGGTCGACGTACTGGAGGACGAAGCGGTCGACATCGAACTGGAGTGGCGCCACCGGCCCACCGAGGCGTTCGACCTCCGTACCGGACAGGGCAACGGCCACGTCCAGTACTCCTTCGCCGCCCACCGCGCGGTCGTCGAGGTCGACACCGAACTCGGCCTGGTCAAGGTCATCGAACTGGCCTGCGCCCAGGACGTCGGCAAGGCCCTCAACCCGCTGTCCGTCGAAGGACAGATCCAGGGCGGCACCACCCAGGGCCTGGGCGTGGCGGTCATGGAGGAGATCATCGTCGACCCGAAGACCGCGAAGGTGCGCAACCCGTCCTTCACGGACTACCTGATCCCCACCATCCTCGACACCCCGACCATCCCGGTCGATGTGCTCGAACTCGCCGACGATCACGCCCCGTACGGGCTCCGCGGCATCGGTGAGGCCCCCACCCTGTCGTCGACCCCGGCCGTCCTCGCGGCGATCCGGAACGCGACGGGCCTGGAGCTCAACAGGACTCCGGTACGCCCCGAGCACCTCACGGGCACCTGAGTCCCGGCTCCTCCAGAACCCTCCGGGCGGTGCGTGCTTCCCAGGAACGTCACACTTCCGCTGCCCGCACCGCCCGGAGCACTCAGAGGGGCTCACCGCTTCACGGCTGTCGGCGCAACGAGTAGTCCCGCAGCAGCGCAGTTGGCAGCGGTGACGAAGCAGTCCGCAGTCCAGCGGTGACGACACAGTCCCGCAGTTCCGTAGTGCCAGCACATTCCACTCTGCACGCACAGTTCGTCTCGGGCCGTCCCCCGGGTCGTGCCGCCGGCGCAGTCATCCCAAATCCCGCATATCGATTCTTCATCGCGGGTGCCCCTGTGAACCTTGGGAGTCAGGCATCATGACCCAGCAGTCAGTGGAGCCCGGGACCATCGCGGAGGACGCGGGCTCCGGCTCGCGCATCCCCGCAGGAAGATCCTGGCTCGACCGGTACTTCCACATCTCCGAACGTGACTCGACCGTCGCACGCGAAGTGCGCGGTGGCATCACGACCTTCATGGCGATGTGTTACATCCTTCTGCTCAACCCGCTCCTGCTGTCCGGACCGGACGCGGCGGGCCACCGGCTCAGCCACGCCGGGCTGATCACGGCGACCGCGCTCGCGGCCGCCGTCTCCACCCTGCTGATGGGCTTCATCGGCAAGGTGCCCCTCGCTCTCGCCGCGGGACTCTCCGTCTCCGGCGTGCTCGCCACCCAGGTGGCGCCCCACATGACGTGGCCGCAGGCCATGGGCATGTGTGTGATGTACGGCGTGGTGATCGTGCTGCTGGTCGTCACCGGGCTGCGCGAGATCATCATGAACGCGATACCGCTGGCCCTGAAGCACGGCATCACCATCGGCATCGGCATGTTCATCGCGCTGATCGGCCTGGTCAACGCCGGCTTCGTCGGCAAGGGCGCCCCGGTCACGCTCGGCGTGGGCGGGCAGCTCTCCGGCTGGCCCGTACTGCTCTTCTGCGTCACCCTGCTGCTCATCTTCATGCTGCAGGCCCGCAATGTGCCCGGCGCGATCCTGATCGGCATCGTCGTCGGCACCGTCCTCGCCGTCATCGTCAACGCCGTCGGCGACATCAGCCCCAAGGCGTGGGGCGGCAGCGCACCCGAACTGCAGGGCAGCGCCGTCTCGATGCCAGACTTCGGGCTCTTCGGCCATGTCGAGTTCGGCGGCTGGGGCGACATCGGCGTCATGACCGTAGGCATGATCGTCTTCACTCTGGTGCTGGCCGGCTTCTTCGACGCCATGGCGACCATCATCGGCGTCGGTACGGAGGCCGGGCTCGCCGACAGCAGGGGCCGGATGCCCGGCCTGTCCAAGGCGCTGTTCATCGACGGCGCGGGCGGGGCGATCGGCGGCGTCTCCGGAGCCTCCGGCCAGACCGTCTTCATCGAGTCGGCGACCGGCGTCGGCGAGGGGGCCCGCACGGGTCTGTCCGCCGTCGTCACCGGTGTACTCTTCGCCGCCGGAGTGTTCTTCACCCCGCTCGCCCAGATCGTGCCGGGGCCGATCGCGGCCGCCGCGCTGGTCGTCATCGGCGCGATGATGATGCAGAATGCCCGCCACGTCGACTGGAGCGACCGCTCCGTCGCGGTGCCGGTCTTCCTGACGGTCGCCCTGATGCCGTTCACGTACTCCATCACCGCCGGTGTCGGCGCCGGAGTGATCTCCTTCGTCGCGATCAAGGCGGCGCAGGGCAGATTCCGTGAGGTCGGCGCGTTCATGTGGGTGCTGGCCGGTGTGTTCGTCGTGTACTTCGCGCTCAGCCCGATCGAGAGTTGGATCGGGGCCAAGTAGGTCCGCCCGTAACGGGATCGGCCCGTCCCTCCGCACCCCCGTAGAAGGAGAACGCCATGCTGGACATCGCCGAAGAGCTCAACCGGTGGGTCGAGCAGGGACGCGACTTCGCCGTGGCCACCGTCGTGGCGGTCGGCGGGAGCGCGCCCCGGCAGCCGGGAGCCGCCCTCGCCGTCGACCGCGACGGCGAGGCGATCGGATCGGTCTCCGGCGGGTGTGTGGAGGGCGCGGTGTACGAGCTGTGCCGACAGGCCCTCGACGACGGCAGGACCGTCCCGGAGCGGTTCGGCTACAGCGACGAGGACGCCTTTGCGGTCGGGCTGACCTGCGGCGGCGTCATCGACATCCTGGTCACACCGGTCCGTGCGGACGACCCCGCGCGGACGGTGTTCGCCGCCGCGCTCGCCGCCGCCGCTCGGGGGGAGGCGGCGGCGGTCGCCAGGATCACCGACGGGCCCGCGGAGCTCCTCGGCCGCCCCCTGCTCGTCCACCCCGACGGCTCGTACGAGGGCGGGCTCGGCGGACATCCGGAGCTGGACCGCACCGCGGCGGCCGACGCCCGCGCGATGCTGGACGCGGGCCGCACCGGCTCCGTCACCATCGGCGCCGACGGCTCGCGCTGCGGGCAACCACTCACCCTGCTCGTCGAATCGAGCGTTCCGCCGCCCCGGATGATCGTCTTCGGGGCGATCGACTTCGCGTCCGCGCTGGTCCGGGCCGGAAAGTTTCTCGGGTACCACGTCACCTTGTGCGACGCACGGCCCGTCTTCGCGACGAAGGCCCGTTTCCCGGAGGCCGACGAACTGGTCGTCGACTGGCCGCATCGCTATCTCGCAGCGACCGACGTCGACGCGCGCACCGTCCTGTGCGTCCTCACCCACGACGCCAAGTTCGATGTCCCGCTGCTGGAACTGGCGTTGAGGCTGCCGGTGGCGTACGTCGGAGCGATGGGCTCGCGCCGCACCCACTTGGAGCGCAACGACCGGCTGCGCGAGGTCGGCGTCACGGATCTGGAACTGGCCGGGCTGCACTCGCCGATCGGTCTCGACCTCGGCGCCCGTACCCCCGAGGAGACCGCACTGTCGATCGCCGCCGAAATCGTCGCCGACCGGCGCGGCGGCAGCGGGGTACCGCTCAAGGGCGCGCACACGCCGATCCATCACGAGGGTGGCGGGCCGTCGACCGGATCGATCACGTCCGTGGCCTGAACCGTCCCGTGAACCAGGCTTGTGCGTGGGCGGGTTGCCGCCACGGCGGCTTCACGCCAGGTATGGACTCAACCGTGGTTTCGGTTTTGCCTTTAGACCTGCCGCATGACATTCACGACCTCCTCCGCATCCGGCCGGGCGAGATCCGCTCGTGCGGGACGCAGGGCTCTGCTCATAGCGACTTCGGTCGCCCTGGTGAGTGGCGCACTGCTGCCCGCAGCGGGCTCCGCCTCCGCCTCCGCCTCCGCCGCCGCAGGTCGGTCCAGGCCCGTCGACCGCCAGGCCGCCACCCCCGTCAAGGAGTACGACATCACCCTGCTCACGGGTGATGTCGTGCACTACTCGGACGGTGTCGGCAAGCAGGACACCGTCACCGTGGACCGCCCCGACGGAGCGGTCGGCGGCGTGCATGTCCAGCAGGCCGGTGACGATCTGTACGTCCTGCCCGACGAGGCCAACACCCTTCTCGCAGCGGGCAAGTTGGACCGTCGGCTGTTCAACGTCTCGGCTCTGGCCAAGATGGGGTACGACGACAAGAAGTCGGGCGGCATTCCGCTGATCGCCACCTACACGGCGAGCCGGGGCCGTTCACTGCCCGTCGCCCCTCGTGGCGCGAAGAAGACCCGCACCCTGGAGAGCATCCACGGCGCCGCGCTGAAGGCCGGGAAGGACACCGCGCGGGCCTTCTGGAACGACATCGCCCGTACCTCCACAGCCCGTTCGCTGGACAACGGCATCGCCAAGCTCTGGCTCGACGGCCGGGTGGAGGCCGCGCTCAAGGACTCCGTGCCGCAGGTCAACGCCCCGCAGGCGTGGGCCGAGGGCTACGACGGCAAGGGCTCCAAGGTCGCAGTCCTGGACACCGGAATCGACGCGACCCACCCGGACGTCAGGGACCGCATTCTCGAAACGAAGAGCTTCGTGCCGGGCGAGGAGGTCCTCGACAAGCACGGCCACGGTTCGCACGTCGCCTCCACGATCGCGGGCTCCGGCGCCGCCTCGGAGGGCGTCAACAAGGGCGTCGCCCCGGGTGCCGACCTGATCATCGGCAAGGTGCTCAGCAACGAGGGCTCCGGCGAGGACTCCGGGATCATCGAAGCCATGGAGTGGGCGAAGGCCGAAGGCGCCGACGTAGTCTCCATGAGCCTCGGCTCCAGCATCCCGGACGACGGCTCCGACCCGATGTCCCAGGCCGTCGACGCGCTCTCCGCCGACGGCGGGCCGCTGTTCGTGATCGCCGCGGGCAACGCGTACGGCGCGGGCACCATCGGCTCGCCCGGCTCGGCGGAGAAGGCACTCACCGTTGCCGCCGTCGACAAGAAGGACAACCGCGCGGACTTCTCCTCGATGGGCCCGCTGGTGAGATCCTACGGTCTGAAGCCCGACCTGTCCGCACCGGGTGTGGACATCAACGCTGCCGCCTCGCAGGCGGTCCCGGGCGTCAGCGGGATGTACCGGACGATGTCGGGTACATCGATGGCGACCCCGCATGTCGCGGGCGCCGCAGCCATCCTGAAGCAACGTCATCCAGACTGGTCCGGCCAGCGGATCAAGGACGCGTTGATGAGCTCGTCGAAGAAGCTCGACGCGTACACCCCGTACGAGCAGGGCACCGGTCGGCTCGATGTGAAGGCGGCCGTCGACACCACCATCGAGGCCACCGGCTCCGTCGCGGTCGCCTCCTACGACTGGCCGCACTCCGCGCCCGACCCGGTCGCCCAGCGGACCATCACGTACCGCAACACCGGTACGAAGGATGTCACCCTCGACCTGGCCACGGACACGGACGCCGAGGCCTACACCCTGTCGACGAAGCAGCTGACCGTCCCGGCCGGTTCCACCGCCGATGCCGTGCTCTCGCTGGATCCGTCGGAGGTCGCGAACGACACCCGGTTCTCCGGTCAGGTCATCGCCAAGGACGCGGCGGGCACCGTCGTCGCGCACACCGGCTTCGCCCTGAGCAAGGAGCAGGAGCTGTACGACCTGACGCTCAGGCTCCGTGACCGCGCCGGCAAGCCGATGGACGGCGTGGTCGTCCTCGGCGAGCTCGGCGACCCGAACCTGGGGATCGTCCAGGTGTCGGGCGAGTCCACGCTGCGGCTGCCGCCGGGCAACTACACCGCCTGGACCTTCGCGGACATCGCAGGCGACCGCGCCGACTCGAAGGCCCTCGCATTCCTCGCGGCCCCCGAGACGATCCTCGACAAGGCGACCACGGTCACCCTCGACGCGTCCAAGGCCCACAAGGTCAGTGTGCGGACCCCGAAGGAGACCGAGACCCGACAGCTGCGATGGGACATGGCACGTACCGCACCGGACGGCACGGTCCAGCGCGACGCGTACCAGATCCCGTTGACCTACGACCAGCTGTGGGCCGGCCCCACCAAGAAGGTCACGCAGGGCAGCTTCTCCTTCCTGACCCGCTGGCGGCAGGGCGAGAAGCAGCTGGATGTGTCGGCCGAGGGCCGTGATGTGCCGGTCTTCCCGCAAGGTGGTGCGGCCATCGCCGAGGACGGTGAGAAGAAGCTGGCCGGCGTCTTCGCGGGCCACGGCGCCGTGTCCGACTACGAGGGTCTGAACGTCAAGGGCAAGGCCGTCGTCATCCGCAGCAGTGATGCGGTCGCTCCCGCCGACCGGCTCGCCAACGCGGTGGCCGCGGGCGCCGAGGCACTGTTCGTCGTCAACGACGGCGATGGCGTCCTGATGGAGAGCTACACCCCCTACGGGACCAAGGGCACCATCCCGGTCGCCTCGGTCCAGCGCCTGGCGGGCGAGGACCTGATCAAGTCCGTCCAGCGCGATAAGAAGCTGACGATCGATCAGCGTCGCTTCGCCGGCTACGTGTACGACCTGGTCGACCGCCACGACGGCGTCGTCCCGGACCGCTCGCTGGCGTTCGCTCCGTCGACCGGTCAGCTGGCGAAGGTGGAGAACACCTTCTACGGTCACAAGGACGTGCTCGGCGGGGGCTTCCGCTACGACATCCCGGATTACGGCCCGGGTCTCGGCTTCGAGGAGTACGAGAAGTTCCCCGGCACCCGCGAGGAGTGGGTCAACCCACTTCCCGGCGCCTCCTTCTGGTACGAGAACCACTCGGTCCTCGACTCCGCCGAGACGGGATCCGCGCACGAGATGCGCAGCGGCGACCTGGACTACAAGGCGGGCCGCACCTACTCCGCACAGTGGTTCGCACCGATCTCCCGCCCGCGTCTGGGCACCGGCTACTGGGGTCCGTTCCGCTCCGTCTACAACGACATCCAGTTCAACTTCACTCCGTGGACCGACTCGGGCGCGGGCCACTCGGGCGCCATGCCGGAGGACGAGTACGACACCACCAGCACCGCGTTCTACCAGGGCGACACGCTGATCAAGAAGGTCAAGGGCCGGGCCGGCTTCGCCTGGGACGTGTCCGCCGAGAAGCTGCCGTATCGCTTCGTGCTCGACGCCACCCGGGACGCAGACGTGTGGAAGACCTCCACGCGCACCCACACCGAGTGGAACTTCGTCTCGGGTGCCATGGACGAGAACGGCCCCTACCAGGCCGACTTGCCGTTGCTGCAGCTGGACTACAAGGTCGACACCGACCTTGCCGGTGACGTCGAGGCCGGCGGGTGGACGGAGATCGGTCTCACCTCCGGTACGCAGGAGTGGCTGGAGGGTGCCGTGAAGGCGCATAAGGCGTCGCTGTCGGTCAGCTACGACGACGGCAAGAACTGGAACGCCGTGGAGCTGACCAAGACTTCCGAGGGCAGCTGGACCGCCCGGTTCAAGACGCCGAAGAAGGCCGGCGGCTTCGTCTCGATCAAGGCGCACTCCGAGGCCGGGGACGGGCTCGGCATCGATCAGGAGATCATCCGGGCGTTCGGCCTGAAGTGACCTTCTGGGGTGCGTACGTGAGGCGGCCGTGCACCCTTGATCGGGGTGTACGGCCGCCTCTTCTGTCGACTGGCGCGGCTCCGGAAATGAAAGTGACGACGACTGGAACACCTTCGAAGATGACGCCCATGTGCCGCAGAAGATCACCTCCGTCAGGCTGGATCTCGGCTCCGGCCGGGTGAATCTGCGGGGCTTGGCGAAAGCCGCCGACGTGTCCCTGCACCGCTCGGTCCGCTATCGGAGGGACAAGCCCGAAGGCGCGTCGCACCGGGTCGAGAACGGCGTCCTGGTGCTGAGCGGCTGCGGCAGCCAGTGCTCGGTGTCCTACGCCGTCGAGGTGCCCGAGGGCCTCCCGGTCTCCGGCCGGACCTCGTCCGGATCCGTGGTCCTGACCCGAGTGAGGCCGGTGAACGTCACCACACACTCCGGACGGATCGAGTTGGACGGAGTGACCGGCCCGGCCGATGTGCACACCTCCAACGGCCGGATCGAGGGGCGCGGGCTGGCCGGTCCCGTCCGGGCCAAGACCTCCAACGGCCGGATCGAACTGATCCCGGTGAACCCCCAGGATGTCGGGGCCAGGACATCCAACGGGGCCATCGTCGTCACTGCGCCGGCGGGTCGATACGTGGTCGCCGCCAGCACCCACCACGGTCACAAGGACATCGGCATCCCCAATGACCCGGCGGGCGACCACAAGATCGATCTGGCCACCGCCAACGGTTCCATCACGGTCAGGAACGGCTGAACGCGCCGCGTCCCACCGCAGCCGCACACAGCAGCGCAGGGAGCGCCGCGACCGCGAAACAGACGGCCGGCGGCAGACGGTCCACCAGCAGGCCCACTGCCGCGGTGCCCGCCGAGGACCCGGCATTGACCGCGGTGTTCACCCATGCACCCGCCTGTGTGCGGCTGTCCGCGCCCACGGACTCGTCCGCGACGAGATACGCGGTGGTCAGGGCCGGGGCGACGAAGACCCCGGCGGCCGTCACCATCGCGACCAGTACATACACATGGGGCGACATCCCGGCCACGATCACCGCCACACCGAGACCGGCGGCCGGCACCGGCAGCCGCACCCGGTTCGGCGCACGCCATGAGACGGCACCGTAGGCGAGCCCACCCACCGCGCTCCCGGCAGAGAGTGCGGCCAGCACCCACGCCACCGCCGCGCCCCGGTGATGCTGCTCGGTGAACGCCACCACCAGCAGATCCAGCGCCCCCAGACACAACCCCACGGCAGCTGCCACGAGCGCGGCGTGCCGCAATCCGACGATGCCGAGCAACCGCTGTCTGCGGGGCGTGTCCTGTGACGCAGCGGCCTTCTCCGTCGACGGTGGCGCGCCGATACCGCGCACCGCGGGTGAGGACACCAATGCCGGCGCGCCCACCAGCACGAGTGCGGCACTGATCGCGACACCTGCTGCGGGGTCGGTGAACCTCGTGACCAGACCCACGAGCAACGGCCCGGTGACGAACAGCAGCTCCTCGGCGACACCGTCCAGGCTGTACGCGCGCTGCAACAGCTCACGGTCGGGAACGAGACTGCTCCACAGGGTCCGCATCACCGGTCCCAGCGGCGGGGTGCAGGCGCCTGCCGTCACGGCAAGTGCCCCCAGCAGGAGCGAGGAAGCCCCCGGCCGCCAGGTGACGTAGGCCAGGGCGGCGAGCAGCGCGGCGTAGACACCGGCCATCGGTGGCAGTGCCCGCCGCGGCCCGTACCGGTCGATCAGCGCGGCACGGGCGGGGGAGAGGAAGACACTGGTCGCCCCGAACAGAGCCATGACGGCGCCCGCCACGGAGTACGAGCCGGTGGCGTCCTTCACCGCCAGCATCAGGGAGAGGGAGACCATCCCGTACGAGAGCCGCCCCAACAGAGCGGCACCGAAGGTGCGGGAGGCGTGTCGGGTACGCAGGACGGTGGCATACGAAGGCGTGCGCGAGGGCGCGGGTGACGGCGAAAGCATGAGGACGTTCCTCGTGAGGGCAGCGCGGCACACGGCGCTGCGGGCATGCGGGGACACCGAAGTGCCGCACCCGGTGGGACGGGGGTGCGGTCAGTAGGGGGTCCTACGCACGGGAGAGAAACATGCCGGCCAACTTATCAGGGTGTGAAACGTGTTGTGGAGGGTCGCTTCAGGGCCGCAGCGACCGAATATCGCTGTGAGGTGTGACAGTGCATCGAGTAGCCTCGGCGCCCATGTCACCTTTCCCTTCCCGTAATCGCCCTCCCTACGACGCGGACGAGCGGACTCAGCTCGTCGGCTGGCTCGACATGCAGCGGGCGGTCGCCCGCTGGAAGTGCGAAGGACTTTCCGAGACCGACGCCCATCGGTCCGTCCTGCCGTCCTCGCCCCATATGACGGTGGCGGGCGTCATGTCACACCTTCGATGGGTCGAGCACCTCTGGTACGAGGTCGTCCTGCTGGGCCGCCCGGCCGTGGGGCCCCAGTTCGACGGGCCCGAGGATGCCGACATGATGGTCGAAGGTGTGCCGCTTGCCGAGCTCCTCGACAACTACGACCGGCAGATCGCGGTCTCGAACGAGATCGTTGCATCGAAGTCGCTCGACGACGTGGGCCGGCACCCGGACTTCGGCGCCTCGGCTGCGAGCGTGCGCTGGATCATGTTCCACATGATCGAGGAGACCGCCCGGCACGCGGGCCATCTGGACGCCATCAGGGAGATCCTGGACGGCGAGACGGGCTACTACTGACCCGGTTTCCGCCCCCTCATCCGATGATGTCGGCATTGGCCGCCAGGATTTCCTCGGCGGTCTGCCTCAGCCGATGACCTCCTCGGCACGGTGGAGAAGGTCACCGGTGGAGGTGACGGCGAGGTCGGCGACGGCCTCCCGGAATGCCGGGAGGCGGGCGAGGTGCTGGTCGGGGCCGTCCGTGGCCAGGACGGTGTGACATCGGGCGAACGTCGCGGTGATCCAGAAGACGGCTTCGCGGTGGTCGCCGCGCTCGATGAGGTGCCGGCTTCCGTCGATGGCGATCGGCCGTGCCTCGGCGGTGACGACGACGATGTCCATGTCGGAGAAGGGGGACAGCTCGGCGTCGTCCGGCAGACCGACCGTCGAGCCGCTGAAGTAGGCGCCGCGGAAGCCGGAACCGGGCCGGGCGTGCTCGTTGACCCACCGCACAGCGGCCGCTCGGGCCGTACCGACTCTCACACCGAGTCTCCTCGCCGAGCCCCGGCCACCAACCGGTCGACATACCGGTGTGCTGGAATCAGGGCATGAAGAACCTGCTGCACCGAGTCTTCCAGGTCCTCGATCGCTTCAACGCCGCCCACCCCTGGGACCACAACACCCACTACCACCCGTGGATCCTGCGCCGGCTCCCCGGCAGGTGCGACAGCGCCCTGGACGTCGGCTCCGGCAGCGGAGAACTGGCCCGGCTCCTGGCGACACGGGCCAAGGCGGTGCACGGAATCGACTCCGACCCCGATATCGTGTCCCGGGCCCGTGAACTGACCGCCCAGGCCGCTCCGGTGACCTTCACCGTCGCGGACGCGCCCGCTGGGATACCGCCCGGCCCGTACGACATCATCACCTGCGTCGCCACCGTCCACCATCTGCCGTTCACCGATGCTCTCACCCATTTCCGTGAGCATCTGGCACCAGGCGGAACACTGGTGGTGGTCGGCCTCTCCCGGGAGACGACCCTCGGTGATCACCTGCTGAGCTGCACCTCGATTCCACTGAATGCCGCCATGGGCTGGATCAAGAACAAGGGGCGCAGCGCGCCCCGCCCCGACTCGATGACCGCCAGAACCCGGGCGGCGGAGATGTCCTTCTCCGACATCGTCCGCGAGGCGCGTCAGGTGTTGCCGGGCGTGCGGCTCAGGCGTCGACTGTTCTGGCGCTACACACTTGTATGGCGCGACGGCTCCTGTGAGAGAGGACTGCGATGAGAAAGATCATCCTGATGATGTCGGTGTCCCTCGACGGCTTCGTCGAGGGACCGGACCGTGAGATCGACTGGCACCTGGTCGATGACGAACTGCACACTCACTTCAACGAGCAGCTCAGGACCATGGGCGGCTTCCTGGACGGCCGTGTGACCCATCAACTCATGGCTGATTTCTGGCCGACCGCCGATTCCGACCCCTCAAGTGCCGGACCCATGGCGGAGTTTGCCGCCATCTGGCGGGACATGCCCAAGATCGTGTTCTCCCGGACCCTGGAGCGGGCCGACTGGAACACCACCATCATGCGGGAGGTCGACGTCGACGAGATCACGGCTCTCAAGGCCCGGCCCGGCGGAGATCTGTCGCTCGGCGGTGCCGATCTCGCCGCGTCCTTCATGCGGCTCGACCTGATCGACGAGTACCGCATCTACGTCCATCCGGTCCTCATCGGACGAGGCAAGCCCCTGTTCCCGGCCTCGGATGCCCGGACACATCTACAACTGGCCGAGACCCGCTCCTTCGGCAACGGGGTCGTGCTCCTGCGCTACGAACGCCCGGCGGCTGCTCCACCGGGATGAACTCGCCGAGCCCACGGTGGCAGGACCGCTGCATTGCCGGGCCGTACGGGAGATCTCCCCGTATAAGAGGAGCTCACAAAATGGGCGTCCGGCTCGCGACGCCTGGCACGCACGCTCGCTGCGTTGCCGAAACGCCCTAGTAGCTCCTTCCCCAAGCTCTTGAAGAGCAGGGGAGACCCCATCCAAGGACCTTCCAGCGCCTTGCGATCGCACGCACCAGACGCCGCGAGCTGATCGGACTCCCATTTTGTGAGCTCCTCTAACTGCCGAACCGTCGCGAGATCTCATGAAAGGACCGGCGCATGACACTCGGAGCCGAGGACCGCCTGGCCATCAATGAACTGATCGCCCTGCAATGGCACCTGGTCGATGACGGTGAACTCGACCGACTGGACGAGCTGTTCACCGCCGACGTCGTCTACGACGCCTCTGCCCTGGGCCACGGATCGATGCACGGGCTGGAGGCCTTCCGGGACGCGGCCAGGGCGATGGGGCGACGCGGCCTCGTCAGTCATCACGTCACCAACGTCGTCCTCACCGAGGTCGGTGACGATCAGGTGCGCGCCCGGTCCAAAGGGATCGGAATCAAGGCGGACGGTACGAGTGGAAGTGTGACGTACGAGGACGTGATCGTGCGTGGTGAGAGGGGGTGGCGCATCAACCGTCGCAAGGTCGCCGTACGGCATGCGCCCACCGGTGCGAATGGCGCGAACAAGCGGTCCGAATGACATGTCACATGTCCCCGGATACTGACGGCGCCCCTGCGGCCCAGGGGCGCCGTCAACGGATTCCGGGCGACGCGTCAGGCGTTCAGCATCCCCGACGTGTCGATGACCTGGCGGATCGCCCGGCCCGAGGCCAGCTCCTCCATCGCCGCGTTGATGTCGGCCAGCGGCAGCGTGCCGGTGTGCATGTGCTCCACCGGCATCAGGCCCGCCCGCCACAGGTCCAGGAACCTCGGGATGTCGCGGCGCGGCACCGCGTCACCCATGTACGAGCCGAGCAGGGACTTCCCCTCGCCCGCGAACGCCAGGGCCGGGACCTCCAGCACCCGGTCGGGGGCGGGGAGGCCCACCGAGACGACCTTGCCGCCGCGGGCCACGGCGCTCAGACACTCGGCCATGACCTTGGGGCTGCCCACCGCCTCCACCGCCAGCTCGGCGCCGCCGGCGGTGAGTTCGCGGACCTGCCGCACCGCGTCGTCGGGGCCGTACGCATGTGTCGCCCCCAGTCGGAGAGCCAGTTCGCGCTTCTCCTGGACCGGGTCGACCGCGACGATCGGGTATGCCCCCGCTGCACGGGCGCCCAGCACCGCCGACAGCCCCACGCCGCCCAGGCCGTAAACCACCGTCGACTGGCCGGGACGCAGGGCCGCCGTGTTGATGACCGCGCCCGCGCCCGTGAGGACCGCGCACCCGAACATCGAGGCGACGGCGAACGGGATGTCCTTGGGGATCGGGACCACCGACTCCTGGGCCAGCACCGCGTGTTCGGAGAACGCGGAGACGCCCAGCTGGTGGTGGACCCGGTTGCCGGACGCGTCGGTGAGCAGCGACGGGCCGTGCAGCAGCGCGCCCGATCCGTTCGTCGCCGCTGCCTGCGCGCACAGGGCGGGCCGGCCCGCAGCGCAGTCGGCGCAGAAGCCGCAGCTCGGCACGAAGACCAGGGCCACATGGTCGCCGGGGGAGACCCGGCTGACGCCCGGTCCGGTGTCCTGGACGACGCCCACCGCCTCGTGGCCGAGCGCCATCGGCAGCGGGCGGACCCGGTCGCCGTTGACCACCGAGAGGTCCGAGTGACAGAGCGAGGCGGCCGCGATACGGACCAGTACCTCGCCCTCGCGCGGGGCGCCCAGCTCCAGCTCCTCCACCTCCACCGGGCGGGTCTCGGAGTAGGGGCGGGCCGTCGATATCCCGCGCAGCACCACCGCACGGGTCTTCACGCCCGCACCTCCGGACGCGGGGCGCAGCGCAGCACGTCGCGGCTCTCCAGCAGCGGGACGACCTTGCCGAGCACGATCTCCTGGAAGTGCGGGGTGGCGCAGTGTGCGGTGAAGTCGGCCTCGGAGCCGTACTCCTCGTACAGCACGATCGCCCGCGGGTCCTCGGTGCCCTGGTGGACCCGGTAGGCGAGATTGCCCGGCTCCCGGCGGGAGGCGGTGGCCATGGTGTCGAGCAGGGGGAGGACGGTGTTCTCCTCGCCGGCCCTGGTGCGGTAGCGGGCTACGACCACGTATGTCATGGGGGTTACTCCTGGGGTGGGGCGGGCCTCTTCAGGGCACTGGGCGGGACCGGCGGCAGTTGGTCCCGGCGCAGGTGCCAGAGGCGGGGGTCGGACGTGGCTGCCGCGGCCGACCCGAGGGCCAGAGCGAGCGCCACGTCCGCGGCGGTTTCCACGAAGCCGGCGGCGATCGACGGGGACATCGCGCGCTGTGCCTGCGCGCTCATCCGGCCGATGATCGGGGCGGGCATGATCTCGACCAGGTCCGGCGCCCCGCGCGAGATCGCGTCCGTGGAGCGGCGCAGATTGGACCGGTCGGTGACGAACACCTTCATCATCGTCAGCAGGCCGAGCGGGCGGCCCTTCTCTATGAGGGAGAGCCGGGTGCTGACCACGCCGTGCGCGCCCATGTTCTTGATGAACTCCAGCGCGCCCCGGTCCTGAGCCAGACCGGGGCTGCTGTCCACGTTCACGAACACGGTCTTCCCCGCCCGGCCCAGCGCCGGCACGACCTGGGGCAGTTGCCCCACGGCGAGCGACGCGACGATGCACACCTTGGCCGGTGCGGTCAGGAACTGCCGCAGCGGCTGCGTGCCGACGACCGACGCGACGACCGGCACCTCGGCGAACGCAGAGGCGAGCCGGGGGTCGAGTGCGGCACCGGACCGGGACGGGGAAGGGGTCATGGCAAGGGCCTGCCTGGGGAAGGAGGGTTCGCGGCTGCTGAGGTCAGTTCAGCGGGGACGTACCGAATCGGCTGGGAAGGCCCAGTTTGCCAGGGTTGAGAATGCCGGCCGGGTCCAGGGCCTTCTTCACCGCGACGAACGTCGCGAAGCCCGCCCCGAGGGATTCCTCCAGGTAGGGGCCGCGCAGCAGACCGCAGCCGTGGTGGTGGCTGAGCGCGGCCGCGTGCTTGATGAGTACGGCGTTGGCCGCGTCCCACACCGAGCGGTACCAGTCGCGCCGCGACTCGGGCGCCACGTCGCCGCGCAGCGAGAAGTAGACGCAGGCGCCGTCGGTGTACGCGTGGGACTGGTGGGCCGAGGCGGCCAGGGTGCCGTCCACCGACTGGATCGCGGCGACCACCTCGTCGTAGATCACCGGGAGGTCGGTCCAGGAAGCGGCCATCTCCAGGGTGTCGGCGACGAAGCCGGGACCGGGCTTGAAGCCGTCGGCGGACTTGCCGACCAGCATCCGCTCGTCCAGCCAGCGCTCGAAGACGGCCTTGCTGTCCAGCTCGGGGCCGTAGGCCTCGCAGACCTCCCGCGCCACCTTGATCGAGGCGTCGACGATCGCCGGGTCGCCCTCGTCGGCGATGAGCAGGAGGTTGGTCTCCGGGTGGCCGAAGTGGGTGCCCGACTCCAGGGCGTCGTACAGCCGCAGCACGGCCGGAGTGGCACCGCGCTGCATGATCCTGCGGCAGGCGTCCAGGCCCTCGGCGAAGGTCTTGAAGCCGAACGCGACGGCGTTCGCGTACTCGGGCAGCGGGTGGACGCGCAGCCGCGCCGAGACGATGACACCGAGGGTGCCCTCCGAGCCGACGAACAGCTGGCGCAGGTCCGGACCCACCGCGGCGCGGGCGTAGTCGCCGTACGTGGCACGGGTTCCGTCCGCGTGCACGACGTCGACGCCGACGACCATGTCCTCGATCTTGCCGTAACGGGTGGAGAGCTGGCCGGCGCCCCGGCAGGCGATCCAGCCGCCGACCGTGGACACGGCGAACGCGGACGGCCAGTGGCCGGTGGTGACGCCGTACTCCTCCTGGAGCTGCTTCTCGAAGAGGTCGCCGAACATGCCGGCCTGGACGTCCACGATGTTCGACTCGGCGTCGAAGCCGGTGATCTCGTTCAGTCCGCAGACGTCCAGGACGACGCCGCCGAAGACGGGGAGCGCCGCGCCCGTGACGTTGGAGCGGCCGGCGGACGGGGTGACCGGGATGCCGGCCTCGTGGCAGATCCGCAGCACTGCCGCGACCTGGTCGGCGTCGGCCGCCTCGACGATCACGGCGTTCGGCGTCGCCGGACGGCCCTCGGTCTCGCCGATCATCGAGCCGGCCCACCAGTCACGGGTCCGGGTGACGACCTCGTCGCGGGAGGTGTGCACCGCGTGCGCGGCCCCGCGCAGCGCCTCGATCACGGATTCGGGAACGTCGACCGGGTCGACCTGGAGGGCGGCCTCGCCGTCCCCGATCGGGGTGTTCTGCGCCCACTTGGCGAAGCTGGGGGCGCCGATCGTGTAGTTGCCCCGGTTGAACGGGTGGGTGATGGTCTGACGGCTGATCATGCTGCTGCCCCTTCGAGGAGTACGGACTTTTCGTGACGGACGGCTGCGAGGTATTCGGAGACCGAACGCTCCACCTCGGCCTGAGAGAGGTTCAGTTCCTGGCCGAGGATCGCGCCGACGGCCCCGGCGGCGTCGACGGAGGCGTCCCGGGCGAACAGCCGGGCGCGCAGCCGCCGGGAGAGCACGTCGTCGACCGAACGGGCCAGTTCGGCGCGGGCCGCGTACACGACCTCCGCCTTGGTGTACGGCAGTCCCGCGACCACCGGCTCGGCCAGCGTCGGGTCGTCCTGGATCAGGTCGCCGACGAACCGGGCCTCGGTGCCGAATCGCTCGCCGAGGTGTGCGGCGATGCCACCGGAGGCCGCGACGGCCTCGGCGTCGTAACCGGCACCGCCGAGCAGCGGGAGGTCCGTGGTGCGGCTCCTGCCCCTGCGGCCGAGGACCGCCATCACCTTGTCGATGACGAGCTCGCCCATGTGCCGGCTGGTGGTGAGCTTGCCGCCGGTCACCGTCACCATGCCGGTGCGGCCGACGGTGATGTGGTGGTCGCGGCGCATGTCGAGCGTCGCGCCCTCCTTGCCGCCGACCAGTGGTCGCAGGCCGCCGATGGAGCCGACCACGTCGTCCGGGGTGAGCTTCCCCTCGAAGGCGGTGTTGGCGCCCTCCAGCAGGAAGTCCATCTCCTCACGGGTGCAGTGCACATCGTCGGGGGAGCCCTGGTAGTCCTCGTCCGTGGTGCCGAGCACGACGCTGTTGCCCCAGCGGGTGCAGGTCGCGCGGCGGGCCCGGCCGGGAATCGGCACGGTGACCGTGCAGTTGATCCGGACCTTGTCCCACGGCACCACGATGTGGACGCCCTTGGCGGGCCGTACCTGCGGCTTGTGACCGTCGTCGGCCTTCGCGTCGAGCTCGTCGGTCCACACACCGGTGGCGTTGACGACGGCCCGCGAGCGGATGTCGATGGTGTCGCCGTCCGCCGAGACCCGGGCGCCGGACACCTTGCCCATCTGCATCAGCAGACCCTCGGCCTTGGCACCGTTGAGGATCGTCGCACCGAGCGCGGCGGCGGTCCGGACGATGGTCAGCACGAGCCGGGCGTCATCGGTGCGGGCGTCGAAGTACATCAGCCCGCCCTTGAGGTTCTCCGCGCGCAGCGTCGGCGCCTGCGCGAGCACCTCGGGGACGGTGAGCCGCTGGTGGAGCTTGCCGATCCGCCAGCCGCCGACCAGGTCGTACGTCCACAGCAGACCCTCGAAGCCCTTGGCGAGGCGGGCGTCGAAGATGCCCTCCTTCTCCAGGATCGGGAAGAGGAAGGGCAGCCGGTGCACCAGGTGCGGGGCGTTCTTGCGGAAGCGGTGACGTTCCAGGAGCGAGTGGCGGACCAGGTTGACGTTCCCCTGCTCGATGTAGCGCAGGCCGCCGTGCACCATCTTCGAGGACTTCGACGACGTGCCGGAGGCGAAGTCGTCCTTCTCGATCAGTGCCGCGCGCAGCCCGCGCGAGGCCGCGTCGAGCACGGCGTACGCCCCGGTGATGCCGCCGCCGATGACGAGCACGTCGTACGTGTCGTCGGCCAGCCGGCGCTTGAGGGCCGCCCGGTCGAGCAGCAGGGGCGTTCGGCGGGTCGCCGCGGCGCTGCGCCGCGGTTTCCGGGCGGGCATGGTGATCACAACATCAACTCCTGGTGTTTCGGTGCGGCGGCCACGTGGTCGGGTACGGGCCGCCGGTGCGACGGTCGGGGGCCGTCAGTGGGGGGTTCGGGGTTCGGGGTTCGTCAGGGGCAGCAGCGCGGGGTCGTTCAGATGGGCGATCAGCACGTCACGCCAGGCGGCCCGCTGCTCGGTGCGTTCGGCCGCGGTGATCGCGGGTTCGAAGATCCGGCCGTGCGGCTGTGCTTCGACGACCTCTGCGAGCGAGGACCACAGGCCCTGGGCGACCCCGGCCAGGTAGGCGGTGCCGCGCAGGCTGGCGGTGGCGGAGTCGGAGACCCGCTCCAGCGGCAGGCCGGTCAGGTCGGCCTGGATCCGCATGAGCGGGTCGCTGCCGGAGACCCCGCCGCCGACCCGGAGCCGGGTGAACGGCGTCCCCATGGTGTCGGCGACCCCGTCGATCAGGTCGCACACGGAGTGCGCGATGCCGTCGAGCACGGCGCGGGCGAGATCGGCGCGGGTGGTGGCGAGGGTGAGCCCGGTGAGGGAGGCGGTGGCCTCCGGGTGCCAGACCGGCGTACGGACCCCGGCGAGCGCCGGGACGAAACGCGGGGTGCGGCCCGGCCGGGTGGGGACCCGGCCCGCCTCCTCACCGAGCTCCTTCGGCGAGGCGAACAGCCCCAGGTCGTCACAGAGCCAGCGCAGCGCCGAACCCGCCGTGGAGGTGTACGCCTCCAGGCTGTAGTGGCTGGTGTCGCCCTGCCGCCGGCCGGGCTGGGCGAGCACCCCGGAGATGTCCGGCCGGGGCAGGGCGGGCGTGGTGCCGGTCGCCGCGTCGACGAACGCGCCGGTCCCGTACACGCACATGCCCTGCCCGGCGGCGAGGCCGCCGAGCGCGATCAGTGCGGCGTGCTGGTCGCCCATGGAGGCGGCCAGCGGGACGGCGATCCCGAGGGCGGCCGGGTCGGTGGTACCGAATCCGGCGTCGTCGGAGCGGAGTTCCGGAAGCAGGTCGAGGGGGAAGCCGAGGTGGCTGATCCACTCCTCGTCCCAGGCGTGCCGCTCCAGCAGATAGCCGCCGGTGGAGGCGGCGTTGGTCGGGGTGGTGGCGTGTACGGCACCACCGGTGAGGCGCCAGATCAGCCAGGTGTCGACGGTGCCGAAGAGCAGCCGGCCCTCGCGGTGTGCGGCGGCCACCTCCGGGTGCGCGGCGATCTGCCGCGCGGCCCAGAGGAACGGAGCGCGGGCGCCGACCGGCCGGCCCTGGCGAGCCAGCAGGGCGGCGTCCCACTCCGCCTCGTACGCGGTGAGCTCATGGGCGTAACGCCGGTCCTGCCACACCACCGCGGGCAGCAGCGGCCGCCCGGTCATCCGGTCCCACAGCATCGCGGTGGCCCGCTGGGTGGAGAGCGCCACCGCGGTGATCTCGATGTCCTCCTCGCGGGCCCGGCCGACAGCCCGGCGCGCCACTTCGACGGTGGCGCTCCAGATCTCCATCGGGTCCTGCTCGACCGAGAGGTCGTCCGGATGGCTGACCCTGATCGACCGGTAGAACACCTCGTGGGCTGCGCCGGAGTCGAGGACGACTCCGGCCCTGGTGCCCGTGGTGCCCTCGTCGATGGACAGCACACCGCGCCGTGGGGCGGCGCCGGGGAACGTCTGCGTCATTGCAGCCCTTTCATTGCGAGCTTCGCGAGCTGTGCGGAGGGATACGGGAGGGGAGGGGACCATCGTGTGGTGCGGCAGGTCCGGCGGCGCGTCAGCGCGCGGTCGCGGAACGGGCGGTTCGCTCCTCGGCGGCATCACGGTCCTGCCCGACGGCCTCGTCGGGGGAGGCGGCCTTCGTCGGGTCCCACTTGATCGCCAGGCAGGTGATCAGACCTAGCAGCGGCACGACGGAGAGCACCAGGAAGGTGTCGGCGAGCCCCAGCGAGTCCTTGATCTGCGGGAAGACGTACAGCCCGACGACACTGCCGAAGCTGCCGACCATCCCGGTGACACCGGTGCCGAGCGCGCGGACATCACTGCTGTACGAGAGCGCGGCGATGGACTTGCCGTTGGCGCCGGGACCCGCGGAGTGGCAGAGGATGAACAGCACCGGCAGCAGGAACGCCACGGCGGTGGGGACCTTCTCGAAGGTCAGCCCCATCGCGAGGAGTGCGACGAAGACCCCGGCGAAACCGGCCGCGGAGCTGAGCCGCAGCCCGAGCCGCCGTCCGAAGTACGCCGAGAGGAGACCGCCCGCGATACCGAAGGCGTTGAAGACCATCGAGCCGATGGTGGCCTTCTCGAAGCTCTCCCCGAAGATGGTCAGGCTGATCAGCGGGAGGTACCAGCCGACCGCGAAGTACTGCATCGACTGCCCGAGCGAGATGACCGAGGAGAGGATCGTCCGGGGCAGGTACTCGCCCTTGAAGAGCAGTCCGGCCTGACGGAACCCGATGGCGGGCGCCTCGGTGGCCGCGCGGGTCGCCTCGTCGGGCCTGCCGGCGACGGCCTTGATCCGGTAGATCTTGTCCAGGTTGACGACGGCCTCGTCCAGCCGGCCCTTGCTCGCCAGCCAGGTCGGGCTTTCCCGGAGCATCAGCCACTGGCCCAGCAGCAGCGCGGCGGCGACCACCGCGGCCGAGCCGACCGACCAGCGCCAGATGTCCGCACCGACGTCCAGGTTGAAGAAGAGCAGGGCGAGCGCGAGGTTGCTGGTGGTGGCGACGTACCAGACGGCCTGCCACAGGTTCAGCCGGCCGCCCAGCTTCGCCGGCGTGTATTCGGCGAGCAGCGCCATGGCAACCGCGAAGTCGATGCCGTACGCGACCCCCACCAGGACCCGGCCGAGCCAGACGACGGTGAAGTCACCGGCGAACGCGGCCAGCAGAGCGCCCGCGATGGCGAACACCTTGGCGATGAGCAGCGGGGGAACGCGGCCGATCCGGGTGGCGAGCCAGCCGCCGACCGGGTTGAAGATGATCGCCAGGGCCGGAGCGGTGGCCGTGAGGATCGAGACCTGGGTGCTGGTGAGCTCCATCTGGGACGTCATCGGTCCCAGACCGGCGCTCAGCGCGGCGTTCGAATAGGCGTCGAGAAACAGCCCGCCGAACACGAGAAACCAGATGACTTGCGCCCGGCCGGTGATCTTTCCCAGCCCATCGATGAGCGCAACGACATCGGCGACGCCTTTGACGCTCGGACGTTGTGCCATGAATCCGCCTTCGAGGAAGACCCATCGGCGGCACGGGGAGCACAAAAAAACAGGCATGACGAAACCACCGACAGGTGGTCTATGTCTGTGCCTGTCAAAACACTGCGGAAAGCGCCGCAGCACGTGAACTGCAAGGAATGCGAACTACGCAGTGAGGTTAGGAACGAGTCAGGAGAAACGTCAAGGGTTTCCGGCAGGTTACTCAAACGTGACGTGGGTCTTCATGGTACGTGCACCGCCCCGGCGGCATCCGCCGGCCCTCGGGGCGCCGCCGTGGCCGGCTCCAGGGCGGACAGGTCGGCAGAGTTGTGGGCCAGGAAGCTGCCGCACTCTGCACAAGTACGCGCTGCCGGGCCGATGGCACGATTCCGTGCGTGAACGATGTCCAGGAAGTGAGCTGCCGCCCCGTCCACCAGCGTGTCCTGTGGTTCTTCGTCGGGCTCGGGGCGGGCGGGGCGGGCGTGGCTGTGGCGCGTTTGGTGTACTGGGGGCCGGACCCGTGGCTGGGCGTCGGCCTGCTGCTCGCGCTGATGGGCATCGCGTCGCTCCATGCGGTCACAGTCCGGGTGAGCGCCGACGCGTACGGTCTGTGCTCCCGGACCCTGCTGCGCCGCCGGATTGCGCCGTGGAGCGATGTCGCCGACCTGCGCGTACGTCTGAAGCACGGGCACCAGGGCCAGGAGATTCGTCGCGTCGGCCTGATGTTGCGCGACGGCCGCAAGCGGGTCCTGCCACTGCCGCGGAGCCGGTCCTCCGCCGACCCGGACTTCGACGCACAGTTGGACGCGTTCCGCGCGCTGCACCGCCGTTACGGGGCACCGGAGTCGGGCCACGTCCCCGTCGTCACGGACCGCACCGCCGGGCGTGGCTGGGCGGGGGCGCTGAGTCTGTGCGTGCTGTTGCTCGCGTGCGCGGGTGTGGCCGGGGCGTTCGTGCCGTACGCCGCCTCGGACCTGCGGGCGTGGCAGTCGGCCACCCCGTGCTCCGCCGAGACGCCGGTCACGAAACGCGACGAGTGCCTGACCATCCTGCCGGCTGTGGTCGCGCGGACCGAGGTCAACCGTCCCAAGCGGAGCAGTTGGGTGTACTTCACCGGCAACCGGCCGCTGGAGCGGGTCGCGGTCCCGCGGGAGGACGCTCAAGCGTTCCGGCCCGGAGACAGGGTCGAACTGACGGCCTGGCGCGGCGAGGTGAGGAAGATCGCGGGGGAGCACCGCGTGTGGCGCGAGCACATGCCCGGCGCCGGCGACCTGGCCGCGGTCGCGGCCGCGTTCGTCCTCGCCGCGGGTTGCCCCGGCGTCCGGGCGCTGTTGCGTCTGCGCGGGCGCCGGCTGCCCGATGACGAGGTCCTCCCGTCGGCCCTTCCGTTCGCGGTACCGCTCGTCGGTACCGCTCTGTGGTTGCTGCCGCTCTGCTACCTCCACCCCACGACTCTGCTCGATTCCGTGGCACTCAGGTGGGCGGCCGCGGGCTCGCTGGTCACGCTGGGCCTCCTCACCTGGGCCTGGCGTGCCACCCGTATCCGTACGCCCGAAGAGGCCGGAGGGGGCGGAGCGACCGAAGTGTCCGCCCAGGCGGAAGAGGTGTTCCTGGCCGCCCGCTTTCTGGAGGACACCGACTACAACCCGTACGGCTTCGGCACCCACATCGTCCTCGGAGGCGGCGGCCCGCCCGCGGTGACACCCCACCCCGGCCCCGGCCGGTTCGCGGCGAAGCGGATACCGGTGGAGCGGCTCACCGTGAAGGACGTTCGGCGCGCCCGGGGCGGCGACGGCGACAGCATCCCCACGAGCTGGCACATCGCCGATCTCGACGACGCGGGCGATCCGGTGCGTCTCGCGGCCGCCCCGGCCGACCTGAACCGCATCATCCGCGCGCTGGGTTCCGCGAAAACCACTGCGAACACCCCCGCGAAAACCACGAACCGCGAGCCATGAGCCGGCCCCGAACCGGACGCGCGAGCGCTGCGCACCCGCCGGCGGCAAGGCCCGGTCGTGGCGGCCCGCCGCCGGGCCGGGCGGGCCTGACATCCGGTGGCCTGCCGGGCCCCGGTGCGTGCACCGGGGCCCGAGACCTGCGACGCCGTCCGGCTTCACGCCGGACGGCGCCACGGTCTTCCGGTAGAACTCGTCAGTGCCCGGCCTGGAGCGCTGCCCAGCTTGCCCGTCCCACGATGCCGTCGGCCGTCAGGCCCCGGCTCGCCTGGTAGCTGCGCATCGCCGTCGCCGTCGCCGGGCCGAAGCTCCCGTCGATGCCGACCGTCGAGCCGAGCGCCGCGGTCAGTGAGCGCTGGAGTCGCTTAACCCCGTCGCCCGAGTCGCCCTGCTTGAGGGTCGTCGTCGAACCGGCGGACAGCAGTGCGGTCCAGGTTCTGCGACCCACGACGCCGTCGGCCGTCAGACCGTGGGTCGCCTGATACGCCATCACCGCATTCTTCGTGGCCTGGCCGAAGCTGCCGTCCACCGTGCCCACCCCGTAGCCCTGCTCGCTCAGCAGTTGCTGAACGGCTCTGACCTGGGGGCCCGCCGAGCCGCTCCGCTGGGTGTCGTACACGGTGAAGCTCAGACTGTCACCGCTGTTGCCGCCGCCGTTGGCCCCGCCCACCAACTGCATATAGCGGTTCCAGTCCCAATACGGCCCCGGGTCCGTGTGGTCGTTGCCCGGTGCCTCGCTGTGCCCGATGATGTGCGCCCGGTCCTTCGGAATCCCGTACCGGTCGCACAGGTGCTTCGTCAGGGCCGCCGAGGAGCGGTACATCGTGTCCGTGAACCAGGACGGGTCGTCGATGAATCCCTCGTGCTCGATGCCGAGCGCCGAGGCGTTCTGGCTCCGTGCGTGGTACGCGGTGTCGCTGTCGCGCACCATCTGGGTGATCCGGCCGTCGGAGGAACGCACCACATAGTGGGCGCTCACCTCCGCCGTCGGGTTCTGGAACCAGCTGATCGAGCCCGCGTACGAGCCCTGCGTGACATGGATGATCACCTTGTCGATCCTGGCTGTCCGGCCCACGGCGAAGTTGTGCGCGTCGGCCGGAACCCACAGCGCCGACGGGTAGTCGGTGCTCTGTGTGCGCACGTCGGTGGTGTCGAGTGCGCCCTTCTGCGGTGAGACCGGACGGGCCGTCACCGAGATGTGCTCACCGCCGGGGACGGTGGCGTAGAGCCCGTTGGCCAGGAATGTGTACACGGTGTCGGCGTAGAGGGCTGCGGCGCGTCCCGTCGAGCCGCTGTACCGGGCGACGGCCGGATACCAGGCGTTGACGTCGTCGCGCTCCCGGTCGTCGAGGCCGAGCTTGTCCGCGTAGCTGCGCAGCACCGCCGCACCGCCCAGGATGTTGGCCGACGCGTCGGTGCGCAGGCGGGCCGGCGGTTCGCCGGTGAGGGCGGCCGCTCGTTCCAGTGTCGGGTTCGTGGGGTTGCTCACGAGGTGCATGACGCCGTACCCGTTGGCCTGGCTGGGGTGTCCCCAGTGGCCGTCGAGACGGGTCTCGCCGTACCCGACGGCGGCGAGCAGGTCACGCGGTACGTCGAACTTCGCGGCGGCCCGTGCGAACGCCCGGTTCATGGAGTGGTCGTCGTCCGGAGCGGCGAAGGCCGGGCTGCCGGTCGCGGCCAGGACGGTGACGGTGAGGGCCGCTAGGACGGATGCGCGGCCCTTGGTGTGGACAGCGGCTCGTCTGGGCATACCTGCTCCTGCTCTGTGGGGGAAGGAGAACGGCCCCCGGGCCCGAGTGGGGTGGGCCGAGGGGCCGAATCCCGCTCAGGGTATCGACGTGTCCAGGGCATGACAATCATCTGCCCGCGTGTCGAAATCCCTTTCACTCCAATGCGGTTGAAGCGCAGGACGAATGGTGCCCGGTGACCGGTTCGGCGGTCACCGGGCAGGGCCGGCGGACGAACGTCGGACGCGCACTCCACCCCGCTCCCGCTCGGCGACCAGCGGCGGCGCCACATCGGTGATCACCCGTGGCCACGCCCGCCGCGCCGCCGCCCGGGCGCATGGGGGGAGGAACCGGACGGTGCGGCCTGCGGGGCCGCCCGCGCCCCGGCGGAACGGCACGCCGGGCAGGGCTGAAGGCCGTCTCCACCCGGCGCGACGACCCCGAGGCGGCCCTGCCGCCCGTTCGACAGGGTGTGAGGGGAGGCTCGGGCCATGGGCCGGAGCCCGGCGTGGGTGAGGCCCGGCCCCACCCACGCCGAACGGCCCGCGGCCTTCGCGCGGGCCCGGCGGTCAATGCCCGCTGTTGCCCTGCACGTTGACATCCACTCGGACGACTTGCGGGTCGTGGTCGCTCGCCTGGTCGGCGAACTCCGCGTTGATGTGCACCACGTCGTAGTCGAAGCGGCGGATGCCGGGACTGGTCAGGATGTGGTCCAGCGTCTGAGAGTTGCCCTCGTACACATAGCTGTACTGCTCGCTCGCGGGCAGCGTGGTGATCAGCGGCTTGAGCACCTCACCCTTGGTCAGCGCGTCCATCGTCGGTGAGAACGCGAAATCATTGAGGTCGCCGAGCGTGATGACCCGAGCCGAATCGTCCGCGGCCAGCAGCGACTTGACGAAGGTGTTGACCTCCGCCGCCTGCTTCACCCGCTTGGTCTCCGAGCTGCGCTTCGGCTCCTGGTAGCGGCCGTGCAGGGGCTGGTCGCCACCCTTGGACGTGAAGTGGTTGCCGATGACGAAGACCGGCTTCCCGTGGAAGCGGAACTCGCCGACGAGGGGCTTGCGGCTGTCGGCCCACGCTTCGTTGGTCGGGGTGATCCGGCCGGGCGACGCCGAGAGCGTCACCCCGTTCTTCGTCTTCACCGCGGTCACGGCGGTGGTCGCGTCGCCGCCCGCGCGGTCCACGAAGTCGACCCGCTCCGGATTGAAGAGGAAGACGTTACGGATGTTGCCGCCGGGTTCGCCGCCGTCCTTGTTGTTCTCGGGGGCGACGTAGCGCCATGCGTACCGCGGACCGCCCGCGGCCACGATGGCGTCGGTGAACCGCTTCAGCGTCGCCTCGGAGCCGACCGTACCGTCGTTCACCGCACCGTTGTCGTCCTGGATCTCCTCCAGGGACACGATGTCCGGGGAGGAGAGGTTGACCGCGACGCCCTCGGCGAGGGTGTCGAACTTGGCCTGCTGGTCCAGCGCGTCCAGGTTCTCCACGTTGTACGTGGCGACGGCGAGCTCGTTGCCCTTCTGCTTCCGGGTGACCTCGCGCCGCAGGTGGTTGTCGGTGAGCGTGCCGAGTTCGGTGGCCTGGAGGTTGTAGCCGCCGAACGACGCGTAGTCCACGACACCGGTGGTGGCGCCGGACAGCACATCGCCCACGTCGGCGACGGGGACCGGCTTGGCCGGGTCGAGCGACATCACCTTGATACGGCCGGTGTTCTGGTCGTTGTACGAGGAGTACAGCGTGCCGCCCCGCCCGGTCCGGTTCTCGTCGGGCTTGACGGTCACCCAGACCTCGTCGTACGCGGTCGTCGCACCCGTCACCCGAGTGTCGGAGATCCGGACCCGGGTGCCTTCGAGCGATTCGTAGAGGTCGAGGGCGTACGCCGACGGGTCGAGGGCCAGCGAGTCGATCGAACCGCCGTCCGCCGACGGAGCGTACGCGTCCGGCACCGAGGCCGCGTCGAGCACGACCGGGGCGGGCAGCGCGTTGCCCGAGGACAGGACCGTCGTCTTCGGGGCGGTGATCTCGGTGATCGACTGGGTGGTCGACGACGGGTAGTACTCGTCCACCTTGCCGCTGACCAGCACCGAGTCGCCCACGGCAACCTCCGGGGCGGTGGAGCCGGTGAAGACGAACACGCCCTCGCTGGTACGGGGGTCCGAGTCCGGCGCGGTGTCCTGGATCCAGAAGCCGCGCGAACCGGTGGTCCGTACGCCGGTCACGATGCCGGGGACCCCGGTCACCTGCCGCCCCTTCAGCGGCGACACCCGGGTGGTGCCCTGGATGTCGTGGATCCGGACGGTGCCGGGCTCGGTCGGGCCGCCGGGGTCACCCGGGTCGGAGCCGCCGGAGGTCTCGCCGGCCGCGTTGACCGGTGTCGGGGTACCCGCGGTGAAGTCGGCGGCGTTGTCGTCGGTGTCGGCGAGGGACGTGCCGCGCGCCACCGAGAAGGTGTTCGACGCTCCCGTCGCCGGGCCGCTGCCCTCCCGTACGACCGCGGAGCCGTAACCGACGAGGTCCACGATTCGCGAGTCGGCCGCGCAGTCGGCCGCCGTCTTGCAGGTCAGCGGGGTCGTGCCGGAGACGAGCGCGACGGTTCCGCCGCCGGTCGCCATCGCGACCGTGCCGGTGGCGTCCGGCGCCGGCAGGGCGACCGTGCCGCCGGTGCCCGCGGCCTCGGCGACGAGATAGCGGCCGCCGGGGGCGACGGATCCGGTCAGCGCGGAGACCTGCCACAGCGAGCCGGCCGACGGGGCGGCCGGCAGGTACTGCACGCTGAAACCGGTCAGGTCGTACGCGGCGGTGCCGGCGTTGGCCAGTTCGATGAAGTCGCGGGTGAGTGTCGCACCCGAATTGCCCCCGCCGCCGTACACCTCGGAGATCACGGCGGTCGAGGACGGAGCCGCGAAGGCGGCGGGCAGAGCGGTGGCCGAGAGCGTCACGGCGACGGCGCCGGCCAGCAGAACGGAACGAGGTCTGGATATGTGCACGGTGGGCTGCTCCCGAAGTGTGGTGAGGGCAAAAGCTATGCGCGTAGACCCAGCCGTGACAAGACATCAGAAGTTAATTCCAGAAATCGCTCCGGCGACCCGGAAGCATTGGGCGCCGCGCGCCCGGCTCGACATGCAACCAATAGGTTGCCTATGGTGGCTCCGGGACACGAACGGGCGACGGTGACGTGATGGCGACGATGGACGCGATATTCAAGGCGCTCGCCGATCCGAGCCGCCGGGAGCTCCTCGACCGGCTCAATGCGCGGGGCGGCCAGACCCTGCGGGAGCTGGGGGAGGGCCTGGACATGAGCCGGCAGGCGGTGAGCAAACATCTCGCGGTGCTCGAATCGGCGCTGCTGGTCACCGCGGTGCGCCGGGGCCGGGAGAAGCTGCACTACCTCAACCCGGTGCCCATCCAGGAGGTCGCCGACCGCTGGATCGGCCGGTACGAGCGCCACCGCCTGAGCGCACTGTCCCACCTCAAGCAGACCCTGGAAGGAACGGTCATGGGAAAGCCCGAGTTCGTCTACGTCATCTACATCCAGACCACCGCGGAGAAGCTCTACCAGGCGCTGACCGACCCCGAGTTCATCAAGCTCTACATGGTCGGTCACGGCCCCGAGTCGACGTGGGAGGTCGGCGCACCGGTCCGCTGGAAGATGGCCCCGGACGGCGAATTCGAGGAGGTCGGCCAGCGGGTCCTGGTGGCGGAGCCGGGCAAGCGGCTCTCGTACACCTGGCACACCCTGCAGCCCATGCACCGCCAGATGTTCGACTTCGCCTCGGACGAGGCGTGGGAGAAGGCCGTCCGGGAACGGTCGAAGGTGACCTTCGACATCGAGCCGGCCGAGGTGCCCGAGATGGGCGTCAAGCTGACCATCACCCACGACGGGTTCGACAGCCCGGACAGCAAGATGCTGGAGGGCGTCAGCGGCGGCTGGATCATGATCCTCTCGGCGCTCAAGACCGTTCTGGAGGGCGGGAAGTTCCTCGACGGGCCGGCCTGAGGGGCCGCCTGATGACGAGGCGGTCCGGGGGCCGGCTCGGCCACCCGGACGCCATGGGGATCAGGTTCGGGATCAGGCTCCGGGTACCCGGTCGAGGAAGCCACTGACCGAAGCGATGCGTCCGTCGTCGGCGAGCTCGAGCACGTCCGACCCGGCGACGGGCGCCGAGCCGTCGGTGGAGACCAGTTCCCAGCTGAAGCGCACGATGTCGTGGTGCCCGTCCGGGGTGCCGGTCAGCCGGAACTCGAACCCGGGGAACTGCTGATGGGCCCCGTTGATCGCGGCCGTGAGCTCCTCGTGGCCGCGCACATCTGCCAGCGGGTCGGTGTAGGTGGCGGTCTCGGTGAAGGCGGTCGCCACAGCCTTCTCCAGGTCCTCGGGGGTGGCCGCGTTCCAGGCGACGAAGTAGCGCTGAACGGCATCCTCGTATGCGGTCATCGTGCTGTCCTCTCCTCACGTCCCGGCCCCTGGGGCCGGGCTCCCGTGTGCTGGTGAGGAACACGATGTCCGACGGCGCGGAGGGCGTCGATTACCTCCGAGGTCATACGGTCGGGCAGCGGAACGGGCTGCTCGGCATCGGTGCAGCGGGAAATCGGTGCAGGAGGAAGAAAGAGCGCCTCCTCAGACCTGGCTGTCCCGGACGACATGCATGGCGGCCTCCTCGGCCGATGCCGCCGCTCCGTCGATCCCGACGTCCTCGGCTGTCAGTGTGTCCGGCTCGTTGATGTCCAGCTGCCGGGTGAGACGGCCGGCGCGTACCGTACCGACCTCCGCGTCCCAGAGTTCGCCGTCACCGTCGGACAGGTCCCCCACGTCGTCACCCGCAGCTTCGGTGACCTCCGGCAGTTCCCGGGCCAGACGGCTCTCCAGCGGCTCGCCGCTGTGCTGTTCGGCGGCCGTGGTGCCCTGGTCCTCCACCGCCCACGGTCGTTCGGGCGGGGAGTAGCCCTCGTCGAGGAGGTCGGTCAGCCCCCGGTTGTCCAGGGTGTCCTCGATGTCGAGCTGCTCCGTGGGATCGGAGGCCTCCGGTTCCTGGGGCTGGTAGACATCGTCTCCCATGTCGCCATCCTTCATGGTCAGTCCCTTCCCGGTCTCGGGGATCCCGGTCGTGCATGGCGCACACGCGACTCGGGGGAAAGGGGGCGTACATGCGGTATGTGTGCGGTATGCGCCCTGATGCCGTCGAACCGCCCGTATGGGTTCAGGATAGGTTGCCCGGGCATGAGCCCGCAGCCGTGGGCCGCCAGACCGGGCGCCGGGGGTCGGTCTGGGGGACGATGGAAGCGGCAGGTGGAACCATGCCCTGCCTCATCCGTATCGGGAGAATCGCGATGGACTACCCGGAGAGCTACGAGCTGGTATTTCAGGCGTCCGCCGTGGAGGACGACACCGTGACTGTTCGGCGTACGGCGCAGTCGGGCGCGGGCGGGTACCCGATCTACGAGGACGAGACCGGAATCGTGCGTGCGGAGATCAGCGACCGCGGTGAGGTGCGCATGCTGGCCACCGGCGGACACCAGGTGCTCGGCACCCCACTGGTGGTGCGTGAGCCGAGCGTCTGAACCGCCCGGGGCCTGTCCCGGGGCCGTCCGACGGATCACGGTCGGGCGGCCCCGGGTCGTTCACCGCTCTGTCGGGTGCGGGGCCGTCAGCCCTCGGTCCAGCCGTGGTTCTTGGCGAACTGCAGCAACCCGCTCCGGATCTGCAGGATCTGAGCCCCCGTCAGTGTCGGCGCCGACTCCAGCAGGAGGTCGGTCACCTCCTTGGTGTACTCGGACGCACTGAGCACATCGCACAGGGTGTCGTCGTCCGCCGATCCGGAACCATGGACCGCGACGGGCCTCGGAGGCGTCAGCGGCTTCCCGTCGGGACCCTCGGCGAGCCGGACGGACGACGCCTTCAGTCCCCGGTCACCGTCCTCGATCTCGAACTCGACCGCCGTACCCGTGTGTACGTATGACTCCGGGATCAACATGTCGTTCACATGGAGGAAAACATCCTCGCCGCCGTGATCGGGCGCGATGAATCCGTATCCCCGTGCGCCGTCGAACCGCACCACACGACCAGAAACCACACCAACCCCCAAGAAATGATCGGGCCCCTTGCCCGTCGCCACACACGGCTCGACCGGAGAATAGCCCTGTGCGTCCGGGCGGCGCGACCCGATCCGGGCAATCGCCGGGACCAGGTCACCTGACCGTGCGCGCCGGCGGCGCGGTTCCGGAAGCCAGCGGGGAGCGGGCCAGCTCCACGCAGCCCACGGTGATCAGGGTGAGTGCGACCAGTTCGGGCAGCACCCACCAGCCGGTGCGCAGATCCTCGCCGAACAATGTCACCCCGTACAGGACGCTGATCAGCGCGTCACCGAGGGTGAGCGGCGGCTGGACGGCGACCAGCGTGCCCGCCTGGAGTGCGTTCTGGAGGAGGAACAGCGCGCCCATCCCGGCCGCGGCGGTGGCGTACAGCTGCCAGGACGTCAGCAACGCCACTGCTCCGCCGCCGTCCGCTTGGAGCCGCGCCATGGCGTCCTTCATGAGCGCGGCCGTGAGCGCGTATCCGCATGCGGCGGCGAAGCCGAGCAGCGCGCCCCGGAGATTGCCACGGGTGCTCAGGGCCGCGCCGATCAGCGTGGCCTCGAAGGCGCCGGTCAGGATGAGCGTCGGCACCCAGGCCGCTCCGTGCACGGACGTGCTGCCGCCGCCCGGGGCCGCGGAGGCCATGCCCAGGGCGAGCCCCAGCGTCATGGCTGCCACCGCGTACCAGATCGACCGGGGTAGCCGGACCCGCATCACGAATCCGGCCATCAGCAGCGCGCCCGGCAGTTCGATCACAAAGATCGGCTGGACCACGGCGATCGGCCCGGTGGCCAGCGCCACGGCCTGGCATACAGCTGCGACGATCACCAGGCCGATACCGGCGAACCACAAGCGCTGGCGCAGCAGGTGCCTGATCAGCGACAGACGCATGGCCTCGGTGTCGGGCACGGTGCGGGCGGCGCGGCGCTGGAGCACGGAGGCCGCGCCGTTGCTGAGCGCGGTCAGGATGGCGAACAGGACGCTGATCACCGATCCATGATGCGGGCGCAGGGCCCACGATCCGGGGTGCGGCGGCGTGGCGGCATGGCGGGGGCGTACGGAGCGGGCATACGGAGCGGAGAGCGGCAGTCGATGAGGACCGAAGATGTCCGCAAGCCCGCGTAGCGTGCCGTCCATGGCCCCGAAGAAGAGCACCGCCGTGAAGGCGAACCCCGCCCCGAAGAAGAACGCCGTCGCACCGGTCGTGCTCTCTCCGCGTGCACTGGGGCGTGCCACGCTGGAGCGGCAGTTGCTGCTGCGGCGGACCGCGATGTCCGCGAAGGACGCCGTCGAGCATCTGATCGGTCTCCAGGCGCAGAACACCAAGCCGCCGTACTACCAGCTCTTCGCCCGCCTCGACGGCTTCGCCCCTGCCGAGCTCGCGGAACTGATGGAGTCCCGTCAGGCGGTCCGTCTGGTCACCATGCGCTCCACCATCCACCTGCACACCGCCGCCGACGCGCTCACCTTGCGCCCGCTCGTCCAGGCGGCGCGCGACCGGGAGCTGAGGACCTTCCGCAAGGGGCTCGTCGGGGTGGAGCTGGACCGGCTCGGGGCGCTCGCCAGGGAGCTCGTCGAGGAGCGGCCCCGTACCCCCAAGGAGATCCGCGAGGCGCTGCTCGTGCAGTGGCCCGACGCCGACCCGCAGTCGCTGGGCGTGGCCGCCCGCTGTCTGCTCCCGCTGGTCCAGGTCACTCCGCGCGGGGTGTGGGGGAGGAGCGGCCAGGTCGCGCTGACCACCGCCGAACACTGGCTCGGCAGCCCGTCGGAGCCGGTCCCCGCACCCGATGCCACCGTGCTGCGCTACCTCGGCGCCTTCGGGCCCGCCTCCGTGCAGGACATGCAGACATGGGCCGGGCTGACCCGGCTGCGGGAGGTCTTCGAACGGCTGCGGCCGCGGCTCATCACCTTCCGGGACGAGAACGGCACCGAGCTCTTCGACCTGCCGGACGCCCCGCGCCCCGACGAGCACCCCCGCCCCGCCGCGCTTCCTGCCCGAGTTCGACAACGTGCTGCTCGGCCACGCGGACCGTACGCGCATCATTCCGCCCGAGTACCGGGGGCGCAACGGGAACGGCAACCAGGCGTACGGATCGGTGCTGGTCGACGGATTCCTCGCGGCGATCTGGCGATTCGGCGGCACCGTCGCCGGGCCGAGGACCCTCACCGTGCAGCCGCTCGGCAGGCTGGGCCCGGCGGATCGCGACGCCGTCACGGAAGAGGCCGTACGGATGCTCGCCACCATGACGACGGCGGTCACCGACGCGGACGGATACGACATCCGGTTCGCGACGTTCGTCGACTTCGAGTGAGGGGCGGCGAGCCGACGGCGCAGCGACCGGCACGGGGCGACGAACGGGTTCAGTCCGATCGGCCCGTAGCCGCCACCGTCACGCCCAGACCGATCATCGCGAAGCCTCCGGCACCGCCGATCAGCGAGAGCCGCCGCTCCGAGCGGGCGAACCAGTTCCTCGCCGCGGAGGCGCCCAACCCCCACAGCGTGTCCGTCACCAGCCCGATACCGATGGGCACCAGGCCCAGCAGCAGCATCTGCGCCGGTAGATGCCCCGCCGACGCATTCACGAACTGGGGGAGCACCGCGGCGAAGAAGACGATGCCCTTCGGGTTCGTCACCCCGACCAGCACACCGTCGGCCACCGTCCGCAGATCACCGCGCGCCGGCCGGTCCGGCACCACGACGGCACCCGGGTTCATCTCCTTGCGATGCCGGAACGCCTGCACCCCCAGGAAGACCAGGTAAGCCGCCCCCGCGAGCTTGACCGTCACGAAGACCGTGGCCGACCGCTCGACCAGCGAACCTATCCCCAACGCGACCGCCGCCACCAGGACGTAGCTTCCGGCCACATTGCCCAGCACCGTCGCCATCGCGGTGCGCCGACCGTGGGCCAGTGCCCGGCCGATCACGAACAGCACACTCGGTCCCGGGATCACGATCACCAGCAGGGACATCGCGGCGAAGGCCAGATACTGATGCGTGGACACCATGTCCATCACCCCCTCGCACCGAAGGTACGACACGGTCCCGCCCGCCGTTGAGTCGAATACGACGGTCCAGCCCGTCGAGGGATCGTGCCATCGAGGGATGGCGGCCGGGGCATCGGGCTCAGGGAAGCAGCCCCGCCCGTCGTGCCGCCACCACCGCCTCCAGCCGGGTATGCGCACCCAACTTGCGCATCGCCGCGCGCAGATACCCCTTCACCGTCTCCGGCCGCAGCCCCAGCCGCTCCGCCGCCGCCGCGTTCGTCGCACCCGCCGCCACACAGGCCAGCACATCCACCTCGCGCGGCGCAAGATGCACCCCGCAGGGCTTCGACGCGCGGGCCCCGGCCGCCGAGGCGAGCCGCCCGCACACCGAGAGCAGTTCGTCGCGCAGCGCCGGGTCGAGGACCTTCGGGACCAGGGCACGCAGCTCGCGGTGGGCCTCGCGGACGTCCTCCCAGGCCTCCGGGGCCGCCCTCGGATCCGTGACCTGTTCCCGGGTAACGGCCAGCAGTTGCTGCACCTCGTCCCGTACGACCAGGGCCTGTTCCACATCGCGGGCGGCTGCGACCGCCGCGTCGAAGATGCGGTCGCCGAGCGTGATCGGCTCACGCAGCGCCCCGTACAGCACACCACGCACCTTGCGTCGCACGACGACGGGCACCGCGACCACCGAGCGCAGGCCCTCCGCAGCGACCGCCAGGTCGTACTCGTGGCTGATGTGGCGCGAGGAGCGGTAGTCGGTCACCGCACACGGCCGGGAGAGGGCGATCGACTTGCCGCCGAGCCCGCTGCCCGCCGAGATGACGAGACCGCGCAGGGCGGCGGTCTGTGCCCCGTTCAGCTCGGCGATCCGCGCATGGCGGGCGTCCGAGAGCAGCCCGCCGAAGGCCACGGGCAGCCCACTGGTCCGGCGCAGCCGCAGCAGCGCCGCTTGCATCTCGATCGCATCGACGGATTCCGGCACGCTCACGCCTCTCTGCCCGGCTCCAGAGGCTCAGCACCATCCTCGCTGCCCACCCCCGTTCGGGGGTGGTGAGACCTGGGTCACTGTTTACATGATGTTAAACGACCGGTCCGGTCCGCAACGAGGAGGGCACATGTCGGCAACCAGCGCGACGGAGACGTTCCGGGCCGCCCGGGACTTTCTGCTGCAGCACCGCGAGGACTACCACGCGGCCTACGAGGGCTTCCGCTGGCCCCGGACCGAACACTTCAACTGGGCACTCGACTGGTTCGACGCCATCGCCGAGAACAACGACCGCACCGCCCTGCACATCGTGGAGGAGGACGGCGGCCGCACCGAGGTGTCCTTCGCCCGGATGTCCGCCCGCTCCAACCAGGCCGCGAACTGGCTGCGCTCGCAGGGGGTACGGGCCGGGGACCGGATCCTCGTGATGCTCGGCAACCAGGTCGAGCTGTGGGAGACGGCTCTCGCCGCGATGAAGCTGCGCGCCGTCGTCATCCCCGCCACCCCGCTCCTCGGCCCGGTCGATCTGCGCGACCGGGTGGAGCGCGGCCGGGTCCGGCACGCCCTGGTGCGGGACACCGACACCGCCAAGTTCGACGAGGTGCCCGGCGACTACACCCGGATCTCGGTCGGCGCGGACGTGCCCGGCTGGCTGTCGTACACCGGCGCCGACGAGCAGCCCGAGACCTTCGAGGCGGACCGGGAGACCGACGCCGACGAACCGCTGATGCTCTACTTCACCTCGGGGACGACCGCCAGCCCCAAGCTCGTCGAGCACACCCATGTCTCGTACCCCGTGGGCCACTTGTCGACGATGTACTGGATCGGCCTCAAGCCCGGGGACGTCCACCTCAACATCTCCTCGCCCGGCTGGGCCAAGCACGCCTGGTCAAACCTCTTCGCGCCCTGGAGCGCCGAGGCGACCGTCTTCATCTTCAACTACACCCGCTTCGACGCGGGCCGGCTGATGGCCGAGATGGACCGCTCGGGCGTCACCAGCTTCTGCGCGCCGCCCACCGTCTGGCGGATGCTGATCCAGGCCGACCTCTCCCAGCTGAAGACCCCGCCGCGCGAGGTCGTCGCGGCCGGTGAGCCGCTGAACCCGGAGGTCATCGAGACGGTGCGGCGCACCTGGGGCGTCACCATCCGGGACGGCTTCGGCCAGACGGAGACCGCCGTCCAGGTCGCCAACACCCCGGGGCAGCCGCTGAAGGCCGGTTCGATGGGACGGCCCAGCCCCGGATTCAAGGTCGAGCTCCTCGACCCGGTCACCGGCGAACCCGGCGCGGCCGAGGGAGAGATCTCCCTCGATCTGTCGTACCGCCCGGTGGGCCTGATGACCGGCTACCACGGCGACCCGGGACGGACCGCAGAGGCCATGGCCGGCGGCTACTACCGCACCGGTGACATCGGCTCCCGCGACGAGGACGGCTACATCACCTACGTCGGCCGCGCCGACGACGTCTTCAAGGCATCCGACTACAAGATCTCGCCGTTCGAGCTGGAGAGCGCCCTGCTGGAGCACGAGGCGGTCGCCGAGGCCGCTGTCGTCCCGGCTCCCGACCCGGTACGGCTCGCCGTGCCGAAGGCGTACGTTGTGCTCGCGGAGGGCTGGGAGCCCGGACCGGACACGGCGAAGATCCTGTTCGAGCACTCCCGGGCGGTCCTCGCGCCGTACAAGCGGGTCCGCAGGCTGGAGTTCGCCGAGCTGCCCAAGACGGTCTCCGGCAAGATCCGCCGCATCGAACTGCGCGAGCGCACGGCCCGGGGCGCCGGCACCGAGTACGACGAGGGGGATCTGCGATGAGCGAGCTGTCCCACGCACATGGGGCCGGTGCCGGTGTCGCCGGACCGGGGGACCGTGCTCGGGCCCAGGAGCTGTCCTACGCGCACGGCACCGGCACCACGGTGCTGCTCGGCGACACCATCGGGGGCAATCTCGGCCGTGCGGTCGCGGCCTTCGGCGAACGCGAGGCGCTCGTCGACGTCGCATCGGGGCGACGCTGGACGTACGACGAATTCGGCGCGTCGGTCGACGAGCTGGCCCGTGCGCTGATGGCGTCGGGGGTGGCCAAGGGCGACCGGGTCGGCATCTGGGCGATCAACTGCCCCGAGTGGGTCCTCGTGCAGTACGCCACCGCCCGCATCGGCGCCATCATGGTCAACATCAACCCGGCCTACCGGGCGCACGAGCTGGAGTTCGTGCTGAAGCAGGCCGGGATCTCGCTCCTGGTCTCCTCGCTCGCGCACCGCACCAGCGACTACCGCGGCCTGGTCGACCAGGTCCGCGGCGGCTGCCCCGCCCTGCGCGCCGTGCACTACATCGGCGACCCGTCCTGGGACGAGCTGCTGGCCGGCGCGCCATCCGTGACCCAGAGGCAACTCGCGGACCGCGCAGCCGAGCTGTCCTGCGACGACCCGATCAACATCCAGTACACCTCCGGCACCACCGGCTTCCCCAAGGGCGCCACCCTCTCCCACCACAACATCCTCAACAACGGCTACTTCGTGGGGGAGCTGGTCGCCTACACCGAACAGGACCGGATCTGTCTGCCCGTCCCCTTCTACCACTGCTTCGGCATGGTCATGGGCAACCTCGGCGCCACCTCGCACGGCGCCTGCATCGTGATCCCGGCGCCCTCCTTCGAGCCCGCCGCGGTGCTGGCCGCCGTGCAACAGGAGCGCTGCACCTCGCTCTACGGTGTCCCCACCATGTTCATCGCCGAGCTGAACCTCCCCGACTTCGCCTCGTACGACCTCACCTCGCTGCGCACCGGCATCATGGCCGGATCGCCCTGCCCGGTCGAGGTGATGAAGCGGGTCGTCGCCGAGATGCACATGGACGAGGTGTCCATCTGCTACGGCATGACGGAGACCTCGCCGGTGTCCACCCAGACCCGCCGCGATGACGACCTGGAGCGCCGCACCGGCACGGTCGGCCGAGTCATGCCGCACATCGAGGTCAAGGTCGTCGACCCGGTGACCGGCCTGACCCTGGAGCGCGGCGCGGCGGGCGAACTCTGCACCCGGGGCTACAGCGTGATGCTCGGTTACTGGGAGCAGCCCGAGCGCACGGCGGAGGTGATAGACGCGGGCCGCTGGATGCACACCGGGGACCTCGCGGTGATGCGCGAGGACGGCTACGTACAGATCGTCGGCCGGATCAAGGACGTGATCATCCGCGGCGGCGAGAACGTGTATCCGCGGGAGGTCGAGGAGTTCCTCCACGGCCACCCGAAGATCGCGGACGTGCAGGTGGTGGGTGTAGCGGACGAGACGTACGGCGAGGAGATCCTGGCCTGCGTCATCCCGAGGGACCCGTCGGACCCGCCGACCCTGGACGAGGTTATGGGCTACTGCCGCGACCAACTGGCGCACTACAAGATCCCGCGACAGCTGCAGATCCTGGAGACCTTCCCGATGACGGTCAGCGGGAAGGTCCGCAAGATCGAACTGCGGGAGCGCTACGGCCGGTAGGACCGGATCGCCCCGGGCGTCGTCAGGCGGCCTCGATGATGTCGCCGGCCATGCCCCGGGTCGCGGCCGCCCATTCGATCAGCAGCACCTCGTAGGCGGCGGATTCCACGGACGACCAGTCCTGGCCGGCTCGCGCGTCGACCAACGCCCGGATCGCCTCGTTCGCCTTGGCGGCGGACGGGTGCGTCGGTCGGATCGTGCGCGGCGGGTCGGTGGGCGGGGTCTGCCGTGGAGTTAAAACCATGGTCCCTACCTTAAGGCCCGCCACTGACAACAGTCCGAACATTTGTGGCTACTGGCCCGAACGTGACCGATTGCACTCACTGTTGCCGGCTGGTTCCGCTGAGGCGCGGGTCGTGCTCGGGGTGCGGGATCTCACGGCGCATGCAGACCCTCGGCCAGCGGTCCAGGCCGTGTTCCGCCTCCTCCGCCCTGATCTTCCGCAGCCCGCTGGTGAGTTCGGATTCCGTGAGCGCGCGGAAGCCGAGGCGGGTGTAGTACGGGGCGTTCCACGGGACGTGGGAGAAGGTCGTCAGCGTGAGCGCGTCCAGCCGGCCGTCGGTGGCCCACCCGGCGAGATGGTCGATGAGCATGCTGCCCAGTCGGCGCCGTGCGACGGACGGATGGACCGAGACCTGCTCGATGTGGGCCGCGCCGTCGACCGGGTCGGCGATCAGATAGCCGACCGGGCGGTCGTCGTCGTCCGCGGCCACCCAGGCGCGGCCGGCCCGGCGGTAGCCGTCCAGCAGGTCGAGGGGCGGCGGATCATCGTCCGCGACGGCGGTCATGCCGAGCGTGCGGAACGGTTCGCCGGCGGCGCGCTCGATGTCCTGCAGCAGCGGAAGATCGGAGCGGCGGGCGGTACGGATACGCATGCGGCCAGTATGGCGCCCATTTTGTGAGCTCCTCTTAGGCGCCGGTGCTGATCAGCTCGTCCGCAGCGGTGTTGCACGGCTGCGGCGTTCCCGTGAGGTCCATCGTGAAGAGCGGGACGCCGAGCCCGTCCGCGCGCACCTCGGCGTCCTTGGCATAGCCCGCGAGAGAGAAGAGCACGCTCCTGACGGACGCGGACAGTGCGTGCAGCCAGAGGCATTCGATCTCGCGCAGCGCGGTCGGGCGGGTGGTGGCGTCGACCTGGGCGAACAGCCCGGTGGCCCGCAGGTCGATCCCCGCGGGGGAGCGCTCCGCAGGCTGTACGACGTCGTGGTAGCCCAGCCACTTCAGATACAGGGCGGCGCCGGCGACGGCGTCGCGTGCCGTACGGATCGGCCGCGGCCGGAACGCCGGCCGGAACGCCGGCCGGGGCGGCGGCGCGGTGCGCGGCAGCGGGATGTGGGACGGCCGGGCGGACCGGGTGCCGTCGGTGGGGGCGAAGGTGCCGTCGTGAGCCGTCACCGGACGGACCGGTATGCGCAGCACCGTCCCGCACGGGCAGCACAGTTCCGGCTGCGGCCACTGGTCGAGGCGCCCGCAGATACGACAGCGCACCGTCACCCAGTCGTCGTTCCAGGTGCGGTGCGTGATCGGTACGACCGGGGCGCCGCGCAGCACGGGCGGGGTGGTCGGCGCACCGCACGGACACGGATAGACCGGCGTGCGGTACGCGTGGACGCGGCGGCAGGCCGGGCAGCGTACCGGCACCGACTCCACCTTGGTCTCCCTCCGGCCCCGGGCGCGCGCTCCGGCGACGGGCCGCCTCGGCGCGCCGGAACCGACCGATACGGGCCGGTTCCGCTCCGTACCCCATGGTCCCCCAGGAGCGAGGTCCTGGGGGACGACTTGGCGTACTTCGCGGACCGGCGAGCGCATCGGTCCGCTGCTCGCGGACGCCCTTGACGGCCGCCGGGTCGCACTTTAGATTGACTTCCGTATAACAGAATCAGTTTTCCGTAATGCGGAATTGGTGCTCTCAGGTGGCGCGACAGAGCCCGACTCCACCAGGTCCGAGCAGGAGCACTCAATGCCTCGAATGACCGCTGCCCGAGCGGCAGTTGAGATCCTCAAGCGCGAAGGCGTCAGCAACGCGTTCGGTGTGCCGGGCGCGGCGATCAACCCCTTCTACGCGGCCCTCAAGGCCTCCGGCGGGGTACATCACACGCTCGCCCGCCATGTCGAGGGCGCCTCCCACATGGCGGAGGGGTACACCCGGGCGCGCCCGGGCAACATCGGCGTCTGCATCGGCACGTCGGGACCGGCCGGCACCGACATGATCACCGGCCTCTACTCCGCGATCGCCGACTCGATCCCGATCCTCTGCATCACCGGCCAGGCGCCGACCGCCGTGCTCCACAAGGAGGACTTCCAGGCGGTCGACATCGCCTCGATCGCGGCGCCCGTCACCAAGGCCGCCACGACCGTCCTCGAAGCCGCCCAGGTCCCGGGCGTCTTCCAGCAGGCCTTCCACCTGATGCGCACCGGCCGCCCCGGCCCGGTCCTCATCGATCTGCCCATCGATGTCCAGCTCACCGAGATCGAGTTCGACCCCGATCTGTACGAGCCGCTGCCGATGCACAAGCCCGCCGCGACCCGTAAGCAGATCGAGCGCGCCCTGGAGATGCTCAACGCCTCCGAGCGCCCGCTGCTCGTCGCGGGCGGCGGCATCATCAACGCCGACGCGTCGGAACTCCTCGTCGAATTCGCCGAGGTGACCGGCGTCCCGGTCGTCCCGACCCTGATGGGCTGGGGCATCATCGCCGACGACCACGAGCTGAACGCGGGCATGGTCGGCCTGCAGACCTCGCACCGCTACGGCAACGCGAACTTCCTGGAGTCCGACTTCGTTCTCGGCATCGGCAACCGCTGGGCCAACCGCCACACCGGCAAGCTGGACGTCTACACCCGGGGCCGCACCTTCGTCCACGTGGACATCGAGCCCACCCAGCTCGGCAAGATCTTCGCCCCCGACCTCGGTATCGCCTCCGACGCCAAGGCGGCGCTGGAGCTGTTCGTCGAGGTGGCACGCGAGCTGAAGGCCGCCGGGAAGCTCAAGGACCGCTCGCAGTGGGCCGCGTCCACCCAGGAGCGCCGGGCCACGCTGCAGCGCCGTACGCACTTCGACAACGTGCCGCTGAAGCCGCAGCGGGTGTACGAGGAGATGAACCGGGCCTTCGGCCCCGAGACCCGGTACGTCACCACGATCGGTCTCTCCCAGATCGCCGGCGCGCAGCTGCTGCACGTCCACCGCCCGCGCCACTGGATCAACTGCGGCCAGGCGGGCCCGCTCGGCTGGACCATCCCGGCCGCGCTGGGCGTCGCCACGGCCGACCCGGACGGCTGCGTCGTCGCGCTCTCCGGCGACTACGACTTCCAGTTCATGCTGGAGGAGCTGGCCGTCGGCGCACAGCACCGCATCCCGTACGTCCACGTCCTGGTGAACAACTCCTACCTGGGGCTGATCCGCCAGGCGCAGCGCAACTTCGACATCGACTTCCAGGTCAACCTGGAGTTCGAGAACCTCAACTCGCCGGAGCTCGGCGTCTACGGCGTCGACCACGTCAAGGTCGTCGAGGGACTGGGCTGCAAGGCGATCCGCGTCACCGAGCCGGACCAGCTCCTGCCGGCCTTCGAGGAGGCCAAGAAGCTGGCCGCGGAGTTCCGGGTCCCGGTGGTCGTCGAGGCCATTCTGGAGCGCGTGACGAACATCGCGATGAGCGGTACGGACATCGCGTCCGTCAACGAGTTCGAGGACATCGCGACGGACCCGTCCCACGCCCCGACCGCGATCCGCCCGCTGACGGCATCCTGACGGCCCGCCGGCCCGACCGTGGCCCCCGTCCCCGACTCCCGGGGGCGGGGGCCACGGTCATGAGGCCGGCCGTCCGGCGTTCGGGGCCGGAACCTTTCGGCGGGGGCCGGAACCCCGGGCGCGGACCGGAACGCGACGAAGGGCGCGGAGTACGGGACCGTATCCGTACTCCGCGCCCTGGCACGGGAAAGCGAAACAGGGGTCGCGGCGGCGGCGATCGGGCCGGAAGCCCTCGTCCCCTTCAGGTCAGGAGACGAGCAGGCCCACCTGCCCCCACCACCGCACTGGCATCGCACAGCCGCCGCGACCTCGTCCTGCCCGCGCCGCATGACATCCCTCATCCGGATTCGCGGCGCGAGCAGGGCTTGTTGGGAGGCTCAGAGCCTGTCGGGTGACCTCTGATCGGGCGGTCACCCGACAGGCTCTCAGTCCTCGCGCAGTGCGCGGACCGCCTCCTCCACGCGCTTGCCGTAGTCGGCGTCGGCGGCGTGGAAGTGGGAGAGGTTCTTCTCGATCACGTCGTCGCGGGTCACCTGGGAGAGGCCCCCGGCGATGTTGGCGACCAGGCGGCCCTTCTCGTCCTCGGACATGAGCCGGTACAGCTCGCCCGCCTGGAAGAAGTCGTCGTCCTTGGTGTGGGCGGGCGCCGCGTGGGTGCCGGTCCAGCCGTGGATCGCCAGCGGGGCGGAGAGCGCCGCGTCGGTCTGGGCGGGGCCGGCGTACGAGTTGGGCTCGTAGTTCTTGTCGTGGCGCGCGCCGTTGCGCGTGGCGTGCAGCCCGTCGCGGCCGTAGTTGTCGACGATCGCGGTGCGCGGCGCGTTCACCGGGAGCTGGGTGTGGTTGACGCCCAGCCGGTAGCGGTGCGCGTCCGCGTAGGCGAACAGCCGGCCCTGGAGCATCTTGTCCGGGGACGGGCCGATGCCGGGCACGAAGTTGTTCGGGGAGAACGCGGCCTGCTCGACCTCGGCGAAGACGTTGTCCGGGTTGCGGTCGAGGACCAGCCGGCCCACCCGCTGCAGCGGATAGTCCGCGTGCGGCCACACCTTGGTCAGGTCGAACGGGTTGAAGCGGTAGTCCGCGGCCTCGGCGGCCGGCATGACCTGCACGTACAGCGTCCAGGACGGGTTCACGCCGCGCTCGATGGCCTGGAGCAGGTCGGTCTGGTGCGAGTTGCCGTCCTTGCCCGCGAGTTCGGCGGCCTGCTCACTGGAGAGGGAGCGCACGCCCTGGTTCGTCTTGAAGTGGTACTTGACGAAGAAGGCCTCGCCCTCGGCGTTCGTCCACTGGTACGTGTGCGAGCCGTAGCCGTTCATGTGACGGTACGAGGCGGGGATGCCGCGGTCGCCCATCAGCCAGGTGACCTGGTGTGTCGCCTCGGGCGCATGGGCCCAGAAGTCCCATACGTTGTCGGGCTCCTGACGGCCCGTGAACGGGTCGCGCTTCTGCGAGTGGATGAAGTCGGGGAACTTGATCGGGTCCTTGATGAAGAACACCGGGGTGTTGTTGCCGACCAGGTCGTAATTTCCCTCGTCCGTATAGAACTTGAGGGCGAAGCCGCGCGGGTCGCGTACGGCGTCCGCGCCGCCCAGCGAGTCGGCGACGGTCGAGAAGCGGATGAACGTCTCGGTGCGCTTGCCGACCTCGGAGAGGAAGCCCGCGCGGGTGAACGCCGTGATGTCATCGGTCACTTCGAAGTAGCCGTACGCGCCGGAGCCGCGGGCGTGGACCACGCGCTCCGGTATGCGCTCCCGGTTGAAGCGGGCCAGCTTCTCCAGCAGGTGCTGGTCCTGGAGGAGGATCGGGCCACCGACGCCGGCGGTGGCGGAATTCTGGTTGTCGGCGACCGGGGCGCCTGACTCGGTCGTAAGCACACGCTGCGTCATGGTGTCGGGGCGACCTTCCGTACGGGAGCTGCTGAGCTGCTGAACTGCGACGGCTCGGGGCTCCAGGAGCGTAAGTACGCCCCGAACCCGACGTCAACAGTTTGTTGAAATTGGGAATCTGGTATTCCGGATGGCGTCGACGCCTGGGCGCGACAGGACAGGTGTCAGCGCCGACGCCATCCGGAAGTCTCTGGTTGCCGGGCCCGGCGGGGCCCGGCCGGTCAGGCCAGGACGGCCTGGACCGAACGGTCAGGCCTGGACCGGCTGACCCGACAGGCGCTCGACCGAGCGCAGCAGTGCCGAGTGGTCCAGGCCGCCGTCGCCCTGGGCACGCAGCGAGGCGACGAGTTGGGCGACCACGGCGCCGACGGGCAGCGCGGCACCGACATTGCGGGCGGCGTCCGTGACGATGCCCATGTCCTTGTGGTGCAGGTCGATCCGGAAGCCGGGCGCGAAGTCCCGCTTCAGGAAGTTGTCCTTCTTACGGGTCAGGACCGTCGAACCGGCCAGTCCACCGCCCAGGACATCCAGCGCGGCGGCGAGGTCGACGCCGGACTTCTCCAGGAAGACGACCGCCTCGGCGCACGCCTGGATGTTGACCGCGACGATCAGCTGATTGGCGGCCTTCACCGTCTGCCCGGAGCCGTGCGGGCCGCACAGCACGATGGTCTTGCCGAGCACCTGGAGGATCGGCTGCGCGGCGTCGAAGTCGGCCTGCTCACCGCCGACCATGATCGACAGCACGGCCTCGATCGCACCGGCCTCACCGCCGGACACCGGGGCGTCCAGCACCCGGATGCCCTTCTCCGCGGCGTTCTTCGCGAGGTCCACGGAGGTCTGCGGGGTGATCGACGACATGTCGATCAGCAGCGCGCCGTGCCTCGCGTTCTCCAGGATGCCGTCGGGGCCGTACGTGATGGCCTCGACCTGCGGGGAGGCGGGCACCATCGTGATGACGACATCGGCGTCCCGGACCGCTTCGGCGATCGAGCTCGCGCCCGTGCCGCCGGCCGCGACCAGCCGGTCGATCTTGTCCTGCTCCAGGGTGTATCCGGTGACGTCGTACCCGGCCTTGATCAGGTTCTCGGACATGGGGGAGCCCATGATGCCGAGACCGATCCACGCAACCTTGGGGAGGTTGTTGCTCATGAGGGTGCCTTCCGATAAGCGTGTGTACGAGGGGGGTGCCCGCCCTCAGCGGGCGGCCCGCGCGGTGGCCGGGAGCCACTCGAAGGCCTCGGCGCTCGGGCGGTCGCCCGGCTTGTACTCCAGGCCGATCCAGCCGTCGTAACCGGCCTTCGTCAGCTCGTCGAGGAGCTGCTCCAGCGGGAGGGAGCCGGTGCCGGGTGCGCCGCGCCCCGGGTTGTCGGCGATCTGGACGTGGCCGGTCTTCCCGGCGTACGCCGTGATGACCCGGCCGAGGTCCTCGCCGTTCATCGACAGGTGGTACAGGTCCAGCAGGAACTTCGCGTTCCCGAGCCCCGTCGCCGCGTTGACCTTGTCGACGATCTCGATGCCGGCCGGTGCGCTCACCAGCGGGTAGCGCGGTGATTCCGGCTTGTTGAGGGTCTCGACCAGCAGGATCGCCCCGATCCGGTCGGCCGCGCGGGCGGCGACGACCAGGTTCTCCAGGGCGAGTTCGTCCTGCACGGCCGGGTCCGCGCCGTCGACGCGGTTGCCGTAGAGCGCGTTGAGCGCCTTGCAGCCGACCGAGGCGGCGAAGTCGGCCGCCACATCGATATTGGCGCGGAAGCGGTCCGACTCCGCGCCGGGCACGGAGAGTGCGCCGCGGTCGGGGCCGGGCAGCTGTCCGGCATAGAAGTTCAGCCCCACCAACTGCGTGCCTGCGTCGTCGAGCGCCTTCTTGAGGGCGTCGAGCTCGGCCTGCGGCGGAGTGGGGGTCTCGATCCAGGGCCACCACAGCTCGACCGCCGTGAAGCCGGCCGCGGCGGCGGCCGCGGGACGCTCCAGGAGCGGGAGTTCCGTGAAGAGGATCGAAAGGTTCACATCGAAGCGCTGGTCCGGGTAGCCCATGAGGGTTCGGCGCTCCTTCCGTAATGCGGAAGTTGGTTTCTACAAAACGGAAGATTGCCCGGAGCTGGGAGAGCTGTCAAGGGGGTGCCCGGAATTCGGGCCGGGTGTCTTCGTGGCGGTTGTGCGAGGTGGAGCCGGAAATGGGACGGTTGCCGAGGGGGTCCGGGCCGGGACAGGGTGGCTGGTGCTACCGGCGCAGCCGTACCCGAAGCAACTGTCCCGACGCCCGTACCCGAAGCCCGCACGCGACGCCATGTGCGCCGCCGGCGCTCGCCCCCCGTACGCCCCCGCACTCGACCCCACACGAGGTGCCTCGCATGAACCACGCCACCAGCCGACGCACCGTCCTCGGAGCCCTGTTCGCCGGTGCCGCCCTGTCCGTGGTCCCCGCGGCGCCCGGCTCGATCCGGCCCCCGGGGGCCGCGCCGGACTCCGCGCCCACGGTGGGGTCGCGCCCGCGCGCCACCGGACAGCTGCTGATCGGCACGTACACCTCGGCCGCGGGCGGCGGCAAGGGCATCGGCACGGCCTCGTACGCCGCCAGCGGGGTGATCTCCGCCGGCCCCGTGATCACCGGCGTCGACAACCCCTCGTATCTGGCCATGCACCCCTCGGGCGCCACCGTCTACGCGGTCGACGAGCAGGAGCGGGGCGGGGTGACGGCAGTCGCGCTCTCACCGGACGGCGCCCACCGGGTGCTCGGAACCCGCAGCACCGGCGGGGCGGGGCCCACCCACCTCTCCGTCCACCCCACGGGAAGGTGGCTGCTCACCGCGAACTACACCTCCGGCAGCGTCGTGGTGCACCCCATCCGCGACGACGGCTCGCTGGGGGAGCGCACCGACCTGGTCACGCATACCGCGCCGCCGCCCGGCCCCGGCCAGGACGGGCCGCACGCCCACCAGGTCATCACCACCCCGGACGGCGGACACATCCTCGCCGTGGACCTCGGCAACGACACCGTGTACACGTACCGGCTCGACGAGGAACGCGGCACCCTCGCCCAGGTCTCCTACGCGGCCCTGCGACCCGGTGCCGGACCGCGGCACATCACATTTCACCCGAGCGGCCGCTTCGCCTACCTGGCCTGCGAGGTCGACAACACCGCCGTCGTCTGCGGCTACGACCCGGCCACCGGCACCCTCTCCCCGGGCGCCCCGCAGTCCACCGGGACCGGCGCCGGTACCAACTACCCCGCGCAATTCCTGGTCACCGGCGACGGGCGCTTCGCCTACCTCGCCAACCGGGGGCACAACAGCCTGACGCGCTACGCCGTCGAGGACGACGGGGCCGCACTGCGGCTGCTCGACGCCGTGCCGGTCGGCGGCGACTTCCCCCGCCAGATCGCCTTCTCACCGGACGGGAAGCTGCTCTTCGCCGCCAACCAGAAGTCGAGCACGGTGACGGTCTTCCGGGTCGACGCGAGGAGCGGCGGCCTGACCCGCACCGGCGACGCCTTCTTCGCCCCGGTGGCCGCGTGCGTGCTCCCGTACCGGGGAACGGGACCGTCCCGGCATTGAGGGTGAGCCGCCTCCCGACGGCCCCGGCGCCCGTCCGTTAGGGTCGGGCCCCGGGCCGCGGGTGCACAGGGACGCGGCGAACGCACCAGGGAGGCACAGTGCGCTTGAGGGTGGAGTTCACCACCGAACCCTTCGATCTCGACGAGGCGCCCGCCCACGCGGTCGTCGCCCGCGAGGTCATCCAGAACGCCGACCTGGACGCCGTGGACGTCGGTCCCTTCGGCAACACCGCGGAGGGCGGCGCGGACGAGGTGCTCACCGCGGTGGACTCCTTGCTGCGTCGCGCCCTGGCATCCGGTGCCACTCGCGTATCGCTCCAGGTCAACGTGATCGAGGAGGGCTCGAAGTGACCGAACCGGCCGACCACCCCCTCGTCACCGCGGTCAAGCCGCTCGTCGACGCCATGGGCGCCGAACTGCTCGGACCCGAGCAGGCGCAACCCGATGACGTCGTGCTGGCCTGGGAGGGCGAAGACGTCATAGCGGTCCGGCTGCCCCAGCTCTCGGATTCGCTCGACCACATCCTGGCCGCCCTGGAGCGCCGGCACGGCATGCCGCTCGCCGAGCTGGACCGCAGGACCAAGCAGTCGGTCGTACGGAACCTGGAGGCACGCGGTGCCTTCTCCGTACGGCACGGCGTGGAGACGGTGGCGGGCGCGCTGGGGGTCAGCCGCTTCACCGTTTACAACTACCTCAACAGGGAAAATGCCGCCAAAGGTGAGTAGTTGAGGAAGTAGGTGAGCGACGGCCGTGGACGGCCGCGCGAGGCCGTCGTCCGGAGCACCGGGCGACGGCCTTTTGCATTCGCGTAATTTCAACAAAGTGTTGACGTGGTGTTGTGGAGGGCGTTAGCTATCCGCAGCCCGACCGACGCGATGCCATGCGACGCACAGCAGAATCAGCCACGGAGGTTCCCGTGACTTCGAGCTCCACGCCGGGCCTGGCCCGGTTCAACACCCTGGCGGACGGCGAGGCCACCACCGCGTTGCACGAGGTGTGTGCCAGTGCGGCTTGGGGAAGAGCGATCCTCTCCCGACGCCCGTACGCCACCGCGGAAGCCCTTCTCTCCACCAGTGACGCCGCCACGGCCGCGCTGACCCCGCAGGATCTGGCCGACGCGATGGCCGGCCACCCACCGATCGGCCGCCCGAAGCCCGGAGACCCGACCTCCTCCCGCGAACAGCGGGGCATGGCCGGCGCCTCCGAGGAACTCAAGGCCGAGATGCTCGAACTGAACCTGGCCTACCAGGAGCGGTTCGGACACGTCTTCCTGATCTGCGCCACCGGAGCCACCGGTGAGCAGATGCGCGACGCGGTGAAGTCCCGGATCGGGAACTCTCCCGAGCAGGAGCGCGGGATCGTACGCACCGAACTGGGCAAGATCAACCGAATCCGGCTCACCGGCCTCGTGCAGGACTTTTCAGAACAAGGAGCGTGACGGTCTTGAGCACCGACACCACCGCATCGGTGTCCACCCACATCCTGGACACCAGTGCCGGCCGCCCCGCCGCAGCCGTCACCGTCTCGCTCGCCGCCCGCAGCGGCGGCGACGCGCAGTACGTGACGCTCGGCGGATCCGCGACCGACGCGGACGGGCGCTGCAAGGACCTGCCGGCCCTGCCGGAAGGCACCACCCATGTGCGGCTCGTATTCGACACCGAGTCGTACTTCACCAGCCAGAAGCAAGCCGAGGCGCAGCAGGACGCCCCCCGCGTAAGGGACAGCGGTGCGTTCTTCCCGGAGGTGGCGATCACGTTCGCCGTCACCCCGGGCGAGCACTATCACGTACCGCTGCTGCTCAACCCGTTCGGCTACTCCGTATACCGAGGGAGCTAGCAGACACATGACCGTCCATTCCCACCAGCCCCGCCCGGTGATCCTCGGCCAGAACCAGTACGGCAAAGCAGAGAACCGCGTCGTCAGGATCACGAGGGACGGCGACACCCACCACATCAAGGACCTGAACGTCTCGGTCGCGCTCTCCGGCGACATGGAAGACGTGCACTACTCGGGCTCCAACGCGAACGTCCTGCCCACGGACACCACCAAGAACACGGTGTTCGCGTTCGCCAAGGAGTACGGCATCGAGTCCGCCGAGCAGTTCGGCATCCACCTCGCCCGCCACTTCGTGACGTCGCAGGAGCCGATCAAGATCGCGCGCATCCGGATCCAGGAGCACTCCTGGGAGCGCATCGCGACCTCGGACAACAACTCGAAGTTCATCGGCTCGGACGAGGTCAATCACTCCTTCGCCCGCAAGGGCCAGGAGCTGCGCACCACGCAGATCACCTTCGACGGTGAGAAGTGGCAGATCATCTCCGGCCTGAAGGGCCTCACGGTCATGAACTCCACCAACGCGGAGTTCTGGGGCTACGTCAAGGACAAGTACACGACGCTCAAGGAAGCGTACGACCGCATCCTGTGCACCGACGTCTCCGCGGCCTGGCGCTACAACTGGACCAGCGACGCCGACCGGATGCCCAACTGGGAGAAGTCGTACGAGCAGGCCAAGAAGCACATCCTGCAGGCCTTCGCCGAGACGTACTCCCTCTCGCTGCAGCAGACCCTGTACCAGATGGGTTCGCGGGTCATCAACAGCCGCAGCGAGATCGACGAGATCCGCTTCTCACTGCCGAACAACCATCACTTCCTGGTGGACCTCGAACCGTTCGGTCTCAAGAACGACAACGAGGTCTACTTCGCGGCGGACCGCCCGTACGGCCTGATCGAGGCCACCGTGCTGCGGGACGGGATCGAGCCGCAGATCCCGGTCGACATGACCAACCTCTGACGCGGCGCTGAGCCGGTCCCCGCCCGCGCACAGTCGGGCGGAGACCGGCCGGACCGGAGGAACTACCATGACACAGCCTGCACTTGGGCGGGCAGAAGCAGAAGGCCCGTGTCCCAACCCACCGGAGACCTCGGTCCACCCGGTGGACGAAATGCTTCGCTCCACGCGGCTCGCACCCGCCGCGCTCCAGCACATCGCCGCCATGTACGCGGGCGTCGTCACCCCTCCGCTCATCATCGGCCAGGCCGTCGGCCTCGACCAGGCGGGCATCGTCCCGCTCGCCGCGCCCGGCTTCTACGCCGGATTCCCGTCCTGGGCACAGACCGTGCTCGGCTCCGGCATCAGCGCCGGAGCGCTCGTCGCGGTCCTGCTCAACCTGTTCTTCCACCATCTCGGCACCCACAGCCGTCCGGCTGTGGCACTCAAATCCTCCTAGGGTCCTGCCGTGCCCACATCGCCGGAAAAGAAGAAGAGGAAGCACCATGGCAGCATCGGCAGCTCCTGAGCACGTGGAACGCATCGTCATCGAGAACTGCTCGATCGCGACCGTCGACGCCGACGACACCGAGTACGCCTCGGGCCATGTCGTCGTCGCGGGCAACCGCATCGAGTCCGTCGGCGCGGGCCGGGCACCCGAGGGCCTGGCGAACGTCGTACGCCGCATCGACGGCACCGGGCATCTGGTCACCCCCGGCCTGATCAACACGCACCACCACTTCTACCAGTGGATCACCCGCGGCCTCGCCACCGACCACAACCTGTTCGACTGGCTGGTCACGCTGTACCCGACGTGGGCGCGCATCGACGAGCCGATGGTCCGTGCCGCCGCGCAGGGCTCCCTCGCCATGATGGTCCGCGGCGGCGTCACCACCGCCATGGACCACCACTACGTCTACCCGCGGGGATCCGGCGATCTGTCCGGCGCCATCATCGGGGCCGCCCGGGACATGGGTGTACGGTTCACCCTCGCCCGCGGCTCCATGGACCGCAGCGTGAAGGACGGCGGGCTGCCGCCGGACTTCGCCGTGGAGACCCTCGACGGCGCGCTCGCCGGCACCGAGGCGACCATCGACACCCACCACGACGCCTCCTTCGACGCGATGACCCAGATCGCCGCCGCACCCTGCTCCCCGTTCTCCATCTCCACCGAACTGCTGCGACAGGGCGCCGAGTTGGCCCGCCGCAAGGGAGTGCGCATGCACACCCACGGCTCGGAGACCGTGGAGGAGGAGAAGTTCTGCCACGAGCTGTTCGGGATGGGCCCGACCGACTACTTCGAGTCGACCGGCTGGCTCGGCGACGATGTATGGATGGCGCACTGCGTCCATATGAACGACTCCGACATCGCGGCCTTCGCCCGCACCGGAACGGGCGTCGCGCACTGCCCCTCGTCCAACGCGCGGCTCGCCGCGGGCATCGCCCGGGTGCCCGACATGCTCGCCGCAGGCGTCCCGGTCGGCCTCGGCGTCGACGGCACCGCCTCCAACGAGTCCGGCGAACTCCACACCGAACTGCGCAACGCCCTCCTCATCAACCGCCTCGGCGCCCACCGAGAAAAGGCCCTGAATGCCCGTCAGGCCCTGCGCCTGGGTACGTACGGCGGCGCGCAGGTACTCGGCCGCGCCGACCAGATCGGCTCCCTGGAGCCCGGCAAGCTCGCCGACCTGGTGCTCTGGAAGCTGGACACCCTCGCCCACGCCTCGATCGCCGACCCGGTGACCGCGCTCGTCTTCGGCGCCGCGGCCCCCGTCACCCTCTCCCTCGTCAACGGCAAGCCCGTCGTCGAGGACAACCACCTGATCACCGCGGACGAGGACGCCATCGCCCGCGCCACCCGGGACGAGGCCCGCCGCCTCGCGCAGATCGCCGCCGGAGCCTGACGCTCCGGGGCACCCCCCGATACCGGCCGGCCGAGGGGGACGGCCCTCGGCCGGCCGCCGTGGACCCGAGCGGGGTTCGCGGCAGCCGGTGCAGGGGGCGCGTACTCGCATGTACGCGCCCCCCGTACCGGTGAAGAAAGCTGCCCGCACCAGCTGCACGACCTGCCCCACCCGTACCAACGCACCACTTGCACCAACGCACCACCTCCCTGACACCCACGTCACCGCAGACGTGTAACCGACCGGAGGAACCGCCGTGGCAGCTACGCCCAGGTTTCAAAGCGACGCAGTCGCAGGACCCGACGCCGACCCCCCGCTCGACCCCGTCACCGAACCGGCATCGGCCGACCGGAAACATCCGGTCGACGAAACGCTCCCCCCTCTGAAGATGTTCACCAGCGGTCTCCAGCACGTGGCCGCGATGTACGCGGGTGTGGTGGCCCCGCCGATGATCGTGGGCCCCGCCGTGGGACTCAGCCCCAAGGAGACCGCCTTCCTGATGGGGGCGAGCCTTTTCACCGCCGGACTGGCCACCCTGCTCCAGACGCTCGGCATCTGGCGCATCGGAGCCCGGTTGCCGTTCGTCAACGGGGTCTCCTTCGCCGGAGTCACCCCGATGGTGGCGATCGGAAAGGACCGCGGGCACGACGGCATCGCCGTCATCTTCGGCGCGATCATCGTCGCCGGGCTGCTCGGCTTCCTGCTCGCCCCGTACTTCTGCAAGCTGGTCCGCTTCTTCCCGCCCGTCGTCACCGGCACCGTGATCACCCTGATCGGCATCTCGCTGCTGCCAGTCGCCTTCAACTGGTCGCAGGGCGGCAACGCCAGGGCCGCCGACTACGGTTCGACGACCAACATCACCATGGCGGCGGTCACGCTGGTGATCGTGCTCGCCCTGCGCAAACTGCTGCGGGGCTTCCTCCAGCAGATCGCGATTCTGCTCGGACTGGTCGCCGGCACGCTGATCGCGATACCGGTCGGCATCACCGACTTCGGCGCCATCAAGGGGGCCGACCTGGTCGGCTTCCCGACACCGTTCCACTTCGGGGCGCCGCAGTTCGAGGCCGCCGCGATCGTCTCCATGTGCATCGTGATGCTGGTCTGCATGACCGAGTCCACCGCGGACATGTTGGCCCTCGGCCGGATCGTGGGCCGTCCGGCGGACGAGCGGACCATCGAGGGCGGCCTGCGCGCCGACACCCTGGGCAGCGCCATCAGCCCGCTCTTCAACGGCTTCATGTGCAGCGCCTTCGCCCAGAACATCGGGCTGGTCGCGATGACCAAGGTCCGCAGCCGCTTCGTGGTGGCTGCCGGCGGCGGAATCCTGATCGTGCTCGGGCTGGTTCCCGTCGCCGCGTCCGTCATCGCGCTCGTGCCGCTGCCCGTCCTCGGGGGCGCGGGCATCGTGCTCTTCGGTTCGGTCGCCGCGAGCGGCATCCAGACGCTGGCGGCCGCCGCGCTGGAGAAGGGCGAGAACGCGCTGATCGTGGCGGCGGCCGTGGGCGTCGGGCTGATCCCGATCGCCGCGCCGGACTTCTACCACGCGCTCCCGAAGGATCTGCTCGTCGTGCTGGACTCCGGGATCTCCACCGGTTGCGTTGTGGCGATCGTGCTCAATCTGGCCTTCAACCACCTCGGCAGGAAGCCGGATCCGGAACCGTCGGAGCAGGGGACGAGCCCGGCGGCCCCGGCCCCGGCGGCCGCACGCTGACGGGCAGAGCCCTGTCCGGTACGGCGCCGTGGCGCGTACGGCGACCCTCACGGGTGCTGCCGTACGCGCCACGGCTGTGACCGGGGTGCGTCAGCCGATGTGGTAGCTGTCGCCGTACACCTTCCAGTCGAGCGACGGGTCCAGGTTCAGATTGCCCTTCTTCAGGAAGACCCGCTGGGCGGTGTCCACCCGGCTGGTGTCCGAGTGGGCCTCCTCCTGCCGCATCGCCCAGACGCGGGCGTCCAGGAAGGCGTTGAGGTACGTCACCTCGTTGCCGCCCTGGGCCGGCGGCTTCGCCTTGGCGAGGGCCCGCTTGCGGATGGAGCTGAAACCGGTGCTGTCGCCGCCGTCACCGTGCATGACGATGGCGTCGTAGTACGCGAACTGGCCCAGCGCGCCGATGCCGTCCGCCTTGCCCTGCTTGACGGCGGGGTTGAAGTAGACCCGGTCCCGCTCAACGTTCTGGGCCTGCTCGAACGCCGAGTCGGAGGCGGCGGTCGCCCAGTCCTTCTTGAAGTTCGGGTCGAGGCCGCTGTGCGAATCGGTGCCGTTGACCTTCCGCAGCGCGGGGAGGTACTTCGCGAGGACGTTGCCCGGCTTGCGCCGGGTGTACAGCTCGACGACCTTCAGCATGTCGCCGGTGCCGGAACAGAAGCCGATGATGCCCGCGGTGTAGCCGCGGCCGTCGTCGATGTCCTCGATGTACTTGTACTGGGCCTTCCAGTCGAGCGAGGAGTTCTCCGCGCTGGAGACCAGCCGCATGGCGATCTCCTTCTTCGCCGGATCGTCGAGCCCGGCGTCGGATCCGCCGTCGGCGGACCGGCCCGCCGAGCATCCGGAGAGCACGGAGACGGCCATGACGGCGGCGGTGACGGCGGCGGTGACGGCGACGGGCAGCGGGCGCGGAACGATCTTCATGTCTCAACCCTGCCAGGTTGCGCGGAATGGCTCTCACCGATTCGGCTGTAGCGTCATGGGTATGGAAGATCAGTCTGTTGTGGATGTCGGCGATGTACGGCTGGCGTATCGGACCTGGGGGGACCCCTTCGGTTCGCCGGTGGTCCTGCTGCACGGCCTCGGCGGTTCCGCCGCGAGCTGGGAGGCGGCCGGGAGCCTGCTCGGCGAGGAGTGGCGGGTGTACGCCCTCGACCTGCGGGGCCACGGCGAGAGCGACTGGCCGGACGAGTACTCCTTCGAGCTGATGCGGGACGACGTACTCGGTTTCCTCGACGAGTGCGAACTCGACCGGGTGGGCCTGGTCGGCCACTCGATGGGCGGCGTCGTCGCGCATCTGCTCGCCCAGGAGCACGCGGACCGGGTGGAGCGGCTGGTGCTGGTGGAGACCCCGCCGCCGTTCCCGAGCGAGCCGAAGCCGGCCGCCGAGCCGGAGGGTCCGGTGGACTACGACTGGGCTGCCGTCGCTCCCATCCGGGCCCAGGTGTCCGACCCCGACCCCGGATGGGCGGCCGGGCTCGGCGAGATCGTCGCGCCGACGCTGCTGATCGCCGGCGGCCCGGAATCCACCATGCCCCAGGGACGCCTGCAGGACATGGCCTCGCTGATCCCGGACTGCCGGCTGATCACGATCGCGGGCGGCCACCGGGTGCATGAGGTCCACCCGGACCAGGTCGCCCAGCAGATCACGGAGTTCTTCACCGGCTGAAGGACCGACGGTACGGTCCTCGGCCCGCGCCCGCCGGGCAACCGCTCACTGTCCTACCCAAGGGCGGCCGACGTGCCCGGCTGTCAGTCAGGGCGGCGGCCGCTCATGGCGACGGCCCGGTCGACCAGCGGGGCGTCGGACGCCACCGGAACCGGCGAGCCGAAGATGCTCTCGGACCGGGGGCGGTGTCGTTCGGCGTCAGCATGGCCAGCGAGACACGCAGGCTCGCCTCGTCCGCCTCGTACTTCTGGCCGGTCGAACGGGCCAGGTCCCAGCCGTGGATCACCAGCTCGTCCAGCACCACCACCGCGGCCACCTCGCCCGGCATGTCGACACCGCCCGCCCTGGTCGTGCCCTGCCGGGCGGCAGGATCGCGCCAGGCCGTCACCAGTTCGTCCAGCAGCGGCGGCAGCGTTTCGCGCCAGTCGTCGGCGAGGACCGGAAGCGCGGCGTCCGGGGCGGTGTCGGTCGTCGGGCCGAAATCCTTCCGCGCCGCGTCGCGGAAGGCCGTGCTCAGCCCGGCCACATGGGCGAGAAGCTCCCGGACCGTGTAGTCGGGACAGGGCGTCGGGCCCGCCAGCTGCTGGTCGTCGATCCCGTCGAGCAGGCCGGCGATCTGCCGGGCCGCGGGCTCCAGATCGATCGTGGGTGTGGTCTTCGTGTGGGTATCCATGCAGTGCAGACCGCTCCGGCGCCCGGAACTCGGGGTGCCGGCAAGAACGCTGTCACCAGCCGCAAACGGCGGTGATGGCCCTGTTCTCGTATAGCTACGACGAACGGACATATAGCGCAGGGTGATGCTCGGGGCTGGACCGGGCGCGAGGGCCAGCGCTACAGCGATTGGCGGTAGCAGCGGTTCCGCTTCGAGGGCGGCTTATCTGGGGTCCACAGCGACGGCCCGTGCAGAAGCCGCAATCCGCTACATGACGGTTGGCCGTTTCCAGGATGGGTGCCCCGGTTTCTGTCGAATCGTCACGCCGTAATACCTCTAAAACCGGCGCTCCGGGAAGCTGTCCTATTTCCGTTTCTCCGTGGTCTGGCCGTGCCCGTGAGGCAGACACAGGTGTAGTCAGCTCCAGTCGCCGTTGATCCACGCGAGCAGGCGGGCGCGCTTCTTGTAGGAGCAAGGAGCGTAGACAGCGCCGGACGTGACGTACGTTTCGGACCTGCCCTGCAGGTCGTACCCGTAGTCGCTGGGGCCGTATTCGCCGTCGCGGTAGCCGTCCATGTCGTCGGCCCAGTCGAGGAGACCGAAGTCAAGGTTGAGGTTCTCGAGGTACCGGTTGGGGTCGGCCGGTTCTACCGGTGTGGGACGACCGTCCGCCCCGGCGGTGAGCCGCTCTTCGAGGCAGCCGTCGGAGCGTACGGGCTGGCCCAGCCACCACCCGGCCAGGAACACGGCGTACAGAGTGGTGGCGGCGCCGAGGCGGCGCAGGGTTATCCAGGCAGGCATCCGGGGAGTGTCCCACGACACGAGGCCGGCGCCCGCGTCGGCGGCCACACCAGGCCACACCATCTCTCTACCGCCAGTGGCCCTCGAACCACGCTCGAATGCGGGGGCGTTCGCTCGTGTCGTTGGTGCAGGCGACGGCGTAGGAGGTGACCGTCTGGGACAGCCTGTCGACGGCGCCCCCACGCGGGTTGTAGGCCGGGTCCGGCGTCGGGTCGAGCGGGAGGGGGGACATCGAGTCATACCGTGACGGGTACGCCGTCGGAGTGGGTGTGGGGGATGGTTCGGTTTCGTACTCCTCGGCGATCCGGTCGAGGGCGGCCTGGTCGACGTGGCATTCGGGGGTGACGGGCTGACCCAGGTACCAGCCCGCAACGAACACGCCGTAGATCGCGGCGGCGGCGCCGAGGCGGCGCGGGGTGACCCAGCGGGGGGTGTTCACCGGCGGCCCCGTTCCAGAACACGGGCGGCAGCCAGGGCCCAGCCCCGCTCTCGCTCGGCCTGCTCCAGCCGCCACGTGGCCCGCTGCACCCGCGCCAACACACGCCGCTCGCGGCGAAACTTCTTCAACCACTCCGTCACCCGCGACAGTCTGCCACCCTCCCCACACCACCCGTAGACGTTCAGGAAGCCGAACGCCGTAGCAGTGATCCCTGCTCGGATACTCCTCGGCCCCAAATCGAGGGTGACCGGCTGCTCCGGGACCGGGGTGTTCTCGTGGCCGCACGCGGTTTGGCGGCCATGTGGCACGGTAGAACCGACTCGGCACGGGAGGGAGCACAGTGATAGGCAAGAAGGTATGGGCGATAGGTGCGGCGACGTTCCTGCTTGGCGCCGGCGCAGCATTCGCGGTGACGGCCGCAGTGGACGACGACCCGAAGGTGACCGTCCAACCGGAGTCCGCGGCTACCTCAGACATCCCGCAGACACGCGAAGGGCTCGTCACCGCGTGGACGGCCGAGCTGAAGAAGGCGGGCAAGACCAGGCCGGATGGCTGGGAGATGCTGACGACGGAGGAGATCCGTGGCCGGTACGTGTCCCAGGTGTACGCCAATGCGCCGGACGCGAAGGACATCGACCCAGGCATGGTCAAGCGGGACTGACCGGCCGGAAGACGAAGAGGCCCCGCAGCCGACCGGCAGCGGGGCCCTCGCGTGTGCGGTGTCTACTTGTTGATCTCGTTGATCACCGCTACAGCATTGCCGCCGTGCTCCGAGCCGAACAGGTCGTCGTTCTTGCGGGTGACGCCGTCATCCTCGGTCTCGTAGTGTGAGTTGGCGCTGATTATCTGCGCTTCGGTCGTGGCGATCGGGCCGCCGGACGCGCCCTTGCCCATGTCGCAGTCGACCTTGACCCGGTCGTCCAGCGGGTTCCAGGGGGACGCGTCCTCGGCGTTGCCGGTGCAGTAGAACTGCTTGAAGCCGTCCATGTCGGTGCGCTTGTAGCCTTCGCCGGGGAACCCGGAGTCGATGACGTCGGAGAAGTCCGACCCAGCGCCGAAGCGGTATCCCATCGCGCCGACCGCGGCCGTCAGAGACGTGTACCCGGACGGAACCGCCACGTTGAACGCTGCCATGTCCGCGTCCTCAAAGTCGCCGTCGGCGGTCCACTCGGTGGGGGCAACCTTCTTCGTCGCCGTCCACTTACCCCACGGCGCGTCATAGCCGTCGGGTGAGCCGGCGTTCTTCTTGAAGCCGGGGATGAACGTGATCTTCTCGTAGAAGCCGTCAGCGCCGCTGCCGTCGCCGGGGTGGATGCAGTGCCCAGCCGTCCACACGGTGTTGCCACTGCGAGAGACGATCGACGCACCGCTACAGCCGTGCTCCTGCCCAGCCTTGTCGATGAACAGAATCTTCCCGACGACGACGGCCGGAACCGACTGCGGGAACGGGACCTCACGGGCTACCGGCATCTCCGGAACGCCGTCCGCCGAGGCGGCGAACCTCGTCTTGCCTGTGGGAAGGATCCGCTGCACTTCGGCCTTCAGGCCCCAGTCGGTTTCCTTCGCCGCGCCCTTGGCCGGCTCGGTCACGGCCTTCGCCTTCCGGGCTAACGCGGCGTTGTCCTTCTGTTCGTTAGCGACAGCCTTCTTGACGCGGGCTGGGGTCCAGAAGTCCCGAACGGATTGCGCATCGTCAACCTGCACGCCGGTCGTCACCGGCGGCAAAACCGGAGAGGGGGATTCAGCGGCCGTGGCGGTCGTCAGGGTCGCGGGGATCAGTGCCATCGCGAGCAGAGCGACCGAAACCGTTCTGCGGCTGCGAGATTCATGCACAGGTGAAGCCTTCCATGATGGGTTGCCATGTCCCTGTCGTGCCGAAGCAGTGAAACAGGACCGTGAGCGCCAACCCATGAACTTCCTGTGAACTTCCTGCGCTTGTCGAAGAGTTGGCTTTATTGAGCAGTAGCGAAGGCGGTTTTCGGCGGTGTCCTTGGACAACGGAGTTAGTCGGAGGGTCTGGTGAGGAAGTTCGCCGAGCCGTTGGGCGTGTCCGGCGATGGTGATCCGGCGGTTGGGCAGGTCGAGGTCGTCCAAGGTGAGGCGTCGGATGGCCGTGGCGCGGGCGGCGTGGACGGCGGCCAGGGCGACGAGCAGCCGTTGCGCCGAGGTGACGGCGATCCGTTGGATGGCGAGGATCTCGGCGTCGGTCATCGGCAGCAGGTTGCGCTGGATCCTCCGACCGTCTGGCCGGGCCTGCTCGACTGTGCCGACGGGCAACTCGTCCGGCTCGGCATCGCCCTGGTCGGCATCCAAGCCATGCCCGGCACCGGACATCTGTGGCCTCCTCCTGGACGACCTCGGCCTGGCCAAAGGCCGGCTCGTCGTCCGCCGCGACGGATGGCGCCGCACCGTCGGACTCGACCGGGTCAGATGCCGCCTTCGGGTACCCACGTCCAGGCGTCGCCGCCGAGTTCGTCGAACGGATCGCCGTCGCTGTCCGGCCAGCCGAGCGCGCCGCTGGCATGCAAGGCGGGTCGGTAGCCGAAGGCTGTGCCGCCGCCGTTGAGCGCGGCCGCGATCTGCTCGATGTAGTCGACAAGGGTGCCGATCTCGAACTCCACGTGCCCCTCATCGCCCCATGCCCCAATCCGCCCGTCTTGGGGATCGAGGAAGAAGCCGGACATGGAGGAGTCGAGGGTGTCGGCGGCGAAGGGGATGAGCCGGTGGTACTCCTCTTCGATGCCCTGATGCACCGGATGCTGCATCGTCACTTCGTTGAGGGGGAACCAGGCGAAGCCGGTGTGGATGCCGGGGCCGGGCAGGAAGAGAGCGGCGGCCCACTGCGCCTCCCAGATGCGGGAAGCGTCGTCGGCTGGTGCGGGCAGCGGTTCCTCGACGTGCGGGTGGTGCCCGAACTGATCCTGGTCGTACCCCCGGCTGCCGTCGTGCAACAGGTAGAGCGCCCTGAGAGCCGGGGGAAGGGGGAAGCCCATCGTGGCCTCCCAGCGCTCGATCCGGTCCGGCGCGGCGGGCGGGTTGAGCATGGCGCGCGAGGCGGGAGCGTGGTGGCCCATCCACATCTCGATCTGCTTCCATGCCCGCTGTACGCGTATGAAGTCGTCGCTGCTGGTCACACCGGGGAGCGTATCGATCGTGGCCGGGGCCGTAGTGAGGCACGAGCGTCCGAGAGCTGAGGGCCAGCCCCTCGGCGGCCGGTGTCTGAGCTAGGAAACCAGGGCCGTGTAGAGCCCGATCCATGTCTTGTAGGCCGCGCGGGTGGCTGTGTTCACGAGTCGTGGGTTCTGGCACAGATCTTGGGGATCCATCACGGAGTGTGACGAGACGCTGTGTCCTCCTGACGCCAAGCCCGGTTAGGGTCAACAGCATGGCTGCCTTTACCCCTGACGCCGAGCCAGACCTCGATTTCCGCCTCGTGACGAACACTTTTGTCACGCTCTTCTGGCGCCGGAACCTGCTGGAGGAGGCGCCGGCATCGAAGGCACCATCCACCAGGCCGTCGCGGTCACCGGCATGAGACGCGCCCGCTACCGCGGCCTGCCCAAGACACACCTCGAACACGCCTTCTCCGCGGTCGCGCTGAACCTGCTCCGTCTCGACGCCTGGTGGAACGGCCACCCGCTCGACCGCACCCGGACCGGGCACCTCGCCCGCCTCGACCTCTGCCTCGCCGCATAGCCCGGAATTGGCCAGCAGGATCGGTGACAGGGTTCTTACCGGCACCCCAACTCATCGTTCAACGCACGACGCGTCCCCGGAGCACGATCCGGCTCGGATGATCCAGGGCGGCCGGGTCCAGGGTCGGGTCGGTGGCGTACGCGACGAGGTCGGCGGGCGCGCCGTCCACGAGACCCGGCAGCCCCAGCCAGGACCTCGCCGTCCAGGACGCCGCGCCCAACGCCGCCTCGGCCGAAAGCCCGGCCCGTAGCAGCCAGGTCATCTCGCCCGCGACGGTCCCGCACGGGAAGGAGTCCGTCCCCGCCAGCACCGTCACATCCGCCTCGTGGGCCGCGCGCACATTGCCGAGCATGGTGTCCCAGCCGGCCAGCCACAGATCACGTCGCACGCCCGGCTCCCGCGCCCGCATCTCGTCCACCCTCGCGCCGAAGACGCTCAGCGTCGGGACGAACGCCGTGCCCTGCGCCGCCATCCGGTCCAGCAGCGCCGGGTCCAGATGCATACCGTGCTCCAGGCTGTCGGCGCCCGCCAGTACGGCATTGCGGGTGCCCTCGGCGGTCTGGCAGTGCACCGCCACCTTGCCGCCGGCCGCGTGCACCGCCTCCACCACCGAGGTCAGCAGCGCGAGCGGTACGGCGGGTTCGTCGGCTGCCCAGTCGCCGATGACCTTGCACCACCCGGACGAAGCCGTCGCCTCCTCCACGGCCGCCCGCGCCAACTCGGCCTCGCTCACATCCCGTCCGAAGCCGGGGAAGAACCGACCGGGCGTGGCCAGCCAGCGCCCCGCCGAGGTCACGCGCGGGAGTTCGGGGTCCTTCTCCACCCAGGCGGGCATCCGCTGCGCGGTGCCCGGGGTGCGCACCGCGAGCACTCCGGCGTCCCGGTGCTCGCCCAACTGCCTGCGCAGCAACTCCTCGTCGAAGGGCGAGCCCGGCTCCGGCGATCCCGGGTGCGTATGCACGTCGACGAGTCCGGGCAGCAGCCAGCCGCCGTCGACGATCGTTTCCGCGTCCCGGCCCGCGAGCCCGCCCGGCGGGTCGCCCGCGCGAAGCACCTCGCCGTCGATCCAGAACACCCGCTCCTCGCGCTCCGGCAGCACGACCCCACGTATGCACAACATCGGCCGACCGTACGTCACATCCCGCACTGCTGCCAACGGATCACCGACGTGGCGGTGGTGGCGGCGACGTGGACTGCCAGGCCGGGCTCAGCCGGTGACGCGGACGGTCTCCACCCACCTCGGGGGCTGCGGGGCGTCCGGGCCGATGAGCGCCGCGACGAGCCGGCACGAGGGGGCCTCGTCCGGCCAGGGCGTACAGCCGTCGGTGAGCACGACGACGATGTTCGGGCGGTCCCGCGCCGCGAGGGCGGCCGCGATGCCCACCCGCATGTCGGTGCCGCCGCCCCCGCCCAGGGTGATCTGCTCGGCGGCCGTCACCCGGGACACACTGTGCACATCGGCGTCGCAGGCCAGCACGGTGACGCGGTTGCCCCGGATGCCTACCTCCCGCAGCACCCCGGTGACCTCCGCGAGGGCCGAGGCGAGCTCCTCGTCACCCATCGACCCCGAGGTGTCGATGACGACGGCGACACGGGGCAGCGGACGGCGCAGGCTGGGCAGCACGACGCCCTGGAGCGCCGCGCTGCGGCGGGACGGGCGACGGTAGGTGTAATCGATCGCTCCCGCGGCCCAGGCGGCGGCCTCCCGGACCGCACCCGCGAGCGCCTGCCGCCAGTCGACCGTGGGCTCCAGGATCCGGTCCGCCCAGCGCTCCCAGCCCGCCGGGAGTGTGCCCCGGCTGCGCCGGTGCGCGCGCATGGCCTCCGCGGTGTGGCGCCGCAGCGCCTCGGCCTCGACCGGACCGAGACGGGTCGGCCCGTCGGCTCCGGTCAGCTCCCAGGGCACCGGTTGACCATGAGCGCCCGACCCGCAGTCGAGCGAGGGAGGGCCCGGCGGCAGACCGGGGAGATACGCCTCGAAGAGCTGCCCGTTCGGCAGCCCGAAGAGCCGGGGCTCCATCCGGCCGGCCGGCAGCGGCAGCCCGTCGGAGATCAGGTCGTCGTTGATCTCGCAGTCCTGGGCCACGTTGAGGCGGTGGTGGTCGCGCTGGTCGGCGGCGGGCAGCCGCTCGGCGCGTCCATGATGGTCGCGCAGCAGATGTGCCACCTCGTGCAGCCACACCGCCGCGAGCTCGGCCACCGGTGTCGCGTCGACGAAGGCGGGTGACACATAGCAGCGCCAGTGCCGGTCCACGCCCATGGTCGGGACCCCGGTGCTCGCCACCACCGTCAGGGCGTAGAGGGCCGACGCCAGGTAGGGGCGGTCGGTCGCCGCCCGGTAGCGGGCGGCGAGCAGCTTGGTCATGTCCAACTGGGGCCGCTCCGGGGCGGTTTCCGGTTCCGGCACCGACGTGCCCGCCTCAGCCGCTCTGCGGCAGCGCGCCGGACAGCTGCAGCAACTCGACGAAGGCGTCGATGCCTTCCGGCACCGGCCAGTCGGTGTCCCGCATCGTCGCCAGATCCACCGCCGCCCTGGCCGCCACATCGGGGACACCCGCGTCGACGGCCTTCGCGAGCACCGTCCAGCCCGCCTCCCAGCGAGGCCTGGTGAGATCGCCCTGGACCGCCGCGACGACCGCGATGAGGAAGGCCAGCTGCCGGTCTCCGCGTTCGGGCAGGGCGAACGCGTCCGGGTTCGCCAGTACGCGGTCGGGGTCGGGCAGGTCGAGATTTTCCAGGTAGGACAGCAACTCGATGCCCGCGCCGTCCCCCACGGCCCCGGTCAGCGCGGCGGCCAGCGCCTCCCGTCCGGCGCCCGCCGCGTACCCGGTGGCGAGCAGCCGCAGCGCCATGTCCCAGGTCCGGGGGGACGGCCAGGCCCGGCCCCGGCTCTCCGCGTCGGCCGGAATGTGATGGACGAGGCCCGGCCGCGCGGTCAGGAAGCCGGAGATCGCACCACGGGCCCGCGCCGCCGAGCCCGGAACTCTGGCTGCGTCGACGACCGGGACCGCCACCTCGGGCCACGTACCGGCCATGCCCCGCGCGACGGTGCGCGGGTCGTGCGTCCACTGGAGGTGCACGAAACGGTTGGCGAGCGGCGGGCTGAGGTGCCAGCCGTCCGCCGCGCTCGACGGCGGATTCGCCGCCGCCACGATGCGTACGGACTCCGGCAACGTCAGACTGCCGACGCGGCGTTCGAGCACGACGCGCAGCAAGGCCGCCTGCACGGCCGGGGGAGCGGAGGACAACTCGTCGAAGAACAGCAGCCCCCGGCCCGTTCGCGCGAGCCGGACCGCCCAGTCCGGCGGGGCCATCGGTACCCCGGTCACGGCCGGGTCGTCACCGACGACCGGCAGTCCGGCGAAGTCGGAGGGTTCGTGCACACTGGCGATGACCGTTTCGAGACCGAGGCCGAGCCCGGCGGCGAGCTGCTCCATGCCGGCCGACTTGCCGATGCCCGGCTCACCCCAGAGCAAGACCGGCTGATTGGCCGTCACCGCGAGTGCAAGTGCCTCCAGTTGAGCGCTGGTGGCGGCTTCGGTCCGCGAGGTCCCGAGCCTGCGATTCAGCTCATCGGCGGCGTCCAGCGGTCCCGGTACGGAGTTGCGGGACGACCGTACGGGCGGCTGTCCCGGTACGGCGGGAGGCGGCGGTACAAGGGGCTGTCCCGGTGTCCCCGGCACGATGGTGCTCACCCGTCCTCATCCTCTTCGTCCTCGTCGTCCTTCTCTTCCTGCCACTCGTCCCACCAGTCGGCCCCGATGTCCGGATGCTCCTTCTCCACCCGTTCCCGGAGAAAGTCCAGGTCCGTCCGGCGGTACCGGCGGATCAGCTGGTCCAGCGAGAGTTCCATCTGGTCGACGACATCGATCCGCGCCCCGGCCTCGACCAGCGCCGACACCAGTTCCGCCGAGCCGCCGTCGCTGACCGCCACGCAGAGCGGGGTGCGTTCCCGGTGGTCCAGGACCTCCAGATCGAGACCGGCCGCCAGGAGCCGGGGAAGCAGCTCCTGGTGGTCGAGGAGGTGCAGCACGTGGAGCAGGCTGCGCCGTGCGGCATCCCGTACCCGCAGGTCCACGCCCGCGTCCAGGAGTTCCAGCACGCCCGGAGTGTCGCCGTGCTGGGCGCGCAGGAAGAGATCCCGGCGCTGTGTCCGCAGCGCCTTCGGAAGTCGGCCGGTGCCGGTGGTGCAGGAGTGCTCCACGGCGAAGCAGCCGGTGACCGCGCCGCCGAAGGCCCGCAAGGCGTGCTCGCGCCGGCGTTCCTGCGGACTGTGCGGGGAGTCGAGCTTCCCGTCACGGAAGGCGACCTCATGCCATTCACCCCGGCACCTGACCCGTACCGGCGCGGGAGGCGTCGGCCCCGGCGGACCCGCCGCTGATTCCAGGCCCGGGAACAGGGATCCGGCGACCAGCGGGTGCAGCTCCGCCGGAGTCACGACGCCGGCCCGCAGCAGGTCGAGATCCGGCAGCCGCTGCTGGAACGCGGGAGGAAGGCAGGGGGTGCCTTCCGTGGCGTTCCGCTCGACGAGCCTGATCCGCAGCCCGCTGTCGCGGCCCGTGAACTCCAACAGGACGCGGACGCGCCGGTCCTCACCGATCTGGACGCGCGCCGCCGGGTAGAGCTCCGCGAACCGCCGGGCCTCCGACTCCAGTCGGGGTACATCGAGACCCAGTCCGGCCAGGACCGCCTGCGGTTCCGCCCGGTACCACCTCGGCGTGGCCGGCTCGGTCGGATCCAGTTCGATGCCCGCCGCCGCCAGGGCGTCGGCCACCCGGCCCCGCTGGTAGAGCAGCGTCACCCACTCGGCACGGGCCACCGGGTCACCGGCGCCAGGGTCCGCGTCGGGCAGTTCGTCCGACCCGAGCGGGGTGCCGTCGGCGCGGAGGAACGGCAGCCGATCCGCCCCGCCGGCCCGCGCGCGCAGTTCGTTGCTGCGGCGCGCGTCCCACAGGTACCGGCAGGCCCGCCAGTCCGTGACCCCCGCACGGAAGGTACGGGGCGAGTCGCCGTTGCGCAGCGGCCCGAACCGGAGCGAGATCCGCTGCGGTCCGTCGATCATCGCGGGAGTGCGCAGATACAGATACGGGGCGGTGGCCCCGGGCACGTCCTGCGTGACGCCGTAACCCGCCAGGATCACGGTCAGGCCGGTGGCGAGCGTCGAGCGTCCGCCCAACACCCGGGGCAGGTGCCAGCGCACCAGGTCCGGCACCAGGTGAAGGAGATCGGACGCAAGAGCTCCGGCCACGTCCGGACCGTACCGTGCGGTGACCTCCGACCGATCGAACCTCACATCGAACCGGGCCGCCTCGCAGGCGCCCTGCCAGTCTCCGGCCGCGCGCCGCTCGGCGGACGCCTCGATCATCCACCGGGGCACCGCGTACCGGCGGACCTGCCGTCGGCTCGCCGTCTCCTGCGGATCGAAGAGCTCCGCCACCGTTTCCCGGCTCACCGGTAGAGGCTCCTGACCGCGCGCAGGTCCGCATGGGTTCCGTGGTCCGGACGCAGCCGCGCCGCGAAGGACCGCTTCACCTTCCGGGGCAGCCCGGGGCCCAGCCCCACGTACTCCAGACGGGAGTCGGCGTCGACGGCGGCGAGGATGGTCTTCGCGCCCCGTCCGGTGAGCCCGGTGTGGCGCAGCTCCAGCCGCCGCAGCGGACTGCCACGCAGCGCACCGGCCAGCGCGTCGGCCCCGACGTCACCGGTGACATTGGACCGGGCCCCGAGGCTGCGCTCCGAGGGCGGCCGGCCCAGATCGAGCGCCTCGATCCCGTCGAGCGCGTCGGCCAGCGCGCGTGCCCCGGCGGGCCCGATCCCGTTGCCGCCGAGACCGAGCCGAACCGGGCGGGCAGGGTCCGCGGCGGCCGCGAGCACGGCTGCCCCCGCGTCGCCGAGGTGGTTGGAGGGCAGGTACAGCTCCCGCACTCCCGCGTCCCGGATCAGCGCGGCCAGCAGCGGGGCGGCGTCGGCGCCGAGGCCGTTGCCCCCGAGGAACAGCCGCTCGACCGGCCGGGGCCGCTCGGTGAGCACGGCGAGCAGTGCGCCGAGACCGTCGGTGGTGAGCCCGGTGTTCACCAGATCGAGGGTGCGCAGCACGGTGTTGCGGCGCAGCATCGGGACGAGCGCCCGGACACCGGCGTCCGTCACGGGATTGCGTTTCAGCCACAGCGCCCTGACGGTGTCGTCCTCGCTCAGCGCCTCGGCGAGTGCCGTGACCCCGTCAGTGCCGATCCGGTTGCAGCCGAGATAGACCGTCCGCAGCCCGTGGCTGCCCCGGCTCAGCGCGGCGGCGACGGCCCGCGCCCCCTCGTCGCCCAGCGAGTTGGTGCCGAGCAGCACATGCGTGGCGTGCGGGGAGCGGGCGACCGCGGGCATCACCCGGACCGCGCCGACCGCGCCGAGTCCCTGCTTGCAGAGATCGACCCGTCCGTCCGCCCGCAGCGCGCCGAGCGCGAAGGTCTCGTCGGACTCGACGGGGTGCGTCGCTCCCAGTCGCTCCAGCAGTGGATCCAGCAGGGTCGCGTCGGCGAGCGGAATGTCCGGGTGCTCGATCGCGGGACAGCGCACGGGCATCGGCTGCAACATCACTACTCCCCAGGTCCCCCGCCGGTACCCGGCCAGGAGAGGGCGACCGCGTCCTCCGCCCGCTCAGGACGAACCGACGCCATCGACTCTCCTCCATGAAAAGGCGGCAAGACCGGTCGGATTCGAACCGACGTCCTCCAGCTTGATGCTAGGGCGCGACGACCTCTGCGCTACAGCCTTGCCGTGCGTGATCCTAGCCGTATCGATGCCGAATTCGCACACCAGTGCCCCTGTTTGATCGCCTCGTGGCTTCGCCGCCTCGTCGCCTTGCTGCCTCGCCGGGCGGAGGACCTCAGGACCTGGCGGCCGGAGAGGAAGCCCGGCGGCCGGGCGAAGAAGGCAGATTGAAATCCGCGTGCATGCTCGTACAAGAGGACGCCCCGCCACCGGAATGTCTCGGTGGTGGGGCGCCGTCATCCATGCGGTGTCAGCTCTGCGCGGCGAACTCCACAAAGGCCGCCCAGCCACCAGCGGCGACTGACAGGATCGGCCCCGTCCTGTCCTTCGAGTCGCGGACGTGGACGGTACCGGGGTCGGCCGCGACCTCGACGCATTCGCCGCCCGAGCCAGTGCTGTAGCTGCTCTTGAACCAGGCTCGCTTGGACACAGCCTGCCTGGGCTCTTCGACGTTCATGCTTCTCCTAGCAACTTTTCGACAAAGGCCAGCGATTCGCGCGGGGTGAGAGCCTGAGCTCGGAGGATCCCGTACTGCTCCTCAAGCTCCCTGACCGATGCCCGGTCTGTGTAGAGGCGGCTGTCCTTGTACGCCTCCACGTACGCGATCCTCTGTCCTTCCTTTGTCTCGATCAAGGTGAAGGGGGCTTCCAGCCCAGCATGCTCCTCCAGCTCGATCGGGATCACCTGGATTTCAAGGTTGCGCCGCTGCCCGAGCGCCAGGATCTGCTCCAGCTGTCCTCTCATCACGGAGCGCCCGCCCAAAGGACGGCGCAACACGAACTCCTCGATGACGAAGCTGATCGTGGGCAACGGCTTGCGGGAGAGGATGGTCTGGCGCGCGATGCGCGCGGTCACACGTTGCCCGATCTCCTCTTCCGCCAGTAGCGGTCGCCCCATGGAGAACACCGCTCGCGCGTACTCCTCCGTCTGCAACAGCCCTGGTACTGCCTTCGTTGCGTACACGTGCAGCTCAACAGCCTGCACCTCCAGCCGCGCCGCATCCCGGAAGAATGGCGGGTACTGCGCCCGGGAGACTTCCTCCTTGCTGGCCTTCAACACCCCGCCCGCGTCCAGCAGTTCGTCCGCCTGGTCGATGAACTTCGGCTGTGGGATCCGGCGCCCCTGCTCGAACGACGCGATGGACGACGCCGAGTACCCCGTCAGCGCTCCGAACTCCGCCCGTTCCAGGCCGGCCCGTACCCGGAACAGCTTCAAGTGCTGCCCAAACACGTGCAAGATGCCCGACCCGACCTCGTACTCGTGCTCCGGCTGCTGTCGCTGATCGTCCACGTCCCACGCCTCCCGTACCGTCCCGCGTAGCCCTGCCTGCCCCGAACATTCCGCACCCTCGAATCGGCCAACGCGGCCCAACGGCGCGGGTCACGCCCCGCGCCGCGTACAGCTTGCGCGCCGACGCGTACAACGCGAGGTCGCCCCTGGGCGGCGGACACGGCCCTTCGCGGGGCTGCTGTGCCCGCAGTGCGCCCTGTCGGCCTGCGCGCGGACGAGATCCGGGGCTTTCGGCAAAAGTTGTGCACCGTGCTGTGTCGCGCCCCCCGGGGGCGCCGTGCTGACCTGTCTGCGCGACCTCGACGTCCTCGTCGAACCGCTGGAGGCCCGCATCGGCATCGTCCCGGACGTGGCGCTCCTGGTCCAGCACGGCACCGTCGTCGGCTGGAGCCTCACCGACCCCGCGCGCTACCTGACCACCGGCTACGCCGATCCCGACCCCAACCCGCCTTCCCCCGCCCCCCGTCGCCTGCTCACCGAATGCCTGGACCTGATCACCACGCCGGGGATCGACGACGTGATGGACGGCGAACCGGCCGCCCTGGCCCGGCTCCGGGCCGCCGACCAGGCCCTGCAGACCCAGCGCGAGGACCGGCACCGAGCCGACGCGCTGCTCTCCCTCATCGCCAACCTGGTCGAGGACTACGGCAACTGGTAACGGTCAGCCGAGGAAGCTGAGGCGCACCTGTCGCTCCGGGTCGTCCATGGGGTGTCGATGAGGCAGCTCGACTGCCAGGTGCGGGTGTGCCGATCCTTACACGTCCCGAGCCCGGATTGCTGCCTGCTGACGCGGACTGTTGAGGTGTGTGGCGTGGGTGTGTGCCCGCTCCCCCAGGAGCGACAGAGCGCCGATGACGATGGTGGTCAGTGTGCACGCGACGAAGGCGGTTCCGGATCCGGCGATGTCGAGCAGGGCGGCGGCCATGAGGCCGGCGGCTCCGTAGCCCACTCCGGCTGCGGCGTACAAGACGGAGAAACCGGTTGCCCAGGCGTGCTGGGGAAGGCGTTCCTGGAGGGCGAGGTTGCGGATGATCATCAGCGGGCTGTAGAGGAGTCCGCCCACCGCAAAGGCGGCGGCGAAGCTCCAGGGTTGCGTGGTCAGGCCGGGGAGAGTGAAGGCGGCGGCGAGGACGGGGAGCAGGACGAGGCTTTGGCTCAGGGGCGTGCCCGGCCAGCGGCGGCTGCCGTACAGGAGTCCGGCGATCACGCTGGCGACGGCGAAGGCGGTCATGACAAGACCTGCCAGCGCGGGGGAGGAACCGACGTCCTCCAGCCTGGCCGGGAGGGCGACGTCGACGGTTCCGATAAGGAACATGATCGCCGCTGAGAGCAGCGCGGTGGGCCAGACGAGTCGGAGGATCGCCGTTGTGCGCAGCCGCTCGTCCCCGATTTCTCCGGGCGTCTCGGGGCGTGAGGTGGCGTGCGGGATCCGGTGTGCGAAGAGCAGCGGAGCGGCAGAGGCGACGGCCATGGCGATGAGTGCGCCCGATGCCGAGAACTGAACGTACAGCAGGGACGCCAACGGGGGCGCGAAGGCCCAGACGGCCTGGCTGAGAGAGCTTTCCAGGCTCAGCGCGGTGGGACGCAGGTGCTCCGGGGTGGTCGCCGAGAGCTGGGCCCGCATGCCGCCGGGTGCTCCCGCGGCAGCGGCGCCGGCCACGAAAGCCAAGGCCAGCATGACGGGGACGGGGGCGTGGCCGGCGCTGAGGGCGAGGGCGGTGAAGGCGAGGGCCTCGGTGCCGAGGGCCAGCCTGAGCTGGCCGGCGAACGGCCGGTGGTCGAAGCGGCGGCCCATGACGGGAGCACCTGCGGCCTCGCCGAGCGCGTGGACGGCGGCGAGCATGCCGCCGACGCTGAAGGACTGGGCCGAGCGGCCTAGGAATACCAGCGCGAGGGGCGCCATGACAACAGGCGCGCGGACCAGGGCCGCGGCGATGTACCAGGTCGGGTGGCCGGGCAGGGACAGGACGCTGCGGAAGGTGCTCCGAGGGATTTCCGCAGCCAAGGTGTTACCAGTCATAGTGATAGATGGTAAACATGCTGGAGGTCGCGTTTACCGCCTACCCTGATTGCATGGCAACGGCGACGATGACGATTCCTGTCGTGGAGGAGCTGCGCGGCTTCCTGAACAGTTGGCTGATCCCGAACGACACTCGGGTGCCGACCGAGACCCTGCCGGATCTCGCGGCGGACGCGGTGGCCTGGCGGCACACGTTCGCCAGGGTGCCGGTGCCCCGTGGCGCGGATGACACGGCGGAACTGCTGCGATTGCGCGACGATCTGCGGGCCGATGTGGAGGAACACGGCTCGGCGCGGCTCGATGCGTGGCTGGAGAGATGTCCGCAGACGGCTCGCATCGCGAACGGAGAACTCGTCTTCCGCGGTGCCGCCACACCGCACGGTGAGGTGCTGCGGGTGGCTGCCGAGTTGGTGAATGAGGGGCGCTGGCGTCGGCTGCGTGCATGCCCGGACTGCCGGTGGATCTTCTACGACCAGTCGCGCAACAACTCGCGTACCTGGTGCAGCATGTACGCCGGGGACAGCGGCCGCGCCTGCGGCAGCATCGCCAAGGTGAAGCGGATGCGTTCACGCAAGGCCGCCGAGGCGACATAACCCGCTCCGGGCGTGCTGCGGAGCAATGCCGGGAGTGCCCCGGTGTCGTTGTTGTGCGCGTCCGAGCCCGTCCAGTTCAACTCGGCTGCGGGGAGCGGCACCCACCCACGCCGGCGGACCTGGGCGGGGCACCGCGTCAACGCCACGCCGGCTGCACGTCCTGCTGGTGCGGGCCGTGGTGTGTTTCGGCCGCATGGTCGCCGTGGACCTGCCCGCGTGCCGGGGGCGCCGTACCCCGGCGCGGTGACACGCAGGGGTACGGCGCCTCCGCCCGTCTCAGCCCAGCTGCTCGTACGCCGGCAGGGTCAGGAAGTCCGCGTAGTCCTGGTCCAGGGAGACCTGGAGCAGGAGGTCGTGGGCCTGCTGCCACTTGCCGGACGCGAAGGCCTCGTCGCCGATCTCGGCGCGGATCGCGGCCAGTTCCTCGGTCGCGACCTTGCGGGCCAGGTCCGCGGTGGCGTGTTCGCCGTTCTCGAAGACGACGTCCGCGTTGATCCACTGCCAGATCTGCGAGCGCGAGATCTCCGCGGTGGCCGCGTCCTCCATCAGGTTGAAGATGGCGACCGCGCCCATGCCGCGCAGCCAGGCCTCGATGTAGCGGATGCCGACCGCGACGGCGTTGTGCAGGCCCTCGTACGTGGGCTTGGCGTCCAGGGTGTCGATGGCGATCAGATCGCCCGCGGCCACCGAGACGTCCTCGCGCAGGCGTTCCTTCTGGTTCGGCTTCTCGCCGAGGACCGCGTCGAAGGAGGCCATGGCGATCGGGACCAGGTCGGGGTGGGCCACCCAGGAGCCGTCGAAGCCGTCGTGGGCCTCGCGGTCCTTGTCGGCCTTGACCTTCTCGAAGGCGACCTTGTTGACCTCGGCGTCGCGGCGGGACGGGATGAAGGCCGCCATGCCGCCGATGGCGTGCGCGCCGCGCTTGTGGCAGGTGCGGACGAGGAGTTCGGTGTACGCGCGCATGAACGGGGCGGTCATCGTCACCGCGTTGCGGTCCGGGAGGACGAACTTGGCTCCGCCGTCACGGAAGTTCTTGACGATGGAGAAGAGATAGTCCCAACGGCCCGCGTTCAGCCCGGAGGCGTGGTCGCGGAGTTCGTAGAGGATCTCCTCCATCTCGTACGCGGCGGTGATCGTCTCGATGAGGACGGTCGCGCGGACCGTTCCCTGCGGGATGCCGAGGTGGTCCTGGGCGAAGACGAAGATGTCGTTCCAGAGGCGGGCCTCCAGGTGCGACTCCGTCTTCGGGAGGTAGAAGTACGGGCCCTTGCCGAGGTCGATGAGGCGCTGGGCGTTGTGGAAGAAGTAGAGGCCGAAGTCGACCAGCGCGCCCGGCACCGGGGTGCCGTCGAGCTGGAGGTGACGCTCGTCCAGGTGCCAGCCGCGGGGGCGGGTGACGACCGTGGCGAGCTCGTCGGCGGGCCCCAGGGCGTACGACTTGCCGGACCCGGGGTCCGTGAAGTCGATGTTACGGGTGTAGGCGTCGATCAGATTGAGCTGGCCGAGGACGACGTTCTCCCACGTGGGGGCGGACGCGTCCTCGAAGTCGGCGAGCCAGACCTTGGCGCCCGAGTTCAGGGCGTTGATGGTCATCTTGCGGTCGGTCGGACCGGTGATCTCCACCCGGCGGTCGTTCAGCGCGGCCGGGGCCGGCGCGACTGTCCAGGAGTCGTCCGCGCGGATCGCTGCTGTCTCGGGCAGAAAGTCCAGCGTTGAGGTACGGGCGATCTCGGCGCGACGCTCACCCCGGCGGGCGAGCAGTTCGTTGCGGCGGGGCGTGAACTGCCGGTGCAGCTCGGCCACGAACGCGAGAGCCGCGTGGTTGAGGACCTCGTCCTGCCGGGGCAGGGGCTCGGCATCGACGATGGCCAGCGGGGACGGCGCTGGTGCGGACATGAGCTGTCACTCCTTCAGCGGGCGGTGCGGGCGGCGGTCCCACGGTTGCCGGTTCGCCTGAAACGGCACGGCGTGCCAAGGCTCCGGGATACGGCGTGGTTGCCGTCTGAGGCGCAGAGGGCTTCTGACCAGTGGATAGTAGTTTCCTCATGGTGGAAGTTCAATGGTTTGTTGATGTCGAGATTCTCCGGGTCGACATAACTGGCGCGCTGCTGGCGCAGCGTGCCAGGCCGCTCACTCCAGGTGCTTCAGGTCCTTCACCGTGTCGATGTCGTACGCCTGAGCCACATCGGAACACTCGACGAGCGTGATCGCATCGCGGTGCGCCCGCAGATACGCCCGGGCGCCCTGATCGCCCGCCGCACCGGCCGCGATGTCCGCCCATCGGTCGGCTCCGAACAGCACCGGATGGCCGCGCTCGCCGTCGTACGAGGCGGCCACGAGACTCCTTCGGGAGCGGTATGCCGACCGCACCCGCGCCACCGCGTCCGCGCCGATGCCCGGCTGGTCCACCAGGAGTACGAGCGCCGCGTCCGCCCCCGTACCGGCCAGCGCCCCGAGCCCCGCCCGCAGCGACGAGCCCATGCCCTCGGCCCACTCGGGGTTGACGGTCACGGCGCAGCCGACGAGGTCGGCGCGTGCGCGCACCTCGTCGGCCGCGGCGCCCAGGACCACCTGGACGCGGGCGCAGCCGCCCTCCCGCAGGACGCGTACCGCGTGCTCCACCAGCGGCCGGCCGCGGTGGTCGAGCAGTGCCTTGGGCCGCCCGCCGAGCCGCCGCCCGCCGCCCGCGGCGAGCAGTAGCCCGGCGACCACCGGGGGCTGGTTCTGTCCCGTGACAGCCGGGGCCTGTGTTGTTCGAGTCATGGGGACTGGCATACCCCGCAGATGCCCCGCCCGCGCAACCGGGAAGCGGCGGGGCGGTGAGAAGCGGAGGGGCGGGCTCGGCGGCGTACGCGGAGCCGTCCAGGGAGAGGCGTGCGCATCACCCGTACGGGAGACCCCGAATTCCGTCCGCGGAGTGGCGCTCGACACCTGCCATGGCGTTAACTTACGGGCATCCCCGGACACTTGACCGCTGTTCCGGGTCCGGTCGAAACACTGGCACAAGGATGTGCGAGGGGGAGTGCTTTGTTGCGAAGCGTGGGGCAGACGCGGGTGACCGGAAGTGGTGAGGATCCGAGGGTGGCGGAGCTGCGTACAGCCGTCTCCCGGCTCCGCCGCGAGCTGGCGGGGCATCCCGCGGAGTTCCCGGACCGGGGGATCGCCGAGGACGAGCTGGCCGCGCTGGACGCGATGGCGATCAGCGGCGCACCCGAGATTCCCCGCCTGCGCCGTTCGCTGCTGCTGATCGCGGGGGCGATCGGCTCGGTCAGCGCACTGGCCGCCGCACTCAGGGACGTACGCGTCGCCGTCGATCTCTTCGGCGAGCCGCCGCGCTCCTGACTACACGACGGCCGGGAATCGGTTGCGGATCGGCCGACGGGCAGTCGCCGCAACCGCGAGCCCCTGAGGTCGGCACGGCCCCGTGGCGACCTCAGGCGTCACGGGGGTCACGGCACGGCTCAGCCGGTGGAACCGTTGCTGGCCAGCGCGTCGGACAACTCCTTCGCGGCCTGCTGCAGGATCGGCACGATCCGCTCCGTCGCCGCCTCCGTCACCCGGCCCGCCGGGCCCGAGATCGAAATCGCGGCCGACGTGGGGGAGTTGGGCACGGAGACCGCCAGGCAGCGCACCCCGATCTCCTGCTCGTTGTCGTCGACCGCGTAGCCGACCCTGCGGACCTGCTCCAGCGCGTCGAGGAAATCGTCCGGGGTGGTGATCGTCTTCTCGGTGGCGGCCGGCATTCCGGTGCGGGCGAGCAGGGCTCTTACTTCCTCCGGAGGTGTGTGCGCCAGCAGCGCCTTGCCGACGCCCGTGGAGTGGGGGAGCACCCGGCGGCCCACCTCGGTGAACATGCGCATCGAGTGCTTCGACGGCACCTGCGCCACGTACACGATCTCGTCGCCGTCGAGCAGTGCCATGTTCGCGGTCTCGCCGGTCTCCTCGACCAGGCGCGCGAGGTACGGGCGGGCCCAGGTGCCGAGCAGCCGGGAGGCGGACTCGCCGAGCCGGATCAGGCGCGGGCCGAGCGCATAGCGCCGGTTCGGCTGCTGGCGCACGTATCCGCAGATCACCAGCGTGCGCATCAGGCGATGGATGGTCGGCAGCGGAAGCCCGCTGCTCGCGGAGAGTTCGCTCAGCCCGACCTCGCCCCCGGCATCCGCCATCCGCTCCAGCAGATCGAAGGCGCGCTCAAGGGACTGCACGCCACCGCTGGGAGCGGTGGGCTTGGAGTCGGATGTGCTGGCGTGGGACGACGGCACGTCAACGGTCCTTTCGAGGCGGAAGAGCGGGTGCCTCGCCGGGCGGGGCACCCAGCAGACTACCGGGCGGTTCCCGATCGGCGCACTGCTCCGGGTGCGGCGTCCTGGCCGGTCAGAGCCCGTTTGTCCCGGTGTCTGCAGTCAGCGGGGCCTTACTGCGGTGCCGCACTGGTCCCATGGTACATTCCGCGTTCCGAAATTTGTATTTTACTTTGTGGAAACCTCCAGCCCCGGCTGCCGGTGGTCCGTCTGCCGTCGGGCGAGGAAGGTGGGGTCTTGACGGGCCCGAATCCCGAGTGAAGACTCCCTCAACAGTTCGTTCAACAGTTCGTTGAATTTTTCAGTCGCCGAAAGTCCGAAGTGAGGAGCACGGGTGTCCGGTGCGGACGTGAAACTGGTACTGCGCTCGACGCGTGTCGTCACCCCGGACGGGACTCGCCCCGCAGCGGTCGCCGTCGCCGAGGGGAGAATCGACGCCGTCCTGCCGTACGACACCGAGGTGCCGGCCGGTGCCCGGCTGGAGGACTTCGGCGACGACGTCCTGCTGCCCGGACTCGTCGACACCCATGTCCATGTGAACGATCCCGGCCGCACTGCGTGGGAGGGCTTCCACACCGCCACCCGCGCCGCGGCGGCGGGTGGCATCACCACCCTGCTCGACATGCCGCTCAACTCCCTCCCGCCGACCACCACCGTCCCGCATCTGCGTACCAAGCAGCAGGTGGCAGCCCCCAAGGCGCACATCGACACCGGATTCTGGGGCGGGGCGATCCCGTCCAACGTCAAGGACCTGCGTCCGCTGCACGAGGCCGGAGTCTTCGGTTTCAAGTGCTTCCTCTCGCCGTCGGGCGTCGACGAGTTCCCCGAGCTCGACCAGGAGCAGCTGGCCCGGTCCATGGCCGAGATCTCCGGCTTCGGCGGGCTGCTGATCGTGCACGCCGAGGACCCGCGCCATCTGGCCTCCGCCCCCCAGCGCAGCGGACCCGCGTACGCCGACTTTCTCGCCTCCCGGCCCCGGGACGCCGAGAACACCGCGATCGAGGGACTCATCGCGCACGCCAGGCGGCTGAACGCCAGGGTCCACGTGCTGCACCTGTCCTCCAGCGACGCGCTGCCGATGATCGCCGCCGCCAAGCGTGAGGGCGTACGGGTCACCGTCGAGTCCTGTCCGCACTTCCTCACCCTCACCGCCGAGGAAGTCCCGGACGGCGCGACGGAGTTCAAGTGCTGCCCGCCGATCCGCGAGGCCGTCAACCAGGACGCGCTGTGGGACGGCCTGGCCGACGGGACGATCGACTGCATCGTCTCGGACCACTCGCCGTGCACCGCCGACCTCAAGACGCCGGACTTCTCCTCCGCGTGGGGCGGCATCTCCTCCCTCCAGCTGGGCCTCCCCGCCATCTGGACCGAGGCCCGCAAGCGCGGCCACTCGCTCGACGACGTCGTCCGCTGGATGTCCGCCGCCCCCGCCGAACTGGCCGGGCTGACCCGCAAGGGCGCCATCGAGACCGGCCGCGACGCCGACTTCGCGGTCCTCGCCCCCGACGAGACCTTCACCGTCGACCCCGCCGAGCTCTTCCACCGCAACCAGGTCACCGCCTACGCCGGCAAGACCCTGGACGGCGTCGTGAAGTCGACGTGGCTGCGCGGGCAGCGGATCGCGGCGGACGGCACCGTCGGCGAACCCACCGGCCGCCTCCTCGAAAGGAATCAGTGACCATGACGGCGACAGCCCGCTTCACCGCCGATGCGAACCCGTACGCCGGCGGCGAGCCGTATGCCGAGCACCGCACCGCCGACCTCCCCTCACCGGCCTTGTCGACCTTGCCGACCGGCGGCTCGACGCCGGGGTGATCGCCGCCAACGACGAGTGCTTCGCCGAGCGCGAGAACCTGCTGAATCCCGCCGCCGTCGGGGTGCTGGTTGACCCGCAGATGGGTGACGGCTGGGAGACCCGGGACGGGCGGCCCTGCCGCCCCTCGCGGGTGGCGGCTCCTGTCACTCCTTCGGGCGTGGCGGCTCCCGCCACGCCCTCGGGTGCGCCCGATGCGTCCGCATTCAGGGCGTGTGGGACGCTGGGTGCGTCGCACATCCGAGCAGGAGTTGTCATGATCTTCATCGCCGTCAAGTTCACCGTCCACAGCGAAGAGCGCGACAACTGGCTGTCCGCCGTCGAGCCCTTCACCCTCGCCACCCGTCAGGAGCCGGGCAACGTGTTCTTCGAGTGGTCGTACAGCGTCGAGAACCCGGACCAGTTCGTGCTCCTGGAGGCCTTCGCGTCCCCCGAGGCCGGAGAGGCGCATGTGAAGTCCGAGCACTTCGCGGCGGCGATGGACCAGATGGCGGACCTCGTCGCGGTGACCCCGGAGATCATCAATATCGAGGTCCCGGGCGACGGTTGGTCCCGGATGACGGAGCTCAAGCCCAGCCGTCAGTAGTCCGTGACGAGTCCTGACGGTTCAGAACTCCTCGTGGACATCCGGATCTCTGAGGTGCGCGGCGGTGACCCGCGCGAGTGGCCTGTGTGACGCAGTCTGTGGAGTCGCTGAAGACCGAGGGAATCCACTGCGACGGCCGTCGGAACTGATGTCAGAGGTCGCGTGCGATCATGCTCGGTGATGGCTGCGGCTGGCCGCGTTTCTGTATGGACTGATGGGGCTTTGGTCTGTTTTGTTCGAATGCTTGGGCGTCCGTCACTGTCCAAGGGCTACCTCATGGGCAAGCAGGACCGCGAAACGATCTTCGTCCACCCGTCGCAGTGGTATGCCGATCAGGGCATCGATCTGCCTGTTTCCCAAACCCGGCCATGGCCCCGGCCCCATTCCGCAGGTGGCTGCCCGCCGGACGCCTCAAGGGCGCACTTGGCATCCGCACCGTCAACTACCGGCAGGGCAGCCACGCACTGGCGGTCACAGCTGACATCACCCGGCGCGGCGGTCCACCCGTCGGCCGACAAGTGGCAGGCCGGCTATCGAAGAGGGAGCATGGAGAGGAAGCGTGCGCTTCATGCACTGGCCGAGTGTCCGCGCGAACGGAAAAATTTTTCAGTGATAGCACCTGTGTGATTACTGACCTCGAATTTCTTGCACGGGCCACGGAATGCGCGCAATAGAGTCTGACGCGATTTTGTTGCCCTGAGACGCGCCCTGACGGATAAGCGACGCCCGCACAATAGGTGGTCACGAGCCGGAAATGATGCGCGGCTCGACCGTGCGTTTCGGTCTAAAATCCAGAGCGGTTATTGGGGTTCTGTTTTTCGAGCGATGGACGGACAGGTCGATCCCAGGGCCCCTCGAGGGTTGAGTGTCGTTTGCCGCACTTCATCACTCCACCTGTAGGATTATCCCGAACATTCGATCAGAAACGGGCCTGCGTATGGGATGGCTCACCTTCGGTTACTTCATATCGTATGTTCCGTACGCGATGCTGGTGAAGGCACTGGCCAGCGGAGTGACTCCGCTGTCGGGAAAGCCGGTCAACGGCTTTGAGCTGCTGCCTGCAGCCGTCCTCGGACAGCTCGTGGTGATGCCTGTGTTCGTAGCCCTGTCGGGTTGGTGGCGGCACATGCGGCGAAGTGGGATCGGGGGGCGTCGGATTCCAGTGGCGGGCCGGGAAACGTTGGCAGCCGGTTTCTTCGCTTCGCTTATTATCGGCACCACCACGATGAACTACACCTTTTCCGGTGTATCGATCCTCTTCATGCTGTTGTTGATGCGCGGGGGAGTTCTGGTTGTCTCCCCGTTGGTTGACAAGGCGCGCAAACGGCGGGTGACGGCATCTTCCTGGGTGGGGTTGTGCCTCAGTCTGATCGCGGTTTCAGTGGCACTCGGTGATGTGAACAGCTACCACCTCACGCTGGCTGCCGTGCTGAGCGTCCTGATCTATCTTGTCGGCTACATGGGCCGGTTCGAAATCATGAGCCGGGTGGCCAAGTCGGGGGTTATCGCAACAGACCGCCGCTTCTTCGTGGAGGAGCATGTCGCCGCGCCGGTTTGGCTGGCTCTGCTGCTGGCGGCAGGGGCACTGGCCGGGCAAGCGCAGTTGCGTGCGGGCTTCACCACATTCCTCGGTACCCCTGTCGCGTTGGCGGCGGCGGGCATAGGCGTGGCGTACGAGGTGCTGTTCGTCTTCGCTTCGCTGATCTACCTGGACCGGCGCGAGTACACCTGGGGCGTGCCGGCATGGGCGTTCGCCAGCCTGATGTCCGGTCTGGCCGCCTCCTTCTCGCTGGCGTGGGTGGCCGGGCTCCAAGCTCCGGGGGACGCTCAGCTCCTCGCGCTCCTCTTCGGCGTCGGCGCAGCGGCGGCGCTGTCCTACCCGTCGGCCGTCACCTGGTGGCGGGTACGCGCCACCAGGGCGGTGTGCCGCGTGCTGTTCGTCTGTGGCGGGAACACCTCCCGTTCGCCCATGGCCGAGGTCATCGCGTGGGCCCAGGCCGCGGAGGCGGGAGTCGCGTACGCCTTCTGGTTCTCCAGCGCGGGTGTTGCGGCGACGCGGCCTGGGGACCCGATGGCTCCCAACGCCAGGTCCGCGCTCGCTGAGCTCGGACTGGACCGAGTGCCGGGCCGGGGGAATCCCTGGCTTCACCGAGCACGCCCGGTCACCCCTGAGCTCTGCCGGGACAGCTCCGTCATCTACTGCATGACCCGGGCCCATCGCCACGGGGTGATCGCCATGGCACCCGAGGCCGAGGGCCGCACCCTGTGTCTGGATCCGCGCTGTGACATCCCTAATCCGGAGGGGCAGTCCCCGGAGGTGTACGGCCGGTGCGCCCGGCACATCCAGCGGTGCGTCCGCGTCCGCCTGGGCGAACTCCTTCGCTCCGACCTCCTCGCGGCGCACCGTCGAGCCGCAACACCCGGATGGGGCAGGTGATCGCGGTGATCGGCAGCACCCCGGAGGCGTTGGTGGACGCCCTGTGCGAGGCGTTCGACCGCGGTGATCGGCCCACGCCTGATTACACCAACCGGCCGCCGTCGCTGGACGACGTCGTCGAACGCCGTGCCCGCGCCGCCAGGTCGGGAGCGCTGCCGGCCAAGGGGGACGCCACCGCGGACACCGCCGCCGCATGGGCCCACCTCCGCGACAACCTGCGCTTCTACGGGCCGCCGACCGCCGACTGCGCGGGTGTCCTGCGCCTGCTGCTGGGCATCGACTCCGACCGTCCCATCGTGTGCACCCCGGCTGTCAATCGGCTCGTCCTGCCGCAGGCCCCTCTGGAGGGGTGCGTCCAATGGAGCGCCTGATGAGCGGGTGCGATGCCGCCGTCACGCGGCGGGCTCACATAGTCGCAGTGGTCGCCCGACCCGAGGATCTCACCACGCCTCGCCTGCGCGGCCTCGCAGGGGTGGCCGACGCGCTGGAGGTGCGTGCGGACCTGGTCGGCGACCCCGATCCGCACCGGCTGCGCCAACTTTTCACCGGGCCAGTGACCTACAGCCTGCGCTCCCCGCGCCACGGCGGCCGCTCGGCTGCCGGCCCGGTCGAACGCCGCACCCGGCTCCTCCGCGCGGCGGACCACTATGACGTGGTCGATCTGGAGGCCGTGGACGACCTGGTCCCGGAACTGCTGGCGGGCATCCCCGCCCGGCAGCGGCGCGTCTCCTGGCACCAGCCCGAACCCGCACGCCCCGAGCGGAGCGCCGACCGCGGGGCAGGCGTGCTGGAGGCAACCGCGGAACTGCGGGAGCGGTTCGCCACGATGGCCACCACACCTGCGCTGCTGTACCTCCTCGTGCCGCAGTCGGGAACCCAATACGGGTCGGCCTCGCCGCTGCTGCTCACCGGGCTCGGGCGCTCCGACGTGACGGCGTTCGCGTCCGGTCCGGCCGGCACCTGGACCCGGGTGCTGGCGCCGTGGCTGGGCGCGCCCCTCGCCTTCGGCCGGGCCGGTACCCCGGGGGCGGACGGAATGCCGAGCTTGGGCCAACTCCTGACCGACTACGGACTGCCCGCGCTGCCACCGCTCAGCGCCCTGTTCGGCATTGCCGGCCATGCCCCGGGACGCTCGCTGTCACCCCGGCTGCACAATGCGGCGTTGCGGGAGCTGCAGCTGCCCGCGATCTACCTGCCCTTCCAGGTGGACACGTTCCCCCGCTTCTGGCATTGCGCCAACGACTTCGGGGCGCTGGCCCGGCTGCCGCTACGCGGGCTGACCGTGACCGCTCCCCACAAGCAGAGCGCGGTCGAAGTAGCGGACATCGTCGCCCCGCAGGCGCTGCGGTGCGGCGCGGCCAACGTTCTGTGGCACGACGCCGGGCGCTGGCGGGCGGCCACCACCGACTCCGCCACTGCCCTGCACATTCTTGCCCGGGCCGGGATCGATCCCAGCGGCCGCAGGGCCGCCGTCATCGGTTGCGGCAGCACCGGGCAGGCCGTCGCGCTGGCCCTGCTCCAGGCCGGAGCCCAGGTGACCCTGGTCAACCGGGGGCAGGCGCGCGGCCGGGAAGCCTCCTGGCGCATCGGGGCTCCCTACGTACCGCTCTGCCGGTTCTCCCCGGCAGGACACGCTGTGCTCGTCCACGCCACACCCCTGGCGGAGAGGCAACCGTTTCCGGTTGCCGCCGTTGAACCGGACGCGGCGGTGTTGGAAATGGTCTACCGCGATCCTCCGACCGCGCTCATGAGCGCCACCCGCGCCCGCGGACTGATCGGCATCGACGGGTGGGACGTCCTGCTCGTCGAAGTGAGCGAACAATTCCACCTGTTGACAGGCCATCCGTTCCCCGATGCGCTGCCACTGCGCTCCCTCTGCTTCAGCCAGGTCGAGCGCGCCGACGTCCACGACCTCACCGAGCCGGGGGAATCGCCCCCGGCGCAACCCACGAGCGGAGAGGCACCATGACGACCCGTTCGCCCTCCCCCGCCGGACCGGCCGCGCCGCGGCCGCCGGACGTCCCCGACGTCTCGGCGCTGCTGGGCGACTGGGTCAACACCGACCAGGGCAGCTCGAAGGGCGCCCTACGGCTGAACGTGACGTGGCACGAGAAGGGCCTGTTCGTCAGAGCTTTCGGCACCGGCAGCCCGCAGCCGCGCGACTGGGGTGAGGTGTCGGCGGTCGTGTACACCGCGCCAGGAACCCCATCGGCCGCCTGGTCGTTCTCGGCGATCTACAACTTCGGCTCGCTACGCACTGTCCTGTGCGCCTACCACAAGACGGGCATCCTGGTGGCCACCACGAGCAGCATCTTCAGCGATGACAGCAGGAGGGCCGACCACTGGGCCCGCTCGTTCTTCCACAGGGCGGAGGGGCGGGCATGACGGCACGGACGGTTGATCCGGCACCACTGGCTGGTGGCTGGGTCAACTTCGACATCACCGCCACGGGCATCAACCTGGTCGATGCCGCGGTCGACGGCAGCCGGCTCATGCTGCGGATCACCGAGCGCGGCGACCCGGACCCGTCACAAGAGGCGCTCGTACCGACCGCAACGCCCGTCACCGGCGCCACCCTGCCCGCCGTCCCTCTGGCCGATGACATGGACGCCCCCGAGGCCGTGGCCTTCCTCGCCGAAGGTCCGCTCGGCTCCCGTCAGGTCATCCTCTGCGGCTACCTCAACCGCGGCCTGCTGACCATCGACGTCCATACCGTCGATACCGTCGATCCGCAGATACCGAACGTGATGTACCGCGCCCACTTCTACCGTTCGGAAGGGGCCGTCCCCCTATGACCGACGACCTGGGCCAGGGTCCGGCCCGCGATCCGGTGGCCGGGGGCGACCGGATCGTTCTCGACGCCGTGGCGAAGCTGGCCGCGGACAACTTCGCCCCCCGCGCCGAGGAATACGACCGCAGTGCCGCCTTCCCCGCCGAGGACTTCGACGATCTGTTCTCCGGCGGGTTTCTGGCCGCCCCTGTGCCGCGGGAGCATGGCGGCCTGGGCTACGGCCCCCAGCAGCGCAACACCCTGCCTCTGTGGGAGATGACCACCACGCTGGCCAAGGCCGATCTGTCACTGGCCCGCTGCTGGGAGGGGCACGCCAACGCACTCGTCCTCATCGACGCCCTGGCCGGCCCGGAGCAGAAGCGACACTGGTTCACCGGCGTGGTCGAACACGGAGAGAAATGGGCCGCCTGGAGCGGCGAACCCCAGGCCCCCAAGCCGGGCGAGAGCGGTCGCTTCGGCACCGTGCTGACACCCGTCCGCAGCGGCTGGACCCTCCGCGGCAGCAAGGCGTTCGCCACCAGCGCCACCGGAGCCCAGTGGGCGATCCTGCTCGTCGATCCGGCCGGCCCCGGTGGAGCCCGGCACAGCCGAGAGGCCCACGGAAGACTCCTGCTGCTCGCCTGCGACCTGTCCGACCCGACTGTGACCGTGGACAGTTCGTGGTGGGACCCGATCGGCATGCGCGCGACGGTCAGCCATGTGGTGCGGTTCCACGACACCTTCGTACCGCGCGAGCATCTCATCGGCCGCCCCGGCGGCTACTTCGAAGGGCACTGGCAGACCGCTTTCATCCCGCACTACGCTGCCAGCTTCCTCGGCGGCGCCCTGGCCGCGAACGAATACGGGCTCGGGTATCTGATGCGGCAGGGCAAAGGCGGTGATCCCCATGTGCAGCAGCGGGTGGGCAGCATGGCGGTCAACATCGACACCGCCCGCCTCTGGTTGCGCTACGTCGCCGGTCTGTGGGACGAAGGCAGGGTCGAGGAGGCACGGATCGCAGGCAGCAGGGCCTGGCATGTGATCGAGCATTTGGCGGAAGAGACAGTGCACCACGTCATCCGCGCATGCGGTGCCCGCAGCCTGATCCGCCCGAGCCCCGTGGAGCGGATACTGCGCGACCTGACCTTCTACGAGCTCCATGACAACGACGACCACGTCCTGGCGACCATCGGGCAGGCCGTACTCGGCGAGCAGAACGACCCGTCGTTCCACAGACCATGACTCCGAACCCTCAAGCCAGGTAGGGGAACACGTCATCGCAGCGTATCCATCGGTGACGATGCATGGACATGCGAGACCAGCGACCTACGAGTGCTTGGGCGCGCAGCCGTCGCGGCTGAGGCCGGGTCGGCGCGGGGCACGTATGGCCCGCACCACCGGCACTCCCAGCGCCGCGCGCGGCACCACGTGGAGTGCCGTCCAGCTCCAGGGCGGCAGAATCGAGAGCGGGGGCGGCTGATCACTGGGACGGCTTCGCTCGCCCTGCCAACCACCGACGGCTCTACGGCGTCCTGTGGATCCTCTCCGTCGTCTGCACGCTCTTCGCGTTCTTCGTGCAGATGTGGTCGATGCGGCCATGGACGGGCTGATCGCCACGGAGGTGCCGCGCGCCCGTGCCCGGCGACGCCCTGGATGAACACGATGAAGCCGACCGACTCGCAGAGTTTCTTCATGGGAGAGCCTCGCGAGCCCGTTCCGGCCGCGGTGTCGGCCGCTGGTCTGCGGCACGGCGCCGAAAGTATCCGATCCGGCAACTTTGGTGTCTTCCCGCTCCCGCACGGCCGGTGCGAACCCCTTACGTGAGTAGTTTTGTCGATATGACGCGTACGGAGTACCGCTGGCTGCTGCCCTCGGCGATGGCCGACCCCGAGCTGCCCGGCGACCAGAGCGGCCGCACGCGACGCACCGTGCGGGACTGGGGCGTCGACATCACCGCCTTCCTCTGTGCGGCGGGGATCGGTCTGCTCGCGGCGGCGACGATCCACGCCGACCACACCACCCCCGCCGGTGTCGTCTTCGCCGACTGCCTGATCGGGGCCGCGGCCTGCTGCGCACTCTGGGTGCGGCGGCGATGGCCGGTCACCGTCGCGGTGGCTCTGACCCTGATCTCCATCATCGAACCCGTCGCGGCGGGAGCCATGCTCGTGGCCCTGTTCGGCGTGGCCGTGCACCGGCCGTTCCGGCCCGTGGCGGCCATCGGGGTGCTCGCTCTGGTCGCCGCACCCCTGCAGCCGTATCTGCGCCCCGACCCGGGCAGCTCGTTCGCCGAGTCGACGATCATCGGTGTGCTGCTGTCCCTGTTGGTGCTCAGCTGGGGCATGGTCGTACGGTCCAGGCGCCAGCTCGTCGTCACACTCCGCGAGCGGGCCCGCCGGGCCGAGACCGAGGCCGGGCTCCGCGCCGAGCAGGCGCAACGGCTGGCCCGCGAGGCCATCGCCCGGGAGATGCACGATGTCCTCGCCCACCGGCTGACCCTCCTCAGCGTCCACGCCGGCGCGCTCGAATTCCGCCCCGACGCACCCCCGGCCGAGGTGGCACGGGCCGCCGGAGTCATCCGGGACAGCGCGCACGAGGCCCTCCAGGACCTCCGTCAGATCATCGGAGTCCTGCGCAGCCCCGGTGAGGGCGACGGCAACCGGCCGCAGCCCACCCTCGCCACCCTGGACGCGCTGATCGCCGAGTCACGTCTGGCAGGTATGAAGGTCACCGTCGACAACCGCGTCACCGACCCCGAAGCGGCCCCCGCAGCCACCGGCCGCACGGTCTACCGCATCGCCCAGGAGGGCCTGACCAACGCCCGTAAACACGCACCCGGCGCCGAGGTCACTGTCACGCTCACCGGCGGCCCGGGTGACGGACTCACCATCGAGGTGCGCAACCCGGCGCCCACCCGGCCGTTCGAGCGGGTCCCCGGCTCCGGCCAGGGCCTCATCGGCCTGACGGAACGCGCCACCCTGTCCGGAGGCCGCCTCGACCACGGCCCGGAATCCGACGGCGGCTTCGGCATCCGGGCCTGGTTGCCGTGGTCGGCCTGACCGTCGGTCGGTCCGGAGCGGCCGCGACGGGCCCGGCGCGTGCGGCGCCCGGGTCCGGCTACGGTGTCGCCATGACCACCCCGACCCCCATCGATCGCGTGGCCTCGCCTGTCCGGCTGCTCATCGTCGACGACGACCCGCTCGTACGGGCCGGGCTCACCCTCATGCTCGGCGGCGCCGACGACATCGACATCGTGGGGGAGGCGGCCGACGGCACCGAGGTCGCGGATCTCGTCGACCGCGTCCGCCCCGATGTGGTGCTGATGGACATCCGGATGCCGGCCATGGACGGACTGATCGCCACGGAGGTGCTGCGCGCCCGTCCCGATGCTCCGGAGATCATCGTCCTGACGACGTTCCACGCCGACGAACAGGTGCTGCGGGCCATCCGCGCCGGAGCCGCCGGTTTTGTCCTGAAGGACACTCCTCCGGCACAGATCGTCGGCTCGGTGCGGCGGGTGGCGGCCGGTGATCCGGTGCTGTCGCCCGCGGTGACGCGTCGGCTCATGGACCGAGCCGCCGGGATCGGGCACGGGAGCGGCCAGGACGGCCGGGTGGACCGCGCAGACCGGGCACGACAGCGGATCGCCGCACTCGCCGAACGCGAACGCGAGGTCGCGATCGCCGTCGGACGCGGTCGTTCCAACGCCGAGATCGCCGCGGAGCTCTATCTGAGCGTGGCGACCGTGAAGACGCAGGTCTCCAGGATTCTGGCCAAGTTCGATTTCAACAACCGTGTCCAGATCGCGCTGTTGGTGCACGACGCGGGTCTTCTCGATGACGAGGGCGGCGAGCCGACGACATAGGGTGAACCGGTCGATCCGAGACGATCGAGCCGATCAGACCGGGAGGGGCGATCCCATGTCCGATGCCAGTGCCAACGTCGACGTCGATCTGCGCGGGGTCGAGGACTTCACCGCGAATCCGTATCCGTACTACGCGAAGCTGCGTGCCGCGGGTCCCGTGCACACCGTCCGCACCGACGACATCGAGCGGGTCTGGCTCGTGGTGGGGTACGACGAGGCCCGCGCGGCCCTTGCCGATCAACGGCTCGGCAAGGACTGGCGTGGACTGCCCGGCGCGCCCGCCCAGACCGCCCCGATCTTCGCCAACATGCTGGAACTCGACGCACCCCACCACACCCGGCTCCGCAAACTCGTCGCCAGGGAGTTCACCGCCCGCCGGGTCGAGGCGCTGCGCCCGCGCGTCCAGCAGATCACCGACGAACTCCTCGACGCGATGGTGCCGTCGGGACACGCCGATCTCGTCGACGCGCTCGCCTTCCCCCTGCCCATGACCGTCATCTGCGAACTGATCGGCGTGCCGGACCTGGACCGCGAGGTGTTCCGCCGGCTGTCGAACGGCGTCATCCATCCGGCCACACCGCAGGAGGCGACCGAGTCGGTGGCCGCCATGGGGGAGTATCTCGGCGAACTCATCGAGGACAAGCGCTGCTCACCCGGTGACGACCTGATGAGCGCGCTGGTCCGGACACGTGACGAAGAGGGGGACGGACTGTCCCCCGACGAGCTCGTGGGCATGGCGTTCCTGCTGCTCGTCGCCGGCCACGAGACCACGGTCAACCTGATCGGCAACGGGGTACGCGCACTGCTCGAACACCCGGACCAACTGGCCGCTCTCCGGGCCGACTCCGGCCTCATCGACGGCGCGGTCGAGGAGATGCTGCGCTACGAGGGCCCGGTGGAGACCGCCACGTTCCGCTACCCCCGCGAACAGGTCGAGATCGGGGACCGGGTCATCCCGGCGGGCGAGCCGGTTCTGGTCTCCCTGGCGGGCGCCGACCACGACCACGACCGCTACGCGCGACCGGACACCTTCGACATCCGCCGCGACGCCCAGGGGCACCTGGCCTTCGGGCACGGCAGCCACTTCTGCATGGGTGCCCCGCTGGCCCGGATGGAGGGCCGGATCGCGATCCGCACGCTGCTTGAGCGGTGCCCCGGCCTCGTGCTGGACGCGGGCGCGGGCGGGTTCGACTGGATCCCGGGGCTCCTTATCCGGGGGGTGCGCCGGTTGCCCGTCCGCTGGTGAGGTAAGAACCTCTGTCATGACCGGACTTGACTTGCAGATGGCACAGAAGGTTCTCGACAGCCAGCCGTTCAGCGGGCTCGTCGGGGCGCGGATCACCGCCTTCGGGGACGGTGCGGCCACCCTCGAAGTGGACATCCGGCAGGAACTCCAGCAGCAGAACGGCTTTCTGCACGGCGGAGTCCTGGCCTACGCCGCCGACAACTCGATCACCTTCGCCGCCGGGACGACGCTCGGCCCGGCGGTACTGACCGGCGGCTTCTCCATCCAGTACATCCGGCCCGCCACCGGCCGCACACTCATCGCCCACGCCGACGTCGTGCACACCGGCCGCCGTCAGGCCGTGGTCCGCTGTGAGCTGTTCGCGGCGGGGGAGGACGGGGTGAGGACGCTCTGCGCGGTCGCGCAAGGCACCGTACTGTCCGCCGCGTCGTCCTCCTGAACCCGCCCGGCCCGCCGCCGGGTCACGAGGAGGGGCCGGCCGATTCCACCGGACGGTCGGCGGTGCCCGCGGCGATCTCCGCGATCTCCACCGGGCGCCGCTCGCGGCGGGACACCTCGCACGCCTCCGCGATCAGCAGCGCGTACCACGCCTCCCGGCCGTCGCACGGATTGGCCAGCGCGCCCCGGACCACCTGTACGAACGCGTCCAGTTCCGCCTCGTACGCCGGGGCGAACCGTTCCAGGAAGCCCGGCCAGGGGCTGTGCGGTGCGGCGGGGCCCTGCGGCTCGGCCGAGGTGACCGGCGTACGGTCGTCCAGGCCGACCGTGATCTGGCCGAGCTCGCCCGCCAGTTCCATCCGTACGTCGTAACCGGCGCCGTTGCAGCGGGTGGCCGTCGCCGTGACCAGGGTGCCGTCGTCGAGAGTGAGCAGGGCCGCCGCCGTGTCGACGTCGCCGGCCGCCCGGAACATCTCGGGCCCGGCGTCCGATCCGGTGGCGTACACCTCGGCCACCTCACGGCCCGTCACCCACCGCAGCATGTCGAAGTCATGGACCAGACAGTCCCGGTACAGGCCGCCGGAGAGCGGCAGATACGCGGCGGGCGGTGGCGCAGGGTCCATCGTCATCGCCCGCACGGTGTGCAGCCGGCCCAGCGCCCCCGCCCGCACGGCGGCCCGCGCCGCCCCGTACCCGGCGTCGAACCTGCGCATGAAGCCCAGCTGGAGCACGCTCCCTGCTCGATCGACCTCGCGCAGCGCGCTCAGCGTCCCCGGCAGGTCCAAGGCGATCGGCTTCTCGCAGAACGTGGGCAGTCCCGCCCGCGCGGCCTGCCCGATCAGCTCCGCGTGCGCCGACGTGGCCGAGGCGATCACCACGGCGTCCACACCCGCGCCGAACACCTCGGCGGCGCTGTCCGCGGCCGTCGCGCCGGTGCGGTCCGCGACCTCGGCCGCCCGCGCCCGGTCGGTGTCCGTCACCACCAGGGCGTCCACCTCGGGATGGCGGGCCAGCACGCCCGCGTGGAAAGAACCGATCCGTCCGGTGCCGATGAGTCCGATGCGCATGGACCCAACGTGACGCCCGCGGACTGCGCTGTCAACCATATGTCCTGACAAGAGGCGGGTTGTTCGATGTTCATGCTGTCCGGACAACAGGACGACCTGACTACCGGAGGTTCTGATGTGGGAGTTACCCTCCACGCGTGCCCGAACCCACCCCCGACCCCGCCGCGCTTGAGCTCGGCGTGGATCGCACCAGTCCGGTTCCGCTCTACTACCAGCTGGCTCAGCAGCTGGAAGCGGCCATCGAGCAGGGCCGGCTCGTCCCCGGCAGCCTCCTCGGCAACGAGATCGAGCTCGCGGCCCGGCTCGGCCTGTCCCGGCCCACCGTCCGCCAGGCCATCCAGTCACTGGTCGACAAGGGCCTGATGGTCCGCCGCCGCGGCGTCGGCACCCAGGTCGTGCACAGCAGGGTCCGCCGCCCGCTCGAACTGAGCAGCCTGTACGACGACCTGGAGGCGGCGGGCGGGCGCCCCACGACCCGCGTCCTGCGCAACACCGTCGAACCCGCCGGTGCCGACGTCGCCGACGCGCTCGGAATCACGGCGGGCACCGACGTACACCTCCTCGAACGACTGCGGTACGCGCACGACGAGCCGCTGGCACTCCTGCGCAACCACGTGCCCCTCGGGATCATCGACCTGGACGCCGGACGGCTGGAGACCACCGGCCTCTACCGGATGATGCGGGGCGCCGGCATCACCCTGCACAGCGCTCGCCAGACCGTCGGCGCCCGGCTCGCCACCGCCGAGGAGGCGGCCGGTCTCGCCGAGACGGAAGGGGCCGCCGTGCTGACGATGGAGCGCACCACCTTCGACGACACCGGGCGCGCGGTCGAGTTCGGCTCCCACATCTACCGGGCCTCGCGCTACACCTTCGATTTCCAGCTGCTCGTACGGTGACGACGGCCCCACGGCCCCGTTGACGTCTCGTACGCCCGCCGCTAGAACTCACCCAGCCGCACTCGCGCGGCCGGGAGAGAAGGCGGACCACCATGCGTACCCCTCGCAAGGCAGCAATCCTGATCGCCGCGGCCGCCATCGGCATGGGCCTCACCGTCGGCGGATGCAGCAGCTCCGGCGGCGAGCGCGCCGAGGAGAAGCCCCAGGGGGGCGGCAGCGGAGGCAAAACGGCCGCCACCCCGCGGATGAAGATCGCGATGATCACGCACTCGGGAGAGGGCGACACCTTCTGGGACATCGTGCAGAGCGGCGCGAAACAGGCCGCCGCCAAGGACAACGTCGAGTTCCTGTATTCGGCGAACAAGGAGGGCAAGGAACAGGCCCAGCTCGTCCAGGCCGCCATCGACCAGAAGGTCGACGGCATCGTTGTCACCCTCGCCAAGCCGGAAGCGGTCAAGGACGTCGTCGCCAAGGCCGTGAAGGCCGGCATACCCGTCGTGACCATCAACTCGGGCGCGCAGTTCTCCCGGGAGATCGGCGCACTCGGACACATCGGGCAGGACGAGAAGGTCGCGGGCGAGGCCGTCGGCGAGGAGCTCGATGCGCGGGGCCGCAAGAAGGCCGTCTGCGTCGTCCACGAGCAGGGCAACGTCTCGCTGGAGGAGCGCTGCGCCGGGGTGCGGAAGACCTTCGGGGGCACCGTCGAGAACCTCAACGTCGAGGGCACCAACATGCCCGCCTCCACCTCGTCGATCGAGGCGAAGCTCCAGGCCGACAAGGGCATCGACGCGATCGTCACCCTCGGCGCCCCCTTCGCGGCCGCCTCCGTCAAGGCCAAGGAGGGAGCCGGCAGCCGCGCCGAGGTCGACACCTTCGATCTGAACGCCGAGGTCGTCAAGCGGCTGAAGGCCCAGGAGGTCGGTTTCGCCGTCGACCAGCAGCCCTACCTCCAGGGCTATCTCGCCGTCGACGAACTGTGGCTGAACAAGACCAACGGAAACGTCATCGGCGGCGGAAAACCGGTGCTCACCGGCCCGGCGATCGTCACCGCCGACGACGTACCGCAGCTGGAGGAATACACCGCGCGCGGCACCCGATGACCGTCCCGCGCGCCGCCGCGCACACCCGGTGCCCGCGCACCTGCCACGCCCCTGCCGGGCGGCGCCGTCGGCGGCTCGGGGATACTTGGCCAGCCGGGCAGGGCGTGAATCGACCCCGGCCCCACCAAAGAGCACAGCGAGCAGCACAAGAAGGGCACGGCGTCGTGGCAAGGGTTCGGACAGGGGTACGTGCGATGGGCGCCGTGCTTGCGGCGGTGCTGGGGGCTTCCCTCGTGGGATGCAGCAGCACCGGCGGCAAGCGGGCGGAGGAGCGCGCGGCCCGGGCTGCGGCCGAGGGCCGGTCCGCGGTGACCACGCCCCGCTGGACCTTCGCCATGGTCACCCACTCGGGCGACGGCGACACCTTCTGGGACATCGTCCAGCGGGGCGCCGAACAGGCAGCCGTCAAGGACAACATCAAGTTCCTGTACTCGCACAACGACGAGGCGCAGCAGCAGGCCCAGCTCGTCCAGGCCGCCATCGACCAGAAGGTCGACGGGCTGATAGTCACGCTCGCCAAGCCCGACGCGATGAAGGATGTCGTCGCCAAGGCCGCCAAGGCAGGCATCCCGGTGATCACGGTGAACTCGGGCTCCGCGGAGTCCAAGCAGTTCGGCGCGCTCACCCACATCGGCCAGGACGAGTCCATCGCGGGCGAGGCGGTCGGCGACGAGCTCAACGCGCGCGGCCGCAAGAAGGCCCTGTGCATCCTGCACGAGCAGGGCAACGTGGGCCACGAGCAGCGCTGCGCCGGAGCGAAGAAGACGTTCGACGGGCAGATGCAGAACCTGTACGTCGAGGGCACCAACATGCCCGACGTCCAGGCGTCCATCGAGGCGAAGCTCCAGGCCGACAAGAACATCGACGCCGTCGTCACCCTCGGGGCGCCGTTCGCGGACGCGGCCGTCAAGGCGAAGAAGACCGCGGGCAGCAAGGCCGAGGTCGACACCTTCGACCTGAACGCCCAGGTCGCCACCGCCCTCCAGGACAAGAGCCTCGGCTTCGCCGTCGACCAGCAGCCCTACCTCCAGGGGTACGAGGCCGTCGACCTGCTCTGGCTCCACCGCTACAACCGCAATGTGCTCGGCGGCGGCCGGCCGGTCCTCACCGGACCGCAGATCATCACCTCGAAGGACGCCGCCGAGCTGGCGGAATACACGAAGCGGGGGACCCGATGAGTACCGTCACCGGCTCACCCGCCCCGACCGCGGCCGACGAGCGGCTGCTGCGCACCTCACCGCTGCGCAAACTGCTCGGCCGCCCCGAGCTCGGCTCGGTGGTCGGCGCCGCGGCCGTGTTCATCTTCTTCTCGATCGTCGCCGACAGCTTCCTGCGCGCCTCCAGCCTCGGCACGGTGCTGTACGCGGCCTCCACCATCGGGATCATGGCCGCGCCGGTGGCGCTGCTGATGATCGGCGGCGAGTTCGACCTCTCCGCCGGCGTCCTGGTCACCAGCTCCGCGCTGATCTCGTCGATGTTCAGCTACCAGATGACGGCCAACGTCTGGGTCGGCGTCCTGGTGTCGCTGCTGGTCACGCTGGCCGTCGGGGCGTTCAACGGCTTCATGCTGACCCGTACCAAACTGCCGAGCTTCATCATCACGCTCGGCACGTTCCTGATGCTGACCGGCCTCAATCTGGGCTTTACCAAGCTGATCAGCGGGACGGTGTCGACGAAGTCCATCGGCGACATGGAGGGCTTCGAATCGGCCCGTCAGGTCTTCGCCTCGCAGTGGACCATCGGCGGCGTCGAGTTCAAGGTCACCATCCTGTGGTGGGCGGTGCTCGTCGCGATCGCCACCTGGATCCTGCTCCGCACCCGCTTCGGCAACTGGATCTTCGCGGTCGGCGGCGAGGCCGACGCGGCCCGCGCGGTCGGCGTCCCGGTGATCCGTACCAAGATCGGGCTGTACCTCGGGGTCGCCTTCGCCGCCTGGGTCTCGGGGCAGCATCTGCTGTTCTCGTACGACGTGGTGCAGTCCGGCGAGGGTGTCGGCAACGAGCTGATCTACATCATCGCGGCCGTCATCGGCGGCTGCCTGATCACCGGCGGCTACGGCTCCGCGATCGGCTCCGCGGTCGGTGCCTTCATCTTCGGTATGACCAGCAAGGGCATCGTGTACGCGGAGTGGAACCCGGACTGGTTCAAGTTCTTCCTCGGAGCCATGCTGCTCCTGGCCACCCTGCTCAACGCATGGGTACGCAAGCGCGCGGAGGCGACGAAATGACGGCCCCCCAGGCACCGGCCGACCGGGAGACGTCCCATCGGGCGCTCGTCGAGCTGGACCACGTCAGCAAGTTCTACGGCAACATCAAGGCGCTCCAGGACGTCTCGCTGGAGGTCCACGCGGGGGAGATCTCCTGTGTCCTCGGTGACAACGGCGCCGGCAAGTCCACCCTGATCAAGATCATCGCGGGACTGCACCGGCACGACTCGGGAACCTTCCTCATCGACGGCGAGGAGACCACCCTCGCCAACCCACGCGACGCGCTGGACCGCGGCATCGCCACGGTCTACCAGGACCTGGCCGTCGTCCCCCTCATGCCGGTCTGGCGGAACTTCTTCCTCGGCTCCGAGCCGACCACCGGCGCGGGCCCCTTCAAGCGCCTCGACGTACGGCTGATGCGCGAGACGACCCGCTCCGAGCTGCTGCGCATGGGCATCGACCTGCGCGACGTCGACCAGCCGATCGGCACGCTCTCCGGCGGCGAGCGCCAGTGCGTCGCCATCGCGCGTGCCGTCTACTTCGGCGCCAAGGTCCTCGTCCTGGACGAGCCGACCGCCGCGCTCGGCGTCAAGCAGTCCGGGGTCGTCCTCAAGTACGTCGCGGCCGCGCGCGACGCCGGTCTCGGCGTGGTCCTCATCACGCACAACCCGCACCACGCGTATCTCGTCGGTGACCGGTTCGTCCTGCTCAAGCGGGGCGCCATGGCCGGCAGCCACACCCGGTCGAGCATCACGCTGGACGAACTGACCCGTCAGATGGCGGGCGGCAGCGAGCTGGAGGAGCTCGGCCACGAGCTGGAGCGGGCCCCGGAACCGACCCATCTCGGCGGCCACTCGGTCACCGACGACCCGCAGTAGCCCCGGGGCCGGTACGGACCCGGCCGAAGGTTCCGCCGACCGCGCTGCCCCAGGCAGTGGCAGAATCGAGCCCGACGGGCGCAGTCCGCCGCCGGGAGCACCGCCCCCGGCCCCCCCAGACCCCGCAGGGACGATGAGCACGTACCGCGACTTCACACACCGCGGCTCCGCCCGCGCCACCGTCCTGCGGACCGTGGGCAGCCGGGAGCGGCGCTCGCACCTCACGGCGCCGCGGGTCCCCACCGTCGGCATCGACATCGGGGGTACGAAGGTGATGGCCGGCGTCGTCGACGCGGACGGCAACATCCTGGAGCAGCTGCGCACCGAGACGCCGGACAAGTCCAAGAGCCCCAAGGTCGTCGAGGACACCATCGTCGAGCTGGTCCTGGACCTGTCCGACCGGCACGATGTGCACGCCGTCGGCATCGGGGCGGCCGGCTGGGTCGACGCGGACCGCTCCAAGGTGTTGTTCGCCCCGCACCTCGCCTGGCGCGACGAACCGCTGCGCGACGCCCTCGCCTCCCGCCTCGTCGTCCCCGTCATGGTCGACAACGACGCCAACACCGCCGCCTGGGCGGAGTGGCGCTTCGGAGCGGGCCGTGGCGAGGACCACCTCGTCATGATCACGCTCGGTACCGGCATCGGCGGCGCGATCCTGGAGGACGGCCAGGTCAAGCGTGGCAAGTACGGAGTCGCCGGTGAGTTCGGCCACATGCAGGTGGTGCCCGGCGGGCACCGCTGCCCGTGCGGGAACCGCGGCTGCTGGGAGCAGTACAGCTCCGGCAACGCCCTCGTCCGCGAGGCCAAGGAGCTGGCCGCGGCCGACTCCCCGGTGGCGCACGGCATCATCGAGCGGGTCAAGGGCAACATCCCCGACATCACCGGGCCGCTCATCACCGAACTGGCCCGCGAGGGCGACGCGATGTGCGTCGAGCTGCTCCAGGACATCGGCCAGTGGCTCGGCGTCGGCATCGCCAATCTGGCCGCCGCGCTCGATCCCTCCTGCTTCGTCATCGGGGGCGGCGTCAGCGCCGCCGACGATCTGCTGATCGGCCCTGCCAGGGACGCCTTCAAGCGCCACCTCACCGGCCGCGGCTACCGCCCCGAGGCCCGGATCGCGAAGGCGCAGCTCGGCCCGGAGGCAGGTATGGTCGGCGCCGCCGACCTGGCCCGGCTGGTGGCCCGCAGATTCCGTCGTACCAACCGTCGTCGCGTCGAGCGGTACGAGCGGTACGCGCAGATCTACGACCAGGCCGCGAGCACCATCCGTAACACGCGCAGCACTCGCACCTCGTAGGGATCGTCACAGACATGACCACAGCCGAGCACCCCGTCCTGCCGCGCCAGTCCTCGCCGCCCGACGACGAAAGGCCGCCGCAGGACCGGCGCCGGATGATCCGCCGCCGTCTGATCACGGCGATCACCATCGTGCTGCTCATCGGCATCCCGGCGGGCTACCTGCTGATCTCCGCGCACCAGAGCCGCCGCTCCGGCCAGAACAAGGAGGCCGAGGCCTCCGCGCAGGGGCTCCGGGAGGGCTGGCCGTCCCGGCTGCAGCGCCGGATCTACGAGCTGCCGATGCCCGGCAACGCGCTGGACGTGCAGTACTACGAAACCAACAACTGGAAGACCAGCCGCCTGTACGTGGAGTTCCGCACCACGTCCGCCGGGCTCGACCGGTTCCTGAGCCGGATGGGCAGCGGCCGCGCCGAACTGGTGACGGACAAGGTCACCATCGGCCCCCGCGACCAGGAGATCGCGGGCTGGAGCTTCGCCCCGGGCATCCAGTGGGCGGGCACCAAGCACACCAACAAGGACCCGCGGCCCGATCAGGACATCACCGTGAACATGACCGATCCGATGAACCCTGTCGTCTATGTCGTATCCACGGCGACCCCCTGACCGGGAGCCGACAGGCCGCTCACTAACCTGGAGCGAGTGAGCGACGCCAGTGACATGAATACCCCGCAGCCCGTGCAGACCCCGCAACCCGCGCAGCCGGTCCCGGTCGCGGTCCCGGTGCCGCAGCCCGTGCAGCCGGTCCCGGTCCCGGTGCCGCAGCCCGTGCAGCAGCAGAGCCGGCCCGCGCCCGACGCCGCGCAGCCGACGCACCAGGTTCAGTCCGCCGACACCCCGGTGCCCGTGCCGCCCGCCGCAACCGTGCCTCCCGTATCTCCCCTGTCCCCCGTGCCTCCTGTACGGATCCCACCCGCGGCCCAGGCGCAGGCCCTGCCCGTGCACACGCTGCAGTACCGGTTCGACGGCCCCGAGGACGCCCCAGTCCTCGTCATCGGTCCGTCGCTGGGCACCACCTGGCACATGTGGGACCGGCAGATACCGGAGCTCACCCAGCACTGGAGGGTCCTCCGCTTCGACCTTCCCGGTCATGGCGGCGCCCCCGCCCACCCGGCCTCCGCCGTCACCGAACTCGCCGACCGGCTGCTGGCCACCCTCGACGGGCTCGGTGTCCAGCGCTTCGGATACGCGGGCTGCTCCCTCGGCGGCGCGATCGGCGCCGACCTCGCGCTGCGCCACCCGCACCGGGTCGCCTCGCTCGCCCTGATCGCCGCCTCGCCCCGGTTCGGCAGCGCCGACGAATTCCGCCAGCGCGGCGTGGTCGTCCGCACCAATGGCCTGGAACCGATGGCCCGCACCGCGCCGGAGCGCTGGTTCACTCCGGGCTTCGCCGCCGCCCAGCCGGCCATCGTCGAGTGGGCCGTCCAGATGGTCCGCACCACCGACCCCGGCTGCTACATCGCCGCCTGCGAAGCCCTCGCCGCCTTCGACATCCGCGGCGACCTCGGCCGCATCACCGTCCCGACCCTCGTCCTGGTCGGCGCCGAGGACCGGGTCACCGGGCCCGGCGACGCCCGCACCCTGGTCGCGGGCATACCGGACGCCCGGCTCGCCCTCGTCCCCGGCGCCTCCCACCTCGCCCCGGTCGAGCAGCCCGGAGCCGTCACCGATCTGCTCCTCACCCACTTCTCCACCGCCTGGCAGGACACTCTCGCCGCCATCCCCGTTCCGCCGTTCACTCCGCAGCTCTCCACCCCCGTGCTGCCCGTGGCCGAGATCACCGCCGCCACCGCGCAGCCGGAGACCGGCACCACCGGACGCGCCGACCCGTACGAGCCCGGCATGAAGGTGCGCCGCGAGGTGCTCGGCGACGCCCATGTGGACCGGGCCACGGCCGCCGCCGACGACTTCACCGGCGATTTCCAGGAGCTCGTCACGCGGTACGCCTGGGGCGAGGTGTGGACCCGGGAGGGCCTCGACCGCCGCACCCGCAGCTGCGTCACGCTCACCGCGTTGGTCGCCTCCGGCCGTCTGGAGAGCCTGGCCGCGCATGTCAGGGCCGCGCTGCGCAACGGCCTCACCCCGGCCGAGATCAAGGAGGTGCTGATGCAGACCGTTGTGTACTGCGGCGTGCCCGCCGCGAGCGCTGCGTTCTCGATCGCGCAGACCGTGATTCAGGAAGAAACGACGCCCCGCCCGTAGCAGGATGGGGCCATGAACGCCGTGAACCCCGCGCACCTGACACTGACCAAGAAGACGCACTCCTGCATCCGCCTGGAGAAGGGCGGGCAGACGCTCGTCATCGATCCGGGCGGTTTCTCGGAGCAGGACGCCGCCGTCGGCGCCGACGCGATCCTGGTGACGCACGAGCACCCCGACCACTTCGACGAGGGGCGGCTGCGCGCCGGTCTGGAGGCCAACCAGGCCGCCGAGATCTGGACCCTGCGCAGCGTCGCCGACCGGCTCGCCACGGCCTTCCCCGGCCGCGTCCATACCGTCGGCCACGGTGACACCTTCTCCGCGGCGGGCTTCGACGTACAGGTGCACGGCGAGCTGCACGCGGTGATCCACCCTGACATCCCGCGGATCACCAACATCGGCTTCCTGGTGGACGGCTCGGTCTTCCACCCGGGCGACGCCCTCACCGTCCCCGACCGGCCGGTCGACACCCTGATGCTCCCCGTGATGGCCCCCTGGAACAAGATCTCCGAGGTCATCGACTACGTACGCGAGGTCAAGCCGCGCCGCGCCATCGACATCCACGACGCGCTCCTCACCGACCTCGCCCGCCCGATCTACGACAACCAGATCGGCAGCCTCGGCGGCACCGACCACGGCCGGCTGACCCCGGGGGAATCGACCGGCCTGTGACCCCGGCCGGTCCGGCGGTTGTCAGTGGCAGCCGCTAGGTTTACGTACATGCGCATCGCCACCTGGAACGTCAATTCGATCACCGCCCGGCTCCCGAGGCTGCTGGCCTGGCTGGAGAGCTCCGGCACGGATGTGCTGTGCATCCAGGAGACCAAGTGCGCCGCCGAACAGTTCCCGGCAGACGCACTTCGCGAACTCGGCTACGAGTCCGCGGTCCACGCCACGGGCCGGTGGAACGGGGTCGCGCTGGTCTCCCGGGCCGGCCTGTCCGACGTCGTCAAGGGCCTGCCCGACGGCCCCGGGTACGAGGGCGAGCAGGAGCCCCGGGCGATCTCCGCGACCTGCGGCCCGGTTCGCGTCTGGTCGGTGTACGTGCCCAACGGCCGCGAGGTCGAGCACGCGCACTACGCGTACAAGCTGCGCTGGTTCGAGGCCCTGCAGAAGGCCGTCGCGGCGGACGCCGTGGGCCCGCGGCCGTTCGCGGTCCTGGGCGACTTCAACGTGGCCCCGACCGACGAGGACGTCTGGGATCCGGCGCTGTTCGAGGGCGCGACCCATGTCACCCCCGCCGAGCGCGCAGCCCTCGCCGCACTGCGCCAGGAGGGGCTCTCCGACGTCATGCCGCGCCCGCTCAAGTACGACCGTCCTTACACCTTCTGGGACTACCGGGAGTTGCGCTTCCCGAAGAACAAGGGCATGCGGATCGACCTCGTCTACGGCAACGCGCCCTTCGTCGCGGCGGTCCAGGACAGCTATGTGGACCGCGAGGAACGCAAGGGCAAGGGCGCGTCCGACCATGCCCCGGTGGTCGTGGACCTCGACGTCTGACGCCTCGGACGAGCCGTCGTTGTCAGTGGTCGCCGATACGGTGGTCGATGTCCTTATCCCGCTTGCTGGCTGCTTGCTGTGACCAGGACAGCCCCGCCCGTTCAGCGCCGGGCGGGGCCTGAGCTCCTCTTAACCACCCTGCTGTCAGACCGCGGGAATGCGATCCGGGTTCTGCCGGTCGGCGGCCCGGCGCATGCCCAGCGACGCCCAGGCGGTGCCCAGCGCCAGAACCATCAGCAGCGCGCTCACCCACAGCGGTGAGCGGAAGCCGAGTCCTGCACCGATCGCGAGTCCGCCGAGCCAGGGGCCGAGCGCGCCGCCCACATTGAACGCGGATGTGGCGAACGAGCCGGACAGGGTCGGCGCGTCGGCCGCCAGCCGGAACACCCACGAGATCAGCGCCGTCCCGGTGCCGAACGCGAGCATCCCCTGGACCGCGACGAGCGTGACCGCCGCGAACGGGTTTCCCGCGCTCAGTGCGAGCCCGGTCCAGCCGACGGTGAGCGTGAGCAGACCGGCCGCGGTGAGGGCGAGGGGCCGTGCGTCGACGACCCGGCCGGCGACGGTGACCCCGACGAACGAGCCCAGGCCGAACAGCGCGAGCAGAACGGGCACCCAGTCGGTACCGAGTCCGGTGACCCGGGTGGCGAGCGGTTCGACGTAGGAGAACGCGCAGAACGTCGCGCCCTGCACGAGGGCGCTCGTCAGCAGCGTGAGCAGCAGCCGCGGACGGGCCAGGGCCCGCAGCTCGACGCGGGCGCGTGCCGGGACGGCCTCCGGCCGTGTCCCCGGAATCGTCCTGGCGATCACTACGACGGCCGGTACGGAGACCAGCGCCACGGCCCAGAATGCCGACCGCCACCCCCACTGTCCGCCCAGCGCCGCACCGGCGGGTACTCCGGCCACGCAGGCGACGGTGACGCCCCCGACGACCACGGACGTGGCGCGTGCCCGGGCCTCGGGCCCGACCATGGAGACCGCGGTCACCAGGGCCACGGCCCAGAATCCGGCATTCGCCAGGGCCCCGACGACCCGCGTCGCGAGCAGCACCCCATAGCTGGGGGTGAGCGCGCCGGCGACATGAACGGCGCTGAAGACGCAGAGGAAGAACAACAGGGCGCGGCGGCGCGGCCAGTTCCGGCTGAAGAGCGCCATCAACGGCGCCCCGACGACCATCCCGATCGCGAAGCCCGAAGTCAGCAGCCCGGCGGCCGGAATGGTTACGTGGAGGTCGGCGGCGATGTCCGAGACCAGACCGGACAGCATGAACTCGGATGTGCCCTGGGCGAAGACGGCGAGCCCGAGTGCGTACACGGCAAAAGGCATGAAAGGAACCCCATGGACGGCTGATGGATGGACCATGCAGGGGGTGTGGGCCGCGCCCGCCCGTCAGGACGGGCGGCAACGCGACGGAACGTCCGGGGTGTTCATGGACGGGACTCGGGCACGCGCGGCAGGCGCGGGTGCCGGAGAATCCGTGCACGCGTGCACGTACGAGTGCGTCACGGGCACAGACGGGGAACGCGCAGCCCACACCGAGGTGGTCCTGCGGCGGCAGCCGGGCGGAAGCGGCCCCACCGCCGGTACACGAGCGGGCGGGATCGACGCGACAGCGGTTCGGCCACCGGCGGACCGGTGGCTAGTCTCTGTCGGACTCGGGGCTGGACACGATCGCGAAGCTACCAGCCCGGCCCCCCTCGTCTCCACCCCTTTTCCGCCGGAACATCTGGACCGGGCCGCATCCGGTTCAGCACTCGAACGACAGGCCGCGCGCCCTGTGGTGCGTAACACGCCCGGGATGCGACCCTGAGTGGTATGAACATCCCCTTCTTGGACAACTGGCGTAAGCGTCACGACGGTACGCGAGGGACGGGGCTCGCCGCCGCCGTCGCGGCCGATCCCGAGGGCGTGGCCGAGCTGCTTGCCGAGTGCGAGCTGCTGCGTGTCCGGGCAGGGCAAAGAGGGCTCGAACTCGACGACAGCCCGGACTCGTTGGCGGCTCTCGACCAGTTGCCGCCGCGCTGGCGCGACGATCCCGAGGAGCTGCCCTGGCTGGGTAATGACGCGGGGCTCTACCTCGGCACGGTTCTGGTGCGCAATGTCCCCGGTGCGGTCTGGAACATCTGGCCGAGCGGGCAGCCCGTGGTGCGGCTCGCCTCGGGGCGGGAGATCGATGTGGTCGAGGCCGGACTGGACTGGGCGATGGCGGGCAGCCCCGAGCTCTCGCAGGTGTACTCGGAATCGGCCGAGGGGTAGGGCTCTCACCAAAACCGGATAAGACGCCTTATGCCCCATTTATGCGTGTCGTAGGCGAAGCCCCTTTTCGCGCTGGATAGTTTGCGCTGACCTCGACATAGCGACAAGTGGGTGGGGCAGGGCATGGCCGTCGATCCATTGATCGAGCTGCGGGACGTCAACAAGTTCTACGGACAGGTGCACGTACTGCGGGACATCAGTCTCACCGTCGGCCGCGGGGAGGTGGTGGTGGTCATCGGCCCCTCGGGCTCCGGCAAGTCGACGCTCTGCCGGACCATCAACCGGCTTGAGACGATCGAGTCCGGGTACATCGCGATCGACGGCAGACCCCTCCCCGAGGAGGGGAAGGGGCTGGCCCGGCTCCGGGCCGAAGTGGGCATGGTCTTCCAGTCGTTCAACCTGTTCGCGCACAAGACCGTGCTGGACAATGTCTCGCTCGCCCAGCTCAAGGTCCGCAAGCGGAAGAAGGACGAGGCCGACCGGCGCTCCCGGGAGCTGCTGGAGCGGGTCGGACTCGCCTCGCAGGCCGACAAGTTCCCCGCCCAGCTCTCCGGCGGCCAGCAGCAGCGTGTGGCCATCGCCCGCGCCCTCGCCATGAACCCCAAGGCGCTCCTCTTCGACGAGCCGACCTCGGCGCTCGACCCGGAGATGATCAACGAGGTGCTGGAGGTCATGCAGCAGCTCGCCCGGGACGGCATGACCATGGTCGTCGTCACGCACGAGATGGGCTTCGCCCGCTCCGCCGCCAACCGTGTGATCTTCATGGCCGACGGACGCGTCATCGAGGACCGCACTCCCGAGGCGTTCTTCACCGCCCCGGAGAGCGACCGCGCCAAGGACTTCCTGTCCAAGATCCTGAAGCACTGACGGGGGGCTCCGTGTTGCGTACGAGAAAAGTTCTGACCGCCTGCGCCGCTCTCCTGCTCGCCGTGCTCGCCGCCGGATGCGGCAAGGAGGGCAGCCCGTCGGTGAAGGGGTCGAAGCCCGAACAACTGCCCGTGTACAAGGTCGACACCGCCTTCCGGCTGCCCGGATCACCGACCTGGCAGAAAGCGATGAATCGCGGATACCTCCGGGTCGGGGCCAAGGAGGACCAGCCCTACCTCGGCGAGAAGGACCCGGCCACCGGCGTCTACTCCGGCTTCGACATCGAGATCGCCAAGATGATGGCGGCTTCGCTCGGCTTCGACCCGAAGACGATCCGCTTCCGGACCATCGCCTCCGCCAACCGCGAGACGGCACTGCAGAACGGTCAGATCGACTACTACGTCGGCACCTACACCATCAATGCCCTGCGCAAGAGGCTCGTCGGCTTCGCCGGGCCCTACTTCATGGCCGGGCAGTCGCTGCTCGTGCGCACCGACGAGCACGACATCGACGGACCGCAGGACCTGGCCGGCAGGACCGTCTGCTCGGCGGCCGGATCGACCCCGTACCAGCGCATCGCCGCCGACTATCCGAAGGCGATCCTGGTCGCCTACGACACGTACTCGATCTGTGTCGACAACCTGCTGACCTACCAGGTCGACGCCGTCACCACCGATGACGCGATCCTGCTGGGTTTCGCCGCCAAGGCGCCCGAGGAGATGAAGGTGGTGGGCAAGCCCTTCTCCGAGGAGCCGTACGGCATCGGCGTCCCGCGCAGCGACAACGTGTTGCGGTTCGCTCTCGACGACGCCCTGGAGGCGAACCAGAAGAACGGCAACTGGAAGAAGGCGTTCGAGGCCACACTCGGTCTGTCCGGAGCGCCCGCGCCGACCCCGCCGCCCATCGACCGCTACCCGGCGACCTGAGAGGGCGGGCATCGACCATGGACGTACTCACGGAGAACTTCTCGCTCTACGGCAAGGGCTTCCTCGGCACGGTCGAGCTGACCGTCTACTCCTCGATCCTGGCCCTGCTCCTCGGCTTCTTCATGGCCTCCTGCCGGGTGGCACCCGTCGGCTCGCTCCGGGTACTCGGCACGGTCTGGGTGACGGTGCTGCGCAACACCCCGCTGACGCTGCTCTTCTTCGCCGTTCTGCTCGGACTGCCGCGCTTCGGGCTGGTGCTTCCCTTCGAGGTCTTCGCGGTCCTCGCGCTCGGCTGCTACACCTCCGCGTTCATCTGCGAGGTGCTGCGCTCCGGCATCAACACGGTGCCGAAGGGGCAGGGCGACGCGGCTCGCAGCCTCGGCATGACGTTCGGTCAGACGCTGAACAGCATCGTGCTGCCACAGGCGTTCCGCACGGTGATCCCGCCGATCGGTTCGACGCTGATCGCGCTCGCCAAGAACTCGGCGATCGCCGGGGCCTTCAGCGTGACCGAGCTGCTCGGCACCTACAAGACCCTCAACGAGCTGGGGTACAGCATCATCTGGACCTTCGTCTGGATCGCCGTCGGCTACCTGATCATCACCCTGTCCATCAGTGCGCTCTTCCATGTGATGGAGAAGCGCTGGGGAGTCGCCCGATGATCACCCGCACCACGCCCTCCGCCACCGCGCTCTACGACATCCCGGGCCCGGTCACCCGCAGGCGCCACCGCCTCTACGGGTTCGCGTCGACGGCCCTGATCCTCGCCCTGTTCGGTTGGATCGTCCATCTGCTCGTCGACACCGGACAGTTCGCCGGCGCCAAATGGACACCCTTCGAATACAAGGGCATTCAGGTGCTGCTGCTGCGCGGACTGGGCAACACCCTCAAGGCGTTCGCGCTGGCCGCGGTGCTCTCCCTGGTGCTCGGGGCGGTGCTCGCCGTCGGCCGGCTCTCCGACCACTGGGCCGTGCGCCGGCTCTCGACGGTTCTGGTCGAGTTCTTCCGGGCCATGCCCGTACTGGTGATGATCTTCTTCATCTTCGTGGCCCTGAAGGTGCAGCCCCTGCCCGCGCTGGTCGCCGGCCTGACGCTCTACAACGGCTCGGTGCTCGCCGAGGTGTTCCGTACCGGGATCAACTCGGTGGAGCGCGGCCAGCGCGAGGCCGCGTACGCCCTCGGGATGCGCAAGACGCAGGTCACCACGTTCGTACTGGCCCCGCAGGCGGTGCGCGCCATGCTGCCCACGATCATCAGTCAGCTGGTGGTCGCGTTGAAGGACACCTCGCTCGGCTACCTGATCACCTATGAGGAATTTCTCCACGCGGGCAAACTCATCGCGTCCAACCTCGACTACGATCTTCCCTTCATCCCCGTGGTGATGGTGATCTCGCCGATCTACATCGGGATGTGCATGCTGCTCTCCTGGTTCGCGACCTGGGTGGCCAAGCAGGAGCGGCGCAATCCGAAGACGAAGGCCGTGGAGGTCGCGCCGGCCGAACCAGGAACGCTGCTGCCGGGAGTGCAGTAGCCGGGATCCGCTGCGAAGCGGTCTTTGAGGAGCAGTGCCCGTCCGGCAGCAGCCGGTGATCACTCCTCGCGCGAGTCGGCGGTCCCGTACGACGGGTCCGCCGAGGGCGAGGAGAAGGTCAGCTGCGAGCCGGCCGGGCCGTGCTCGACGTACAGCGGGTCGAGCGTGTCGATCACGTGGTGCGACGGGGTTCAGCGGCTCACTTCAGTGCGCTCTTCGCCTGCCAGTCGGACCATGTCACATTCCACGCCCCGTACCCGTTGCCCTCCGCGACCGTGCCCTTGGCGTCGGCACCGGTGATCTCGAACGGGTCGCCGACCCGCACCTGCTGGTACAGCGCGCCGGCGTTGGCATCGCTCATGCCGACACAGCCCGAACTGTGGTTGGCCACCCCGAAGTAGGCGGCATTCCATGGCGCCGCGTGGGCGTACATCCCCGACCAGGTCAGCCGCATCGAGGAGTCGACCATCTTGTCGTAGGCATCGCCCAGGCCGACCGTCTCGGAGCGCATGTTGATCGTGCCTTCCTTGGCCATCAGCACGGCCGTGCCGCGCCAGGACGCCTTCTCGCCGCCCGGAGTGCCGGCGGACATGGGCACGTCCATGACGGTCTTCCCGTCCCGCTTCAGCGCCAGCCGGTGACGGTCGAGATCGACCTTGACCACCTGGTCGGCGCCGATGGTGAACGTGGTCCGGTAGTCGCGGACGAACCAGCCGCCGGACGGGCCGGAGTCGATGCCGTTGAGATCGGCGTCGAGCGTGACCTTCGTACCTGACTTCCAGTACTCCTTGGGGCGCCAGTCGACGCGGTCCTTGCCGGAGTAGTCCTGCAGCCAGCCCCAGGAGCCCTCGGTGTTGTTCGAGGTGGAGACCTTCAGGGCCTTCTCGACCGCCGCCCGGTCCTTCACCGGGTTGTCGAAGACGATCGACAGGGGCTGGGCGATGCCGACCGTGGTGTTCTTGCCGGGCGCCAGCGTCAGCTTGTTGACCTTGTCGGCCCCGGCGGTGGTGAACCGAGCCTTGTCGCTGCCGCCCTCGGTGTCCTTCGCCTCGACGCCGTACGTGGTGCCGGGCGCGGCCACCCGGTCCGACGTCCAGGTCCTGCCGTCGGCGGATATTCGGCCGGTGAGCGCGTCCCCCTCGGTGGAGTTCACCGTGACCGCCTTCAGCTTTCCGGCACCGAGGGTCACCTCCACCGGCTTCCCGGGGGTGGCCCGGGTGCCCTGGAGGTTCACCGAGATCTTGGTGTCGTGCGCCGGTGCGGCCCCGGCCGCCGCCTTCTCCGAGTCCGAGGCCGAGGCACCGGTACAGGCGGTGAGCATGGTGCCGAGCACCGCGGTACCGGCGATCAGCGTGAGCCGGACCGGGCGGACGAGCGGGGCGGTACGGCGTATGCGCCGACGTTCGGGGAACAACGGAAAACCTCCAAGGCATTGCTTCTCATCGATGGAGAGGCGTTACCACCGACGATAGGTTCCACAAATCGGCCGAAAACCAGGAAATCCTCTCTGTGACATGGACCGCATCGCAACGGTCATCGTCCGGTCACATTCGCCGCTCGGCTCCGTCACGGACCGCTGTGAGCATCCTGTGCAGCCCCGCAGAGCCGACAACGGGGCGGACCAGGGAGGGCCACGAACATGTCAGCGCTGCTTGCGACCGGAGACCGCAGCCATGACCACGAGCTACGGATACGCAGCCTGACCGCCGAAGAGCACCGGGCCTTCGTGTCCACCCGCACGGAGGCAAGCTTTCTGCAGTATCCGTGCTGGGCCTCGGTGAAGGACCGATGGGCCTCCGAAATGGTCGGCTGGCACAGCGACTCGGGTGAATTGACCGGGGCCGCGCTGGTGCTCTACCGGCAATTCCCTGGAACCCGCAAGTACTTCGCCTATCTGCCCGAGGGGCCGGTGGCCGACTGGGCCGATCCCGACATCGACCGCTGGCTGCGGCCGCTCATGGCGCACCTGCGGAAGTCCGGCGCCTTCGCCGTACGGATCGGCCCCTCGCCGGCGTACCGCCGCTGGGACACAGCCCGCCTCAAAGCGGCCACCGGCCGCGGCCGCAAGGTCGGCGACGTACTCGCGACCGGGGTCGAGCCGCTCGGCACGGCCGTCGCCGAACGGCTCCGGGCCCGCGGCTGGCGCCGCTGCGGCGGCGACGGGGGAGGGGACGCCGACGCACAGCCGCGCTACGTCTTCCAGGTGCCGCTCGCCGGACGGACCCGCGACGAACTGTGGTCGGGACTCAACCAGGAGTGGCGCCGCAACGTACGCAAGGCCCAGCAGGCCGGGGTGCGGATCGTCATCGGCGGCGCGGCCGAACTGCCGGAATTCCACCGCCTGCTGCGGATCACCGAGGATCGCGACGGTTTCCGGCTCGGCCGCTCCCTGGCGTACTACCAGCAGCAGTACGCCGTACTCAACGCCGAACACCCCGGTCGGATGAGGCTCTATCTGGCCGTCCACCAGGGCGAGATCCTGGCCGCCCACACCATGATCAGCACCGGCCGGCGGGTCTGGTACCAGACCGGCGCCTCCGCCGACCACCGCCGCGAAGTCCGTCCCAGCAACGCACTGCAGTGGAAGATGATGCTCGACGCCCATGAGCTGGGTGCCGATGTGCACGACATGCGCGGGGTACCCTCCACCCTTGACCCCGACGACCGACCCTTCGGGCTGCTCCGTTGGAAGCTCGGCACCGGAGGTCAGGTGGTCGAGACCCTCGGAGAGTGGGAGACATCGGTGGGCGGACCTGCCAACAACACCTTGTACCGGGCGTTCCAGGCGTACCTGGCGCGCCGATGACGGCCACCGAGGCGGCCTCCGAGAAGGCCGCAGAGCGCAGGTCCGGCTCGGTGCTGCGCAGCGGCGCCGTCATGGCGTCCGGCTCCATCGTCTCCCGGGCGACCGGCTTCGTACGCTCGGCGGTCGTCGTCGCCGCGCTCGGCACCGGACTCCAGGCGGACGGGTACACCGTCGCCAACACCGTGCCCAACATCCTCTACACACTGCTCATCGGTGGCGCGCTCAACGCCGTCTTCGTCCCGGAACTCGTGCGGGCCGCCAGGAACCACGCCGACGGTGGAGCCGCGTACACCGACCGGCTGCTCACCCTCTGCACGATCGGGCTCCTCGCCCTCACCGCGATCACGGTCGTCGGCGCACCGTGGATCGTCTCGGTCTACGCCCCCGACTACCACGGCGAACAGGCCGAACTCACCATCGCCCTGGCCCGCTACTGCCTGCCGCAGATCCTCTTCTACGGACTGTTCACCCTCCTCGGCCAAGTGCTCAACGCACGCGACCGGTTCGGCGCGATGATGTGGACTCCCGTCCTCAACAACGTGGTGATCATCGCGGTGTTCGGGATCTATCTGGCCGTCGCGGCAGGCTCCGACGGTACGTTGACCCCGGCGCAGGCCCAGTGGCTCGGTTGGGGGACCACCGCCGGGATCGCCGTGCAGACCCTTGCCCTGGTGCCCGCGCTGCGCGCCGCGAAGTTCCGCTGGCGGCCGCGGTTCGACTGGCGGGGCAGCGGACTCACCCGGCCGTTGCGCGCGGCCGGGTGGCTCGTCATGCTCGTGCTGACCAACCAGATCGCCTACTGGGTGGTCACCCGGCTCTCCACCGCCACCGGGCAGCACGCCGCCGAACAGCATGTGCCGGGCGGCGTGGGCTACACCGCGTACAGCTACGCCTTTCAGCTGTGGGTGGTGCCGCACGGCATCGTGACCGTCTCGCTCGTCACCGCGCTGATGCCCCGGATGAGCCGGGCGGCCGCCGACAACGACCTGACGGGTGTGCGACGCGATGTCTCGTACGCCCTGCGCACCTCGGCCGCGGTCGTGGTCCCCGCGGTGGCCCTGCTGTTCGCGCTGGCACCGTGGGTGATGGGGGCCGTGTACGGATACGGGCGCACCGGCGACGCGGACATTGCCGTGATGGCGGGAATGATGATGGCGTTCGCGCCGGGGCTGATCGCCTACTCCGGGCAGTACGTGCTCTCCCGCGCGTTCTACGCGATGAGCGACACCCGCACCCCGTTCCTCCTCAATCTGGTGATCGCGGTACTCAACGCCGGGCTCTGCGTCGCCGCGTATCTGCTGCTGCCGGTCCGCTGGGCCGTGACGGGCATGGCCGGGGCGTACTCCGTGGCGCTGTTCGTGGGCTTCGGCGTCACCGCCTACGTGCTGCACCGCAGGGTCTCCGGCAGCGATGCCGCCCGGCCCTCGCTGCTGCGTTCGCCCGGGCTGTGGGCGCAGCTCCGGCTGGTGGTGGCGAGTGTGCCCGCCGGGCTGCTGGGATACCTGGCCGCTCGCGCCTGCGAGGGGTCCGGGGACTTCGCCGCGGTGGGGGCGGGCGCCGTCGTACTCCTTCTCACGGTGGCGCTGCTGGCACGGCCGTTCCGGCTGCGGGAGATCAGCGCCATGATCGCCGCGGGCCGGGGGCGGCTGCGGCGGGCGTGAGCCCCCGGCGCACAGTCCGGTCACCGGTTCGAATCCATTCCTTGATCGCTGGGATACTGCCGCCATGCCTCGCGTGTTGCTGATCGAAGACGACCCCTCCGTACGGGAAGGGGTCGAGCTGGGGCTGCGGCGGCGCGGTCATGAGCTGCGGGCCGTGGAGACCGGTGAGGAGGGACTGGCCGAGCTGGGGGAGTTCCGGCCCGATCTGGTGCTCCTCGATCTGATGCTCCCAGGAATGAACGGGGTCCAGGTCTGCCGCCTGATACGGGAGACCAGCCAGCTGCCGATCATCATGCTCACGGCGCGCGGTGACGACTTCGACGTGGTCGTCGGGCTGGAGGCCGGCGCCGACGACTACATCGTCAAGCCCGCTCGTACCGAAGTGATAGAGGCGAGGATCCGCGCCGTACTGCGCAGACTCGCCGAACCCGCTGGGCGCAGTGGCATCGAATTCCACGGCGAACTGGCCGTCGACCGCGCAGGGCTCTCGGTCGCCAAGGCGGGGCAGCGCGTCCTGCTCGCGCCCTCCGAACTGAAGCTGCTGCTCCACCTCTCGGCCTCGCCCGAGCAGGTCTTCAGCAGGCAGCAACTCCTCGAATACGTCTGGGAGCACAGCTACCACGGAGACGCGCGCCTGGTCGACGCCTGCGTGCGTCGGCTGAGGCAGAAGATCGAGGACGTGGCGGGCAGCCCGCGCTACATCCAAACCGTCCGTGGTTTCGGCTACCGCTTCGGACCGCTCGCATGAAGCTCTTCGCCGCGCGGTTCGGACTGCGGACCCGTCTCATAGGCGCCTTCCTCCTGGTCGCGGCGATCAGCGTCGTCACCACCGCGACCCTGACCTACCGGGAGGCCCGCTCCGCCATCCTCCAGCAGGCGCAGGACACGGCCGTCGCCCAGTTCCGCGACCGGATCGCCGCACAGGCAGTGACCCTGCCGGTTGATCCGGAGCAACTGCGGCGGACCTGCCAGACCCTCGCCAGGGAGGGCAAGCCGCACACGTGGAGAGTCTTCGCCGAATACGGGAAGATCCGCGTGTCCTCGACGGACCAGCCCACCTCGGGTGTGATCACGCCCGCACTGCGCAATGCGGCCCGTGACAACGCGCACGGCTCCTTCCAACGGGTCGTCAAGAACGGCGATCCATGGCTGACCATCGGGATGCCCGCAGTCTTCGACCGGGGCGACGGGCGCCAGCCCACCGGGCTCGTCCTCTATGCCGTGATGCCGCTCTCCACCGAGGAGGCCAATGTCAACGCCATGGTCACCGCGGCCCGCGACGGCGCCCTGCCCGCCCTCCTGATCGCGCTGGTGCCCGCCCTGCTCGCCGCCCGCAGCGTGCTGCGTCCGGTACGCGATCTGCGGCGGGCCGCCGCCGGCATCGGCCGGGGCGAGCTGGACAGCCGTATCGAGGTCAAAGGCTCCGACGAACTCGCCGAACTCGCCCGGACGTTCAACGAGTCGTCGACAAAGCTCCAGGAGTCGGTGGAGGAGCTCCAGCGGGCGGAGGCGCGGGCCAGACGCTTCGCCTCGGACGTCTCGCACGAGCTGCGCACCCCTCTCGCCGGGATGCTCGCCGTCACCGAGGTGCTCGACGAGGACGCCGCCGAGCTGAACGCCGACACCGCGGCGGCCGTCCGGCTGATCAGTGCCGAGACCGGGAAGCTCGCCACCCTCGTGGAGGATCTGATGGAGATCTCCCGCTTCGACGCGAAGGCCGCGGATCTCCACCTCTATGAGGTCGACGTCGCCGAGACGATCCGCAAGACCCTGCAGGGCAGGCACTGGGAGGACCGGGTCCGCACCGAACTGCCGGACGGGATAAGGGCGATGCTCGACCCGCGCCGCTTCGACGTCGTCGTCGCCAACCTGGTCGGCAACGCCCTGCGGCACGGTGCGCAGCCTGTCACCGTACGGCTGCGGACCGAGCGGCGGGGTGCGGCCCGCCGGCTGGTGACCGAGGTCGCGGACAACGGGCCGGGTATCGACCCGGCCGTGCTTCCGCACATCTTCGACCGGTTCTACAAGGCCGACACGGCCCGCACCCGGTCGGCGGGCAGCGGGCTCGGCCTGGCGATCACCCAGGAGAACGTACGGCTGCACGGCGGTACCGTGCACGCCGCCGCCGGGCCCGGGGGCGGCGCGGTCCTGACCGTGGAACTTCCGCTGGAGGAGCAGTGAGACGCGTACGTGCGCTCGGCGCCCTGCTGCCCCTTGCACTGCTGGGAACCGGGTGCGGGATACGGCAGACGGATGTCGTCGAGGTCGGCGATCCGGCGACCGTGCAGGTGGCCCCGGGGGGCCAACAGGGCGTGCTGCTCTACTTCGTGTCCTCGTCGTCCGCGAACCGGCTGATGCCCGTCGTACGGCAGGTCGACCTGACGGTGGAAGGCTACGTCGACGACAAGGGCGCGGCCGACGTGTGGCGTGGCTCCGACAAGGCGGTCGCCATGCTGTTCGGCGGGCCCACCAAGGCCGAGGCCGACGCGGGTCTCCGTACCGAACTTCCGTACATTCAAGGGGTGTCGGGTCTGACTCTGGGGCCGGACGGTGTGTCCGTCCGGGTGAACACCCCCGTCGGGGAACTCTCCGAGGTCGCCCGGCAGCAGCTGATCTGCACGGCCGCGCAGGCCCGTACCGCGGACCGGAGCGCGGCGGTGAAGGTGATCGGCACCGACGGTGTCATCGGACCGGCCCACTGCTCCGTCTGACCGTCGGCTTCCTGCCTTCGCGACAGGGGCTCAGCCCGTTGCCCGGTGAGAGTTGCGCGGTGCCGGTACGGGGGTCTGCGCAGCCCGTGTCACATCGGCGACGAGCTCCACCACATCGGGGCCGTACGCCTGCGAGTTGACCACCTTCAGCAGCAGGCAGAAGGTGTTGTTGCCGTGCTTGCGGGCCAGCTTCTCGTAATTGCGGGCCAGATAGCCGGAGGCCTTCGCCGCGCAGGGCTGACCGCGTGCCGACCACTCGCCCCGCCGCCGAGACATTCCGGCGGTGGGGCGTTCCCGAAATGATCACGGAGTACCGCGATCGGTCACCGGGCCGTGTCGCTGCGCCGCTCGCCCGCCGGCGGATTGGCCGGCGCATACCTCAGGTACTCCTGAGCGGCCACGTCGACCGCCTGGGGAAGGAACTGGCCGAACTCCTCCATGCTGAGCACTGTCCATGCGTGCCGCATCTTGGCCGGCATCGTCTGTACAAGCGTCTCGGTCAGTTCGGCCTCGGCGGCTCTGCTCTGGCCATCGTCGCGGTTCCAGGGCACGATCACCGTCGCCCAGGGCTGGTACTCCGCGTCGAAGGCGGCGAGCCTGCGCCTGCGGTCCTCGTCCTGAAGGGCCCAGCGGTCGATGAGGAAAATCTCCGGGGTGTCGGGCAGCTGCCTTCCTCCCGAAAGTCCGTACTCCTCGTCGAACGAGGTGATGACGGCCTGGTAGCCGCGGGACCGCGCCACCTCTTCGGCAACCTGGGCCAGAGGGCGGGCAGAGTCCGGGTAGTAGGGGTTCCAGTCCCTTGCACTGTCGCCGTAGTACTCCGGCCTGCGCCCCTCGGGCAGGTCGTGGCGGGTGGGCGCGATCACGGTGATCCGCAACGGCCTGGGCCCACCACCCCCACCGGTCGGGTGTCCGAAGGCACTGGGAGCCATGCGGTAGTCAACGGGCCTGTCTTCGGCGATCCGCATGGTGTCGGCGACGCTGACAATGCGCTTCGCCAGTTCGTACACCGCTCGTTCGTATTCGTCGGCGAACATCCTGAGCTTGATCAGCCCGTAGAGCCCGTCACTGGCGTAACGCTCCCCGAAGTCACGGTGGTTGAACTGCAACCGCTCGGCTGGGACCGGAAGTTGGCTGGGGGGCACAGGTACCCAGAGCGCGGGGACGATTGCCTCCGCGGGCTGATTCGAACGCGCGCGGTGATGGACGGCCCGCTGTTCGAAGGCGTACCACTCCTTGCCGCACATCTCGCTGGCGAAGTAGCGCGGCGAGAACAGAGGCACGAAGACCCGGCAGCTGGCCAGTGCGCCAGCCAGCCGTTCCGACCATCCCTCGCCGGACTGTACCTCTCGGTCCATGAAGCCGGCCGGTACGTCTGCGGGCAGGTCGGTCATGGCTGTCACGTGACCGCACAGATCCTGGAAGAGCCGTTCGACCCACATGTCCGGCTCCGTTCCACCGGCGTACCCCGGGGTGTGCGCGTAGCTCAGGAAGAAGTACGGGGACGCTGTGTGGTCGGTCCTCCCTCCGCGCGGGAGCGGCGGGGAGGGGGTGAAGGCCCCCGCGCTTTCGGCCGCCGCAGCGCCGGGATCGGGTACCGGTTCCACCGGGGACTCGGCAGTGGCGGTTTCCGTGAGGCCGACCGGCGCGGGCGTCTCGACGGGGAGTCCCAACGCCAGCAGGACACCGGCCGACACCTCGCCGAAGGGTTCGGGGTCCACCGGAATCCCTGCGGCCGCCCTGGAACCGGACACGGCGGCCGGGAAACGGGTGAGCGAGGCGGAGTTGCTCTCGATGAACCGGTCAACGGCACTGTGCAGACGCCGGGCGTCCCGGGCTCCGAGTCTGGGCATGAGCTGCTCGCGCGTACCGTCCCGGAACCGCAGTACGGGATGGCCGCCCGCCCGGGCGGCCTCGGTGACGGTGACGAGGCCGCCGACGACGAATTCGGCCAGGTCGGGGGGCGTTGCCTCCGGGACCAGGCTCTGCTGAACGACCCTGAGCATGTCGATGCTCACCTGCGGGTACAGCGAGCACAGCACGGCCAGGCGGACCGCGGCCGGAGATGCGCGGTACAGATAGGCGTCCGTCAGGGACCGGCCGCTGCGCGGTTCCTCCTCGTCCGGTTCCACCATCTGGTCGACGAGACCTGGCGCGGGCAGGAGCAGGGCTTCGCAGCCGGCGGGATCCGAGAGCATGAGGGTGCGTGCCCAGCTGCCGATCGCGTGGGGTGACAGGGAGTTCACGGGGACCGGCAGCCAGTCGCGGTCGGTGGTACCGGGAAACGCCTGGTTCATCAGGAGTGTCGTGACGAACCGCAGCTGAGCGTTGTTCACGCCGGGTGTCCCGGGCGAGACCACGCGGACGGCCGGCAGGCTCATGCCCGCCTGGCGCCAGATCTTCGACGGTAACGGGTTGAGAAGGACGGTGGGCATGGCGGCAGCCCACGTACGGAGCTGGTTCCACTGCGAGCCGTCGCGCCACGCGGCCGACGCCCAGTCGGAGAGGACGAGCATGAGCCGTCGCGGCTGGACGGATCTCCCGCCGCCCTCCACGACGTGCTGTCCCAGGGGGCCGTGCAAGGTCGGTGTGTTCTCCAGGAGCCCGTCCGCGTAGAGCTCGCGGACCCGCATGGTGCGGAACACCCCGGTGCGGGCCAGGAGGCGCACCAGTTCGTCAGCTGTGCCGGCCCACACCGCCATGGTGGGTGACCGGTCGATGACCACGGTTGCGTCGAACCAACGCTCCGGTTCGTCGGAGAACACCGGGGTGAGTTCTCCGACGCGCACATAGTCGGCCACCGTCGCCGGGATGTCCAGTCGCTGCCTGCGGCCTCGCGGCCATGGTCGCTTCAGCGGCTTCAGTGCCCGCGCCAGCTCCCGGCCGCGCGGCAGTGTGCTGTTCCGGGGCAGCGACACCTCGACCGTTCCCGGGCCTGGCGTACCCTCCTCCCAGGGTGTGTGCAGCGGGCTCCGCCGTGCGGCCTCGTCCGTCTCCGCCGACTGCCCGGCGGCCGTCGCCCGGGCGTCCGGGGCCTTCCGGCTCCTGGCGTCGTAGGTCTCCGTACCGTCGCCCGGTGAAGGGCTGTCGTCCTGGGCCGCGAGCCAGAGGACCTCGGCGATCGACACCGCGTCGAGATCTCTGTCCAGACCGAGCAGTGAGTCGACGACGGCACCCAGCCCGTCGGCCCGGTCAGGCACCGGACAGGTTCTTCATCAGGAGTCCGATGATTCCGCTGCGCTCCGATGCCTCCATCTTCGCCGGTCCGTCCAGCAGATGGAGGGTGCTGAGCAGTTGATCGATCGCGACTCGTTCGCCGTCGCCCACCCGGCGTACGAAGTCGTGGACGAGATCGGCGAGCGGACCCGATTCAGGTACGTCGAGCTGCAGGTGCCTGCGCACGACTTCCCGGACGAGCTCCGGTGTGGGGCGGGGCATCGTGTAGCGCAGGCACCGCCGCAGGAACGGTGCGGGCAACTCCTGCTCCCCGTTGCTCGTCATCACGATGAAGGGGAATTCGGTGCACCGCACATGGCCGCTGTGTACGGGGTGCTTGGCATCCTCACCGGACATGCGCAGGTAGGCGAGCTCCTGCCCTTCACGGCGCAGTTCCTCGATGCGGAACTCGCCGCGTTCCAGCACGTCGAGCAGGTCCCCGGGAAGATCCAGATCGGCTTTGTCGATCTCGTCGATGAGGAGCGCACGCGGCCGGTCCGACGGCAGCAGCGCCGTTCCCAGTGGTCCCAGGGTCATGAATGCCGCGATGTCATCGGTGCCGACGTCCTGTTCACCGGCGCGCATCCTGTCCTGCTGCAGCCGGTGGGCGTGGATGCGCCCGAGAGCGTCGTAACGGTACAGAGCGTCCCCGAGCGTGCTGCGCGAGGTCACATGCCAGCGCAGTACGGGTCCCAGCGCGAGCTCCGCCGCGACCTGTTCGATCACGGTGGACTTGCCCGTGCCCGGACTACCCGTGATCAGCAGGGGCCGGCGCAGGGCGAGAGCGGCGTTGACCGCGGCGACGAGTCCTTCCGGCGGTTCGAACAGTCCGGGGGACGACACGCGGGGGAAGGTCCTCCACGGCGGCGGGTCGGGCAGACGAGTGTCCTGCCTCACCACGCCGTCGCCTCGGTAGTACGGATTCCACGTCATGAGGTTTCCTTGATCGTGTTCTGGACGGGGGGAACGGTGGTCCTCACGAGCCGACAGAACCTCAACCACTCGCGGTCGTCCCAGACCGCGCGGAGATCGGCGAAGTGACCGGCGTACTCGCCGCGCCATCGCCGCTGGTAGGCGTGGCCGAGTCCTTCCGGCATGGTCACCCACTGCGGCTCCAGACAACTGTGCCGGTCAATGGGGAATCCCTCCGCTCCCTGGGGCCACAACAGCACTGGGGTGTAGGAGAGGAGGATTTCCATCAGCTGGCCGTCGAGTCCGGTGTGGTGCGTCAGGCCGATGGCCCGTCGGTAGAGGCCGTCCCGCAACCTGCCCTGCAACGGCGGCCGGTCGGCCGTGTCGGAGGCGTCCAGCCAGTCGACAGGCACTCCGGTGCAGGCGGCGATCTCCTCCCACCGTTTGTTCACCGCGCCCTGGACGCGTCTCAGAAGGGGATCGGGGGCGAGCCGACGGCTCCAGTGCAACACGACGTCGTACTGCACCCCGAAGCGCAGGCCCTTGCCGGCCTCCTCCGGACGCCACTCCAGCAGTACACCGCTCGGCACTGCGACATCGAGCCATCTCAGACGCCGCCCGAGCGCCTCCGCATGGTCCTCCGCCCAGCTGGCCGCCTCCTCGACCGCGGCCTCCGCACCTGCTCGGTCCACCGTGGGGCAGCTGAAGTCCTGCCGTTCGAGCAGCTTCCCGTCCTGGAGCAGCCACGCGCTCACGGCTTCCGGCCAGCCACCTGTCAGCGAGGAGTCGAGGCTGACGGCAAGCCTCAGCTGCTGGTCCTCCCGGTCGTCGAGGACCTTCGCCACGGCGTCATTGAGTTCCTGCTGGGCATCCACCGACCGCGCCCATGCGTGCAGTTCCGGAGAGGCCAGATCCTTGCCCGAGGCGAGGGCGAGGCGCACCACGAACTCGGCGACCGACGGTTTGCCATTGCTCCGGGTCACCGGGTGGTCGAAAGCCAGCTGGTCCAGGATCGCAACGTCGGTGAACTCGGGTACCGGAGAGGCCAGGGCGCGGTGTTCCGACGCCAGCAGGGCGCGCAGGGCCTGGCGCAGGCGGGCCGTCGTCAGCTCGCTGCCGAGCCAGGCACGGAGGAACCCGACGGTTCGTAGCGCGGTGAGCATGAAGTGCACGACCTCCTCGGCCCGGTCACGGGCCGGGGACGGGAGGAGACCTTTGAGTGCCTCCAGGCTGTCGAGCGCGGACTTCACGTCGTGCGGCACGGGCAGGGAGGGTACGTCGGCAGGGAGTGCGCCGAATGCCTCGGTGAGGTCTTCGCGTGCCAGCCGTCCGAGAAGCCCGCCGGGGTCGGTACCGCGGCCCTGCATGTTGCGGGTGACCCAGACGGGCTCCGTCGCGAAGGGGTCGCCGTCGTGCTGGGAGACCGTCACGTCCTGACCGACGACGGAGCCGCGCAGCTCCCGCTGTACGTCGTCCACCCCCAGCAGGGGGCCCGCTCCGGGCACGCCCTCCCTGATCAGCTTGGCGAGCGCTCTGGAGAACGAGAGGTCGACCGCCTGCTGGGTGAGCGACGCGGACATGAGTACGGCGAGTCGACTGCGCCCGTTGCCGGCGCCGCCCGTGAGGTCCTGACCCGGGGGTACCGCACCGGCCGCGTGGCAGGTGTCGATGATGCCGAGCACGCTGGGGATGTCGGCCTTGTTCGCGGCGGCTGCGAGGAGTTCGCCCACGTTGACCGCCCGTTCGGTCGCGTCCTCGGCGGAGTCGGCGCCCATCAGGTACAGCGTGTGCGTGCTTCCGGGCACGAATCCGTGCCCCAGCAGGGCGAGGACGAGTGACGCCCGCCGATCCTCGGCATGGCGGATCGCCTCGCCGATCAGCGTCCGGATCCAGTTGCTCGTCAGCCGCTCGTCGTCGATCAGGGAGCGTCCGTCGGGGAGCCCCGGAGCACAGTCGCCCATGTCCGGGTCGGTCAGCGCGGTATGCAGCTCGGAGGCCGCCTCCCCGAGGCGGGTGAGGTGCTGCATCGATGCGCACTGAGGTGCCACGACGAGAAGGTGGCGCCGGGGCCTCTCACTCATGAGGCGGACCGGCCTCTGCGGACATGAGGGCTTCCGCGACGGGGCCTGCGACGGCGGCCTGGGCCAGGTACTTCCCGGCGGAGTGAACCCAGATTCCGTCCGAGTCGACCCGGCTGCTGCGGGGAAGCACCCCGGTCGCGTTGGCCAGCACATCGCGTTCGAGCAGGGGGCGGACGGCGATGATGTCGTCCTTGTCCCAGAAGTTCAGCCATCGTTCGACGCGCTCGGGTGTGCGCGGCGGCTGCGGCAGGAGCCTGGGCCGGACGACCGTACGCATCGAGAGCGGTGATCCGAGGGTGACGAGGAGGGGGGTGACCGCCCGATGCTCGTGCAGTGCCTCCAGTGCGACGACGGTCCCCAGGGAGTGCGCGACCACGACCACGGGGGCGTCCCCGAGCGCCTCGTGCAGACGGTTCCGTACGCGACTGTCGAGGGTCAGCCCGGACGCGTCCTTCTCCCCGCGCGCCAGGTAGCGCGACACCTGGGCGAGGTCCCGGACCATCAGCTTGGGAGTTGCCCAGCGTGCGACACCGCTCCACGGCTTGAGCGCCATCAGGGTGGTCGCCACATTCAGAGCCCTGCGCAGTGCCGACAGGCTTCCCTGGGCCTGGCCGGACGTGTCGGCTTCGGCGCGCGCGTGGGCCAGGATTCGTTCCCGGTCCTGCCAGGCGCTGTCGTGGGGCGCCTCGGTGGCGGAGTGCTCGGACGCGAGAGCGGCTACCAGCTCGACGAGGAGATCTTCGAGGATCTCGCCCGCCTCGCCCTCGGCCGTCGTCCCGCCGCCGCCCTGGGCCTCGGGGAGCGAGAAAAGGTCGGCGTAGGAGGCGAAGACGCAACGGCCCGCATCCGTAGTGGTCAGCCGCTCGACGAGTGCCGTGTGGCCGGCCGCCCGCATCCCGTCTGCCAAGGCACCCGTCCACGCGGCCAGTTCACGTTCGGTATCCCGAAGTCCGCCTATTCCGTGTACGAACACCAACCGCGGCACCAAGTGGACCTCCCCTGTGCGTCGTTCGCCCTGAGGCTACCAACCGGCAGGCCGACGGGTCATCAGAAGCGAAGGCCCGGGTGGTAGGGCAAGTTGCCGTCCGACGGGCCGGATGACCGGCCGCCAGCCAGGGAAGGCAACCGTGCGCTGGGCCGAGAAGTCTCCCCGCTTCCCGTCGGGGGCTTGGGCCGGATCTTGAGCGAGTAACGGCGAATTCACAGGCCCGAGCCCTTTCGGACACGTTCCAGGGGGTCCCCACCTTGAACTCAGTTTCATGACGGCCACCTGACCTGCGGAAACGCAAGGCTCCCGCTTTGGCGGGGCCTTCGTTACGAGAGCGGAAGAGCCATGAGCAACGGCAACCGCTGGTGCGGCAGTGAGTACCCTCGCCTGGCCCGTGATCAGCGGAAATGCGGGCGCATCCCGCCTGGCCTGGACCGCCGCCCGGATCTTCCGGGGCCGGCCACCCGGCCGCGCGCAGTTCTCCGAGCGCGGCATCCAGCGCATCGAGGTCGGCGCCCTGGGTCAATTGGTGTACCCGCGATGGTGACAACCCGGCAGCCTCGGCGACCTTCCGCACCGAGACCCTTTCAGCCTTACCCCCGCTCCGGGCAGCGGCCAGAGCCCAGTCCCGCTCCGCCTGCTCCGACCGCCACGCCGCCCGTCGCACCCGGGCGAGCTTCCGCTGCTCTCGACGGAACCTCTGCAACCACTCGCGCTTCATCTCCGACACCCTGCCACCAGGCCCGAACCGCCAACAGGCGTTCAGGAAACTGCACACCCTGGCGGTACTTCCCGGTCGAATGCTCCCCGAGGGCCTAGGGCCTAGTAGGCGCCTCGCCAGGTGGATGTTGTTTCATCCGCAATGCGCTTGGCGAGGAACCTACTAGGACAGAAAGGGCAATCCGCCTAGGTGAAATGCCCTCTGAGGTGTGTTCGTGGTGCGGATGCGGGCTCGGGCCTGCTGGGGAAGCTACTTCCATGCGACGGCCACGATGGCTGCGGCCGCTGTGAACGTCCCCACGGCATAGAAGGCCCACGGTTGCTTGTTGCGCATGCCCACCAGTGCTGTCACCGCCACCAGGACGTCCAAGGCCAGTTTTACCCCCATCTTCGCGTGAGGCACCGGAAGGTCCAGGGATATTCGGGTCCAGACGAGTCCCGCACCGGTGACCAGCTGAACGACCGTGCTGCTCACCATGTAACTGCCAGTCACCGGGTCCTTCCCTCGCAGCTGGAAGAAGATGCCACCCAGGAGCGCGGCGAACCCGAAGAGGTGGAAGACAAGGAATGTGTACCGAAGGATCTCCATGCCAGTGATCTTTCTATAGAGACAGAACGAATTGAAGATTCATTTACACGGGAACTCGACCACGCCCGCGTCACCCTGGCGACGGCCACCGCCGACGATCTCGGCGGCGACGACTCCCCGGACAGATCCGGTCGTCGCCCGTGGAGCAGGAGCGAATTTGACGGCAGACCCTGGCGCGTGGGCGCCGGCCCCGGCGCGGTGAGCGGCACTTCGGCACCGCACCGCGCCCCACGGCGGCAGTCGACCCCGTGGGTCAGCCGGTGAGGGCGCCGGGCCGAAGCGGCCCCAGGCGACAAAGGCGGCCAGGACGAGGTAGATCAGGTCGCCGGTGATGGTGGCATTCTCGCCGCGGCGCAGCCGCATGGTGACCGCGCAGGTGAACAGCAGGACAAGTCCGGTGGCGGCCAGCGGCACCTGCACCGGCGCGATACCGAGGACCGCGGGCAGGATCAGGCCGACGGCGGCCGGCAGTTCGACGGCGCCGATGGCTTGAGCGCGACGGGTCTGAACTCTAGGACCCACTGCGCGGAGGACCCCACCGCGGCCGGCTTCTCCTGCGGCACGAACATCTTGGAGCTGCCCACCAGGCAGACAGCGGCGAGCACTCCGGCGGTGATCCACAGCGCGACGTTCATCATCAACTCCCTGATCGAGGACTCCCGAACACGAGACGAGACAGCGTCTCGGCCTGTGACATCCCCGAGTCCAACGAGCGCAGAGATGTGGGTCACCGGCCGTGGGGACCAACGGAACAGCCAGCATCGGCGAGATTGATCACGGTCTTGCGCCGGCGTGATCCAGTAGCACAGGCGACCCCCTCCGTACGGTCTTTCGGTGACAGTCGGCGCCGACCCGTTGCACCTCGCCCACAACCTGTCCCACACCACCGCGAGCCGCTATGCGACCATCGCCCAGAACCTGCTCGACGCCGGCAGCGGGAGCAGAGGCAGGTCGACGGTGCCACTCACGGCTCTCGACAAGGCGGTGTCGGTTGTCACCGCGTCAGGGTACTGACTGCGGCCTCCTCTTGTGTCCGTCAGGGGATCCCTCACCGTGACGGCCGGGGCTGCCCTCCCCGAACCGGCCGACCTGCACGGACACCGTCTCATATAGGCGGTCCGCGAAATCGTCCGGTGAAGGGGGCCCAAACGGCACGCTCGCCGGGTGGGAGAACTCATCGGCTACGCCAGGTGCTCGACCGTCGACCAGGACCTCACCGCCCAGCGCGAGACCCTCACTGTTATCACGCCCAGCACGAGGTTGCGCACGTCGTCAGTCATGGGCGGGCATGTCAGCGGGCGATCGGCCCCGGGTTCACCGGTGGTCCTGACGGGGCGGGGGGTGCGGCGTTACCCTGCGGCGGACAATCCTTCACTGGAGGTGCGCATGCGACGTCCCGTCGCGCGGTATGTGTCGTTGCCGGTCGTTCTCGCCGCTGTCGTGACGATGGGGGTGGCGGCCCCGTCCTCGTCCGCACCACCGTCCCAGCCACCTCCCAAGTCGCCGGTGGCGGTGGGGTACGGAGGGGCGGTCGCCAGCGTCGACGCGGATGCGTCGGCCGCCGGGATCGAGGTGCTCCGCAAGGGCGGCAACGCGGTGGACGCGGCGGTGGCGACCGCGGCGGCGCTCGGTGTGACCGAGCCCTACTCGTCAGGTCTCGGGGGTGGCGGCTATTTCGTCCACTACGACGCCAGGACGCACACCGTGGAAACGATCGACGGCCGCGAGACCGCACCGCGCAGTGCGGACTCCTCGCTGTTCCTGGAGAACGGCAAGCCGCTCGCCTTCGAGGACGCCGTCACCAGCGGACTGAGCGTGGGCACTCCCGGAACCCCGGCCACCTGGGCCGCCGCGCTCGACACCTGGGGCAGCAAATCGCTGCGGCAGGTGTTGAAACCGGCCGAGCGGCTCGCCAGGGACGGCTTCGTCGTCGACAGCACGTTCCGTTCGCAGACCGAGGGCAACCAGGCCAGGTTCGCCGACTTCCCGGCGAGCCGGAAACTCTTCCTGCCGGGCGGCCAACTGCCGGTCGTCGGCTCGGTGTTCAAGAACCCCGATCTGGCGCGTACGTACGAACAGGTCGGCCGCGAGGGCATCGACGGGCTGTACAAGGGCGAGCTGGCCGACGATGTCGTGCGGACCGTACGCAACCCGCCCGTGGACCCGAAGGCCGGCCGGGTCGTACGTCCCGGCGACCTCACGGCCAAGGACCTGCGGTCCTACCGGGTGCTGCGGCAGGCACCGACGAAGGTCGACTACCGCGGCCTCGACGTGTACGGCATGGCACCCTCCTCGTCCGGCGGCACGAGCGTCGGTGAGGCGCTCAACATCCTTGAATCCACGGACCTTTCGAAGCTGAGCGAGGCGCAGTACCTGCACCGTTACATCGAGGCGAGCCGGATCGCGTTCGCGGACCGCGGGCGGTGGGTCGGCGACCCGGCGTTCGAGGACGTACCGACGCGGGAGCTGCTCAGCCAGCGGTTCGCCGACTCGCGGGAGTGCCTGATCAAGGACGACGCGGTGCTGACGAGCCCGCTGGCGCCGGGGGACCCCAGCCACCCGGCCGACTGCGCGGCCGGTGGCACGGCTGCCCCGACGACGTACGAGGGGGAGAACACCACCCATCTGACGACCGCCGACAAGTGGGGCAACGTCGTCGCGTACACCCTCACGATCGAGCAGACGGGCGGCAGCGGCATCACCGTGCCGGGGCGCGGCTATCTGCTCAACAACGAGCTGACGGACTTCTCGTTCGCGCCTGCCAACCCGGCGGTCCACGACCCGAACCTGCCCGGTCCGGGCAAGCGCCCGCGCTCGTCCATCTCGCCGACGATCGTGCTGAAGCACGGTGAGCCGGTGCTGGCCCTCGGGTCGCCGGGTGGTGCCACGATCATCACGACCGTGCTGCAGTCGCTCATCGGCACGGTCGACCGTGGGCTGCCCCTGGTCGACGCCATCGCGGCGCCGCGCGCCAGTCAGCGCAACTCGGCGACCACGGAACTCGAACCAGGGCTGTGGAACAGCCCGGTGCGGGCGCAACTGGAGTCGCTGGGGCATGCCTTCAAGGTGAACCCGGAGATCGGCGCGGCGACAGGTGTGCAGCGGCTGCCGGACGGACGGTGGCTGGCGGCCGCCGAGAAGGTGCGTCGGGGCGGGGGCTCCGCGATGGTCGTGAAGCCGAGCGGGCGCCCCTGATGCTCCGTCAATAGCTGTCTTGACGGGCAGTGCCGGGACGGGCGCTGGGCATGGGTGAACGGGTTGATCACAACGCGGTCAGGATCCGTGGACCGTCGTCGTTGATCGCCACCGTGTACTCGGCGTGAGCGGCCCGGCTGCCGTCGGACGTACGCAGCGTCCAGCCGTCCCGGTCAGGATGGAACGCGTCCTTGCCGCCGCCGATCAGCATCGGCTCGATCGCCGGCACCATTCCGTGCCGCAACGGCATGCCACGACCCGGCCGTCCCTCATTGGGGATGGCCGGGTCCTCGTGCATCGACCGGCCCACGCCGTGGCCGCCGAACCCCTCCGGAATGCCGTAACCGGCCCTGCGGCACACCGTGCCGATCGCATGCGCGATGTCGCCGATCCGATTCCCGACGACCGCCGCCGCGATTCCCGACGACCGCCGCCGCGATTCCCGCCTCCGCTTCGATGGATGTGTCTGTGTTGAGTTGCACCATGCCAATTACTATACCGGTCGAGTCGGTATTAGAATGACGGCATGGTACGAACGCCCCTGACCCCGGAAGAGCACCGCCGCGGCGAACGCCTCGGAGCGCTGCTCCGCGAGGCGCGCGGCGGGCGCAGCATGGTCGAGATCGCGGCGAGCGCCGGAATCTCCGCCGAGACGCTCCGCAAGATCGAGACGGGCCGCGCCCCGACGCCCGCGTTCTTCACCGTCGCGGCGCTGGCCGGGGCGCTCGGACTCTCGATGGATGCACTGCTCATGCGCTGCGCCCCGGAGTCGGATGCGGTGCCGCTGGCCGGGTAGGGGCGCGGTTGCGTACGTCCGTACCGTCGGCGGCGGCGTGCCGCCGACGGGCAGGCTCGGCAGCTCCTCGGAGAGGTCGGGCTGCTTCGGCGAACCGGCGCGCGGGACCGGTTCGGGGGGCAGAGCGCCGTACGGGCCTCGGGCGGCGCGCATGTGGACCGCACGGGTGTGAAACATGATCGACTCCGTCGGTTCACGGCGATGCTCTTGCCCCGCTGTATGACGGGGCTTACGTTCTCCTCTACGCACGTGTCTACGGGCGTAGAAACGCGTAGAGGCTCTCTGACGCCGCGTCGAAGGAGCAGCTCATGTCCCAAGTCGTACGCGCCGCACTCGTCCAGGCGACCTGGACCGGCGACACCGAATCCATGATCGCCAAGCATGAGGAGCATGCCCGCGAGGCCGCCCGCCGGGGCGCGAAGATCATCGGCTTCCAGGAGGTGTTCAACGCCCCCTACTTCTGTCAGGTGCAGGAACCCGAGCACTACCGCTGGGCCGAGACCGTCCCGGACGGGCCCACCGTCCGGCGGATGCAGGAACTCGCCCGCGAGACCGGCATGGTGATCGTCGTGCCGGTCTTCGAGATCGAGCAGTCCGGCTTCTACTACAACACCGCCGCCGTCATCGATGCCGACGGCTCCTATCTCGGCAAGTACCGCAAGCACCACATTCCCCAGGTCAAGGGATTCTGGGAGAAGTACTACTTCAAGCCCGGAAACGTCGGTTGGCCGGTCTTCGACACCGCCGTCGGCAAGGTCGGCGTCTACATCTGCTATGACCGGCACTTCCCGGAGGGCTGGCGCCAACTCGGGCTCAACGGAGCCCAGTTGGTGTACAACCCGTCCGCCACCTCGCGCGGCCTCTCCAGCTATCTCTGGCAGCTGGAACAGCCCGCGTCCGCCGTCGCCAACGAGTACTTCGTCGCCGCGATCAACCGCGTGGGCCAGGAGGAGTACGGCGACAACGACTTCTACGGAACCAGCTACTTCGTCGACCCGCGCGGCCAGTTCGTCGGCGAGGTCGCCAGTGACAAGGAAGAGGAACTCGTCGTCCGCGACCTCGACTTCGGCCTCATCGACGAGGTCCGTCAGCAGTGGGCGTTCTACCGGGACCGCCGGCCCGACGCATACGAAGGACTGGTGGAGCCGTGAGCAGCCTGCACGAACGCCATCTGGCCGTCAGCCCCGACTGGCTGGCGCTCTACTACAAACACCCGCTGGAGATCACCCACGGCGAGGGCCGTCACGTCTGGGACGCCGACGGCAGGCGCTACCTCGACTTCTTCGGCGGCATCCTCACCACCATGACCGCGCACGCACTGCCCGAGGTGACCAAGGCGGTCAGTGAGCAGGCCGGGCGGATCATCCACACCTCCACGCTCTACCTCAACCGGCCGATGGTCGAGCTGGCCGAACGCATCGCCACGCTCTCCGGCATCCCGGACGCCCGGGTCTTCTTCACCACCTCCGGCACCGAGGCCAACGACACGGCCCTCCTCCTCGCCACCGCGTACCGCAGGTCCAACCAGATCCTCGCGATGCGCAACAGCTACCACGGCAGGTCCTTCTCCGCGGTCTCCATCACCGGCAACAACGCGTGGTCGCCCACGAGTCTGTCGCCGCTGCAGACGCTGTACGTGCACGGCGGCGTCCGCACCCGGGGGCCGTACGCGCACCTCGGCGACGCCGACTTCATCGCGGCCTGCGTCGCCGACCTGGAGGATCTGCTCGGCCACATCCGCGAGCCCGCCGCCCTGATCGCCGAACCCATCCAGGGCGTCGGCGGGTTCACCTCACCGCCCGACGGTCTGTACGCGGCCTTCCGTCGAGTCCTCGACCGCCACGGCGTCCTGTGGATCTCCGACGAGGTGCAGACCGGCTGGGGCCGCTCCGGGGAACACTTCTGGGGCTGGCAGGCACACGGCGAGAACGGGCCGCCGGACATCCTCACCTTCGCCAAGGGCATCGGCAACGGCATGTCGATCGGCGGTGTCGTGGCCCGCGCCGACGTCATGAACTGCCTCGACGCCAACTCCATCTCGACCTTCGGCGGCTCCCCGGTCACCATGGCAGCCGGCCTCGCCAACCTCTCGTACCTCCTCGATCACGATCTGCAGGGCAACGCCCGGCGCGTCGGCGGGCTGCTGATCGAGCGGCTGCGTGCGGTCGGCGCGGTTTCCCCGTGTGTGCGGGAGGTGCGCGGCCGGGGCCTGATGATCGGCATCGAGCTGGTGAAGCCCGGCACCGACGAGGCGGACCCGCAGGCGGCTGCCACCGTGCTCGAAGCGGCCCGGGAGGGCGGCCTGCTCATCGGCAAGGGCGGCGGTCACAACACCAGCGTGCTGAGGATCGCACCGCCGCTCACACTGACCATCCCGGAGGCGGAGGAGGGCGCGAAGATCCTGGCCGAGGCCCTGCGGTCGGTGGGATGACAAGCGGCGGCTGAGCGACGGGGGTGTGGGCGGCGGCCGGCGCACGTGACTGTGCTGACCGGCCGCCGTCACGTCCCCGGTGCGGCTGTCACCCGATGCGGCGGCCGGCTCCGGTGGCCTGCTCGGCCTCGGCGACGCCCTGGCGCACGGTGGCCTCGAAGCTTTTGGTCGTAGCTATCATCGGCCGATGAACTACCGGCGCCTCCTGTACTTCCTCGCCGTCGTGGAGGCCGGGACCATCACCTCCGCCGCCGCCACTCTCCATGTCGCCCAGCCGGGACTGAGTCGTCAGCTCAAGACGCTGGAGCGCGAGGTGCGGATGACGCTCTTCGAGCCGCGTGGCAACCGGCTGGTACTGACCGCCTCCGGACGCGCCTTCGTCCCCCTTGCCCGCCGTGTCATCGCGGAGACCCGCCAGATGGAGGCCGCGGTCGAGGGGCTCCGCTCCGGACGGGTCGCGCAGTTGACGGTCGCCGCGACGGCAGCCACCATCCGGGGCTTCCTCGCACCGTTCATCGCCACGACGGGTCCGGACGATCCGCTGCTGATCACCCGTCAGGCGGGTCACTTCGCGCTCAATGACGAGCTCCTCGACGAGGCGGACTTCATCGTGTCCCCGACGCCGATGGTCGTGGACTTCGAGACCGTCGATCTCGGTGGCACCGCGCTGAAGGCGCATGTCGCACCGGGCCACCCCTGGGCCGAGGAAGGCCGCACCGAGGTGGACCTAGCCGAGATCTGCGGCGACCGGCTGTTCGCCCACTCGCGCTCCAGCGTCAGCCGCGCCGTACTCGACAACGCGCTCGGCGCGGCACATCTCGTACCCGAGCGGCTCATCGAATGCGAGGACGGCCCGACCGTGGAGGCGCTCGCGGTGGCGGGGCACGGGATCGGGGTCAGCACCGATCTGCCGCGGTACGGGGCGCACGCGCTGTGGATCACGACGGAGGGGGCCGGGTGCAGGGAGGTGCTGCAGGTGCCGCTCCATGTGGCCTGGCTGCCGGGGCACTTCGCGGCCGACACCATTCGCGCGACGGCGGTGCGGCTGCGGGACTTTCTGGTGGGGCAGGGGGACGCCGTGATCCCGGCGCCCCCACGTCCCTGAGGGCTCCGCGTACGCGTGCGGCTCCACGTATGCGTACGGCGCCGAGAACGACTACGGCTCGGCGTACGCGTACGGATGCTTGCGAGCCACGGCGTGACGTGCACGGGCCGGAGCCGGGCGCCGCAGGGTCTGCTTGCGGCCCCGGGCCGGTTCTGGGGGGCCGGGCGGTCGCGTCGCTCGGTGGCACGCGCGGTGGATGCCACCTGCTCTTCATGCCTGATGGTTATGGTTGAACTGCCATTTCTGTATTGGACGGCATGGTGATCGCCTTCCGATACTGACGGGACCGTCGAGCGCATCCGTACCCGCCGCTGCGCCGCACCTCCCCGAAGGACCCGTCCGTGACCGAAACGTCAGTCGCTTCCGCACACCCCGGCACCGCCCCCGCCCGAACCCGCTCAGCCGGTCACGCCATCGTCGAATCCCTCGCCCTGCACGGTGTGGAGCGGGTGTTCGCCGTCCCCGGCGAGAGCTACCTCGACCTCCTTGACGGGCTGCACGACTCCGACATCACCACCGTCGTCTGCCGCCACGAAGGCGGCGCCGCCTATATGGCGGAGGCGCACGGAAAGCTCACCGGTGAACCCGGCGTCGCCATGGTCACCCGCGGCCCCGGTGCCGCCAACGCCTATGTGGCCATCCACGCCGCCTGGCAGGACGCCACACCGCTCGTGCTGTTCGTCGGCCTCATCCCCAGCGACCACCGCGACCGCGAGGCGTTCCAGGACTTCGACCCGCGAGCCTGGTTCGGCACGCAGGCCAAGCGCGTCCTACTGCTCGACCGGCCCGAGCGCGCCTCCGAAATGGTCGCCGAGGCGTTCTTCGCTGCCCGTTCCGGCCGTCCCGGACCCGTCGTCGTCGGTCTGCCCGAGGACATCATCACCCGCCCCGCGCCCCCGGAGGTCCACCCCGTCATCCCCGTGACGGACGGCGGCGTCGCCCCCGCCGAACTCGACGCGCTGCGCGAACTGCTGCTCCACGCCGAACGCCCGCTCATCCTCACCGGCGGCCCCCGCTGGACCCCCCGTGCCGCCGCCCGGCTCACCGCATTCGCCGAGCGCCACCACATCCCGGTGGCCCAGGACTGGCGAGCCTCGGACCGGGTCCCCTTCGACTCGCCGGTCAACATAGGCCAGTTGGGATACGGGCGACCCGACTCGCTGGCCCGCCGCGTCGAAGAGGCCGACCTGCTGCTCTGCGTCGGCGGCGTGCTGACCGATGTACCCAGCGACGGCTACACGCTGCGCCAGTCCCCGACGTCCACCACCGTGGTCGCCAACATCGACGCGACGCTGCGCGGTCGCAGCGGCGGCCTCACCCGGCAGATACTCGCAGCCCCCGACACCTTCACCGAGGCCCTGACCGGCCTCGACCTGACGGGACACCCAGACTGGACGCGGTGGACCGCCGAGGCCCGCGACGAGCAGGCCCGGCACGCCGCACTGCCCGCCGAGGTCCGCACCGGCGCCGGCCTTCCCGCGACCGCACCAGGCACCGCCCACATGACGACCGTCGTCGCCGAACTCGTCGCACGGCTCCCCGACGACGCCGTGTACACCTTCGGCGCCGGAAACCACTGCGTCTGGGCCCAGCGCTATCTGCCGACCCGGGTCTTCCCCAGCCAGCTCAGCATGCGCAACGGTTCCATGGGCTACAGCGTCCCGGCCGCCCTCGCCACCTCACTGGAGAGCCCGGACCGCCTGACCGTCGCCGTCGCGGGCGACGGCGAGTTCCTGATGAACGGTCAGGAGATCGCCACGGCGGTGCAGCACGGCGCGGCCTTCCTGGTGATCCTGATGGACAACCAGCAGTACGGCACGATCCGCGAGCACCAGGAGCACCACTACCCCGGCCGGATCAGCGGTACCCAGCTCGCCAACCCCGACTTTGCCGCCTACGCGCGAGCCTTCGGTGCCCACGGCGAGACCGTCACCGCCGACGACCAGGCGGCCGGAGCCGTCGAGCGCGCCCTCAAGGCAGTCACCGACGAACGCCGGCCCGCCGTCATCCATGTCGTCGTCGACCAGAACATCCCCCTGCCGTAAGGGAGCACGCACCATGACCACCACTCAGTACGCCATCGTCGACCCGGCCACCGGCACGACGATCCGCGAATACCCGCAGGCCACCGACGCGCAGATCGCCGATGCCGTGGCCGCGTCCGCCGCCGCGCAGGCCGGCTGGCGCGGCAGCGCCGTCGATGACCGGGCCGCGCTGCTGCAACGGGTCGCCGATCTGCACGCCGCACGCAAGGACGAGTTGGCCGACCTGATCACTCAGGAGATGGGCAAGCCGGTCGCACAGGCCCGGATGGAGATCGACATCGTCGTGTCGATCTATCGCTACTACGCCGACAACGGCGCCGCGTTCCTCGCCGACGAGGAACTGGCCGTCGTGTCGGGCGGCACCGCCGTCGTCCGCAAGGAAGCGGTCGGGCCGCTCCTGGGGATCATGCCGTGGAACTTCCCCTACTACCAGGTCGCCCGGTTCGCGGCGCCCAATCTGATGCTGGGCAACACGATCCTGCTCAAGCACGCCCCGCAGTGCCCCGCGTCCGCGCTCGCCATGGAGGAGATCTTCCGTGACGCGGGTCTTCCCGAGGGCGGCTACATCAACCTCTTCGCCACCAACGAGCAGGTGGCCGATGTCATCGCGGACCCGCGGCTACAGGGCGTCTCGCTCACCGGTTCCGAGCGGGCGGGGGCGGCGGTCGCCGAGATCGCCGGCCGGCACCTGAAGAAGGTCGTCCTGGAGCTCGGCGGCTCCGACCCCTTCCTCGTGCTCGGTGGCGCCGACCTCACGCGCGCCGTCCAGCAGGCGTTCATCGGCCGGTTCGGCAACGCGGGCCAGGCCTGCAACGCCGCCAAGCGGATCATCGTCCTCGACGAGAACCACGACGCGTTCGTCGAGCAGTTCACCGCTGCGGTAAGGGCGGTGGAGCCCGGTGATCCCACCGACCCGGCCACCTTCCTCGGCCCGCTCTCCTCCGTCGCGGCCGCCGACGGGCTCGCCGCCCAGGTCGACGACGCGGTGGCACACGGCGCCACGGTCCTCACCGGAGGCCACCGCATCGACCGGCCCGGCGCCTGGTTCGAGCCGACGGTCCTCACCGGGGTCACCGAAGGGATGCGTGCCTTCCACGAGGAGCTCTTCGGCCCGGTCGCCCTCATCCACCGGGTGGCCGACGAGGAAGCGGCCATCGCACTCGCCAACAACAGCCCCTACGGCCTCGGCGCGGTCGTCCAGTGCGACGACGAGGAACACGCACTGCGCGTGGCCGACCGCCTCGAAGCCGGAATGGTGTACATCAACGACGCCCCCGGCACCTCCGCCGAGCTCCCCTTCGGCGGGATCAAGAAGTCCGGTATCGGCCGTGAGCTCGGCAGGTACGGCATGGACGAATTCGCCAACAAGAAGCTGATCCGAGTCAAGCGCTGACGGGCACCACCCGAGTGACCCGTCCGCGGTCCGGTACTCGCGGGCGGTACGTATACGACACGGCGCGGTGGTTTTTTGGGGTAGGGGAAGGGGGGGTGGGGCTGAGCGGGGTGGGGGAAGTGATTGGCGAGGCGGCGGACAAGAAACCAGCCCCTACGCT